>JBBIRR010000011.1:0-81677 GCA_037441705.1 Ignavibacteriales bacterium
TCCGAGACGAAGAAGATGCTGCTGATGAAATAGGATCACCGATGGACGTGGAGTCCATCTGCCTGAATGCAAGCTACCCATCAACACGGTGGGTAGCTTGTTTTTTTGTGGGAGGGAAATCGAGGATTCTACGCGCGACCTCGAGATTTTGAGACCGCCTTAAGACTCTTCGTTGTGGCACCGGCCGCCGCAGCATCGCTGAAGGCGACGATCGCTTCACGTCACGAACGGTGTACAACCTTTCAGCTTTTTGCACCGAAAAGCTTGACTTTTTGTAGAACTTTTTCTAAATGAAATCAACCTGATAACCAAACCGCAATCCTCCCTCGCGGGAGTGGTATCCGCTACAAAAAAAAGACCACAAGGTCATCGCCGGATCATCTGGCATACTCGAAACGACAACAATCGCAGTCCGCAGGGATTCACCCTATCCAAACAGCGTGAATATTCAAGCGATGGGATTGTACACCTGTATGGCTGAGCCTGAATTGGAGCTACAATCAGTTCTCATCACACAACCCACAAAAGGAGGAACGCCATGAAGCGTCTTTCAACTCTTTGTGTCCTTGTTGGTTTGTCCATCCTTCTTTGCAACTCGAGCTTTGCCCAGCTCTCCGGCACGAAGACGATCCCGGGTGATTACGCGACGCTCGCCGCCGCCATCGCTGATTTGAACACGCAGGGTGTTGGCTCGGGCGGTGTCACGTTCAATGTATCGGCGGGGTACACGGAGACAGCCCCGGCCGGTGGTTTTGTCATCACTGCGCAAGGCACTTCGGCCAATCCCATTGTCTTCCAAAAAAGCGGCGTGGGTACAAACCCGACCTTTACTGCTCCAGCACCTCAGACGGCCGGCAATCTCAACGATGCGATCTTCAAACTTGTTGGTGCGGATTACGTGACTCTCAACGGGTTCACCATGTTAGAAAACGCGGCGAATAGCATTACCACCGCTGGGTCGAATGACATGACTGAGTGGGGCGTGGCGTTGCTCTCTGCCGACAGCACCAACGGCGCACAGAATAACACAATCAAGAATTGCACGATCCAGCTGAAGCGCATCTACCAGAACACCTTCGGTATCTACAGCAACGCAACGCATACGGCGACAACCATCTCCACGGCACTTGGAGGGACTTCGAGTGCCGTATCGCACAGTGGATTGACAATCCAAGGCAACACGATTGACAGCGTCAACATAGGCATTGTGGTCATTGGTCCCACTGCGGCCACAGCGCATAACGTTGGACTGGATATTGGCGGTTCCAGTGCCGCAACCGGTAACACGATCATGCGGTACGGCACGACCGGGACCTTCTCCTCGTACCTGAACGTCTCCGGCACGGTCAACGGGATTCTGGTTCGCAACACGAACAATTTCAACATCTCCTACAACACGATTCAGAGTTCCGACGGCGGGACGACAAGCGGCACGCTGCGTGGAATTTATGTGCCATCGTTTTCCGTTGCTCCAACGGGGACGTTTACGAACAATATCAATAATAACAGCATTTCGCTGCGGAGTGCCGTTGCTGGAGGTGCAATGCTGGGAATTGCTGTCGAGTCAAGTACCAGCACTGCGACATCAACGACGAACATCAACAATAATGACTTCAACAACACGACGCACACAGTGGCAGCGTCGGGAGCCATCACGTTCATATCGTTCGTTGGTTCATCCACAACCGGTCCACTCACCTCAAGCGTCAACAACAACACGTTTACGAACCTGACGGTCAACACCACCGGTAGTGTCACATTTATATCAAGTAGCTGGACAGCACCAACCGGCAGCGTCAAAAATATAAATGGCAATTCCATTGTCACAGGTTTCAACAAAACCGGCGCAGGTGGAACGGTCACGTTTTATACGGACAACGGCAGTGACCCTGCAGGTTCGATTATCAATAACGTCGGCAACAACTTCTCTAATATTACCGTCACCGGTGCTACGACGATCGCCGGCTGGAGCAATACCCAAGGCGGGTCGCCTACCAAGAACGTCAACAACAACACCTTCAGCAACATAACTGGCGGGACGGGTTCTATTACAGTGCTGAACCTCAACTATGGGGAAAACGATGCCTCAGATAACACGATCAGTAATATCACCGGTGCGGGCGCGATTACGGGAATTGCACGCGGCTCATCCGGCATTGTTAACACAAATGAAATATCTTCCAACACCATCTCAGGGCTTTCATCTTCGGGTGCTGCGACGGTTACCGGGATATCCATCGGAGGTGCCGCCGGTACCATAAACAACGTGTTTAAGAACAGAATCTACGACCTTGAGAACACGAATGCCGGCGGAACGGTCTTCGGGATAACCCTGTCGGGTGGCACCACGCTCAATGTCTATAACAATCTTATCGGAGACCTGCGGGCGCCGAACGCCACCACAGCAACAAACGTCGATGCGATTCGCGGGATAAGCATTACATCCACTACATCGACATCGAATATCAATCTCTACTACAACTCGGTGTACATCAATGCAAGTTCAACCGGTGCGAATTTTTACACGTCCGGCATCTTCCACACCACCAGTACTACCGCAACAACAGCCGCATTGGACATGCGGAACAATGTTATTGTTAACACATCCACACCCAGTGGAACGGGACTGACGGTTGCGTACAGGCGTTCCAGCACGACGCTGACGAACTACGCGTCAAGTTCCAACAACAATGCCTTCTATGCCGGTACGCCGGGAGCTGCCAATCTGATTTTCTACGATGGCACGAACTCCGATCAAACAATTGCTGCTTTCAAAACACGTGTAAGTCCGCGGGAAGTGGCATCGTTCTCGGAGAATCCTCCGTTTATTAGCACCAGCGGATCAAACCCCAACTTTCTGCACATCAGCACATCAACGGCGACACAGTTGGAAAGCGGAGGGCAGCCGATTAGCGGAATTACAGACGACTACGATGGTGACGTGCGCAATGCATCGACGCCCGATGTAGGCGCCGATGAGTTTGCGGGTATTGGGATTGACCTCTCACCACCAAACATTTTATACACCCCGTTAGCCAATACCGGCAGCACGGGCAACCGCAATCTCACAGCAACCATCACCGATGCTTCGGGAGTCGGTACGGGTGCCGGGGCGCCGCGCATCTACTTCCGTAAAGGGGCAGGTGGTTCATGGAACAGCGCCACTGCCACGACGGTGGTCGGTGACGACTACACGTTCACGATTAACGCAGCAGCAATGGGCGGGTTGACCGGCGGCGACACGGTGTTCTACTACGTAGCAGCTCAGGACAACGCTCCCACGCCAAACAGCGGTACGAATCCTGCAGGGGGCAGCGGTATCAATCCGCCCGGCTCCACCCCGCCATCGTCCCCCAATTTCTATACAATTCTCGTGGTGATCTCAACATTCCCTTATACGGAGAATTTCGAGGATTCACCGGCACCGATCGGCGGCGACGAGCCTATGACCGGCGGACTGGGCTGGACAACGGGTATTGTCAGCGGAAGTGCGAACGACTGGGTACGAGGTACACCTGCAAAGACTCAAATCTCCGCTGCACACGGCGGCACGAAAGCATACGTCACGCTGGCGACAGGCAATTATGCTAATAGCCAGAACTCGTTCCTCCAGTCGCCCATCTTCGATTTCAGCAGCGTGACGGGCAATCCAGTCCTCTCGTTCTGGCAGAATTTCAAGACAGAATCTAATTTCGACGGAGGCGTGTTGGAGTACTCGACCGATGGCGGTACTGTGTGGCGGAGAGTTGATAGTACACTCGGAACCGGCCCGACATTCAACACAACAAACAGCACCGGCTGGTATAATAACAGCAGCACGTTTGGTCCGCTTGTACCACCAAAGTGGAGCGGTACATCTACCGAATACACGGGGCACTCATCGGGGTGGATTCAATCCACCACCACATTAGTTGGGTTTGGCGGGCTTTCCGACGTGCGGTTCCGATGGAGATTCGCGAGTGATGGTTCTGTAAATGATGAGGGGTGGGCAATTGATGATGTGATGATTACGACGCCGCTTGCGAATGATGCCGGGGCACAGCTGGTGACGCGGTATCCTAGTGCCGGAGTAGCGGTAGGGCAACCGGTGATCTTCCACGCGCTGATTAAGAACTTCGGAACTGCGGCGCAGGCAAGCATCCCGGTAAGTTATAGCGTCAACGGCGGAGCGCCCGTCGGTCCGGTGAATGCCACAGGACTGGGACCCGGCGATACCGTAACGGTAAGCTTTACGAGTTTTCCGTTCACTCCAAGCGTCCCCGGCATTTATGTTGTGAAAGTGTTCACGCAACTCGCCGGAGACGGCAATGCTGCAAACGACACTGCCTCGACATTCTTCGGTGCTCAGGTGCCGATATCAACATTTCCCTATATCGAGAAGTTTACGAATCCTGTGGACTGGGTAACGGGCGGTGACTTCAACTGGGTGCTTGCTACCACAGCCACCGGGGCGGGCGGTGCAACTCCCGACACTGCTGCTGGCGCGCCTTTCTACAGTGAAACCGGTTTCAGTTACCTGGCGTCGCCGTTGATAAATCTGCCGTCCACTCTTTCTGCAAACGGTGCCGGCGGTGTGTTCTTGTCGTTCCATGTGGCATACCGGACCTTCACTACAGAAGACGACTCTCTCAAAATCTACATCTCGACGGACGGAGGAATGACGATCACGGGTCCTGTGTTTGCAAAGTCCTACGCCAGCACTCCCTCGCTGGCAACGCTACCGGCCTCGACAAGTTCCTTCGTACCTGCTGCGGCGACTGACTGGCGTCATGAGACCGTGAACCTTAGTGCCTATGCGGGTATGAACAATGTTGTTCTGGTATTTTGGGGAGTGAGTGATTTTGGTAATAATTGCTTTATAGATAATGTGCAGGTGTACCAATCGAGCGATGTCTTCAGTCAAGTTGTGTCTGGTACGGGAGTGATCAACGGTCCACAAGGTGTTTCGGTGAACTTTACGTCGTTTACTGTACCGCCTGAACATCCCGAAGGGGCAACGATACGGCATCTTCCTATGCACAGCATCAAGTTGCGCGATGTGACTTTCAACGGCTTGCGCGTAGGCACTCTGCATCAGGGAGAAAAGAAAGGCTATGTCGCTCGCAAGCAAGAAGGGAAGCCGAAGAATACGCCAAACGTTCCCGGCGGTACCGCATACTTTGCGTGGTTCACAGGCTATCCGCCTACGCTTTCCACGCCGGAGTTTGCAACAAACACAACCGCAACCACTCCCGATGGAAGCATCTTTACGCCCAACGTTGTTTCCGACAATAAGTGGTGGACGATCACCTATTCGGGGGATGATTACAATGGTCGTGCAACGTACAATGTTTCCATCGACATTACAGGGATGCAGGGCATCAACGATCCGGATAAGCTCTACATCCTTAAACGAGCCACAAGCACCGCACCGTGGGTTGCCATAAGCACAACCCGCAGCGGTAACGTGCTCACCGCATCGGGTTTGCAGGGCTTTTCCGATTTCGGCGTTGGGTCGGATAACACGATCAACCCTCTTCCCATCGTCCTTGGCTCGTTCACGGCGCGCATCAATCCTAACGGTCCCGGTGTGCTGTTGGAGTGGATGACCATCAGCGAAATCAACAATTACGGCTTCTACGTCCAGCGCCGCCGCGATAACGAGCAGCAATGGACGGAGCTGCCGGGCTTCGTGCCAGGCCACGGTACCACGACCGAGCCGCAGTACTATTCGTATGTGGACAATACGATCACCGAGATCGGCTTGTATCACTATCGGCTGCGGCAGGTGGATTTGGACGGCACGTCGCACTTCACGCCGGCAATCTCGATTAACATTACCTCGCTGACGTCGGTGGAGGAGGTAGCGCCGCGGGTGTTCCAGTTGCTGCAGAACTATCCGAACCCGTTCAACCCGACGACCACGATCAAGTTCTCCGTGGAGACCACAGCGCCGACGAAGCTGGAGCTGTATAATGTGTTGGGTCAGAAAGTAGCGACGCTGTTCGATGACGTGGCCGAAGCAGGCAAGTACTATCGGGTAAATGTGGATGGATCGAGCCTGGCAAGCGGGATGTATTTGTACCGTTTGCATAGCGGCGATCGGACGGACCTCAAGAAGATGCTCTTGCTGAAGTGACGCCTCGTGTCTGCGATGCACCCCGCTCATTCCTTGCAGCGGGGTGCATTGTTCTGGCGTGCATCCTGGCTGAGCATTCCTTCTGAACGCTTATGGTTCCTGAGGATCGTTTTACACGGTGCGATTTGTTGTGCGTGCTGTACGTTGTGCCGCTGCTGCTTTTTGGGTTCGATGATGAACCGCAGCCGGGGTCGGCATCAATTCCTCCCGCCACTCCGCCGGCGGCGGAACAGGTTGCTGTGACCCGACTCGAATCTTCGCCTTCGAAAACAGAGGGATCCCAACGCTCCGGCGTGACAGTACCGCAGGCAGGTCGGGTTCATCACGAAGGATTTCGTTGAGAGGGTTGTTAGCGGCGGAGAGTGTTGAGTTGCCTCAGCAGCTCCCGCGCATCAGCGTAGTCGGGTTGAATGGCGAGTGAGCGTTCAAGCTGCAATTTTGCCTCCGTGATGTTGCCGAGCTTGGCGTACGCAACGGCGAGCAGATAGCGTCCCGATGCCGCCCCCTGCGCCGAAAGTTTGTCCGACGCGTGCTCGTTCACCTGAAATGCAAGCCGGAGTTGCTGAAGCGCCGAATCGGGTTTCTCTTCTTCGAGATAACGCCAGCCCAGTTTCATCCTGCCAAATGGATTGTCCTCCGTAGTCACACACCGCCAGTAGGCCGCTTTTGCTTCGGCCATCTTGCCTTCGCGCGCGAAATAGTCCGCAATGCGCAGGAGAGGATTGTACGAGAAGGGAATGACTTTCGAGACCGCGAAGCATTCGTTACGTGCACGATCGAACTCGCCCGCTGCAGCGTATGCCTCGGCGAGTGCATAACGAGCATCCGACCACGCGACGGCTCCCTGAACGTAGCGGTAGGCGATCTCTTCCACGATGGTTTTCGGCGAGAATGTGAAGGGCTGTTCGACCTTCTGGAACGGCCACTTGTGCATCAGCAGATCAATCTTCAACCGTCCCACGACGCTGTCGAACGGCGAGGCGGCGGAAAGTTGCATGTACTCCGCGTCCGTTTTGTCCTGATCAATGCGCCATGCGCTGCGCGGGACAAGCATGCCGCTGGCCATGATCGTTTGGCACCATGTCTTCGCCATCAAAAAGTAGCCGTTGATATTGGGGTGAAGATGTTCGAGAATCAGCTCGGTGCCCACGATCCCGTGAGGAGAGTTGGCCGCAAAGGAGGAATCGACGCGTGAGACGGCGGCCCCCAACGCAGAGCAGATGCGAAGCAATTCGTCCTGGAACTCCTCCGTCATGCGGAAACGGAGCGCATCGAGGTCTTTGGCGCGCGTCAGCGCTCTTCTGGCCTCATCGAACCGGGATGCTTCATAGAGCGTTCGGCCGAGCTTGAAGAATGCTTCCGCGTTCATCGTGTCAAGCACGGTGGCGCGGCGGTACTGGTCGATTGCCGCAGCCAGCTCGTGATGGGCAATCAACGAATCGCCGGCGTGCATACAGGTCCGCCACGCGGTTTTCACGTTGTCGCTCGTCCCGCCTGCAAACACCGACTCGAACGGGGGATGGTCCTTCAGGTTGCTGACAAGTGCGCTGACGACAATCGGAACGCTCCTTCTCGCAGCAGCAGCGATGATGCGTTCGAGATTCTCGCGGTAGGTGATTCGCGCCTGCTCATACAAGGGACTTTTGTAAGGAATGATTTGTTCACCAACCACCTGTCCCATCAGCGTCGCGTTTTCTGCAGGACGGCGAGGAGGTGTGATCGCCTCTCGCACTGCAAAGTAGGCATCCCGAAGAAGCAGAAATGTCTTGAACTTCAGCAAACCGATTGCGAACCGTGTGAGCGTCGGGCTTCCGCTCATGGCCACGCGTGAGCCGACGCCGTAGGCGCCATAGAACTCATTGTGCCCCAGGTAGAGAACGAACAAATCCGGCTCGTAGTCCATTAGTTCATCCATGAAGTCTAACACAACAAAACTCCCCACGGCCGACAGCCCGACGTTGATGACTTCGATGTTGTATTGAGGAAGGAGATTTTGCAGTCTGTCTCGCAGGAATCCCGGCGCCGTGGTGTTGAACTCGTACGGAAATCCTGCCATCGTGGACTCGCCGAGGCAGAAGATGCGCTTGGTGTTCTTGCGCTTCACAATCTCGAACACATCATCCGCAGGTTCGGGGATGATCGTTCCCGCCTGAGCGAAGTACCGTCTCCCGACTGCGCGATTGATTGAGTAGAACGACTTGCCTCCCATCTGTCGCTTGACGACCAGACGCAAGTCGCCGCCGTAGTCGGCGATGCGTAATCCAAACTCGAGAAGGCCGAGCAAAAGGAATGGGAAGAGAATGGTCAGAAAGAGAAAAATCCTTCTGCGGCGCGGAGTCAATTCTGCTGCGCGCTCTCCGGAGGTGCGCCGTTTGGACGCTGGTTTACTCATTGCACCGCGGGTTGAAGATGAGCGAGCAACTGGCGAGCAGGGCCAAAATCAGGCTGGAGTGCGAGAATTGCGCGAAGCTCTTGGATTGCCTTTTCCGTTCGACTGTCCCGCGCGTAGGCCTGAGCAAGCAGGAATCCGGACTCGATCTTCTCCTGCCGGCTGCCGGCGAGTTGCTGAGCGTGCTGGAAGAAGTCGATCGCAACGGGCGGGTCCAGCGCAAGCATGCCGAGCGTACGGTAGGCGAAGTAGGTCTTCTGCACGTCGAGCGAACGGACGAGGATGCCGGCAGCGTCGAGATTCTTGTTCTGCCGCAGATAGACTTGTCCCAGCAGAAGATAGGCGGAGACATTCAACGGGATCTGATTGATGAGAGCCTTGTACTCGCGCTCCACCGCGGGGTAGTCGTTGCGGCGGGCATAGTGCTCGGCCGCGGTCACGTGGCCCTGCTCCCATGTGATGAGGCCGCGCACCATCTGTTCGGCAATCACGCCGATGGTATCTTTCGGATCGATTGCGGGAACGGGCTGCTCTTCGGACTGGAACGGCCAGCCGGATGTCAGGAGAGCAAGACGCCGCTGCGCGCAGCGTTCATCAAGCGGCGTCAAGGCACGTTCGTTCCACAGACGTTCATCGTCGAGGTTGTCGCGTCGATTCCACTCGTCATCCGTGTGCACGATGAGTTTGCGCCAGTGCATCTTCCACGCATACTCCTTGGCAATCAAGAAATATCCTCGGGCATTAGGATGCAGATGTTCGAGGATAAGCCCGTTTCCGATGAGCGAGTCCGGAGAGTTTGCCTTGAACTTCCGTTCGATGTCAACGAATGTAACAAGCCTGTCGTCATCCATCTGTCGGAGCAGGGCGTTGAAGTCGCTGCTTGTGCGAAAGCGCAGCATATCGTAGTCACGCGCTTTCACGTAGTGAGCGAGCGCCTCACGTTTGCGTCCGAGGGTGTCCAGGCAGCGTGCAAGGGAGTACTGGGCATCTGCATGGAGGGAGTCCACGTTGAGTGCAGCCTGAAATTCGTTCAGGGCTTCGGCAAATCTGCCTTCACGCATCAGCTTCTTGCCGTTCGAGTATCGGAGTTCGAATGATGCGAGAGGTGTTGCGTTCTCGGCGCGGGAGACGAAGGGCGGTTGGTCTCGCACGTTAGAAACCTGCGCGCCGAGAAAGAGAGGTATCCCGTGGTCCCTGCATAGCTCAACCAGGTCCTGGACGTTGTCTCTGAAAATCTCATAACCTTTCCAATAGAGATCGCTGCCGTAGGGAATGTACTTTCCGCGTGCAAGCCGCTCCATCATCGTCCCGCGCTGTGCCTCGTCTGCATCCGCTTGAAACAGGTGCATCGCGCCGAAGTAGATGTCGCGCAGCAGTTGGAACGTCCGAAAGTGGACGAGCCGGAGATAGAGTTTGGTGAGCCAGCGCGAACCGAACACCGACTCGCGGGACGCCACGCCCAACGCGCCATAGAATTCGTTGTGTCCGTCGTAGACGATGAAGAGATCCGGCTGGTAATCGACAAGCTCACGGGCAAGATCAAGAACGGTGAAGCTGTTCGTTGCCGTCATGCCGAGGTTGATCACCTCGATGCGCCATTCGGGAAACATCGCCTTCAACCGATCGCGCAGAAACGTCGAGAACGATCCGACGAAGCTGTACGGAAACCCTGCAGTGGTCGAACCGCCGAGGCAGAAGATGCGGAACGTGCTGTCCGGCTTCGGCATCTGAAAATGATCGAGCGAGGTGTTCGGAGTGAAATCAACGCGAGCGAAGTAGCGGCCCTTCACGTCCGGGTTGACAAAGCAGTACTGCTTGCCGTTGATGGTCTCGGTGGTGAAGAGCGACAGGTCGCTGCCGTAGCGTGCACGTCGCAGGATGAACTCCGTCAGCGATAGGAAGATGATGGGAAACAGAAGTGTGAACAGAAGAAACGCGCGGCGTTTTGCTTTCGATAGCTCGCGTGCTGTTGACTCTTTGCGCCGATTCACTGAAGTCCGATTGATGAAGAGACGTCGTTTCAATATAGAAGGTTCTGGTCGAAAACCCAAGCGCCGAATTGCAAAACATCTTACGGCATACAGAGTTAGAGAGTTTGTGCTTGATTCTCAGGTCAAAACTCGCGTTCTTCTGGAAGCGCTTCCAGATTGGGGCTGCGGATCGTCGAGCGACCGTCGGATTGTCTGCCCTCGTCTCTTTCGTGTATGAGAGTTTCGACTTTTGCAATAGAACGTGCTGAAGAAGTTTCGTTTGTCCCCGACTGGGTGAAGGACGCTGTGTTCTATCAGATCTTTCCCGAGCGTTTTGCCAACGGCGACACGACGAACGACCCGCCCAATGTTGAACCGTGGGGCGCGCCGCCAACGCCGCACAACTACTTCGGCGGCGACCTGCAAGGCATTATTGATCATCTCGACTACATCTCCTCGCTCGGCGTCAACTGTCTCTATCTCAATCCCATCTTCTGGTCAACGAGTAATCACAAGTATCACGCAAAAGACTATTTGAAGATTGATCCGCATTTTGGTGATGAGGATGTGTTCCGGCGCCTGGTCGAGGCGTGTCACGGCCGCGGCATTCGTATCATTCTCGATGGCGTGTTCAACCACACGGGCGTAGATTTTTTTGCCTTCGAAGATGTGAAGAAGAATGGCCCGAAGTCACGTTATGCAAAGTGGTTCAACATCTACTACTTTCCCGTCGGCTCACCGCGGAGACCGAACTATGAATGCTGGTGGAATCTCGGCGATCTGCCGAAGTTGATGGTGCATGTGCCTGAGGTACGCGCATACCTCTTTCATGTGACCGAGTATTGGATGAAGTTTGGGATTGATGGGTGGAGACTCGATGTGCCGAACGAGATTCCGCATACGTTCTGGATTGAATGGCGGAAAGTTGTGAAACGACTGAACCCGAATGCCTACATCGTCGGAGAGATCTGGGACGACGCCTCGCCGTGGCTGCAGGGAGACCAATTCGACGCGGTGATGAACTATCGTTTCCGGCGAGCGTGCATCGAGTTCTTTTCCCATCGGACGTACACGCCGGCGGAGTTCGACGCATCGCTTGCGGCCGTGCGCAACGACTATCCGCCGGGCGTCAGCTTCGTCCTGCAGAATCTCCTCGGCAGTCACGACACCGAACGCTTTCTCACACTCTGCAAGAACGACAAGCGTGTTCTGAAACTTGCCTGGCTGTTCCAAATGACCTACGTCGGTGCGCCGATGGTGTACTACGGCGACGAGGTGGGGATGACCGGCGGCAAAGACCCCGACTGTCGCGGAACGATGATCTGGGACGAGAGCAAGCAGGACAGGGATTTGTTAACGACACTGAAGCAGTTCATCTCGCTGCGCAATACGTACTCGGTGTTCCGACGCGGAACGTTCGAAACAGCCGTCGTGGATAATGACAGAAATCTCTACGGATATTGGAGACGGAGTTTTGACGGACGATCGGCGGCGCTCGTTGTGTTGAATAACTCGCTCCGCGAGCAGGCGGTCCATCTGTCGGATATCGAATCTTTCACCTCGTACTCATGGCGTCAAGTCTGGCCGCAGCGTGCCAACGGCATGCCGACGCGAGAGCTTCCCGGTCTTTCCGGACTTGTGCTGATAGGCGAGCGGTAGCATCGAACCAATGATGAATAGAAGGAGGGAATAATGATGAAACGAACACTACTGTTTGCTGCCGTTCTGATCATATCGAGAGCGTTTCCGCAGGATAGCGTTGATGTCACGTTTCGGTACAACGTGCAGGGGTTTCCCACGGGTGTTTCGGTGCCGGGGCAGTTCAACAATTGGAGCACGACGGCGTGGCCCATGGTTTATCGCGGCGGCACGCTCTGGACGCGTGATGCGCGCCTGGCTATCGGTGGCGCGCCGGCCCCGATTCCCGGTGCATACCAGTACAAGTTCTACTACAACGGCGTTACCGTTTGGCCCAATGATCCGCTCAACCATCACGTCAACCCGTCCGACAACGACAACTCGTTCATCATCGTCAAAGATCCGACAATCTATCATTTCCTGCCGAATCAGCGGACAGGAACGGTAAGCACGAACCATCCGACGATCACAGCATACATCTTTCCGAAAGTCGGAACCACATTCGACACATCGCAGTTGGCGTTGACGATTGACGGCACGACCGTGACGGGCATCGGCAGTTCATACAACTTCAGCACGAAGCAGATGAGCTACACGGTGCCCGATGCGATGGCAAACGGGATGCACACGGTGATCCTCCACGCAGGCACAACGCTGGATACGGTAAGTTTTCTCGTTCAGGTTGGCGGGCCGCCGCTTGCCCCGATGCCTTCATATGCAAAGCATGGCGTGACGCTGCCGAGCGCGGCATCGAACGACTCCACAACGTTTCGACTGCGGGTGGGGGGAACCAACTTCGTCGCGCTGCGCATCGCGCCTGCCGGCCAGCCGGTGGCGGGCGTTCCACCTGTGTTCATGAGGAAAAATCCGACCACCAACGATTGGTGGCTGAACGTCTATTTGCCTCCCGGGACATACGAGTATCAGTACCAGACGGCGAGCGGCTCGTTGATCAACGACCCGTGGGGGCGGTACAACGGCACCTACGGGACCCGCTTCACCATAGGACCCGAAGGCCTGACGGCCGACGATTACATCTGGCGTTCGACGAACTATCAGCGTCCGCCTCTGAATAAACTCGTCATCTACGAGCTGCACATCGGTGAGTTTGCCGGCGGCTACTACGGACTTGGCGGCGGACAGGCGGGGTTCGCGCATCTTACGACGCTGCTGCCGTACCTCGATTCGCTCGGCATCAACGCCGTTGAGTTGATGCCCATTACCGATTACGGGTTGGTCGGACGGTCCGGTCATTCATGGGGCTACGATCTCAACCACAACTTTGCCATCGAGCCTGCCTACGGGACGCCGCGTGATTTCAAAGTGTTCGTTGATTCGGCGCATGCGCGAGGCATTGCCGTGATTCTCGATGTCGTCTTCAATCACCTTAACGACACCGGGCCGCTGTGGCAGATGCAGCCCGATACCGCAAGTCCGTATTTCAAGGATTGCAACGATCGGCGCTTCAACGAAGATGACCTCTGCTTCTTCCGCGACTTAGATCACTGGACGGCGGAGACGCAGGAGTTGGTGTACACGGCGCTCAAGATGTGGATTGATGAGTATCGTGTGGACGGATTTCGTTACGACTATACGCAGGGCATCGGCTGGAATGTGAACGAGCCGACAAAGGGAATACTCGGCTGGGCAAACAGGATTGATCAAGAATATCAGGGTCAGATCTATCAGATTGCCGAACACCTTCCCGAAAGCCCGGCCCTCATTTACTACAGCGGGTTGACGGGCGGCTGGCACGACAGCTTTCACGATGAGCTGTTCGACGAGGCGCGTTTCCGCAACAGGACGCTGACCCGCATCGAGGATCTGGTGATTGATCTCGGCGCGTATCCGGGCAACGATATTCCGTCAACGCCCGCGCGGTACGCTCGCCGCACAGAGCCGGTCAATCACACCAACAACCACGACGAGCAGTCCGTGCTGTACGAGATGATCACATATCAGGGTGTGCCGCTGAATGAGGCGCTGCTGCGCGACAAGCTGTACGGCGCGCTCTGCTTTACCTCGCTCGGCATTCCGATGTTGTGGGAAGGTCAGGAATTCAGTGCGCCGCGCGGATGGACGGACGGCAATCACCGACTGAGCTACCGCCCTGTGGAGTGGTACCTGTATCCAACGTCGCGCGGACAGCAGCATTTTGCCTGGTACAAGACGCTCATCCGTCAGCGGAAACGGAATCCCGCACTCTACGATGGTGTGCTACGCCGCCTGTACCGATACGACGCGCAGAAGACACTAGTATGGGGCTTCGAGGATACGACGACGACAGCGCGCTTTGTGGGCGTGGCGAACTTCACGAATCTCGATCAGACCGTCACGAACATCCCCTGGGTCGGCTCCGGCACGTTCTACAACATTGTTGATCAGAGCACGCTGACGGTGAGCGGCGGGGTGGTGCCGAGCCTGACCGTGCCGGCGTACACGGCGTTGTTTTTCTCCAGCTTCCCGGACAGCATCCTGAACGATGTGAAGCGGAGCGATGCGGAGATTCCGATTGCGTATGGGTTGGGACAGAACTATCCGAATCCGTTCAATCCGACCACGCGCATTCCTTTCGCGGTTCAAGGTTCAGGTCGAGTGACGCTGAAGGTGTACGATGTGTTGGGGCGAGAGGTGGCGACGCTGGTGGATGGGATTTTGGATGCTGGATTCAGGTCGGTGGAGTTCGATGGCAGCAATCTGCCAAGCGGCGTGTACTTCTATCGCTTGATGTCGGGATCGTTTGTTCAAACGCGGAAGATGGTGCTAGCGAGATAGAGAGGATGCACGGCGGATGGAGAAGCTGTAGTGCACGTTGAGTGCCGCGCGTTAGGCGGCCGGAGGGTGCCCCCGCAGGGGGCAGTGCTGAGCGCTGTTCAGCGAAGCACCGAAGTCCGCCGCAGGCGGCGAAGCCCGCAGGACGCCGACGGCGCTGCGAAGCGTTTAGCGCCGGAACGCCCAACACAAAAACCATGACCCTATTTGTGAGATCAAGAAGGTTATCTCTCCTCGCAGCCGTGCTCTGTTCGTCGCTGCAGGTTCACGCGCAGCCGAAAGCCGTTGCCGGCGGCGTGGAATTTTCTTTGCCGGACAAGGGCTATGGTTCCGTGGCGCTGGTGGGCGACTTCAACGCGTGGTCGAAAGACGCGCATCCGTTGCGAAGGAATTCATCGAACGCATGGGTGACGACGGTTGCGCTCGCGCCGGGCATCTATCAGTATCTGTTCTACGTGAATGCGCGTGAGTATGTGCCCGATCCGAACAATCCGGCTGTTGTGGAGAACTACAACAACTCGGGAAAGAACTCGGTGTTTGTCCTGACAGAAGAGGGAACCGTTCAGCTCACGTCCGTGCCGCCGGTTCCGAAAGCGAACCCGCACGATGAGTACGCTCCCACCCCCGACCGCAAACCGCTGTACCTCAACATCATCTGGCATCAACATCAGCCGCTGTATCTCAATCCGGCAACGGATCAGCTGGAGGGGCCGTGGGTGCGCACGCATGCGACGAAGGATTATTTCGACATGGCGGCAATGCTGCAGCAGTATCCCGACGTTCACTGCAACATCAACCTGACGTCGAGTCTGCTCTACCAGCTTGATGAGTACTATGTGAAGAGGCTGCGAGCGTTTGTGGACACGAAGCGGAACTCGATTGATGCACGAGGGTTTCTCAAAGCATGGAAGGGCAAGACCGACCCGTGGATTGATCTGATGCTGAAGCCGACGGCGAAGTTTGATAGCGCCGACGTTGGTTTCTTATTCAAGAATACTTGGAACGCCTTCGGCATCAGTGAGGTGATGATCGAGCGCTTTCCGGAATATCGGGCGTTGAAGGAGAAGCTTGCCGCGACGATGCGTCCGGGCGTGAACCCGTTCACCGAGCAGGAGATGCGGGAGATCAAGTTCTTCTTTTATCTCGCTCATTTCGATCCGGACTTTTTGAGGGGAGAGGTGAAACTTCCGAACGGACTGTGGTGCGACCTGAGCGATCTTGTGCGGTTCGATGCCGAGGGGAGGCGATTCTTTTTGAGGCGTCCGGTGACGGAAGCCGACTGCCGGCGTATTCTCGTCGAGGCATACAAGGTGATGGCGAGTGTCGTGCCGATGCACAGGAGGCTGCGCTACGATGCTTTGCGACGTACGGGTCAGTTCGATATCATCACGACGCCGTTCTATCATCCGATTCTTCCGTTGATTTATGATTCCGATCTTGCGGCTCTTTGTCAACCTGATGACGCGCTGCCGGCGCGTTTCTCCTACCCGCAAGACGCGGAAGCACAGGTGGCAAAGGCGGTAAAGTTTTACAAGGAAATGTTCGGCGTGGCGCCGACGGGCATGTGGCCTGCTGAAGGTGCCGTGGCGCAGCCCGTCCTTCCCTTGCTGCGCAAGCACGGCGTGTGGTGGGCGGCGACGGATGTCAAAGTGCTTCAGCGTTCCGATCCTGCCGGCCAGCCGAATACGACGCCCTATCGCTTTGCGGCGGGGAGCGATGCAAGCGGTAGAGACGAGTGGATGGCGTTGGTGTTCAGAGATACCGAGCTTTCCGATCGCATCGGCTTCAAGTATCAGAACTATCGGGGCGAGGAAGCCGCGGAGGATTTCATCCGGACGATCCTTGCACGCGCGGCGAAGAAGGATGAGCCGGACGTTCTGCTGACGGTGATTCTTGACGGAGAGAATGCGTGGGAGTGGTATCGCCACGATATTGACGGGAAAGAGTTCTTGCATGCGCTGTATCGCAAGCTCAGCAAGTTGTTTTCAACGCGTCAGGTTATTACCACCACAACAACGGAGTATGTGGTAGGAAACCCGGGTCGTGGCATCGATCCGCATCCGCTCGATCAGCTCCCGGAGATGAAGCGCCTCTGGCCCGGCTCGTGGATCAACGCCAACTTCGATACCTGGATCGGCGAGCCGGAAGAGAACAGGGCGTGGGAGTATTTACTGCAGGCGCGGCGTGATCTGGAGGCGAGCGGCTTGAAGCAGCCCAACCCGTCGGCTCCTCCGCCAAGAAAAGGAACACGAGCATGGTACGTGTTCAAAGCGTACGAAGCGATGTACGCGGCTGAAGGCTCGGATTGGTTCTGGTGGTACGGAAGCGACCAGACTGCTCCGGCCGGCGACCGGCCTTTCGATGAGGCTTTTCGGATTCATTTGAAGAATGTGTATGATTTTGCGCGCCGTGCCGGCGGGACGATGCCGCAGCCGGCGTTCGAGCCGATCATCGTAGCACAGCAGAGTGCAGCCGCATCCGTATCGGCACAGGAGGGCGGAGGTGTGATGGCGCGGGGCACCACCGAGATGCAAGAGATTCTTTTCACCGTTGATGCCGCGGGCATTACGGTGAAGGATGCAATCTACATTGCGGGCAATCGCAAGGAGCTTGGCGAGTGGACGCCGAATCTCGTGCGCATGTACGACGACGGCACGCACGGAGACGAACGTCCTGCGGACGGCGTGTGGTCGCTTACGCTCACGCTTCCCGTGGGGACGGCTCTCCAGTACAAATACACGAACAGCGGGCGGAGGGGTGAATGGGTTCCGGGAGAGGAATTTCCCTCGGACAATCGCAAGCTCGTCATCAAAAAGTCTGCAGACACAATCATCATCCGGGATACTTTCGGGAAAAAATAGTCTATGGGGAAAGCATACACACCACCATCGGCTCTGGACATCGTGGAGGAGGTGTTGCGAAGAAAGAAGAAGGAGGCGAAGAAATACACCTACACCATCCCTTCGTTGTGGATGAAAGATGAAATCTTCGATGCGCCGAGCACGCCGAAGCGTGTGAAGGTGAATCCGTTTGAATTTTTTCTGGATGCCGTGGAGAAAGCACGGCGGGCGAAGCAGCCGCCGAAGCCGCAGCCGACCGGGGGCGAGTGGAGTCGGGATGCCGTCATCTACAACATGTTTGTAAGAACAACGGCGGCGTTCGACCACAACGACAACGGGAAGCTCGATATGCCGGTGAACGCCGACGGATTTCGCGAGACCGGGACGTTCATGAAAGCGTTGGCGCTGCTGCCCTACATCAAGCAGTTGGGAGCGAACACGGTGCATCTCCTCCCGATTACCGCCATCGGTCACGACGGCAACAAAGGAACGCTCGGTTCGCCGTATGCCATCCGCAATCCGTACGAGCTGGATGAGAACCTCGCGGAGCCGGCATTAGGACTCGATGCGAAGACGGAATTCAAAGCGTTCGTCGAAGCGGCGCATCACTTCGGACTTCGGGTTGTGGTGGAGTTTGTGTTCCGTACGGCGGCGAAAGATTCCGACTGGGTGAAGGAACATCCGGAATGGATGTATTGGATCAAAGAGGAGATTCCGAACCGCGACCCTGCGCATCAGGATGAGTCGCGTTACGGCTCGCCCATCTTCACGCCTCATGAATTGGAGCAGATACATCGCAAGGTGCGTGAGCATAACTTCACCGAACTTCTTCCGCCGCATCCGATCTATCGCAGTTTCTTCACCGAACCGCCCGCGCCGGAGGCGGTGAGCAAGGAGAATGGGCGCTACATCGGCACGCTGCCGAACTCGCAGCGCGTGAAGATTCCCGGCGCCTTCGCCGATTGGCCGCCCGACGACAATCAGCCGCCCTGGGATGACGTCACGTATCTGCGCATGTACGTCCATCCCGACTTCAATTACATTGCCTACAACACCATTCGCATGTACGACGAGCGTCTTGCGCGACCCGAGAATATCAATCGGCCGCTGTGGGATAGGATTGTCGGAATCATTCCGTACTATCAGCGCGAGTTTCACATCGACGGTGTCATGATCGACATGGGCCATGCCCTGCCCATGCAGTTGAAGCAGGAAATGGTGAGTACCGCGCGGAAGAACGATCCCGACTTTGCCTTCTGGGACGAAAACTTCTCGATTACACGCCGCAGCAGAGAAGAGGGATACAATGCGGTGTTCGGCTTCTTGTGGATTGATGAACACCATCCGCCGCGCATGAGGTCGTTCTGCAGACGCGCCGCTTCGGAAGGATTCCCGATTCCGTTCTTTGCGACCCCGGAGAATCACAACACGCCGCGAGCGGCGGCGCGCCCGGGCGGTATTCCCTACTCCATGTGGGCGATGGTGGTGAACAGCTTCCTGCCGGGCATTCCGTTTATTCATTCCGGCTATGAACTTGCCGAAACCTATCCCATCAACACGGGATTGGATTTCACCAACGACCAGCTGAAGCAGTATCCGTCGGAAAAACTTCCGCTGTTCAGCGAATATGCGTACAACTGGCTGAACAAGAGCCACATCTGCTGGTGGGTGAAGAAGGTGCTTGCCATCCGCAGCAAGTATCAAAAACTTGTTGTGGACGATAACCCGCTTTCCTTTGTTATGCTGCACGCCGACTCCAGCCACAGCGAACACATCCTCGCGTTTGCGCGCGTCTGCGAACAGCCGAGGAAACGTCTTGCGGTTGTGTCCAACACGAACTTCCATGCATCGGAGACGGCTCTCGTGCGGCTGGATTCATCAAGAGACAAAGTCGTGGACTTGCTCGAAGGAAAGGAGTATGCGTTGACGGACGGCCATGTGCGTGCAAAGCTGCATCCGGGTCAGTGTTTGGTGTTCGAATACTGATGGCGGCCTCGCATACATCCGCCGCTCGCCGATGGTGCGCGGTGTTCGCTCTGGTTCTTGCTGCGGTACTCCTGACGGGTGGATGCAGGCGCCCGATGAATCCCCACCACATCGTTATCTGGCATCAGATGCGCGTGGATGAACGGGTGATTCTCGAAGCGCAGTTGAAACGCTTCATGGCGCAGAACCCGGGCATCACGGCGGAGGCCATTTACAAGGAGACGGAGGAGCTTCGCTCGGGTTTTATTGTGGCTGCTATTGCCGGGCAGGGACCTGATCTGGTGTATGGTCCTTCGGATCAAGTCGGCCCGTTTGAGGTGATGGGGATTATCGAACCCCTGGAACAGTTTTTCGAGCAAGAGTATCTTCAACGGTTCATTCCGAAAGGATTGACCTACTACAACGGCCATCTGTACCAGATTGCTGACAAGTTAGGCAATCACCTCACGCTTGTGTACAACAAAGCGCTCGTTTCCAGGCCGCCGGAAACCGACGAAGAGTTGATCGCGATAGGCAAGAAGCTGACGATTGACAAAGACGGCGACGGCAAGATTGACCAGTACGCGTTATGCTGGAACTACACCGAGCCGTTCTTCTTCATTCCCTTCATGACGGGGTTCGGCGGATGGGTGATGACCGACGACGGCAAGCCGACGCTCGATTCAGAAGGAACGATTCGGGCGCTGCAGTTCATTCGTGACTTGCGGGACAAGTACAAAATCATCCCGGGCGAAGCGGACTACAACATTGCCGATGCGTTGTTCAAGGATGGCAAGAGTGCAATGATCATCAATGGTGACTGGTCGTGGGCGGGGTACAAGAAGGCGGGGATCGCCATCGGTGTAGCGCCGCTTCCGAAGATTGCAAGCACGGGCTTGTGGTGCGCGCCGATGGTTTCGCCCAAGGGCTACTCGCTCAATGCGAATGTGCCGCCGGAAAAAAGGCCGCTGGTGATCAACCTGCTGCGGTTTCTCATGGAGCCTGAACAGCAACTGGAAACGGCTCGTATCCTCAACACGATGCCCACACGTATCGAAGCGGTCAACTCCGACTTTGTGCAGAACGATGAAATCCTCCGGAACTCTGCGCTGCAGATCGAGCGTGGGCGCCCCATGCCCGTTGTGCCCGAGTTGCGCGCAATCTGGGACGCGATGCGTCCGGGCTATCAGGCTGTGCTCGGCGGGTCAAAAACACCCCAGCAGGCGGCGAAGGAAATGCAGCTCCTTGCCGTTCGCAAGATTCAAGAATTGAACGAGTAGCAAGGACCATGGAAAATCGCCTTCAACATAAGCTGTTCGTCGCGTTCCTCATCGTTCCATCCTTTCTCATTCTTTTTGCGGTCGTCTTTTATCCGTTCGTGTACAACGTGGTCATCTCGTTCTCGAACATGAACCTCCGCCACATCAAGGACTGGACGATCATTGGTCCGCAGCAGTATGTCAAAGTCTTTACCGAACCCACGCAACCCGATTTCTACAGTGTTTTCCTGAAGACCATCATCTGGACTGTGGTGAACGTCTTTTTCCATGTTGTGATAGGAGTTTTCCTCGCGTTGCTTCTGAACCAGCGAGATGTGAGAGGGAAGCCTGTCTTTCGGACGCTGTTGATTCTGCCGTGGGCAATTCCGCAGTACATTGTTGCTCTGACGTGGCGGGGCATGTTCAACTATGAGTATGGCTCTATCAATCTCATTATTACAAAATACCTGAACCTCCCCGCCGTCGAATGGCTCAAAAGTCCCACCGAAGCGTTCATCGCCTGCATTCTCACAAATGTCTGGCTCGGCTTTCCCTTCATGATGGTGATAGCGCTGGGTGCCCTCCAGAGCATTCCACATGAGTTGTACGAGGCAGCGGACATTGATGGCGCGTCGTGGTGGCATAAGCTCTGGAGGATTACCGTCCCGCTCATCCGTCCGGTGATGGTGCCGGCGATTACGCTCGGTACCGTATGGACGTTCAACAACCTGAACATCGTCTGGTTGGTAAGCAACGCCGGTGAACCGTCGGACCAGACGCACATCCTTGTGTCCTTTGTTTACAAGGCGGCGTTCAATCTATATCGGTACGGGTATGCAGCCGCGCTTTCGATGGTGATCTTTGTTATCCTCCTCGCGTTCAGTCTTTTCTTCATGAAGAGGACTCGAGCAACGGAGGCGGCGTATTAGAATGGAGTGATGGAATGGTGGAGTGGGGGACTGATGGAAAGATGGAGTGATGGAGTGATGGGTGGGTGGGAAGCTCAAGATTTGGCAGAAGGCAATCTCTTTGTACAAACGTGTGTGGTTTTGACCGGGCGATGTATTTCAACGATGTACGAGGTTTCACGATGAAGCGTACGCTTCGGCTGGCGGCAACTTACCTTGCGCTGATACTCTTCAGTGTCGTTGCGGTGTATCCCGTTTCACAGGTTGTCACCATCTCACTCCGCCCTGCAGATAAGCTGCTATCGACATCCCTGGAGATCATTCCGGAGAACGCGACGTTCGACAATTACGAGCGGCTCTTCACAGACCAGCCTTTCTTGCTGTGGCTGTGGAACAGCATTCTTGTCTCCGGCGTGGTGACGATTACCGGGGTGGTTCTCGCCGCGATGGCGGGCTACGCGTTCTCTCGCTTTCATTTCATCGGAAAGAAATTCGGCTTGCTCAGTCTGCTGACGACGCAGATGTTTCCTGCAACCATGCTGCTGCTGCCGCTCTACATCATGCTCATCAAGCTCGGACTCATCAACACGTATCTCGGCGTCATCATTATCTATACCGCGACAGCGCTGCCGTTTACGATTTGGACGATGAAGGGCTACTACGACACGATCCCGACAAGCCTCGAAGAAGCGGCACGCATTGACGGCTGCAATCAATTCCAAGCCTTCTACAAGATCATCCTGCCGCTGGCAGCGCCGGCTCTGGTCATCACCGCTCTGTTCTCATTCATGACGGCGTGGGCCGAGTATCTCGTTGCTGCACAGATCCTTCAGGACTCACAGCTGTGGACCCTCCCGCTAGGACTCAAATCGTTCGAATCGAACATGAGCACGGAGTGGGGACTGTACGGGGCGTCGTCCATTATTGTCACGATTCCCGTCGTGATACTCTTTCTTGCCTTGAGCAAATATCTCGTTTCGGGATTGACGTTAGGAAGTGTGAAGGGATAGGTCAGGGTAACGAACCGGAGTTTGCGTGCCGCGTTCGAAGGTCGCTGAGGATTCTCTATCGCGTCTCGAGGACGTCATACACATTCGGCTCATCCATTCTCGTTCTTCCACCTCCATGCCACTCGCTTGCGTTTTCTCGTACAGCCCTGAACTCACCTAAGCCCGCGCCGCCGTGATCGTCCTGCCCGCCGACGAGAACGGTGAACGTCCATTTCTCCGTTGGCGTGCCGAGATACTTCGTTGGGAGCGCGAAGCGAATAACGCCGCGTTCAGCATCGCCCAACGGATGCGAAACGTCTTCCTCCTTCGGGACGTATGCCGCAAGCACACGCCCCTCCTTGTCCTCGAGTTGAACGCCGCCGCCCACATAGATAATTCTTTCGTATGCGCGCCGAGGCGGCAGCATGAAATTTGAATTCCGTCCAACCAATCGTCTCCCGGAGTTTTCGATTCCATCTTCATCAATGGCGATGGCGATGAACGTCAACTGGAACCCATATTCGAGATGCCAGCCGGGGTTTGCTAGCGCCGCGAACTGCAGCTCGAAGTACGCCATCGAGTCGTCTGCCGAGACGGCAAACCGAGTGATGTCAAATCCCCCTTTTTTGAAATGCGGGCTGAGCGGGTACGTGAATGCTCCCGTTCCATTGTCATCGCCTTCCGGATCATCAACCGAGACAAGGCTGCGTGCCACCGGGTTGAATGCCTTGATGGCAGGATGTGGAACTAAAGCATAGTCAGGTGGACGAAGAGCTTTGAGCCCGGCACGAAGCGAAGGAGCCACGAACGCCAGCGGCGAGCGACTACTGAGGGCTGCGGCGTTGTTGATAGTTTCACTGATGAAGTTATCTCTAATTCCTTCTGATACAAGAGATAAGGCTGAATCACTTAGCGTAATGAATATGTGAGAATTAGGTCGAACCTTGAACGTGCCTGAGATTTCTTGGCTGTCATCCATCAGCAGGTGAATCTCGGCTGTCCCGCCTTTCCGCAGATTGCTGGCGTCGATACGAACGGAGGTGGTTTCGTTCGTGCTCCCGATTTCAAACGGCAATGCTCGGCCGTTGAGGTTGATGACGGCCTTCACTGCACCGAGTGCCTTCGGTATCCTCGGTCGGAGCACGAGGTGATGATTCAGCAAGCTGACACGAGCCCCAAGATAATCATCATAGAAATTGCGGATGAACTCAGCGAGGTTCCAAGCTTGCGAGATGGTGCCTGACAGCAACGGCTCACGCTCGTCCGCCCGCGGCAGCGCGTCGAGCAGTTCCGATTGTGTGCCGACCGCGCCTCGGTCCAGGATTTGGTGAACTGCATTTTGCGTTAGTCGGAATGCGAACTCATGCTCATTGAAATGGACCAACTCCGAAATCAGCGGACCTTGAAGCCACGTCCATACAACTCCGTTGTGGTATGCCGCGTCTTTTGGATAGTAAGGCGGATAAAGATGGTACGGATGAAAATCGTCATCCTCTTGCGAGAGCGACGCAACGCCGTACTCGTACGTGAGTTTTGAGACGACGGTTTGCACAACCTGTGCACGGAGTTCCTCGGGCAGCAGTCGTGCTGTGAAAATCTGATTGGGCCGAAGTCGGTTGTCGGGCGATCCATCTCGTCGCAGGTGGTCAACGACCTGACCGTGATGGATGAAGAAGCGGAGGAAGTTCTGTCTCAGAAGAAGGAGGTGATCACGCCACCGTTGTGCGCGGGAGCTATCCTGAAGTTGCGTTGCGAACCACACTCCGGCTTCCAGCTGCTGTGCCCATAGTGCCTGCACGTCGTTTGCCCGATTGCCGCGCGGGCTCCACGGCCCGTCTGGTCCGACGGCGTCCATCCACGTTTCCGCGTCGCCGTGCGTGAGAAAGCCGAGGGAATCGCAATGATGGCGCAGCGTCCCTTCAATTGATCGAACGATTGTGGGATAGATGGAAGACATGAACGCGGTATCGCCGGAGCGTTCAACATACTCTCGCGCCATCATCACGAAGCGCGGCGTACCGTCTGCCGTGTTGTATGCCCGGTCGGTTGTGGTGATGATGTTGGGGATTCGCCCGTAGTCGTGCGAAGTCGAGTCGCGCTGCTGGTGCGCCGCAAAGCTCAGCAGGATTTCCTTAGCCTCGCCGAAACGTCCCAGCACAAGCGTTGCACCGGGTAGTGCAATAAACGTGTCGCGGCCCCAGTAGTTGTTGAACCACGGCAGCCCGGCGAAAATCCCCTTCATGCGTTGGTTCATCAGGAGTGCATCGAGCGAGAGTTTTGCCCACGCCAGCGCCTTGTTGAAGTCTGCATTCTCCGTCTCGACGAACGTCTCGCGCAGCAGGCGCTCCATGCGCTCGCGACGGACGCGATGATAGCGATCCTTGTGCTTGAGGTACGAGCGTGCATGCTGTACGGCTTCCTCAGGTGTATCGCCAACGCTGAAGACGAGAACATGCGTAGTTGCCTTCCGGCCGGCGACAATGACCGGCGAGAAGTTGTTTTGCCTTTGCGTGGATTTCCTCTGTGGCAGAAAACCCGCTCCATGAATCGCCAGCCAAACGGGATACGGCTGCTGTTCTGTTTTCGAAAGATGGCTTCTACGCGCGAGAAGCACAAGCTGTTCTCGAAACCGCGTGACGTAATCACGGGCGCCTTCGGAGAACAAGGGAATGACATCAATGTGTACAGGCTTCGGCGCAGTGACCGTAACTGAGAACAGCGCGAGGCTATCAACGAGCCGCAATTCTTCGACAATGCCGCCCGGATACAGGCGCTTCAAGTAGTCGGGATACACGACGACCGAACGCGCAGAAGAACGGTCGAGTCTCTTTTCCTCAATCCAGATCTCATAGTCGTGAACGAACGTGTGACCGAACACGTTAAACCCTTGCCAGACCGAGCGGTTCTCTGCATGCGTTTCGCCGATGAAGAAAGCAGTTTCCTTATTCGTGAAGGCAAACTCTCGGGATACGCCCTTCACCTCGATCGCCAGCTCTTCGACAAGCGGCTGTGAGAACGATTGCGTGAGAAGCCTCAGAGAGAGAACTCCCACGGTCGCAAAACCGATCCGTGAGTTGCGGTGGGTATATCCGCGCCTCATCGCGTACCAAAGAAGTATTCCAGGATGGAGCTGATGCGCGCTCGCCAGTTGAACCAATTGTGTCCTTCCGGATGCTCTTCGTAGTGGAGAGGATAGCCTTTCTCTTCCATCACCATTTTCATCCGATATGCTTTCTCCTGAGCATCGTGGATCGTGCCTGTGTCGATGAAGAAGCGTACGTTCTTGCGCGGGCTATTAGCGATCAGCGCGATAAGCGAATCGTTTGCCCACCAGTAGGCTGGAGACTGCGCCGCGCTGAGGCCGAACACATCCGGCCGGGTGAATGCCGCGTACGTTGCGATCAGTCCGCCAAGCGAGGCGCCCATAATCCCCGTTCGGGCCGGGTCGGTGGCGGCGTTGTACCGACTGGCAATGATTGGTCGGAGTTCCTCGGCGAGGAAGCGTACGTAGGAGTCGCTCATCGTGTAATCCATCATCCGCTTGTTAGTGCTCGGGTTGCGGGGGTCTGTTCGGGGGTCAACGAATACTGCGACGATGGGCGGGATGCGTCCATCGGCAAGCATGTTGTCCAGCACGTTCGTCATCAGCGCAAGCGAGATGTACTCGCCTCCATCGTTCACGTAGAGCGTGGCGTAGCGCGCCGAGGACGATTTTCCATAGTCGGGCGGAAGGTAGACGAAAACGGGATGCGTCCGCTGAAGGATCGTGCTGCTGATGCTGAGTGTGTCGAGTTTTCCATGAGGAACGTCTGGGCGAAACTCGACTTCCTTCGGGGGACGGTAGAGAGGCATGCAGACTTCCGAGTTAGGTCCGTAGCCGCCGATGGCCCGCCGTTGATTGATTGGATCGAGTATCCAGGCCGAATCTACGACAAACTTGTACTCGCATCGAGCGGCAAGGGGGAGACGCTTGCTGAGGACAAACAGTTGTGTTTGGGCCACGCGTTGCATTGTGTCGGCTTCAGGATTCCAGCCGTTCAAGTCGCCTGGGACTGCTACGTGTGCAGCCGGGCCAATGTAGACGAAGTGCACCGTCGAATCCTCCACAATCACCTGCCCGTTGAAGCGCAAAGTTGCATGCAGATGTTCGACAAGTACACGCCTGCAAGTGGAGTCCGCTTCTTGAATTTCCCGCAGAATGTGAGCGAAGGGCCTTCCGAGAAAACCGCCTGCATGACGCATATCGAGCGCCTGACTTCGCGTCGTAGCGGGGATCGCCAACAGAAAGAGTGCGCTGAAAAATTGGAATGAGTGCCGGAGCGCGGCCCGAATGGGTGTCATCGTTTCGTAAAATGCCAACAGGTGTGCACAAACTACCTGCGATAATATACGTACCCTGCGAATGAGTTGAAACCAGTTGCACGTCCGCACGGCATAAACTATATTGGGGTAGTCAGTTTTTCTCTTCTCCTATGTCATCAACGAGTATAGTTGTTGGGATAGCCGGCGGAACAAGTTCGGGAAAGACGACGGTAACGCGTCAGATTACTGCATCGCTCGGCGAGTCGAACATCGCCCTTCTGCAGCACGACTCCTACTATAAGGACCTTTCGGCGTTTGGCGGCAAGCAGCCTCACGAAATCAACTTCGATCATCCTGATGCTTACGACACGGCGCTGCTGATCGAGCATGTGCGCAAGCTGCGCGGTGGTGAGCCGATCCAGCAGCCGGTGTACAGTTATACGACGTATCGCCGAACGAGCGAGCTGCGGTTGGTAGAACCGAAACGCATCATCATTGTGGAGGGCATTCTGGTGTTTTTCGAGAGAGAACTCCGCGACCTCATTGATGTGAAAGTTTTCGTTGACACCGATGACGATGAGCGCGTGCTTCGTCGGATTCGACGCGATGTGCTTGAGCGCGGGCGCACAATCGAATCCGTTATTGATCAGTACATCAGTACCGTCAAGCCGATGCACTTAGAATTCGTGGAGCCGACCAAGCGCTGGGCAGATGTCATTATTCCCCGCGGCGGCGAAAACCGCGTCGCCATTGATCTCGTTGTGCGCATGCTCAAGACCCTCGATATGACGTAGCCCTCGGCTGCGGCGTCGAATGGTCATTTCATGGGAAGGGCTTCGCTGATACAGCGAAGGAGGCATCCAACCATCTCGGTCTTGCGCACGAGCTTGGTCGAAGGATGCTCAGCAATATACTGCCTGTAGGATGATTCCTCGGAGCCGGTGAGGAAGATAAAAGGTATATCTTTCAGCACGGGATCGCGGCTGACTCGCCTGTGAAGTTCAATGCCGTTCAACGATGGCATCTCGATATCCGATACGATCAGATCAATGGGATTTTGCAGGAGGGTCGCGAGGGCTTCCTCGCCGCTGTGCGCCGCCAACACCGAGTACTCATGCAGGGCAAGCAAATCCTTGACCAGCTCCACATAGACCGGATCGTCATCTACCACAAGAATTGTTCTCTGCATGGCGGTGGTGATGGTTCAGAAGCTCAACGTTGTGCAGAAAATAGAAATTGTCGCTGCACGCGTCAACGAAAAAGATTTGCGAGGTCGCAAGCGATGGTGAATCGCGCAGAATTGTTTTTCACTCACTTTTCTCCTATCATTAGCAAGTCTTTTTTGGAATGAAAACGTTTTTCATGGGAAATTACATCGGGGGCTAAGTGAATCTCTACCAGGCAATCGTCCTTGGTATCGTCCAGGGATTGACAGAATTCCTTCCCATCAGCAGCTCGGCGCATCTCACCATCGCCGGCAAGCTCTTCGGACTTATCAGTCCTGCAACAACCGAGTCGTGGACAGCATTTATCGCGGTGATTCAGTTGGGGACGCTGATTGCCGTTGTTGCCTACTTCTTCAAGGATTTGCTGCGGATGGCAGTGTCGCTCAAGAATGATTGGACGACACACGGTGTGTTGAACGGAGTCAAGCATTACTCGCTTCACTCCCGGCTGGCGCTCTATGTCGTTCTTGGGACTTTGCCTATGGGATTAATCGGACTTGGGCTGAGCAAAGTCGTTCACAGCATGTTCACGAAGAGCACGATTGTCATTGCCTCCAGCTTGATCGGACTTGCGCTGCTGTTGTGGTTGGCAGAACGCGTGGCAAGCCACAAACGAACGCTGGATGTTCTCACGTGGTGGGACGCGCTCATTATCGGCACGGCGCAAGCATTGGCGCTCATTCCTGGATCGTCGCGCTCGGGCACGACGATTACGGCGGGACTCTTTCTGAATTTCTCACGCGAAGCTGCCGCGCGATTTTCGTTCCTCCTGAGTATTCCCGCCATAGGCGCCAGCGGCCTGTACGAATTGGCGACGGTCCAGAAGGGGATCGGCGACTTAGGAATTTTCAACGTCGTCGCAGCGACGCTCGTTTCTGCCGTGGTCGGATACGCATCCATTGCCTGGCTGCTTCGTTTTCTTCTGGTCAACACGACGCTCAGTTTTGTCGTGTACCGCATCGCGTTGGGGGTTCTGCTGTTAGTGCTGCTTTCCTCCGGCATCATGGAATTCTGACGTGCTGCACGCATGAGTGTCGGAAGGGTTTGGGTATGAGCACGTATTCACCCGTTCGTAAGCTTACCACTATTGCCCTCCTCGCAGCGGTCGGCATCGCGCTGTTCGTCCTCGAATCCTACATCCCCATGCCGCTGCCGTTTCTGAAAATCGGCCTGGCGAACATCTCCAGCGTCGTTGCGTTGATGCTTCTCGGTACCACCAGTATGGTGTCGGTGGTTTTGCTGCGCGTTGTGGTGGGATCGTTGTTCATCGGAACGTTCATGAGTCCGGCTTTCTTGCTTGCCCTTTCGGCAGGTGTTGCTTCGGCCGTCGGGATGGCTGTCGTTCGCAAGATTTCGGGCAATCTGTTCAGCGTTGTCGGTCTCAGTCTTATCGGCGCGGTGTCACACAGCATCACGCAGCTTCTCATCGTTCGGTATGTGTATGTGCAAAACGCCTCGGTGCTTCATTTGCTTCCGCTGCTTCTCACCAGCTCGCTTGTCGGGGGAGTGATCGTGGGTTATCTTTCGCTGCGGCTCCTCAGCGCCCTTCCGGAGGCTGTCCGATAATGAAACGCTTGACGATGGGTGACGCCGCGCTTCTCGTTGTGCTTACCGCGTGTACGGTGGGGAGCTTTTTTGCGCGGGATCTGTTCGCTTCCCACGGCTTTACCGTCCTGGTCGAGCTGCGTAACATCACGGTGTACAAGGGCAACCTCAGCGAAGAACGCAAAGTCACCGTCCACGCCGCGTACGGCGACGTGCGTATTCAGATTCATGAGGGGAAGGTGGCCGTCGTCCATGCCGAATGTCCCAACAAAGTCTGCGTGCGTACCGGCTGGCGCGGACTTGCAGGTGAGTCGATCATCTGCGTGCCGAACCGACTCGTGATTAGAATCTTAGGAGACGGGGCCACTCCGGTCCGAGGGATTACGGGATGAGGCGACTGGTTCTTGCGGGCATGCTGTTAGCATTGATCGTCCCTTCGTGCAAGAAAAGTGGACTGCAGCGCATTGCCCGCGAAACCACCGTGATGGATACGTATCTTTCGGTCACTCTCTACGACGCACAGCTCAGCATTGCCGATGGCAACGCCATCATCGACTCGGTGTTTGCAGAAGTGAGCCGCGTCGAACAGCTCATGACGGACTATGCCGACACGAGTGAGGTGGGAAAGATCAACGTGTACGCAGGCAGAGACAGTGTCGCTGTTTCTCCGGAGCTTATCTACGTGCTCAAGGAGGCCCACGAGTTCGCCGAGCAATCGCGGGGAGCCTTCGATGTGACCATTGGGCCGATCGTCCGGGCGTGGGATTTCCTCGCTCCGGTGCATGAGATTCCGACGAGGGGCCGGCTGCGCTTCCTTCGCCGCTTTGTGAATTTCCGCAACGTGGTCATCGATAGCCCGAAGGTCTACTTGCGTCAGCGCGGCATGCGTCTGGACTTAGGCGGGATCGCAAAGGGCTACGCTGTCGATCGGTCGGTGGAGATTCTGAAACGGCGCGGCGTCAAACACGCCATCGTTGATCTCGGCGGCAATCTTGGGGTGTGGTGGGAGGGAACCCATGCGCTCGATTCCGCTGTTGCCGAGATTTTGATCCGCCATCCGCGCAAGGAGGGAAAGTTTTTCGGATCGTTTTCTGCCGGCACATCCGGTATATCTACCTCGGGCGACTACCAGCGCTACTTCATCAAGGACGGCGTGCGCTATCATCACATCATCAATCCCGCAACGGGAACTCCGGCCAACGATGTCGTAAGCGTGACGATCATCGCTCAGGATGCGACAACCGCCGACGCTCTTTCGACGCTCGTGTTTGTGTTGGGGAGAGAGGAAGGAATGGCCTTTATCAAAAACTCGCCCGGAGTGGAAGGTGTGATTGTTTGGGAGGAAGGTGATTCGCTCCGATACATCCTCTCTCCCGGTCTGGAAGGGAAATTCGTTCGCTCTAATGATTAGCGTAGATTCGCTTTCGTACCGCTATCCCGGTGCCGATCGGGATGCCCTTCGGGCCATCTGCTTACAGTTCGCGGAGGGAAGCTTCACAGCCATCATGGGCGCAAACGGATCAGGCAAGAGCACATTGGCTCGATGCCTCAACGGCCTCCTGCGTCCAACATCGGGCTGCGTACTGGTGGATGGCCGCAATACGGCTGAAGCATCCTCGCTGCCCGCAATCCGCCGGGACGTTGGGCTTGTCTTTCAAGACCCTAACACACAGATGACATCCCCGACGATCGAACGAGAGCTTGCCTTCGCGCTGCAGAACATTGGCGTGCCTGCGGCGGAGATGCACCAACGCGTGGAGGAAGAACTCCGCCGGTTGGGACTCACGAGCCGCAGAGGCGATGCTCCTTCCACACTCTCGGGCGGTGAGAAGCAGCGACTTGCCCTCGCTTCGGTAATGATGCTGCGCGCGAAATACCTCGTGCTCGACGAGCCGACGACGTTTCTCTCTCCCTCTTCACGACTGCGGCTGATGGAGGATTTGTCTCGCCTGCATCGTGAGCAGCACGTGGCGATTATTCTCATCACCCAACATCTTCGCGAAGCAAATCACGCGGAGCGCATCGTGGTCCTGGAAAACGGCACCGTTGCCTTCGATGATTCGCCTCAAGTGCTTGCCGGACGACGGAATGCGTTGCGCTCGTGGGGGATTGTGATCCCCCGAGAACTTGAGGTGCAATGATGGAGATTGCGCTGCAAGAAGTCTGCTTCGCCTACCGATCGAAAGCCCTCGGCACGCGTAGCGTGTTCTCGGGCCTCACGACGAGAATTGCCCCGGGAGAAGTTGTGGCTGTCGTTGGTGAGGAGGGAAGCGGCAAGAGCACGCTGCTGCAGCTCGCAGATGGGTTGCTGCGTCCGGATTCCGGAGTCGTCTTGCTTGCGGGAGAAGATATCTGGCGGTCACCCAAACGCCTGCATGAACTCCGGAGACGCATCGGCTTTGCATTCCAATTTCCCGAGTCACAGTTTTTCTGTGAGACTGTCCGTGATGAACTGCTGTACGCGTCGCGTACCTTCGGCGTTGGGCTTCCGTCTGATGATGAGATCAAGGCGTTGCTTTCGGAACTGGGTCTCTCGCGGGAGATTCTTGGGCGATCTCCGTTCGCGCTGAGCATGGGGGAGGCTCGTCGCGTAGCGCTTGCCAGCGTGTTGCTGCACAAGCCTCAGGTGCTGTTATTCGATGAACCGACAGCCGGACTTGATTGCTTTGGTGTTGAGTGTGTCAAGGGCTTGCTCCGGCGGCTGATGCACGAAGGCACGACGATGGTGATAGCTTCGCATGATGAGGAGTTGATTTCTTCTGTAGCGCACCGCGCCATACATCTGGCCGAGGGCAAGATAGCGAAGGAATTTTCCGGACAGTCAGCCTGACTTTTCTCACAGCAGTAACACGAGAGCTATCTCCCCGAGGATGATGAGGAGAGCGATCCAATCCCTTCCCTTCAGGCGCAGCACGCTGTAGTTCGTCCGCTCGAACGACGGGTCGTAACCGCGAGCTTCCATCGCTTCGGCAAGATGATGGGACGTGCGCACTGCGGAGACGAACAGCGGCAGTGCCGCAGAGAGCGCAAACCGGATCTGCCGGATGAAGTTTGCGTCGGCATCGGCTCCTCGTGCGAGCTGCGCCCGCTTAATCTGTTGGGCTGATTGGACGAGCATCGGAACGAAGTTGACCGTCAGGCCGACGACAACGATGGTCGGTCCCAGCATGCGACGAAATGGGGAGAGGAGGCTCTCGATGGCATCCAGAATTTCCGCGGTTCGTGTTGTTTGCATGAAGAGAAAAGAACAGAACAAAAGGAGAACGAGCCGCGCGGAAAGCATAAGTCCCTGCGTCAGCCCTTCCACAGTTCCGTAATAACCGAATATCTCAACAAACACGTCGCCGCTGAGCGTGAAGGTGTTCAGGATCGTTACAAACGCGACGAACCACGTCACTCGCAACATCTTGCCGAACAGGGTCCGAAAACTGATGGGGGAAACAACCGTAGCTGCGGCGACCGCAAGTGCGGCGCCCATGATTGCCTGCAAAGTTGGAACGAACAGCAGTTGGACCGAAAGAAGGATGAGTGCGAAGAGTTTTACCCTCGGATCAAGGAGTTCGATATGTGAGCGGCGAGCGTGCATGGAACGAGCGCTGTCGTGAACAATGTATAGAAAAAGGTTACGGAATCAACCGGTGGCTGATTGTTGGCCGCCTACATCGGGGTGACCTCAAACACACGACACACTGTTTGGTTTCAGTATCATGAAGCCGAATCGTCTGCCCACCCGTTTCAGAATATCTCGGAGAACAACGTTCATGCATTGGTCCGCCGACGATAGTACACCTTCCGTTGAGAACCCTTACCACAGGGCAAAAGTGGAACATTACATGGCTCGCGCTGAAGACCTTTTCCGGATGGCTCGCTACAGCGCGGCGAAGAAAACCCTTACCACGGTGTTTCAACTGGATTCGGAGTACAGACCGGCGCGGCAGCTTCTGGCGAGCATCGAGCAGACGATGAATGCCCTCCTGAGCAATTCCACGTCCTCGGCGTTCGTTCCCAATCATATGCCTCAGGGCCTGCGGCGGAATGAGCTTGTTCTTGTGGTAGATCAAGATGAACGCATCCTCAGCACGATGGCCGAGACGCTCCGCAAGTACGGTTTCGGTGCCGTTGGGGCGGCGAGTTTTGAGGAAGCGGTGGAGGCACTCGCCATCTTTCGTCCACACCTCATCATCTCTGAAGTCAATTTTGAAAATGGCCCCGTGGGATACGATCTGTATCTGTGGGTACGCCACAACGAAGAATTGAAAGGCATACCTTTCCTCTATCTCGCCACGCGCGTCACACGTGAGATGCTTATCGCCGGTAAGCGCATGGGAGTGGATGAGTTCATCGTCAAGCCGCTCGATGAGGAATTGGTGATGGCTTCCGTGATCAACTGCCTCTCCCGCCAGAAGAAAAAGGTGGCGTAGAGCCTTTCTTCGCATACGCGCCTTAATCTCGCCTGCATCTCCACGCACGTCTTGCGTGAAGACTGACTCGCGCTTTATTGCTTTTCCCTGCGCCTCTTCGTACCTTTTTGTGTGATGATTTCCTCAACACACATAACTACGCTGACGGTCAACGAAATTTTCTACAGCATTCAAGGCGAATCTACGTTCGCGGGTCTACCGTGTGTTTTTGTGCGACTGACGTTCTGCAATCTCCGCTGTGTGTGGTGCGATACGGAATACGCTTTCTACGAAGGCGCACCGATGACGATAGCGGAGATTCTCGACGAGGTTGCACGTTACGGCTGCAATCTTGTGGAAGTGACGGGTGGAGAACCACTTGCCCAGGCCGGAACGCACGATCTGTTGATGATGCTGTGCGACCGCGGCTACACGGTGTTGCTGGAGACGAGCGGCAGCATCAGCATTGCTGACGTTGACCCGCGCGTCCGCATCATCATGGACATCAAATGTCCCGGCAGCGGCATGGAGAAGAAGAACCTGTGGGACAACATTCTCCACCTGAAGCCGACCGACGAGGTGAAGTTTGTTGTAGCAAACAAGGACGATTTTGATTGGGCAGCGGATGTTGTGAGAAAGCATGAGTTGGAGAAACGATGCGTCGTGCTGTTCTCGCCCGTCTTTGGCGACGTGCAGCCGATAGACCTCGCACAATGGTTGTTAGCGGAAGGCCTGAACGCACGACTGCAACTGCAACTGCACAAGTTCATCTGGGAGCCGGAGACGCGAGGCGTATGAGTCGTGAGCGGATAGCGGTGGTGTTAGCGAGCGGCGGGATGGATAGTTGCGTCACGACCGCCATCGCTGCACAGGAGTACACGCTTGCGCTGCTGCATGTGAATTACGGACAAAAAACCGAACGACGCGAGCTGCAAGCATTCAACGCCGTTGCTGATTATTATGCAGTGAACAGACGGCTCGTGGTCTCGATGGAACATCTCGCGAAGATCGGCGGTTCGAGTCTCACCGATGCCTCGATCCCTGTTTCAACGGCGAACCTCTCCTCGAAGGAAATTCCCACATCGTACGTGCCGTTTCGCAACGCGAACATGCTCTCGGTGGCAGTGAGTTGGGCGGAAGTTCTCGGCGCATCGGCGATCTTCATCGGTGCGGTGCAGGAGGACTCCTCGGGGTACCCGGATTGCCGCCGCGAGTTCTACGATGCGTTCGAGAAAGTGATCGAGGTTGGAACGAAGCCGACAACCTCCATCGAACTCATCACGCCCATTATTCACATGACAAAAATGGAGATCGTACTGCGCGGGGTTGCGCTCGGCGCGCCGCTGCACCTGACGTGGTCATGCTACCAACGAGAAGATGTTGCATGCGGCATCTGCGATAGCTGCGCGCTGAGGCTGCGCGGGTTTCAGCTGGCGGGTGTTGAGGATCCGATTCCGTATGCACACCGGCCGATTTATGCGTGAGAAATCCGCGGGAGAAAAAGTACTCTCATCAACTCTTGAAAGCGAAAAGGAACCGTTATGGAACATTTCAAAAGCAGCATCTACAAATTGATTGTCGAAACCTCCAGCAACCTGCCGCCCGATGTTCGGCGGGCGCTTGTCCGGGCGATGGAGGAGGAGAACCCGAATACGCAGTCCGGACTCGCGCTGCAAACCATTGCCGTCAACGTGGACATGGCGTGCGAGCTTGAAGCCCCCATCTGCCAGGACACCGGCATGCCGACGTTCGTCATTCATTGCCCGGTCGGGGCAAATCAGATCGTCATGAAGCAGCAAATTCTGGAGGCAGTTGCCGAAGCAACGACCAAAGGCAAACTGCGTCCGAACTCCGTGGACTCGATCACGGGCAAAAACAGCGGCAACAACCTCGGGCCGGGCACGCCGGTGATTCACTTCGAGCAATGGGAAAACGACGACATTGACGTCCGCCTTATCCTCAAAGGCGGCGGTTGCGAGAACAAGAACATCCAGTACTCACTCCCGACAGAGCTGCCGCATCTCGGTCGTGCGGATCGCAACTTAGAAGGCGTTCGCAAGGCGATCATGCACGCGGTCTATCAGGCGCAGGGCCAGGGATGCAGCGTCGGCGCCATCGGCGTCGCGATCGGCGGCGACCGCACGTCGGGTTACGAGTACGCCAAGCAGCAGCTCTTTCGTTCGCTCGATGACGTGAATCCGAACCCCGAGCTGGCGCAACTCGAGGCGCGCATCATGGCGGATGCAAACAAGCTCGGCATCGGGACCATGGGCTTCGGCGGACGCGTGACGCTCATCGGTTGCAAGATCGGCGCATACAATCGTCTGCCGGCAAGTTTCTTCGTCAGCGTGGCGTACGACTGCTGGGCCTTCCGTCGGCTTGGGGTTGTGTTAGATTCCCGCACCGGCGCAATCAAGCGCTGGTTGTACAAAGAGGAAGGACCCGCCGTGAAGATGGCCAAACGGGAAGGTTTGCCCCTCACCGGACGCGAAGTGTCGCTCACAACGCCCATCTCCGAATCGCAGGTACGCCAATTGAAGGTCGGCGATGTTGTGCTGCTCAACGGACTCGTGCACATGGGCAGGGATATGCTCCACCATCATTTGATGACGCACGATGCGCCTGTGGACTTGCGCGGCGCGGCACTCTATCACTGCGGCCCCGTCGTGCTGAAAGCCAACGGCAAGTGGAACATGACCGCGGCCGGCCCCACGACGAGCAGCCGCGAGGAGCCGTATCAAGCCGAGATCATCAAGAAGTTCGGCATTCGTGCCGTGATCGGGAAAGGCGGAATGGGGGCGAAGACACTTGCAGCGCTGAAGGAATACGGCGCGGTGTACCTCAACGCTATCGGCGGCGCGGCGCAGTTCTATGCAAAGTGCATCACCGAAGTCAAGGGCGTGGATTTCCTTGAAGAGTTCGGTGTACCCGAAGCAATGTGGCATGTGGTCGTAAAGGATTTTCCCGCCATCGTTACGATGGATGCAAACGGCAACAGCCTCCACGCCGATGTGGACAAGGCAAGCGCGGAGGAACTGAAGAAGTTTGCGGAGGTGTGAGGGGGGCGCACACCATCAAAACGTTAGTGTAGATGGGAGGTGATGCTATGAAGTCTCGATTCCTTATCATCTTGATGTGCCTTGGCTGCTGCTTTCTGGGCTGCAAGGATTTCGGCGAGGAATTGCAATCGGAGGACTGGCAGTTCACGGGAGTGAACAGGCCCTGGACTCTGTACTCGCTCCAGCTCAACGGTGTACCGGTCTCGATACCTGCGGGGCAGGTATTCTCGTACTCGGTGTTGTTTGAAAATGAAACGAGCTTTCGCGCGCAGAGTCATTGCAATTCTTGCTATGGCAGCTACCGCGTTGGTTTGCGCAACGCATTTGCGGTTTCTTTTCTCTCCTGCACCGAGATGCTGTGCCCACCGCCTTCGGTGGACGGAGAGTTTCGGGAAGCCCTGCGTCGCGTTTCTTCTTATGAATCTGATGAATACTCCCTTACCCTTTGGGGGGATAATGGAAAAACCGTCTTGCGCTTCTTTTACAACATTCGTTAGCATCCTTCATCAATCACTTTTGGAGAATCCTCATGCTCAGCAAAACCATCCACCAGGCGTTCAACAACCAAATTAAGGACGAATTGGAATCGGCGTACCTGTATCTTGCCATGTCCTCCTACTGCAACGCCCAGAGCTTTTTTGGCTTTGCAAAATGGCTGCGGATGCAGGCGCAGGAAGAGTTGGGCCACGGCATGAGGTTGTTCGACTACGTGCATCACCGCGGCGGGCAGGTGTCGCTTCAGGCAATCGAGCAGCCGAAGGCGAGTTTCCCCGATTTGTTGGAGGTGTTCACGACGGTGTTGGGGCATGAGCAGAAAGTGACCGAGCGAATCCACAAGCTGTACGAACTGACGCTGAAGGAGAACGATTACGCCAGCCAGATCGAGCTGCAATGGTTCATCACCGAGCAGGTGGAGGAAGAGCAAAGCGCAAAAACCATTGTCGAGCAGCTCGTGCTCGTCGGTGAGAACAAAGCGGCGCTGCTGATGATGGATCGGGAGATGGCGGCACGGACGAGCGCGGCATAGTCAGGGGACGTTGCCCATGCCCGCGAGGCTCTGGGATGCGCTCATCGCGGCGATGACCACGCTGGCCGGTGTGGTCATTCCGCTGGAGCTTGTTATCGGCCTGCAGATGCCTGCAGGCTTTGTTGTGTTTGAGTGGGTACTCACGGTGGTGTTTGCGGCCGACCTTGTCGTCCGGCTGCGGCAGGCTCGCCGGTCGAGACACGGCGCGCACCGCCGCTCTCACACATACACCTGGGCGGTTATTGACAGCATAGCCGCGTTCCCATTCTTCCTTTTCCCGCTGCCTCCGGTCGCACACCTCTTCCGCTTCTTCAAGTTCGGACGCCTGATGCAGGCGATGCGTACATACTGGATGCACAACATCCATCAGTCGCTTGTTATTCGGCTCGTACTGTTCAGCTACTGGTTGGTTCTTGCCACACACTGGTCTTCCTGCGTCTGGCTGATGATACGGGGGATGGACCCTCGCACGGATGTTGAAACAAGTTATATCGGCAGCCTCTACTTCTGCATTTCCACAGTCTCCACCGTCGGCTTTGGCGACATCACACCAACGACGAACGCCGAGAGGCTCTTTGTTATAGGCATGATGCTCTTGGGTGTCGGCGTGTATGGCTTTGCCATCGGTAACGTTGCGAGCATGCTTACGCGCATCGATCCGGCCCGGGCCCACTATATCGAGAACATGGAGAAGCTCGCCGCCTTCATGCGCTATAAAGCTGTGCCCGAAGATCTACGCAGGCGGATGACCGACTTCTACACGTATTTATGGGAGAAGCGCCTCGGCTATGATGAAGCCGCCATCCTCATGTCGCTTCCGCCGAGTTTGCGAACGGAAGTGTCGCTGTTCCTGAAGCGCGACGTCATTCAGAGAGTGCCGCTGTTCAAAGATGCGGGCGAGGCATTTGTGCGCGATATTGCGCTGCAGATGTTGCCTGTGGTGTTTCTGCCGGGCGATTTCGTTTGTCGTGCGGGAGAGCCGGGCAACACGATGTATTTTGTGAGTCGCGGCGAGCTTGAGGTTCTTTCAAAGGACGGAAAAACGGTGCTCGCCCTTCTGCGTGATGGAGATTTTTTTGGAGAGATTGCGTTGATTCTGAACCAGCCGCGTTCGGCAAGCGTAAGAGCGAGAACCTACTGCGACCTCTATGCCCTGGATCGCCCGTTGTTACAGCGTGTGCTCGCCAACTATCCCGACGTTGCCAGCAAGATCGAAGCGCGTGCGCGGGAGAGGAGTTTGAGGGAGTAAAACCGCGTCGCACGATGGTGCCGGCAGCAAACCAATTCGGCAGCAAGAGTCAGTACAACTCAATCTCCGGCACGGCACGAATCAGTCCCTTCTCATATCCTTTCTTGAACAGAAGCTCGAGGGCCTTTTTCCCACTCTCTCCCATATCAATCGTCAGCTCACTCACGTACATCTTGACAAACTTCTCTCCAAGCTTCTTGTCTATACCTCGGCCCCACTGCATGGCGTAGGGGATTGATTCTTCTTGATGCGCGTAGCCGTAAGCGATGCTGTCCTTTAATCCCCGGGATAGTTTTCGCGCCAATTCGGTTCCCAGGTCCTTTCTCACGACGTCGAGTCCCAGCGGCAGCGGCAATCCGCCGGTCTCGTGCTGCCAGAGTTCTCCGAAATCAACAATCTTGTGATAGCCGAGTGCGCGGTAGGTGATCTGGCCTTCGTGGATAAGGAGTCCCGCGTCGACGGTTCCGTCGTCCACGGCTTGCATGATCTGATCGAACGGCATGTCGACGTTGCGGATGCCCGTGGTAAAAATCTTGAACAGCAGCGTTGCCGTTGTCAGCGGGCCCGGCGTGCCGACGGTTTTGCCGTCCAGCTCGGCAAGCGATCGGTATTTGCGCGATACGATCACGGGGCCATACCCTTCGCCCATGCTCGCGCCGGTTTTCATGATCCAATACCTGTCGGCAACATAGGGGAAGGCGTGTGCGGAGATGGCGGTCACCTCCAGCTCGGCCTTCATCGCTCGTTCGTTCAGTGACTGGATGTCCTCAAGCAGGTGCTCGATCGTGATTCCATCAAGCATCACCTTCCCGCTTGCAAGTCCATAAAACATGAACGCATCATCGGGGTCGGGGCTGTGTCCAACGCGAATAATTCGGTTTGTCATCTTGCAAATGAAATTCTGGTCATAAACACGTGTTTAGTCTGCGGGATCGATCCGATAGACGACACCCAAGCCGTAATCGGCCACGTACAGTTTGCCAACGGCGTCGCGTCCAAACGTTGAGATCTGAATGGGCCACTGGCCAAGAGCGAGAGCGTCTGACGGTGACAGGCGTTCCTCCGTATGCGTCGGCAGCCGCAGTGCCCAGATGCGCCCGGAAATGAAGTCGCCGAAGATGTATAAGCCTTTTAGCATTGCGAAATCATCAGCAAGGTAAACGTATCCGCCCGTGATCGAAAGGCCCTCCTCTCGTCCGTACACATAGAACGGCTGCGCAAAGTGCTTTCCGGTACAACCTTCGGACGTGTCGTACGGTGCAAGCCCCTCGCGGCAGCGCCAGCCGTAGTTTTTTCCTTTCTCGACGATATCAATTTCTTCCCACGCGTTTTGTCCCACATCGGCAATGATCAGACGGCCCTGCGGGTCGAACGAGTATCGCCACGGATTCCTCAGGCCGGTCGCCCAGATTTCCTGACGAACACCCGCTGCATTCACGAATGGGTTATCGGCTGGAACGGAGTATGGGGAGTTCACCGTCGGGGTCGGGTCTATGCGCAACATCTTGCCCAGCAGGGTTGCCGTGTTCTGCCCGTTGTTGTGTGGGTCACCGATCCAACCGCCGTCGCCCCAACCGATGTAAAGATAGCCATCGGGTCCGAACGCAAGCTGCCCCGCGTTGTGATTCTGATACGGCTGCTCGACCTCCATCACGGTTCGTATGCGTGCAACGCCGGCCTTCCGTATATCGGCAGGCTGTCGGAGTCGCACTTCCAGCACTCTACTCATCCGGCCTTCTTCAGGCGTGAGGTTGACGTAGAACAGCGGGGTGTCGGGATATGCCGGATGAAACGTCATTCCCAGCAGTCCTTGCTCCGAGACCGTTGCCACGTCGAATGTCATCACCACGCCGCTGTCGGCCGATGTCATGTCGTACCATTTCATTTTTCCTTCCTTCTCGAGCACAACCATCACCTGAGGATTTTTCGGGTCGAATTGAATATCCGTCGGTTGATCGAGACCTCGCACGACAGGTATGAGTCTGGCCGGGACTCGCCGCCGCGACGTGTCGGGGCCTGAGAACTCGGCCTTCAGTTCGGGAATCGCATCCGGCGGGCCGTAGCTGCCGGAGAACAGATGCGTGAGCGCGCGGCGAATCTCAATGCAACCGACGAATGCCAACGACGCAAGCAGCGTTGTGGTGATGACTCGGTTGCGTTGAACGCTGGAATGCTCGCACCAATTCATGATCATCCTCTTGTGCTGAGGACTATGATAACGTGAGGGCGTACGAGATGCAAGCCGAAAAACCCTGTACGTTCGAGAGGGAGGGGAGTGAGCAAATCAGGTGGATAATTTCCTTCGGCGTCAGAAGTCGAACTTGATTCCCACCGTGCCGTACACGTAGTTCCGATGTTCCCAGGCGCGCGGTTTGCGGAAGACCACTGCGGAGAACTTGATCTCGCCGTAGAGAAATGGCGGAACAATTTCCGCCCAGCCGATGAACATGAGCAGGCGGCTGTATTGTGCCGTCACGCGGAAGCGATCGAAGCGATAGTTGCGATACTCGATGCGTATGAACGGGTCAATGAATGATTCGGGTTCGCCGGCTTTGAAGATGGAATACTTGCCGCCGACTGCCACCGCTTTCCCGAGGTTCACTTTGTGATAGCTTGCCCCGAGATGAACGTTCAAGTTCTGTCGCTTCTCGTCGAAGAGGAAGTCGAACGCGTAGTATCCTTGCACGATGGCAGAAATGTAGTAGAGGCTATCGAGGTTGCTCGTGTAGTACTCATCGCGTCGACCCGAAAGGCCGCCGAAGGCAAAGCGTCCGCCAAGTGCAGCGTACGGAAACGATTCCGATGCGATGCGGATGGTTTCCCACTCGAATTCAAATTCACCCACAATCCCGTCGCTGCCGTTGAGCAATCGGGTTGTGCTGGTAAGGACCTGCGGCTGTCCGGGCTCGGCTCGATCAATGCCGCCGTTGATGGGAACCCACGCGCCGAGTTTGATGGACTTGTACATGCCCATGAGCCACGTATTGCCCGTCGCCCAGAAGGGATAGCCCAGTTCATCTTCACCGATACGACCCACCACACCCCAGTCGTTGCCGAAGCGCAGCGACGCACCGAACAGAGAGATGTCGGCCGAGACCCAATCCGGCTTCGTGGGATGTGCCATCGGGTTCGATTCCTCGGAGACGCGGCTTTTCAGACCGAACGGCGGTTCGTTGCGCCGCGCTTCTTCCATCAGGTCGGTTTTCAAGTCGCGTGCAAGCAGCGTCTGTGCGTACAGCTTGCCGTACGAGACGTTGCCGATGCGGATGTCGGTGATCGTTTGCGAATCGGGATTGGCAATGATGATGATCTTGTCGTCTTTGGAGAATTGCTTGCCGCGGTTTCGGAACGCAGCGTAGACGCGCAATTTCAAATTCGGCTCGTTCATCTCCCAGCGCGGGAAAGACGGCGCATACGCACTGTCCACGAGATTCAGTTCGGCGAGGATGCGCTCGAGAGATTGCAGGTCGGCACGTGCCGCTTCCACTTTTGCAACGAGCGAGTCATAGCTGGACTGTCCACGGACCGGCAGCGTGCCTGCGAGACCGAGCGCAAGAAGGGGGAGAAGGCGGAGAAGGGCGAATCGTTTCATGAGTGCGTCCACGTTCTACAAGCTGAAGGTATAAGGAATTGCCACCGTGAAGAAGTACGGCGGCTCCCACGCATGACGCGAGCGCGTGATAAGGGTGGAGAACTTTGCCTCGACGCGCAGCTGCTGCGGGATGATCTCCATCCACAGGCTTCCCAATGCCCAATCACGGAAATACTGAAGACTTGCACCGAACCTCCGCGCAAATTGCTGGTTCATGTACTCCGCCTTCCCGTACGGACTCCAGAAGAACCGGTTCTCGAACGGTGCCAGTTCCACCGTCCGACCGCCGCTGCGGAGTTGTTCGTCAATCCCGATATACTCCCCGCCCAGCCCAACCTTCATGCGCAAGAGGTTTGCGGTGTTGTTGATGTTGACGGTGAACGAATACCACACCGTGCCTGCGCCTTTGATCGTGTAGACGAACGCCGTGTCGGGAAACGTACCATCGTGATCCGAACGCGGAAAGCCGATCAACAACGAACCGCCGGCGAACGCCCAGTCGAACTCTGCCGTGACGCCGTAGGTGCCGGAAAGCTGGCGCGGCTTCCAGATAGAGCTGAGCGACCCGCTGCTGGCCGTGCCCCATTTGAACGGGATGTGCCCGCCGATTTTCAGTTGATTGTACAGCACAAAGAAATTCAAGTTGCCGGAGGTCCAGAACGGGTGTGCGATTTCCTCGTCGCCGATGCGAGCTTCGATGCCCCACATATCTCCGAACCGTATGCGAATGTCGTCGAAGAGGCGCAGGGTGACGATCGTTTCGGTCTTGTAGTCGGGGTTGCCAAAACTATACCGATCGAACGCGTGAAGAACACTGTCGGCCTCCTTGACCAGTTTCGGCGCACTGAGGTCGGCGATGCGGAACTTCCGATCGATCAGCTCTTTGTCTTCGCTGTACTCGCGACTCTCGAGGATCTGGCGATACATCCCGCGCTCGGGCTTCTTATCGAGTGCCTCGCGCAGACGCTGCCCTTTGCGCTCTTTGCTATTGCCGGAAAAGTAGATAGCAACAAGGTCGGTGGAAGGCTCCGGTGTGGCGATCACCTGAATGTCGCCGCGACTTTCCAGAAAGCTCGAATCGTTGTCCGACACCTCGAAGAAGTACTGAGAGATCGTGTCGTTCAATGCGTCCGAAAGGGGGATGACCCACGAACGAAGCCGCGTGAAGTAGTAGGATTGCGGACCGAATGTGACTTTGTCCAACACGCTCTGCAGCCGTTCGGTACGCTGCCGCAGCGCCCGTAAGGTGTCCATGAGCGCAGTCAGAGAATCCTGCTGTCCCATCTGAATGTGTTGCGTGGGACCGGGCTCAGCAACCGACGAACCAGACGCCCCCGGAGGTTGATTCGGTGCAGCAAACGCCGCGCAAGTTGCCACAAGAAGATACAGCGGTATCGAGAAGAAGGAACTCGTCCGGGTATGCATGATGGCAGTGGCTCTCAGTAAAGGATTGATTGCGTGATCTGGTCGGTACGTGAGCCGCCGATTCCTGTCACCGTGATTTTGATCTTGATTGCAGCGGGGCGAGTTGCAAGAAGATTCTGAACAATAAGCGTAAAGGCCTTCCCTCTGCGCGTATCCAATCGCGAAATAATTCCTTCGGGCTGGATGACCGACGCACTTTCAACGGTCACGTCGTTGTTGCCCACATCGGAGCTGGTGAACTTGAACTGGTACTCGCTCCCGTTCCATGTGGAGCCTGCAAGTTTGATCTGCGGCGGAACAGGCTTCTTGACCGGAATTTCTTTCCGCAGCATCTCCGTCTGAATCGTCGAGAGAGCACGGAACGTCAAGCTCGTCCACGTCCGCTCGGGTTTGAACACGAAGGGAAACTCGACCGCAGAGACGGTTTTGACGGGGATGGAGCCGTTGGCGAGAATCTCGATGGTGAACTTGTTCGCGTCAAGCCCGCGGATGCCGCTGGCGTAGGTGAACGGGACGTCCCAGTAGGCTTCGGCCTGAGGTTCCGGATCCCATCGCGGCGGTGCGACGGATAGGGTGAATGTTGCTGAGGCATTTTCCAGATGTGCCTCGGCGCCGCGATTGGCGTGCGCGTTCACCGTAACGGCAATGGGTGTGCTCGTCACCATCGGGTTTGCCCATTCCAATCGTATCCTGCCGACATCTTTCACAATCGTGAAGCGAGGATCGGAACACGAGAACGAGACGATATCCGGCGTTGGCCCGCCGACGTAGATATTCTTGACGTAGGGCGACCCGACGATCCACCTATCATCGCGCGGCGGTTCGACGTTGAGCGTTAACTGCGGAGGCGGCGCGCCGGCTCCCTCGACTTTGAGCGTGAATTGGACGGGCTTGGTGGTCAGCGGGATTTCATCGCCTAACTGTCGCATGATCAGTTCGCGCACCGACTCCGGTAGATCACGAGGAAGCCCGCGGTTGACATCGGCCACGACACGCAGCCGGTACAAACCCTTCTCCACCATCTTGCCCGAGAGAATGCCATTGCCTTCGTCATCCTTTACGATCTCGGGCGTGAGTCCATCGGGGAACGCGCCGTCCACGGGTTTGAGGTCGTACTTGATGCTTTGTTTCTCCGCGTCGGTTTCCAGCCCGCGGACGCGTATCAACGCGCGGCTGCTGTCTTTGGTAAACCAGATCAGTGTGTCGGGGACCTGCAGCTCAGGCGCTTCGGAAATCTTCTTGACAAGAATCTCTGCGATCTCGCGCTGTGCGTCGTCGCGTTCGGTGATAACGTCCAGCAAACTCACCAGCGCGACCAGATAGAGAACGAAATAGAATGACGTCTTCTGCTTCATCGGACTGTTCCCCTGGGTACAGTGATCTTCACGGCCGGCTTACGCGTTCGAAGTGCGGTTTTCCTGGAGGGACTTGTGAACTTCCTGCCGTACCATGGAGGCGAAGACTTCCTGGACTTTCAACTGCACAACCCGTTCGATTTCATTCTCCACGACCTTGCCGATGTGCGATTCGATGCGCTGCAGCACGCGGAGCGCCTCTGCCTCTGCATCGATCAATTCGCTTCGCAGCGTGTTGTACATCTGATGCTGGTCGGCGAGGAGATCGTTGGTCTTTGCAATGTGGGCCTCGGTTCGCTGCAGCGTTCGCAGCGCTTCGCTTTCGGCGTTAATCATCTCATTGCGCAGCACGTTGTACATTTCGCGCTGGCTGGTGAGGAGCTCGTTGCGCAGCACGTTGATCAGCTCGCGCTGCGTGCCGGCAACATCATTTTTCAAGATGCGAATCATCTCGTTCTCGCCGGTGACGATGTCGCGCTTGAGGAGTTGGAGAATCTCTTTTTCGCCGGAGAGAATCTGGCTGTCGGTGGAAGGAGCTGCGCCCCCTTTCTCTTCAGGCGTGAGGTAATACACCGCCGCAATCATCAGAAGGAGAGCCGCCTCCAGCGCCAACGCCCCAATCACAACCCAGGAAGGTATCTGTCGCCCGTAAATAGACCGAAGACCGATGATCACAACGAGGGCAGAAGCTCCGCCGTATGCCAGGCCCTGAACTTTGTTTGTATAGCGGACGATGCCGCTCTGCCCATTGGTGGCATAGGAAATCGGTGGTGCAGTCTGGCCCCCGACGACAACTCGTTGCGTCTCCATGTGAGGTCCCCTCGTGTGTTGCTGTTGTAGACGTAAAAAATTTCCGATACTGCCAGCACAAAAAACTCAGAGGAATATAGCAAAATCCCCCAATTTATCAAATGCAATTGCTTCCTACTTTGCGCGCTGTATTGCCGAACACTGGTTCGGGCCGCGAGCGACTATCGCTAAAGGATGTAACGACTTAAGTCTCTATTCTTGGCGATGTTGGAGAGCTTGCTTTGCACCATTTCGCGATTCACGACGATCTTCTTTTCCTGAATCTCATCCGGTGCGTTGAACAGGATGTCGTCTAGCAGTGACGTCATGATGGTATGCAAGCGTCGGGCACCGATGTTCTCGACGTTCTCGTTTACCTCGCTGGCGATTTTAGCGATCTCCTTGATTCCGTCGTCGGTGAATTCCACCTCCACGCCTTCGGTGGCGATCAGGGCTGCGTACTGTTTGATCAGGGCGTTCTGCGGCATGGTAAGAATCTTGACGAAGTCTTCCTCTGTTAGACTGTTCAACTCGACGCGGATGGGAAAGCGCCCTTGCAATTCGGGAATCAGGTCGGATGGCTTGGAGACGTGAAAGGCACCCGATGCGATGAAGAGGATGTGATCCGTCCGAACCATCCCGTACTTGGTCATGACGTTCGAACCTTCGACAATGGGCAGAAGGTCGCGCTGGACACCTTCCCGCGACACGTCGGGACCCACGGTGGATTTGCTGCCCGCAATCTTGTCGATCTCGTCAAGGAAGACGATGCCGGAGTTCTCGACGCGTTGCAGCGCTTCTTTGATTGCAGCATCGTGATCAATGAGTTTCTTTGCTTCCTCGTTGGTGAGGATGACGCGCGCCTCGGCGATCGTCACTTTCCGTTTCTTCAGTTTCTTCGGCATGAGGCCGCCGAACATCTCCTGAAGGTTCACGCCGATCTCTTCAAGATTCATCGGGCCGATCACCTGCATCAGCGGCATGTCGCTGGCGGGGATATCAATCTCGACGACGCGGTCCTCGAGCTTTCCCTCGCGCAGCTTCTGGCGGAGTTTCTCGCGCGTCGCGTGCGCATCTTCTCGTTCATCCGCGGTTGCATTTTCCTCCGCTTCATGACCGACTCGTTTGCGCGTCGAAGGGAAAAGGATATCGAGAAGCCGCTCTTCACACAGGTCGCGAGCCTTGTCGTACACTTCAGCGCGTTTTTCCTCCTTCACCATGTTCACGGCGTACTCGGTCAGATCCCGGATAATGGATTCGACGTCACGGCCGACGTAGCCGACCTCCGTGAATTTCGAGGCCTCGACCTTGATGAACGGCGCGTCGGCGAGTTTTGCAAGCCGACGCGCTATCTCCGTTTTCCCTACACCCGTCGGGCCGATCATGATGATGTTGTTCGGCATGATCTCTTCGCGCAGCGCTGCCGGGACCTGCAATCGCCGCCACCGATTCCGGAGGGCGATGGCAACGGACTTCTTGGCATTCTGCTGCCCGATGATGTACTTATCCAGCTCGCGAACGATCTGATGCGGGGTTAGCTCACGCGAGCGATCGGTGGGTGTGACTTTGGAGTGTTGATTCTTCATGCGCCTACAATTCTTCGATCGTCAAATTCGTGTTGGTATAAATGCAGATCTCGCCGGCTGTTCGCAACGCTTCCTCGACAATCTGGCGTGCGGAGAGCGACGAATGCTTCACCAGCATGCGCGCAGCGGCGAGGGCGTAGCTGCCGCCGGAACCGATGGCGACGATGCCGTCGTCCGGCTCGATCAATTCTCCGGTTCCTGAGATAATGAGGCCGCGTTCCTTATCCAGAACAGCAAGCAGCGCGTCGAGGTGACGGAGATACTTGTCCGTGCGCCATTCCTTGGCAAGCTCCACGGCCGAACGCTCAAGGTTCCCGTGATATTTTTCCAGATAGTCTTCGAATTTTGTGAACAGGGTGAACGCGTCGGCAGCTGCGCCGGCAAAGCCGGCGAGAACGGAATCGTTGTACAGCTTGCGAACCTTCTTCGCTCCCTGTTTCATGACCGTGGTCCCGACGGTGACCTGCCCGTCGGCGCCGAGGACGGACTTGCCGTTGAGAGTAAGGCCGATGACTGTTGTGGCTCGAATGCGTTCGGGCATGAGGGGATCTGCTCGTTGCGTGGGGATGTTGGGTTATTTAAGCCTGCGTCGCAGACGCGCCACAGGAATATGCATGGCCTCGCGGTACTTTGCGACGGTGCGGCGTGCAATGTTGAGGCCCTGCTCGTTCAGCATCTTGGCGAGCTTGTCGTCGCTGAGCGGTTTCAGCGGGTCCTCGTGTTCGATCAGTTCTTTCAGTTTCTTTTTGACTTCCTTGTTCGAGATCTCTTCTCCATCGGTCGTGCTGATGGAGTCGCTGAAGAAGTACCGAAGCGGGAACACACCGTAATCCGTTTGCACGTATTTGCTGTTCACAACGCGACTGATCGTGGAGATGTCCATGCCGATCACCTCGGCAATGTCCTTGTAGATCATCGGCTTCAGTCCCTCTCCCTTTTCAAAAAATTCCCGCTGCTTGTCAACGATCGTGCGCATCACCTTCAGCATCGTTTCCCGCCGCTGATGGATGGAACTGATGAACCATTTCGCTGCTTCAAACCGCTGGCGAATGAAGTCTTTGGCCTCGGCGGGCACGCCGTCTTTCTTCCGCTTGGACATCAACTCCTTGTACTGTTTGTTGATCCGGAGCGGCGGGATGTTCTTGTCGTTGAGTGTGATCAGGAAATCATCCTCGGTTTGTGTAACGATGAAGTCGGGGATGACGTAGTTCTCGTGCGGCGTGAACTCTCCTTCCCCCGGTTTCGGGTTGAGATGCTGAATCACCTCCAGCACCTCCTTCAAATCGTCCAGCGTAATGTTGAGCTTCCGGGCAATCTCCTCGAAGTGCCTCATCGTGAAGCTCTCGTAGTGCTCCTTCAACACCTTGAGGGTGAGCTGCTTGATGTAATGATTGTCCATCTTCTTCATTTCCACCTGGACAATCAGGCACTCCTGAAGCGTTCTACTGCCGATCCCTACCGGGTCGAGGCGTTGGATCCTCTTCAGGACACTCTCTGCCTTTTCCAGTGTAATGTTGGTGCCGTGGGAGAGGTTGAGGTCTTGAACGATGGAGGCGAGATCGCGCCGCAAATATCCATCTTCATCCAGATTGCCGATGATCTCCGGACCCACCAACACTTCTTCGTCGTCCAGGTCCAGAAGATGGAATTGTTCCAGCAGACGGTGATAGAGCGGCACGGTGTCCGGCATGGGCAGCTCTTCCTTCTCTTCCGGATCGAACGGCTCGGCGGCTTTGTACCCCGTGTATTCGTCTTTGATGAAGTCGTCGATGGTGTACTCGTCGTCGGCCGACTTGGGTTCTTCTTCGACTTTCGCCTCGGCTTCGCCGTCGACACTCTCTTCGGCGGTTGCCTCCTCTTTCGTAGGCTCCGTCGTTTCTTCGACCATCTCCAGCTCTTCGTCGATGCCTTCTTCAAGCAGCGGGTTCATCTCGAGTTCAGCCTTGATCTTCTGCTCGAGTGCCAGCGTCGGAAGCTGCAGCATCTTCAGGTATTGCACCTGCTGAGGCGACAGCTTCATCATCATTTTATGTTGCAGAGAAAGATTCAGCATCGTCGTGTTCGTTCATCCGGCGGCACGACAGCAGTCGCACCGGTATTCAGCCTCTCACAATATTGTCGGAATTTTTCATACCAAGCTTTGCCATACTTTCGCACGAGCGGCTCGCGCAAAAACTCGTAAAGTTTGACCTTCTCCGCCCTGCCGCGCCTGCGTCCGGCAGCACATTCCGGGATCACCTCATAGTGAAGGAATTCCCTTCCTGCCGAGCGGATGCGCAGGGGGAAGAGATGGCACGACAGCGGCTTGCGCCAGTCGGTTTCCCCGTTCAGATACGCTTTTTCAAGACTGCAGCGTGCGATGCCGTCCTCAAAGCAGACAAAGACACACTCACGCCGCTCGACGCACGTGGTTGCGTAGCTGCCCGGGAAGCCTTCGTACAATCCTTCACGTTCGATCACGCGTATGTTCTTTTCGTCGAGGTACCGCTTGACGATGGGGTAGGCCTTTTCAAGTTCCAGCACTTCATCATCCTCCAGTGGAGCCCCTCGACCGCCCTCCCGTGTGCAACAGGCACCTTTGCATTGTTCGAGATGGCAGCAGAACGACGCGCGGGCGACCTCGGTATCCACAACGGCTTCGCCTATGATGAACATACGCGCCCCCCGCCGATTCGATAACCACACTTAAGGTACTCAAATTCAGCCAAAGAGAAAAGCCGCATCGCAATCTCCGTCCCGTGAATGTGCTTCGCGTCAGTACGAGATATGGCTTACGTTTTCACAAACATCTTGCCCGGCTTCTGCCGCACGAGTCCCTTGAACTCGAGTGAGAGCAAGTGGACAAGCGCGTCGGCCGTTGACACTCTGGCGCGATCGGCAAGCGCGTCGATGTGGATCGGGTCATCGCCCATTGCGTCGTACAACGCCTGCTCGAACACCGAGAGCTGCGGTGCAGGCGTGGGACGAGCGGGCGAGCGCGCTAGGTTCTTGAGCTGTGGACTGAGCACGGCGAGAACATCATCAACACACTCGACGAGCGTCGCCTTGCCCTGTTTGATCAGGAGATTTGTTCCGCTTCCTCGCTTTTCGCCGACGGCATGAGGAACGGCGAAGACTTCGCGGTTCTGGTCGAAAGCAATGGAGGCGGTGATCATTGCGCCTCCTTCGATGCCTGTTTCGATGATGAGGGTGCCCAATGCGATGCCGCTGATGATGCGATTGCGTCGCGGAAAATTCGGTGCATCGGGTTTGGCTCCCATCGGAAACTCGGACATGAGTGCGCCGTTTTCGATAATCCGCTCGGCGAGCTTCTGGTTTTCTGCGGGGTAGATCACGTCCACGCCCGAGCCGACGACGGCAATCGTTCGGCCGTTTGCCCGCACGGTGGCGGTATGAGCGGCCGTGTCGATGCCGCGTGCCAGCCCGCTGACGGTGGGAATGCCGAGCGCGGCGAATCCCTGCGCAAAACGTTCAGCCATTTGTATGCCGTAGGATGATGCGCTGCGTGTTCCCACGATGGCAAGCGAGTAGCGGTCGTCGTTCTTGAGTTCACCGCGCACGAAGAGGAAAGCAGGCGGGTCGTACGTGTTGCGCAGATTCGTCGGATATTCTTTGTCCCAAAACGTTACCATCCGCGCATCAACTTTGTTGAGACGCTTCAACTGCTCGTCCACGAAACGTTTACTGCGCGCAGCGCCTGAATCGCGGAAGAAATTCACAATCGTGAGCGCCGTCTTCTTCTCGATCCCGTCAACACGAATCAGCTCCTTCGCCGATGCCTCCGCGATCAGACGCGTGTCGTGGAAATGGTTGATGAGACTGATGAGACGCGTGGGACCGATGCCGGGGATCGTGGAGAGCGTGAGCACATCTCGGACATCAATCGTCATGGCGCGTCACTCCACCACGTTCATCCCATCCACGACTGCGACAACGACGCTGTGCACGGGTACGTCCTTACTGCGCAGCACCTGGGCGGCCGCCTGACCCTCCTGCACAACCAGCACCGTATCGCCGATTCCCGCGTCCACCGTGTCCAGCGCAAGCAAATCTCTGCCCAGCGCTTTGCCCTCTAACGTGATCGGCTGGCAGATCAGGATGCGCTTGTCTTTGAGATGCGCATTCTTCTGCGTAGCGACGATCGTGCCGGTGACTTTCGAAAGAATCATGCTGCTTCAGAGTGTGTCAACAAAAAGATAATGTATTTGGTAGGATGAAAAAAGCCGCGGCGGGCAAGACTGCTCGCTTTTCGTCATGATCCTACCTGCTGTGAAAAGGCTGACACCATCTCCTGTGCCTTCTCCATCGTTCGTGCCTCGGCAATCACCCGAACGATCGGTTCCGTGTTCGATTTGCGCAGATGCACCCACGCGTCTGCGAAGTCAATGCGCACGCCGTCTTCCGTGTTGATACTTGCCTTGTTTCGATAGGCCTCCACGACCCGCCGAAGCGCTGCGTCGGGAGCGCTGTTGGCAAGCTCGACTTTTCCTTTGGCGATGTGATAGGAAGGCAGACTCGCTTTCAGCGCCGAGACGGGCCCCCCAAACTCCGCGACGAGCTGAAGAATGAGCCCAATCCCCACCACGGCATCTCGCCCTGCGTGCACAGTCGGCAGAATGACGCCGCCGCTTCCTTCGCCGCCGATCACCGCGCCGATGGCGCGCATCTTCTTGACCACGTTGATTTCACCGACAGGCGCGCGATACACCGCGGCCCCATACGAAGCCGCAATATCCTCCACCGCACGCGTGGTTGAAAGATTAATCACAACCGATTGCGTGTACGTGCGGCCGAGCCGTCGTTCCTTCTCCAACACAAACTTCACCGCCGAAGCGATCGTGTATTCCTCGCCGAACGGTTCCCCCGTCTCGGTGATGAGAACGAGACGATCCACGTCGGGGTCAACGGCAATGCCGATGTCGGCCTTTTCCGCTTTCACTCGTGCGCAAAGCTCGGTGAGATTCTCCGGCAGCGGCTCCGGCGTATGCGCAAAGACGCCGCTCACGTCGCAGTGCAGGCGAATAACTTCACACCCCAATTCGTGAAGAAGGTGGGGCACGATGAGGCCGCCCGCTGCATTCACCGCATCGAGCACCACTCTCAGCTTACGCTTCCTGATTCGTTCAAGATCGAGATAGGGGAGAGCCAGCACTGCGTCAACATGTTTTTTGATCCACGAATCGTCCGCCGTATGCGTTCCGATCCGATCCCAGCGTGCAAAGGTTGCCGCCGCCTTATCGGCAATCTCCCACACCTCCTTATTCTGCTCTGCATCGAGGAATAAGCCGGTGGGCGCGAAGAATTTCAATCCGTTCCATTGGATGGGGTTATGACTTGCCGTTACGCTGATGCCGCCCGCGGCGCCGAGTTTTTCGACGGCGAGCGCAATCGTCGGCGTCGGGCAAATGCCGAGCGCACGGACGTTCACGCCGGTAGAGAGAAGCGTGGAGGAGACGATGTTCGTGATGATCTTGCCCGTAATTCTCCCATCTCGTCCCAGCACCACTTCAGGGCTGTGGGGGTTGGTTCTCTTACAATACTCGCCAAATGCCGCTGCGTACTTGACCACGATCTGCGGTGTGAGCGATTCCCCGACGATCCCGCGGATGCCGGAGATGGAAATCATGAGAGACATGAGAAAGGCTCGGGTTCTGGGTTCAAGATTGCGTGTCAATGTAGGGAAGGATGAAGAGAGATGCAATGAATGCGCCGCCGTGCTGATTTCTGCGCGTAGGCTGCCCGTTCGTTGGAAGAGGGCAATCCCACCATCGCCGGCGGTTCTTCACGAACCGGCTGACGATTGTTGAGACTTGGTTTTGGCAGCGGAGAGGCATTGAATGTCCCCTTGTTTTTCGTTACGTTTCGAGTGCACGAAGGCTCCCGAACCATGAGGCTGTGTGCGGATGGAATCGGCTTCGGGTAAGACCCTCGGCGTAGCGCAGGGCTCTCGACGATGCTTTCAGCAGAAGAAAAGCGAGAGTTGTTGGCGGTTGCCCGTGAGGCAATTGCCGGTGTGTTAAAGGGAGAGCCATACACCGTGCCGCGACCGAGCACGGAAGGTTTGGCACAGCCCGCCGGGGCGTTTGTAACTCTGCGTCTCCATCACGAGTTGCGCGGGTGCATCGGATATATCGAATCCGAGAAACCGGTGATTGAGGTGGTGGCGGAAGTCGCCGTCAAAGCGGCTTTCGACGATCCGAGATTTGCTCCGTTAACGCCCGAGGAATTTGAGAACGTGACAGTTGAGGTGTCCGTTCTATCGCCCCTTCGACGCATCCATTCGATAGAAGAAATTGAGGTAGGCGTGCACGGCATTGTGGTTGCGCTGGGATTGAGACGCGGACTGCTGCTGCCGCAGGTTGCAGTCGAATACCATCTCGATCGCGAAGCCTTTCTGGAGGCGGCGCTGCGCAAAGCGGGCCTGCCTCCTTCATTCCGCCATGCACCCGATCTTGAGATGTATGTGTTCGAGGCAGAGGTGGTGACGGAAGCTGATGTCCTGCAGTAGAAGGAGATCGGAATGAGCCTGACAACGCACATTCGTCCGCCCGCGGTAGCGGGAAAATTCTATCCCGACGATCCCGAGCAGCTTCGGGAGATGGTGAGTGGTCTGTTGCATGAAGCGGAAAGCGAGCCGGTGCGTGGAGAGATTCGCGGCATCATCGCGCCGCACGCGGGGTATGTCTATTCGGGCTTCACGGCGGCGCATGCGTACAAGCTGCTGCGCGGAAGAAGCGTTCCCGTGGTTGTGGTCGTCTCGCCGAGTCACTTCGATTTCTTCCACGGGGTGTCGGTCTACCCGGGCGATGCGTACGAAACGCCGTTAGGCACAATCCCGGTGAACACGGCGTTGAGAGATGCGCTCGTCGCCGCAAGCGATGTCGTGATCATGTCGGAGGTTGGGCATCGAAGCGAACACGCTCTTGAAGTTCAGCTGCCGTTTCTGCAACTGACGCTGCGGCCCGGTTCGTTTACGCTCCTGCCGGTCGTCGTCGGCGAACAGAAGCGGGAAACGTGCTTTGCGCTCGCCCGTGCCCTCGGGGAGGTGTTGCGCGATCAAGACGCGCTGCTCGTCGCAAGCACGGATCTTTCGCACTACTATCCCGCGCCCGTTGCCGATCGGCTGGATGCGGTCATCGCCAGGGACATTGCCGCATTTGATTATGAACAGCTGATGGCCGATCTCGAAGCGCATCGCACGGAAGCGTGCGGCGGCGGGCCAACCGTTGCGGTGATGGCAGCGCTGGAGGATCTGGGCGTACGAACGATGAAGGTGACGCATCGCAGCAACTCCGGCGACACAACGGGCGACTATAGCAGCGTGGTCGGCTATCTCTCCGCGGTGGCCTGCGCGTAATTCCAACCGGATGAAAGGTTCCTGTACGTGAACATTGCAATCGTCGGCGCCGGCAAGGTCGGGTCGGTGTTGGGAAGGATACTGGCGGAGAACGGCGAACGCATCGTTGCGGTCGTTTCGCGCTCGATGCGTTCGGCGCGCGCGGCCGGGCGTTTCGTGCGCTGCAAGAATGTGTCAACGTCGCTTGCGGCAATCCCGCCACGGACCGATCTCGTGTACATCACGACGCCGCATGCTGCGGTACAGGAAGTCGCCCACAAACTTGCAGCGGTCGCACACTTGAATTTTCGTCGCCTCGCGGTGTGCCATGCGTCGGGGATGCTCACCGCGGCGGCACTCGAGCCGCTGGCGAAGAAAGGAGCGACGGTGTTCTCGTTCCATCCTCTGCAGACGTTCCCGCGGGATTTCTCCCCGAAGGAGATTCTGCCGACGGCGCGCAACATCTGGTACGGTGTTGACGGAACGCGAACGGCGCTCCGCAAAGCGCGGCAACTTGCGCGCGCGTTGAAAGGCAACGTGGTTGTCATCCGGCCCGAGAGGCGAGCACTCTATCATGCCGCCTGTGTCGTTGCCTCCAATCATCTCACCACGATGTTGTGGGTGGTGGAACAGATGTTCAAAGCGCTGAAGACGAACGAGCGCACGTTCTACCCTCTCTTCGAACCGATCATCATGGCAACGCTGCACAACGTCGCGCGAACGAGTCCGGCGCAGGCGCTCAGCGGGCCGATCGCCCGAGGCGGTGTGGAAACGGTGGCAGAACATTTTGATGCGCTTCGGCAATTTGCTCCGCAGTTGATTCCGTATTTTGCCGCGGTTTCCGCTGAAACCACGCGTCTGGCGGAGGCGAAAGGCTCGATAGATGCGGCAAAAGCGCAAGCACTGTATGAGCTGATCGCATCGCAAACCAGCATTCGAGAATGAAATTGAAAGGTCGCCGTTGAAAGCACTCATCGCCAGCGGAGGACGTGGAACACGACTGCGTCCCATCACGCATACACAAAACAAACATCTCATCCCCATCGCCAACAAGCCGATACTCTACTACGCAATTGAAGCGGCGGTTGATGCGGGCATCAAAGAGATCGGGATTGTGCACAACGCCGATAGTCTCGAAGTGCCCAACTACGTCGGCGACGGCTCGAAATGGGGAGTGCGCATCACCTACATTCCGCAGGAAACACCCGGCGGTCTCGCTCAGGTGGTGATGTTGGCGGAGAAGTTCATTGGCGAGGACAAGTTCATTTTCTATCTTGGCGACAACATGGTGGTCGGTGGCGTGAAACGCTTCATCGAGGAGTTCGAACGCAGCGGCTGCAATTGTTTTCTCACACTGGCCAGGGTCAAAGACCCCGAGCGCTTCGGTGTGCCGGAAATCCGTGACGGAAGAATTGTCGGTGTCGAGGAGAAACCCAAACACCCAAAAAGCGGCTACGCCGTGGCAGGTATTTATCTGTACGACAAACATATCTTCGAGGCAGTCAGGGCCCTGAAACCGAGCTGGCGCGGCGAGTTGGAAATCTCTGACGCACATCAGTATCTTATTGATAAGGGATACAAAGTCGGCTACACCGAGATTACCGGTTGGTGGAAGGATACCGGCAAGCCGTCCGATTTGTTGGAAGCGAACCGGCTGATTCTCGATGCAATCGAACCGCGCGTGGAGGGCGACGTTGATACGATGTCCGACGTCGCAGGCAAAGTCGTGATCGAGCCGGGAGCCAAAATCATCAATAGCAAAGTACGAGGACCTGCAATCATCGGCAAAGAGTGTGTCATCGAAAACAGCTACATCGGTCCGTTTACTTCCATCGGCGACCGAACGATAGTGCGTGACAGTGAGGTCGAGTACAGCATCGTTCTGCGGGACTGCAAGATTCTCAGCGTCGGTATTCGCATCGAAGGAAGTATTTTGGGGAATGATGTGGAGATTGTGGAAGCCAACGGCAAGCCGCGCGTCCACAGGTTTATGATTGGTGATCAGAGCAGAGTGGAAGTAGCATAAAATCTACTACCCAGCCGCGAATTCACGCGAATGAACGCCACTCATGGTTTCTCAATTCGCGACAATTCGCGTTCATTCGCGGTCCAAATATCGGTTCGATAGTTTGTTGGAACGGCACTATAATCCAAAATCCAGAATCCTGAATCCATCAATGAACTACCAAACGCTTCTTCTCGAAACCGACAATCGCATCGCTATCATTACCATCAACCGTCCCGACAAACTCAACGCGCTGAACGCGCAGGCGAAGTCGGAACTGCGCGATGCCTTCACACAAATCAAGACGGATGGAAATGTTGATGTCGTAGTTCTGACCGGAGCAGGAGAGAAAGCATTCGTTGCTGGGACGGACATCGGCGAACTGACGGTCTTGAATTCGGAGAGCGGGAAGGAGGTCTCCGCCAAGGGCCAGGAAGTTTTCGATCTTATCGAGAATCTCGGCAAGCCGGTCATCGCCGCCATCAACGGCTACGCGCTCGGCGGCGGCTGCGAGCTTGCCCTCGCCTGCCACATTCGGATTGCTTCGGAGAACGCAAAATTCGGACAGCCGGAAGTGAACCTCGGCATCATTCCCGGGTACGGCGGAACGCAGCGGCTTGCGCGGCTCATCGGCCGCGGCCGTGCGATGGAAATGATTCTCACCGGAAATCCCATCGATGCACAGGAGGCTCTCCGCATCGGTCTGGTCAACAAAGTGGTACCGCAGGCGGAGCTGCTGGCAGCGGCAAGGGCGATGGCGCAGCTCATCGCGAGTAAGGGGCAAATCGCCATTCGCATGGCGCTGAAAGCCGTGAACATGACGCAGGAGACCACACTCAGCGACGGACAGAAGCTCGAGGCTTCCCTGTTCGGCGTTTGCTGCGATACGGAGGATTTCAAAGAGGGGACCGCGGCTTTCATGGAGAAACGCAAGGCGGTGTTCAAGAACAGGTGAAGAGTCAGCCAAAGAAATCAGTAGGGCGTTTTCTCATCGTCTTGCTGGTGCCGATCATCGCTGCCGCGCTGTGGATTCTTCTCGAACCCCGACAGACGAAGGACACTTCCGAGAGCATGACTTCGGAGGCGGCGGACATCGAGCGCGTTGTTCAGCGGCTCTTCACGAAATATCGAGTTGGTACCGTCCGCACTCGCAGCATCGTCACGGGCGGCCGTGGCTTCAGGAGAATCGAGCGAAGAGCTGCCGTGCCGGCGGAGTTCAACACGCTGAGTTTCAACCACGACCTGAGTCGGGCACTTGCTGAGCACGGGGCGACGGTGATAGCGACGGAAAAACTCGAGGACAATTCGGTGGGAATGCACATTAAGAAGGATGGCGTGATCATCGAGACGATTGTGTTCGAAATGAACCGAACGCGGTGACGAAAACTCACCGCACGCATCGAGCATTCATTCATTTCATCATTCATCAGACAGCGCCTGATCATCAGAAACAAGAAAGGAGTACAGCAATCAGCACCCAGCAGAAGCAACGGCCGGCTGCGCAAAACAGTGCCGGCATAATGGACAAGATCGTCTCGCTTGCAAAGCGGCGGGGCTTTGTGTTTCAATCGAGCGAAATTTATGGCGGCTTGAACGGCTGCTGGGACTACGGGCCGATGGGCGTCGAGTTGCTGCGCAATATCAAGGACGCATGGTGGCAGGCGATGACGTATCGAGAGGATATCGAGGGGATTGATGCCGCCATCCTCATGCATCCGCGCGTATGGGAAGCATCAGGGCATGTCGCCAACTTCACGGACCCGATGGTGGACTGCAAGAACTGCAAAGCACGCTATCGCCTCGATGTTCTGCTGGAGGAGCTTTCGACGAAGAAGAAGAAAGAAGTTTTGCGCGAGTTGTTTCCGGGGGAGTTCGAGGGGCAACAGGCCGAGGAACGCATCCTCCAGGAGTTTGATATACGATTGCGCGACAACACGACTCTTGCCAGAGCGTTGAGAGACAGCATCGCCTGTCCCAACTGCGGTAGCAAGCAGACGTTCACGGAAGCGCGGCAGTTCAATCTGATGTTCAAGACGTTCGTCGGGCCGGTGGAAGATGCGAGTGCCGTTGTGTACCTGCGTCCGGAGACGGCGCAAGGAATCTTCGTGAACTTCCTGAATGTCGCCTCGGCATCGCGCCAGAAGCCCCCCTTCGGCATCGCGCAGATCGGCAAGGCATTCCGGAACGAAATCAACACCAAAAACTTTCTCTTCCGCACGCGGGAGTTCGAGCAGATGGAGATGCAGTTCTTCGTGAAGCCGGGAACGGACGAAGAGTGGTTCGAGAAGTGGCGCGCCGAACGCATGCAGTGGTTTCTCGATTTGGGAATGAAGAAGGAAAAACTTCGCTGGCATCGGCACGAGCCGGATAAACTCGCACATTACGCGAAGGATGCGTACGACATCGAATATGAGTTTCCGTTCGGATGGGGAGAGATCGAAGGCATTCACAACCGCTCCGATTTCGACCTCAGCCAGCACGAAAAATACTCCGGCAAGTCCATGCAGTACTTTGACGAAGTGACGAAGGAGAAATACACGCCGTACATCATCGAAACATCGGCGGGCGCGAGCAGGTCGTTCATGGCCTTCCTCGTCGACGCCTACCACGAGGAAGAAGCGCCCACGGCCGATGGGAAGATGGAAATGCGGACCGTTCTCAAATTCCATCCACGGCTCGCGCCCACCAAAGCGGCCATCTTTCCGCTGGTGAATCGTGACGGCATGCCGGAGATCGCGCGCAAGCTCGAAGCGGAACTGCGGCCTCACCTGCGTGTCTTCTACGACGACAGCGGTGCAGTCGGCAGGCGCTACCGGCGGCAGGATGAGATCGGCACACCGTTCTGCATCACGATCGATTCGCAGACGCTGAGCGATCAAACGGTGACCGTACGCGACCGCGATTCAATGAAGCAGGACCGCATTGCACTTGCTGCCGTGCTGAGCTATCTTCGGGACCGCATCCGGTAGCGCCGAGAACACGAGGGAAGGAACGCTGAACTTCTATGCAGCTCGATGCCGGAGGTTTGCGGATGCATTCTTCGGCAGACTCAGGTTTTGTTTGCACAGGGTTTTTCGCTATATTTTTTCCGCGTCTGATTCTGTTGAACTACGGAGGATATCCATGGGGGCCAAGTCGTTCGCGTGGGTACTTGCAGCGTTCTTTGCTGTGCTTGCTCTTGGTGGGGGTTGCAGCAAAGAAGAGAATACGCTCGTCTACAGCAAGACGAAGTTGACGGGGGTAACGAACCTCCGCGCGTTCTCTGCGGGAGCAAATTCCGTCGGTCTTATTTGGTCGCCAACCCCCGACACGACCAACGACCAGTTCATCGCTATCAAAGTGACTGCCAAAGTCGGTACGACGGAATGGTCGAGTACAACGCTGCCCAAGAACACAGCCGAGACATTCGTCGTGATGGACTTTCTGAACGAAGGAACGGTTTACACTTTCGAAGTGGTGTGTAAGGCTGCGGACAATTCTGCCAACTACACCGATAGCGATCCGGTGAGGATAACATGGGCGCCCGCGCGGCGCCTCAACAGCGATAATGCTGTTAAGGTTTATGAAGTCGCCGCTCCCGATTCCAACGGCCTCCAGTTGTTTGATGGCATTGGCCCGCACGTTTTCTCGAGCAGGGTTCCGGCCTATCAACCGATCATTGATGTGGTGCTCGACAGCACGGCTTCCGGCATCGTGATTATGAAGAGCGCCCACCTCAACCGGTTCGGCGGCGGCACACGGCGAACAAAGTTCTCCACCTTTGACACGCTTGCCAGTACGTTCAATTACGGCCGTGTTGCCCCTCCCGATCCATCAACGTATGTCCGAGATTCCATTTTCATCGGCCCGGAAATCATTACGAGCGGACGAGTGTATTACGTGATGACGCAAGACGGCAATTATGCGCGCATTCTTCTTGAGAAGAATTCACCCACGCCTGGCGAACCCGGATCGTTACTCTTCGGTCAGGCACCGAATCGGTACTTACGTATTCGCGTTTCCTATCAAACATCGGCCGGGGTCATCTACGCAAAGCCGGCGGTGAACGGAGCTGGAACAGTTCCTGCACAGTAATCTCCAGCATGCACAAACCGAGTGTACTGCTATTCCTGATGGTTTGGGTGGGCAATGAGTCCACCCTTTTGTTTGACGTGGGACTTGACCAATGAACTTGAAGCAAATCCTGTGGAATGATGTGAACGAGCTGAGGGCGGGCTGGCAGATTTTGGTGTTCGTGATTGCCCTTGCAGGTGTTAGCGCTGTCGTTGTCTTGCCGCTGGTGGCTTTCTTCGAAGTGCGTGATGCAATGACGATGAACGCAGCGGTGCTTGCAGCAGCGCTCGCAGCAACGTGGATTGTGACTCGATTCGTGAACAAGAAGCCGTTCGTTGCGGTAGGTCTTGCCGTCAACCGATACACGATGCGCGAGCTTGCCCTCGGTTGCTTGCTCGGCTGGCTCATGCTCACGACAATTTTCGGGATCGAATACCTCTCGGACGATGTCAAAGTCGCTGCCGCGGATGTTTCGTTTGAGGAGGGTGCACAGATGTTCGGTACTGCGTTCATCTTCTTTGCGCTTGCAGCGATGACGGAAGAAGTCCTGTTTCGCGGGTATCCTTTTCAGGCGCTCGTGCGCGGCATCGGCCTGGTACCGGCCGTTGTGTTGGTGAGCGTGCTGTTTGGTGCTGCTCATCTACGAAATCCCAACGTCAGCATCTTTGCCTTTTTCAATACCGCGCTTGTCTCGGCAGTTTTCTGTTTGGCATACTGGCGGACGCGCGGGTTGTGGCTGCCGTTCGGCATTCACTTCGGCTGGAATTTTTCGCAAACCGTTCTTTACGGGTTTCCCACCAGCGGCCATCACTTTCCGGAATACGAACTCACCCGATTGACACAATTCGGGGCTGAGTGGATGACGGGCGGCGCGTACGGGCCTGAAGGCGGCGCGCTTGCAACGCTGACGATTTTTCTCTGCGGGGTGTATCTGTACTACGCACCCTCGCTTCGCCCGCACCCGAATGTCGTGACGCTCGACCGGAACGAAGAACTGTTAGAACCGGCGAAGGAGGCTGCATGAGGCGACTCGCAGTTGCCGTGGTGCTGATTGTGGTGCTTGCGACTCAGACTCTTGCACAGACAGTCCCCGGGCCTGAGTTCGACGAGTTGACGCGCAAAGGCATCGAGTACATTTATAACCTGGAATTCGAACATGCCGAGAAGATCTTCCAGGGACTGGCCAAAGCGTACCCCCGGCACCCGGCCGGCCATTTCTTTCTCGCTATGGTGACCTGGTGGCGGATTCTCATCGACATTGACGATGAGCAGTATGATGAGGCATTCTACGATGCGCTGGATCGGGTGATTGATTTGTGCGATGAGCTGTTGGAAGAAAATGAGAATGATGTGACGGCGCTCTTTTTCAAAGGCGGCGCGATCGGATTCAAAGGGCGTTTGAAAGCGCATCGCAGCTCGTGGCTCGATGCCGCCAACGCCGGACGCAAAGCACTGCCGATTGTGCGCGAAGCATCCGCTCTCGATCCGAACAACAGCGACATTCTGCTCGGGACCGGCATCTACAACTACTACGCCGAGGTGATTCCGAACGAGTATCCGTTCGTGAAACCGTTGCTGCTGTTCGTTCCCCCGGGCGACAAGGTGAAAGGTATCCAGCAGATTACAACCGCTGCCGAAAAAGGAAAGTACGCCAACATCGAGTCGACGTACTTTCTCATGCAAATCTACTATCAATTCGAAAAAGACTATCCGAAGGCGTTAGAACTTGCCCAGAAGCTGCATCAGCGCTTTCCGAACAACATGCTTTTTCACAAGTACCTCGGACGCTGTTATGTGGTGCTGGGTCGGTGGGACAACGTCAAGGAGGTGTTTGGGGAAATTGCCGCGCGGTGCAAGAAGAACCAGCGCGGCTACGGTCCACTCGTCGAGCGTGAAGCCGAATACTACCTCGGCATGTACGACCTGAATGTTGGCGCACATGAGTCGGCCTTGAAGCACTTCCTGCGCTGCGACGAGTTGAGCCGAACACTCGATAAGGACGGCCCCTCCGGCTTCATGGTGCTTGCCAACTTGAAGATGGGTAACATCTACGATGCGCTTGCCAGGCGCGATCTTGCTCTGCTACAGTATCGCAAGGTCCTCAAGATGAAGGAGTTCAAGGACTCGCACGAGCTGGCAGAGCAGTACATCAAAACTCCTTTCTCGCGATAGGGTTCGATGCACCTCACAGTAATACTCTACGGTTTGGTTGCCGCCTTCGCGGAGATTCTTGGCGGATCGCTCGTGGTTCTTCGCAAGGAGTGGCCCCGACAGGTACAGGAGTATTTGCTTGCCCTGAGCGCAGGATTCATTCTCGCCCTGGTGTTCGTGGAATTGGTGCCTGAGAGTATCCATGCGGTGGGAACGCATGCGACGCTCTACATGCTGCTCGGCTACTCGGTGCTCCATTTCTTCGAGCACACCGTGGTGCATCACCTGCATTTTGGAGAAGAGACGCACCCCGAGATGATGGTCTCGAAGGTCGCAAGCTTCACAACATTCGGCGGACTGTTCATCCACGCATTCTTCGATGGCTTTGCCATCTCGGCGGGCATGCAGTTCGACTTCTACCTCGGCATTCTGATTTTCGTTGCTGTGCTTCTGCACAAGATTCCCGAGGGGCTGACCATTGCCTCGGTGATGTTGGCGGCCGAACACCGGCGGCGGACGGCATTCCTTGCGTCGCTGGCCATCGGCATTGCCACGATGCTCGGCGTCGTCAGTGTCTTTCTGCTGGCGGATGTTAATGAGAAAATCGTCGGCATTGCATTCGCATTTTCGGCAGGACTGGCAACGTATGTGGGGGCAAGCGACCTGATTCCGGAAATCAATCATTCAAAGAATCGGATCATACCTCTTCTGGTGTTTGGAGGCATAGGGTTGTTTTATGTGGGGAAGGTCCTTCTCTCGCCGCTTGCCCATTAAATGCGAAAGCCGCTGCAGTGCACAGCGGCGTCGTTCCCTTGAAAGGCGTGGAATTAGAACGTGCTGCTGATGGTTATGCGATGCAGATTCCCGATTGAACCGAGTGAGGAGAGAGCGTAATCCAGTTTGTACTCTTTGATTGTTATTCCAATCCCGCCAGAAAATCCTGCGAGGCCCCCTGAGGTTCCGGTTTTCAATTCCTGCCGGTGCTCATTGTTATAGCCCACGCGCGCTTGAAAGACTTTGCTCAGCGTGAACTCACCGCCGATCGAGAACGCCTTGAAGCGATCACCGAACGTCGCAACATCCTCGTTCAGTTTGTGGAAGTTCAGATTCAACAGCAGCGGAATTCCTTTCGGGATAATGGACATTCCAACGACAAGATCGAGGGGGAGATTCTCTTTTGTGGATGCATACGCGCTGAGTTGGGCGCCAAGGTTCCGCAGGCTGGCGCCGAGCGTGACGCGGCTGTCGGGGATGTTGTACAGCAATCCGAAGTCGACCGCAAGTCCCGTGGAGGAATATTCGGCGATGCCGGAATAGATGAACTTCGCGTTCACGCCGTAGTAAAGGTTTTCTTCCCACATACGTGAGTACCCGAGCGATACGGCAAGCTCGTTGGCGCTGAACGTGCCCAGCGTGTTGCCTAAGTCGTCGGTGCGGTTGAACGAGCCGTAGTTCATGTAGAGGACGCCCACCCCGAAGTAGCCGAGGTCTTCGTATTCCTGCGCGTAAGCCGCGTAGCCCGAATTGATGTCCAGAAGATGTTTGTAGAATCCGATGGAGCCGGTCGGCTGCTCGATCGTTGCCAGTGCCGCGGGATTGTAGAAGATTGTCGTCGCGTCATTCATGATCGAGACGTAGCTTCCTGCCAATGCGCCGGCGCGAGCACTCACGTCGGACCGCAGGAAGTCGTATGTTGAATTGCTTCCCGCAAAAGATGCAGAACGAGCGAAGAGGATCAGAGCTGCACTCAGCAGGCACAGCGCGGTGGACTTCATGGCATTTCTCCTTCACGATAGAACATCGCTCCCTCAATCTATCGAATCAATATCGGAATAGCAACTTATCCCTCCACCGAAAGCAGCCTCGACAGACCCAACGTTCCTGCCGAACCGGAGTTTGCGTCTCTACATCCATTTGGTTATCTTTTTTGCAGTTCAATCATCCAGTATTTGCGTGAGGAAGAGAGCAGCATGAAACCCGGCATTCATCCCGAATACAAAAAGGCAATTGTGACCTGCGTGTGCGGCAACACGTTCGAAACGCGTTCGACGGTAGGCGACCTCCGATTGGAAATCTGTTCCAACTGCCACCCCTTCTTTACCGGACGCCAGAAGTTGGTTGACTCGGCAGGCCGTGTCGAAAAATACAACCGGAAGTACGCTAAGAAGTCGGCTCCGGCACAAGCCTGAAGCCGCGGCAGAGCCGCACGAAGTGAGTTCATTCTGGCGCCTGAACCGGGGCGCCAGTTTTGTATCCAACGGTATCTACGTTGAGCGCGCATCATGCACCTTGGTAGTTGCATCACATCTTCTTCCTTTCCTGCTGCCCAGGACGCCCTCACCAGATCGACTTCTTGGGTGACGAGCAATGGCTGAGCACGACACTGAAACGCAGGAACCACGTCGGCGCACACTGTACGAAGGTGTGCGGGGCACGGCGGTGAAGATTCTTAACCGCGTCGAACGTACCGACGCCTATCTCGACAAGTTGTTGGATAGCGAGCTTCGCTCCGGGGAAATCCCGGATGTGGACAAGGGCTTGCTGACGGAGCTTGTGCACGGCGTTCTGCGCTGGCAGAACAAGTTGGATTGGGTTCTGAACGGCTTTTCCCACGGCAACTTTGCCAAGTCCGAAATTAACGTGAAGAACGCGCTTCGTGTGGGATTGTATCAAATCCTGTTTCTCGAGCGCATTCCGCATGCCGCGGCGGTGAACGAAGCGGTGGAATTCATCAAACGCATTCGCGGCGAGAAACCTGCCGGGCTGGTGAACGCCGTTCTCCGCAACATCATCCGCAACATTGACGGCATCCGCTATCCCGATCCGGCGCAGGACCGCGTCCAGCATCTTTCCGTCGTTCTGTCTCACCCTCACTGGATGGTCAAGCGATGGGTCGCGCGCTTCGGTCCCGAAGAAACCGAAAAACTTCTCACCGTCAACAACGAACGCCCGCTTCTTTCGCTCCGCATCAACAAACTCAAAGTTGAACCGGGAGCCTTTCTACGGCAACTCGACGTTCAGCAAATTCCGTATCAAGGTTCGAGCCACATTGACTATTTTATCAAAGTGAAGAGCTTTCCGCGCATCGGGCAGAATGAAATGTTCCGCACCGGTCTCTTCACCATTCAGGATGAAAGTGCAGCGTTTCCGTGTCTGCTGCTCGGCGCGAAGCCGGGCGAGCGGGTTCTTGACCTGTGTGCTGCCCCCGGCGGCAAAACGACCCACATTGCCGAGATCATGAAGAACGAAGGCGAGGTGATTGCCCTCGATAAGTACGAGGTCAAGCTCAACTTCATCCGCGCGGCGTGTGATCGGCTCGGCCTGAAGAATGTGAAATTTGTTGTGGGCGACGCGGCAACCTTCGAACACGAGCCGGTCGACCGCATCATGCTTGATGTTCCGTGTTCCGGGTTGGGCGTGCTTGCCAAGAAGCCCGACCTGAAGTGGAAGCGCGACATTGCCGATGTCATCAAGCTGTCACGGATTCAACGGGAACTGATTGAAAACGCTGCGCGTCTGCTCAAGCCCGGGGGCGTTCTCGTGTACAGCACCTGTACCACCGAGCCGGAAGAAAACCAGGAGGTTGTCCGTCACTTTCTTGCCAACCATCCGGAGTTCGTGCTGGACAACGCCGCGCAGTTTGTGAGCAAGGATGTCGTGACGCCCGAGGGCTTCATCGAGACCTTCCCGCATCGCCACGGCATGGATGGATCGTTTGCTGCACGACTGGTGAAGAAAGGATGATCACGTATCTGACACTACCGGGAGACTATCATGGCTGATTATCTTGAACTTGTGACGAAAGAACTGAAGCAGTTGGAGGAGACCAAAACCTACAAGTACGAAGTTCCGCTGCAGGGTCCGCAGGACGGCGTTGTTCGCGTCAACGGCAAGAAGGTCGTCATGCTGGCATCGAACAATTATCTTGGACTATCCAATCACCCCGTCATTCGGAAGGCGGCGATTCAGGGCATCAGAAAGTACGGCTACGGTGTTGCGTCTGTGCGCTTTATCTGCGGTACGCAGGATATTCACCTTGAGCTGGAAAAGAAAATCTCGAAATTCCTCGGCACGGAGGATACGATTCTCTTTTCATCCTGCTGGGCTGCGAACGAGGCATTCTTCGCTGCGCTGACGAACGAGAAGCTGGGCTACGAAACCTACAAGGATGTTATCTACTCCGACCGACTGAATCATGCAAGCATCATTGACGGGCAGCGACTCTGCAAGGCGGAGACGACGGTCCGCAAAATCTACAATCATAACGACGTGGACGATCTTGTCCGGCAACTGGAAGAGGATCGCTACACCGACTCTCGCTTTCGCATTATCGCAACCGACGGTGTCTTCAGCATGGAGGGAGACCTTGCGCACTTAGACAAGCTGGTAGAGGTTGCCCGCAAGTACAACGCCATCCTGTTTGTGGATGATTCGCATGCCGTTGGTGTGTGCGGCAAATCCGGGCGCGGAACACCCGAAGCGAAAGGCGTACACGGGAAGATTGATGTGCTGACCGGAACGCTCGGCAAAGCCATCGGCGGGGCGGCCGGCGGCTACATCAGCGGCAAGAAGGAGCTGATTGCCTACATGCGGCAGAAAGCCCGGCCGTACACGTTCTCCAACTCGTTGCCGGCACCGATCGTTTACGGTGCTCTTGCTGCCTTCGACATGCTGATGAGGAACCGCTCTCTTGTAACGAAGCTGCACAAAAACACCGCGTACTTCCGCCGGGAGATCGTCAAGCTCGGCTACACCATTCTCGAAGGCGAGCACCCGATTGTTCCCATCATGCTAGGCGAAGCTGCCGTCGCTCAGGAGATGAGCCGGGAGTTGTTGAAGGCCGGTGTGTACATCAAAGGACTCTGGTTCCCGGTTGTGCCGCGCGGCGAAGCGCGCTTGCGTGCGCAAATCTCCGCCGCGCTTGAGAAGAAAGATCTCGATCGCGCCCTCGATGCATTCGAACAGGTGGGGAAGAAGATGAACGTGATTTGACAGTCTCTCACTTATGGATTAGATTGTTGTGAGACCACGGTGCCACCTGTCTCGCGGCGATTCAAGAAAGGTGCGCTCATTGTCTTGATGAACATAGCAGGGAGATGTTGGAAGTTATCGGATCGAGATCGAGACAAGGCGTTGGTTGTCGCCCGGAAAGGAATTGCCTCCGATCTGGGCGCCAGAGTGCCTTCGATTCTTTTGTGAGAAGTACGAAGTGAAAATCAAGCGCGCCCACAAATTCGAAGTACCAGTCCAGTCATAACTGCGAAATAGATTGAATATGAAACCGCTGACAGAAGACAACATTCGCGCCGCGTTGAGAGCCGTCAAAGACCCCGACCTGCATCGGGACATCGTTTCGCTCAACTTCGTGAAGGATGTAAAGATTGACGGCAGGGATGTGTCGCTCAAAATCGAGTTGACGACGCCGGCCTGTCCGGTGCGTGACGAATTGAAAGCTCAAGCAGAGCGTGCTATTCGCAGTTCTATTGAAGGAGTGGGCGCGGTCAACATCGAGATGACGTCGAACGTCATGCGGCATGAAAACAAGCAGAAGGAAGCCATCCTCCCCGGCGTGCGCAACACGATTGCGGTGGCCTCAGGCAAAGGCGGCGTCGGAAAATCCACCATTGCCGTGAATCTTGCAGTCGCTCTGGCCAAAGACGGTGCGCGGGTCGGGCTTGTTGACGCCGACGTGTACGGGCCCAGCATTCCTCTGATGATGGGGCTGAAAGGACGTCCGCAGGTCAAAGGGCAGCGGCTTCAACCGATGGAGAACTACGGCGTGAAGGTGATGTCCATCGGCTTTCTCGTCGATCCGATGCAGGCCGTCATCTGGCGAGGACCGATGGCAAGCGGCGCAGTCAAGCAGTTCATGTCCGATGTGGATTGGGGTGAGCTTGATTATCTCGTGTTCGATCTTCCGCCCGGCACCGGCGACATTCAACTGACGCTCGTGCAGACGATTCCGCTGACCGGAGCCGTCATCGTCACGACGCCGCAGGATATTTCTCTTGCCGATGCGCGCAAAGGGTTCGTTATGTTTCAGAAGGTGAATGTTCCGGTGTTCGGCATAATCGAGAACATGAGCTACTACATCTGCTCGCATTGCGGCCAGCGCGAGAATATTTTCGACAACGGCGGCGGTCGCCGCGCCGCGGAAGAGCTGGGTGTTCCTTTTCTCGGCGAAATCCCGATCTATACGTCCATCAGAGTCGCAGGCGATACGGGAATGCCGGTGGTGATGGATGAGCGCTACAAGGCGCAGGGTGACATCATCCAGCAGATAGCTCGCAATCTTGCCGCGCAGATCAGCATCCGCAACGCTCAGCAAGAGACTGCCCCTGCGATCGATATTCAGTTGATGCAGTAAATGCCCACGCTGCATCTACGGGAATGAACGCAAATCCCCAACGGGATAGTACGTTATGCGCTTCTCGTTCTTGAGCGCCAACGCGCAGCGATCAGTTGATGATTTTCCCGATGGATATTACCGAAAAAATAGAACGCGCCCTGGAAACCTGCCGCCCGTACCTGCGTGTTGATGGCGGCGATGTGAAGCTTGTCCGCTTCAAACCCGATGTCGGCGTAGCGGAACTGAAGTGGGAAGGGACATGCCGAATCTGTCCGATCTCTGTGCTTACACTGCGCGCGGGTGTGGAGCGAGCGATCATGAAGAATGTGCCGGAAGTAAAGCGGGTCGAAGCCGTGGCGGGCTGACGCGGTGTGATTCTCAGAAATCCTTCACTTCTAACACTCTCCCATCTCGAATCTCCAGCACGCGCGCATTCACTTTCTTGACAAGTTCGTGATTGTGTGTTGCCATGATGACGGCGGTGCCGCGCGTGTTGATGGTCTTCAGAAGCTGAATGATGTCCCACGACGTTGCCGGATCGAGATTGCCGGTTGGCTCATCAGCGAGGAGGAAGAGGGGATTGTTGACCAGCGCGCGTGCGATGACGACTCGTTGCTGCTCGCCCCCGGAAAGTTCGTGCGCCATCTTGTTGCGCTGATGGCTCAGACCAACATCGGCCAGTGCACGCAGCACGCTCTTCTTGATGTCCTTGCCCGGCGTGCCGGTGACGTGCAGTGTGAAGGCAACGTTGTCGAACACCGTTCGATCTTCGAGCAGCCGGAAGTCTTGGAAAACAATCCCAAGTGTTCGGCGAAGGTGTGGCTTCTCCCGCCGCGTGATGGTTTGGGAGTTGAATTTTCCGACGATCACGCTGCCTTTCGTCGGCATGACATCCATATAGATAAGCCGCAAGAAGGTACTCTTCCCGCTGCCTGTTGCCCCGACAACAAAGACGAACTCTGCAGGTTGAATGAGCAGCGACACATCTTCAAGGACGTTGTGGCCGTTGAATGCGGCGGTGACGTTGGAGAATTGAATCATCGTTTCGTTCTCGCTCGAAAGACTCCTCTGTTGATGGCAACCTGTGCGGCAAGCTTGATCGCTTCGATCATGCTGCCGGGATCGGCAATGCCCTTGCCCGCAATATCGAACGCCGTGCCGTGGTCGGGCGAGGTGCGGACGATTGTCAGGCCGACGGAAATGTTCACGGCCTTGCCGAACGATGACATTTTCAGGGGAATCAATCCCTGGTCGTGATACATTGCTACCACTGCATCGTACGTGCCCGGCCTGTACTTCCCGAAAAACGCGTCCGCAGGGAATGGGCCCTCGACCTTGATGCGGCTCTTGCGCAGTTCCTGAACGACCGGGCCGACAACATCCAGGTCTTCTCTTCCAATATCTCCACCTTCGCTCGCATGCGGGTTGAGGCCCAGCACAGCGACGCGCGGCGAGCGAATCCGCCAATCTGTTCGCAAAGCATCGTGGATGATGAGAATGCGATCGCGCAGGAGCTGGCGCGACAACATCTCGGACACTTTGCGGAGCGGAACATGAATCGTAGCAAGCCCGACGCGCAGCCAATCAGACACAAGCATCATGGCCACAGCGGGCGAGTCGGAGAGCCGTTGCAGCAACTCCGTTTGCCCGGGAAAGTCCACGTGGGCAAGATGCAGCGCTTGCTTCGATACCGGAGCGGTGACAAGAGCGTGGGCCGTTCCGCTTTTGATGAGATAGACGGCGCTTGTGATAGCTTCTGCGGCAACACGTCCGGCCTCCGGCGAAAGAGTCCCGGGCTCGATGTCGAGTCGAGAGAGTTCGTCGGCAGATTCAAATAGCGGCAGCACGGACGGCTTCGCGGAGATAGTACCGTCGAATGCGACGAACTGCAAAGGCAATCGCAAGCGCCGGGCGTAGTACGCAAATACTTCTTTCGGCCCGACCAACAATGGTCGGCATACCGCGCGAACGGAGGGATGGCGGACGCTCTTCAACGTCACCTCCGGTCCGATACCGTTGAAATCGCCGACCGTGATGGCGACAATCGGTTTGGTGGGTTGTGTTCGCATCAAAGGTTTTGCGTTGCCACGAGAATGTAGTTACCGTTCTTCGATTGATCAATGAAGACAAACTTCTTTCCGTGTTTGTCGTAGGTCCAGATTTCCTGGTATCCTGCTTGCGGATCGAGCATCCGCTCGGTTCTTGTCGGCGGGCCATAGAGGATGTAGATACGCCCGCGGTCGGTTTTGTACCCGTCGTCGCCGCGAATCGAGCTAAACTCCCGCATCGCATAGTCCACCCGCCGGTAATACTCCACCATGACCTCATTATACTCGGTCTGCGGCGTGGTGTCCTTCGCTCTCCAGAATTCTTCCAGATGCGTCAGCCGTGTGCTCTGCGAGCCTGTCTTCAGCGAGTCGAGTTCTTCGGGGCGTGTAATATGCCGCAGCGCCTCGAGGGCGAAATCAATGTCGCGCAACGATTGCGGCATATCGGGCCACACCATTTTGAATTCGCGCTTGAGCGAAAACTCAACCTTGCCCTGTGTGATCTTCATCTGCAATGTGAACGGCCGAAGCGGAAGCTTTTCGGCTTTCAGCGGAACAACCACGGCTTGAACAGTTGGCGCAGCGGGTTGACCTGCGAGCGTGTATGACGTCGGCGTGTCGGTAAGACGTGTGGGGGAGGGGGCGCGCACAACCTGCACAGCAGGAAGGGTATCGCTCACAACCGTTGTCGGGTCTTGAAAGAGAAATCGCTGTGTCGCAATGGAGTACTCGACCCTGACCGGGTCGGAGGTAAGGCTGGGCGACTGAAGCTGCACAAACACCGCGGCGCCCTTCCCGAAGAGCATCTCTCCGCCGAAATTGATCGGCGTTATCACATCGGGATGCTGAGGTTCGGGCGGAAAGATAAACAGCAGGGAGGAGGTCTGCGTCGTGGTGCCGTCGAACGCCTTCGCTGTGATCCTCCGTCTGTTGTCCAGGCGTTTGCGCGTTGATTCAAGGTCATCCACTTCAAACACAACGCGATACTCTCCAGGATCCACCGTCAACGCAGCGACACCTTCATACCATCTCTTCTGCTCCGGTACTCTCTCGGGATTCATTTCGCCGATCTCGATACGTCGTATCTCGCGAGCTTTGGAGATATCCTTCTCGTCGAACAATTCTACCAACACCTCGCCGCGCCGCACGAACGGATAGGGGATGTCCGGATTCGTGTTGCGCACCGCGACGAAGAACTGTGTGTCGATGCGATAGAGAATGTCCACACGGGACTTCCCCGGCACATCGGCGGCGAAGTTGATGGCTTCCAGGAAATACGACATCTGCTCGCCCGCCTGTACTTCCGGCGGCTGCGGCATTTGCATCGGCTGCTGTGCTTGGGCCACCAACGTCGCGAGTGTTAGTACCGATACTGCAAGAATCTGCTTCATCGCCCGTCTCCTTTCCAATCCGTTCGTGTCTTCGCCCATGTTCTCAGGAATTCGGACAACAATCGCACGCCCACGCCCGATGCTCCTTTGGGAACGTAGTCGAGTGCCTCGTTCAAGATTGCGGTGCCCGCAATATCCAGATGCACCCACTTGTAGTTGCCAATAAAGCGCTTCAGGAACAGGGCCGCCGTGATGGCTCCAGCTGGCCTGCCGCCCGAGTTCTTGACGTCGGCAATGTCGCTCTTGATTTGCTTCTCGTACTCCTCATACAGCGGAAGCTGCCACACGCGTTCGTACGTTCGTTCGCCCGCCGCTCGCAGCGCATCCATCACGCCTTGGTCGTTGCCCATCATACCGGTGACGTGATGGCCGAGTCCTACAACCACGTGGCCGGTGAGCGTAGCAAGATCAATCACCAGCTCGGGCGCGAAGCGTGATGCGTACGAAAGCGCGTCGGCAAGAATCAAGCGGCCTTCAGCATCCGTGTTGTCTACTTCCGATGTTTTTTTGTTTAGATGAACGATCACATCACCGGGTTTCATCGCCGCTCCGCCGAGAAGGTTTTCGACGGCAGGGACGAGGCCGATGACGCGGAGCGGCAGTTTCAGGCGCGCAGCGACACCGAGCGTGGCAATGACTGCCGCCGCGCCGGCCATATCCATCTTCATCTCACTCATGCCCGTAGCGGGTTTGATGGAGATGCCGCCCGCGTCGAACGTCACTCCCTTGCCGACCAACACGATTGTCGAGGCCGGACGACGCGACGGTCTGTAGTCCATGATGATAAACCGCGGCGGCCGAGCGCTTCCCTGCGCAACGGCAAGCACGCCGCCCATCTTCAGTCGCTTGATCTGCTGTTCATCCAACACCGTCACGCGAAAGCCATACTCTCGGCCCGCACGCCGTGCGTGTTGTGCCAGCGATTCGGGATAGAGGGCATTGGGGGGTTCGTTCGCAAGATCCCGCGCAAGGCAGGTTGCTTCCGTTGTGATGTCGGCGAACGCCGCACCGTTCTTCATCGCGCGCATGCGTGAAGCGTCGCGGCACAAGATTTCCGCTCGTCGCAGCGTTGGCGTTTTCTGATTTTCGCTTGTGAAGTATTTGGGGAACGAATAGAGGGACAACCTCACACCTTCCACAAGCACCTGTCCGATCATCTGCCAGTCCTTTCCCCAGTCGAGCCGCATGAAGGCCTGCGGTTCCGGTTCGGCAATCGCAAGATGCTGCGCCTTGAGGGAGTTCGCCGTCTTCGCGGCGGTGGCTGCGGCACGACGAAGGCGCTCCGGAGTGAGTTTCTCCGGCGTTCCTAATCCCACCAATACCAATCTCGCTCGATGTTCAGAAGGAAAGAGAGAGAGCGTTTCCTGAAGCGTGCCGTTGAACAGGCCGGGTCGGAGCGCAGGCGTGATACTCGGAAAGTGGGATTTCAGAAAACGTACTTGCGACGTGAAAAGCTCTTTACCGGAGTCCTTATTCTCGAAGATGAAGAAGGCGACGGCGTCAGCCTCTGTTTTCTCGAGTGGGGTTCGTGTGACGTGAACGGATACCATGATGCACAATCAAATCTATTGCTGAACGTACTTGCCTGCTGCTTGCAGAACCTTGTGCCGTATTTCATCGAGTGAGCAGTTGTAGAGCCGTGCGCCTGCAGCGTTCTTGTGTCCGTTGCCGCCGAACTCTTTCGCAAGTTCGTTGATGGGGATATCGCCTTTGGAGCGAAAGCTGATTTTCACGCCATCCTTCAGCTCGAGGAACAGAATTCCTGCCACCACGCCGGCGACGTTCATCGGATACACAGTGAAGTTGTCGGTATCCACTTCGGTGGTGTTGGTCTGCCTCAAGTTCTCCTGCGTGACCGTGATGTGGGCGAGCTTGCCGTTGTATTCCGTTTTCAGGCTGGCGAGGGCATCGCCCAACAACTGAATGCGACCGGCCGTCCATTGCTCATAGACTTGATGGTAGATGTCCACGGGGTCTGCGCCGCATTCGATCAGGTGGGCGACAATGCGATGCGTCTCCGCATCCACGCGCGGATAACGGAACGATCCGGTGTCGGTCATGATCGCGCAGTACAATGCCCGGGCAATAATAGGCGAAAAGGGATGAGGATCAACGTGCGTGAGCAAACGGTAGATGATCTCCCCGGTCGAAGTCGCATCATCGTCAAGGATGTAGTGCCGGGCAAATGGGTGCGGATCAAGATGATGATCAATGCACACTTTGACGGCGGAGCTTGAAAGCACATGGCGCTCCATCGAGCGCAGCCTGTCTGTATGATTCGTGTCCATAACGATGATAACGTCGGCGTGTGCAATCGTCGCCGCGTCCTGCGCCTCGTCGAATTTCCGGATGCGCTTGTTCGGGTCGAGAAAGAGATAGAAATCCGGCGTTGCGCTGTGGTTGAGGATGACGGCCTGCTTCCCGCGGGCGATCAGCCATTCGGCAAGAGCGACTTCCGAGCCGAGTCCATCGCCGTCGGGATTTACGTGCGTGGTAAGAATAAACGTGTGATGGTGATTGAAGAGTTGAGCGACTGCTTCGAGTGCCTGCTGCATCCACGAGTTCAGAGAATTGTCCGATTGAATGTGAAGCAATATACTCATTGCACACACAACAAGAAAGAGGAACTCGCCCAACGCCCGCCGGTGTTAGTATTGGTGGAAGTTTCGTTACGTCAGTGCATGTTTGACAACGACAGGAGGGACGTATGAAACACCGCCCACTTCTTTTGCTTGCAGTTCTCCTCATGTTATTCGGGGTCGCCTGTCAGACTTCGACAGAGGTTCAAGACCCCCAGATTCAATTTCATACCTCGGTCGTCGCAACAGCGACGCTTTCCAAACCCTTCGATGAATCGCGGATGTACCACTACAAGTATGCAGAAGTGGACCCCGATTCTGTGCTGATGGAATTGTGGATGTCGGGCGTACCGGTTGTGCAGGGGCTGCTTCCTCTGGACAACATGTGCATGGACCCGGTTGGGCCGCGATTCACCGTCGAACTCGAGAAAACCGATGCTCGAGTCGAAAAGTTTGATTTCTTGCCGGGAAGCGGAAGACTGCTGTGCGCGACGAAGGTTCGTACCTACCGAATCGTTCCTCGATAGGTAGCTGAAATGGTGAGAGGCAGGAAGCCTGTGCATCAAAACGCCAAGGCCGCTCGCACGCCTGCGGGCAGCCTTGGTTGCTTATGATGTGGAGTGAGCAAAAGGATTCTTGGTGTGGATTTCAAGTTGCCATCAGCTATATCGGTACCCTACTTCCTCAAAATCTTCTCCATCGGTCTGCCCTTCGCCAATTCATCAATCAACTTATCCAAGTAACGGACTCGCTGTATGACCTTGTCTTCTATTTCTTCCACTCGATACCCGCAGATGACGCCCGTAATCTTTGAAGCATTGGGATTGAAATGCGGTGCCTTCGTGAAGAATGTTTCGAGATCCGTTTTCTTTTCTATCTGCTGCTGCAACGTCCGTTTGTCATATCCTGTAAGCCAGAAGATGATTTCATCCACTTCCTTCTTCGTGCGACCTTTCCTTTCCGCCTTCTGGATGTAATGCGGATAGACACTTGCAAACGGCATTCTATACACTCGAGTATTGTCTTTCATACCTTTTGGGTACTTAGTAGATTCTCGTAAGGATTTCTTGCGTTCAGGGAGAACTCAGCAGCGCCGGCTGCTTATCACCTCATCATTCGTCCCGCATGAGCATCCGCTCAGGCGACGCGGTTTCGATGTTATGTGGACTTATCCAGAATGTGAACGGTCCCCAACTGAATGGTTTGGTGATGAACTTACCGCTGAGCGCGACACTGGTATCCCAATTCTGAACCTTCATGATACCAACGAAGAGTGTATCCCAAGTCCATTGATGCGTATCGCTCGCGTAGATCACTGATGATGTACCGCTGTCGGCACGCATTTCAACGTTTCCGGAAAACACCAGAACGTTGTTGCTTGCCGGGACTTCAAATGTCTCGCCGGTGAGTGCAAACGCTTCTCCGATATATCCGGAATCCGGCGTGCAAGTCAGAGTCGGTTGGGCAACAGGAGTCGACGTAGGAACCGTCTTGCCCATATCAATGCACCCGATTGCCGGCAGCAACAGAATCGGGACTAACCCGAAAACGTGTGCTAGTGTGTTCATGGCAACCTCCGTGTGTAATGGTGTGCGCGAGCATGAGTTTGCGCGCCGCTCGCGTCCGCCAGATGCCGAAGATCCCGATTTATGTCGGGAGTGACTGCGTTTGGGTGGCTACCGAATCTCAAAGGAATTCGATACCAGGTTCAAAGACGTATCTGCTCGCTCAACGTAGACCGTGACCGTCAGGCGAAACGTCCCGGTGGAGTAGAACGTTTCAGCCGGCAGCCAATGTGCAAAAGTCGCGTTCATCTTGACGGTCTGGGGAACAGTCATGCACCGCAGCGACATGTATGGGAACCATAGATTTGTCGCTCCAACCCTCATTCTCACGTTTCTGATAGAACATCTCAAGATACCACCCGCATCGTAAACCAACTGTTATATCAGACCGAGAGTTGTTCGAGAGTGATAGTCGGATAGTGTCGGATGGGGCGTACGATGTTCTGTCCGTCGTAAAGCGGAGTTCTTCTGATGGTGTGATCGGCTGTGTGGACTGATTCGCGCAGCCAACAACCTGCAGGAGGACGAACGGCACGATCAGTCTCACGGTCGTTACAATGCGTGATTTCATGACGCTGCGCTCCTCTGATTGGTATATAACGATTTCTCTCTTCAGTTGCACAAAATTGTGGCTAACGCTCAGCATTGGCCGCCACCCCCGCGCAGCGACTGTTTGCTCGAAGCGCTCGATGTTTCGGCCGCCCATAGGCAGCTATCGCGCCACCGTTGCAATCACATCGGACTTTCCATCTGCCGAGACTTTCCTCACACGCGGCACCCACCGGTCTTCCTTCTCGGCGTGGAAGTACTCAAGCACACAGATATCGGAACCGAAGAGTGCAACTGCTGTCGGTGACCATGGAGGCTCGCACTGGACCAGCTTGGTGATGCGTCCCTCCGGGGTGATTTTCAGCAGGCTGCCGCATCCGCTGGCCGCCACGTAGATCACTCCGTTTGCATCGACACTCAGCCCCCGAAGGTGGGGGCCCTCACTCTGTGAGTTGCCCGGAATTGCCACGCAACCCGGGACCTGTACGTTGCTAACGACCGTCTCGACCTTACCCTGCAATGTAACGCGTCGAATAGAACTGTTCTCCGTGAAGTACAGGTGGCCGTCGGCGCCGCCGGTCAATCCGTTCAGCCACTGCAGCGGCGTGCCGCTTGCAGTTGTTGCGGGTAGTGTTACGATGGTTGCCGGCAAACCGCCCGGCGACGCACGCATGATCTGCACTCGACCACTCCTCGCAACCGATGGATAGTAGAGATTGCCGTCTCGCCCCATCGCGATCGGATAATCGCTTGCGATGAGCAGCGTGGGACTTTCACCCACGGCCGCAACGTCACGCGGAAGTGTGGCGCCGGCGAAGCGATTGTCCTGATCCAGTGTCATCCAGTGGAAGCGATCTCCTCCGACATGGATCAACGACCCGCGGGTGTCGATCTTCCAGAGTCCGGCGCCCGTGTCCATGAACCAGATCTGGCCCAGCCGATCGACGACGATGCCAGAGCCTGGATGTGCCTGCGCGAGTGTCGCTGCAAAAAGCGCAACGGCAGCAGCGATGACCACGGTGAAGTTCCTACGATGGGTTCGTATTGGTTGGGATTTCATGTTACGCTCTATTGAGGGTTCGATCGCCGGATTGTGTTTGACATGTAGCCTCTGCGCGCTACACTTTGCAGAGCGCGCCCGTTGTTGAAACCATTGAACGCAGCCCCGGAAGGTTTCACTGAACAGAGCTATGATGGTGTGACTAAGGCCTTGTGGCTTCAGCGACGCCCCTTCGGTCGGGTTGAGCCGCTGGTTTGCCAGCTAGGGCGAAAGCAAATAGCAAATAACCAACACCCACTGCCGCCGCCACGATTGACACATAGAACATTGAAGTCTTCTCTGACGTGCTGATCCTTTGAATATTATCGGCCAAGATGGTGCCTTCAAACGACTCGAACCTTGACTCACCTTGCCGATAAAGTTTCCCTTTTCCCCGAAGTACACGCTGTCGAGTCGAGGAGAATCGCTCGAAAAGATCCAGTTAACGAGAGGACAATCAGACCTATAACATAGATAGAGCCATATTGCATGAGTGAACTGCTATTCTTGTGCATTGGTGGGTGAATTGCCACGTTCCTTGTTTCAAGTATGTTGCACCGACAATCTGCCGCCAATTTACAAAACGGCTCAACGGCTGTCAAGAAACCTTTCAACGCGATTTTCACCTGAGGCAACGAATCACCGTTCGAGTAGGTTTTCTCGTGAGGCAATAAGGCAATCCCATCGTAATCGAGATCGTCTCTTGTCGCAGGGAACCAAACCTCACCCTGCGTGTCTCCTCCGTCTCGCCTCATACAGCATCACGGCGCTTGCGCTTGCAACGTTGAGCGAGTCCATCGCATTGTGCATCGGGATGCAGACGCGAGAGCTTGCAGCGTTCTCGACCTCCGCCGAAACGCCGGAGTCCTCGTTGCCGAAGACGATGCAGATGTTTCCCGAGAGTTCCGCGTCGTGGAGTGTTTGCGCGGCGTGAGCATCGGCAACGATGATGCGTGTCCCATACTGCTGCTTCAGCCACGTGAGCGATTGCGCGAGATGCTCCACGTGCACAACCGGCACGACAAACACCCCGCCCATCGAATTCCGAACCGCGCGCCGCAGATACGGACTTGCTGAAGTTGAAGAGACGATGACAGCGTCAACGCCGAATCCGGCGCAGTTGCGCATGACCACGCCCACGTTCTCGGCATGAACCAGCCCATCAAGCGCAACGAACAGATGCGGAGAGCGAAGCGACGCAACAGTCTCCGACAATGGGCGTTCCCGCGGCACTTTTCCGACGGCCATGATGCCTTGATGCAAAGGGAAGCCGACGATGGTTTCCAACAAGTTCTTCTTCGCAACAAAAATTTCTGCTTCACCTAATCGCTGCACAGCGATCGCGGGAATGACGGCGTCGAACCATTCCGGCGTCAGAAGAAGAGAGAGGACAGGCCAGTCGGAGGCAAGGAACCGTCGCACAACTTTCTCGCCCTCTGCCACAAAAATTCCCTGCTTCAGATGTTCCTGCGGGCGACGCAGCGTTCGGTAGGGTTGAAGCTGCGGAACGTCAAGCGTGTCAACATGGTGAATCCGCAATGCACTCATACCGTCTCTGCAAATGACTCGATGTTCTTCGTGGAATACGGAATCTTGCCGAGCGAGAACAAGAGGGTGTGCAGCACGAGGAACAGGACAATCGGATACAACTCGTACACGTCGCGCAGTTCCACAATCACGCCGCCCCACATCACCAACAGTCCGAAAGGAAGAGCTACCGCCAGCGAGCGGCGTAGCACGGGATGCTTGTTTGCAAAGTCATGAACGATCAGCCACAACAGCAGCACGCCGACGATCAGCGTTACCACCCCGTATCCGCTCAGAAGGATGTGGAGATTGAGGTAGAGATGAAAGTCGAGCAGGTTCCCCGGGTTGTCGGCAAAAACAATGAAGAGTATGAGCTTGATGATGCCGAAGAGAAGAAGCTGTGCCCCGGTGTGGGCGAGAACGCTTCTGGTTGGGAGATGATTTCGAAACAGAATCAAGAAAAGAAACGTCAGCAACACCATCGTTTCCTTGTTGAGGCAACCGAGAAAGAAGATGGGGTAGAAAAGCAACCATCGTTGTTGCACCAGGAGCAGAAGTCCCAGCGTAAAGAAGAACAACGTTGGAAAGTCGTAGATGTAATGCGGTCCGGTCGGGAAGATCGGTGGCAGCGCAAGCAGCGCGATGATGGGAACGAGGTTGCTGACGCGCGGCTCGGTCTCGT
>JBBIRR010000012.1:0-79000 GCA_037441705.1 Ignavibacteriales bacterium
GAGGCGGATGTGGTGCGGGCGCTCGAAAGGCTGGTACGATACTAATCATTGGAGGTTACGATGAGACTCAAGGTTGTGTTAGAAGAAAGTGAAGATGGAGGTTACACCGTGTATGTTCCCTCTCTTCCTGGATGCATCAGTGAAGGTGATTCAGTCGAGGAGGCGATGCGTAACATCCAGGAGGCAATAGAGCTGTACTTAGAGCCTGTCGAGGATGATATAGTCATATCAGAGAAATCTCTTGTTCAGGAGATTGAAGTGTGAGCAAAGTTCCGAGTCTACCCTTTGAGAAGATTGTACGGGCTCTTCAAAGAAACGGGTGGACTGTGGTTCGTCAAAAGGGGAGTCATATCAGACTGCAAAAGAGAATCGGTGACGAGGTTTGAAAATAACGGTGCCAGCGCACAAGCCCGTGAAACGCTCAACGCTTTCTCATATTCAGAAACAGGCTCGCATTTCTAACGAAGAATTTCTCGATTTATTGTAGTGCGTCTGACACATCAAGACAAACAGAATCTCTACCGCTATCTTCTCCTTACGCGGGAAGTCGACAACGCCATCATCAAACTCTACAAACAGGGGAAGATGGTAGGCGGCGCGTTCACGGGGTACGGGAATGAAGCGACCGCGGTGGGGAGTGCCTTTGCGCTTGAGCCGCAGGATTATCTCTTCCCGATGCACCGCGACCTGGGTGCGCATCTTGTTAAGGGCCAGACGCTGCGTAATATTTTTCTCATGCAGCTCGGCCGCGCCGAAGGACTGGCTCGCGGGCGTGACGGCACCGGACACTATGCCGACCCGTCGCGCCGCATCTACGGCAATGTCAGCCATCTTGCGGCGATGATCCCCATGGCCGTCGGTGTGGCGCTGGCGTCGAAGTTGAGAAAGGAAAATGCAGTGGTCATGAACTACATCGGCGATGGCGGCAGCAACGTCGGAGAGTTTCATGAAGGCGTGAATATGGCGGCGGTAATGAAGCTGCCGTTTGTCCTGATTATCGAGAACAATCAGTTCGCCTACTCGACGCCTAACAACAAGCAATTTGCCGCGAACAAACTTTCCGACCGCGCCATAGGCTACGGCATTCCGGGCTGTACGATTGACGGAACCGATGTCGAGCGCGTGTACGAGGTCTGCCGCGAAGCTGTTGAGCGAGCGCGGCAGGGCGAAGGCCCGACGTTGATCGAAACAATCACCATGCGGATGCATGGACACTCGCTTTCGGACGACGCGTCGTATGTTCCGAAAGGAATGGTTGAAGAGTGGAAGAAGAAAGACCCGGTTTTGCTGTACGAACGGAAACTTCTCGCCGAAGGCCTTCTGACTGAGTCGCTGAAAAATGAAATGCACTCGGCAATCTTGAAAGAGATCGAATCGGCTGTGGAGTACGCGCTGGCGCAACCATATCCACCCGGCGAGCAGGCGATAGAGGGGGTGTTTGCACAATGACGATGAGATGGACTCAGGTTCGAGCCGTGAGGGTTTGCTTGGAGCACTTGCAAACGCTAACTTAGTCACACGCCATCTTTCGTTTGCCGTGAGAAGAAACAGGGCATAACCCAACGGTTTCGGGTAAATAAAGTTAAGGTGAAACTATGTCCCATCAAGTTGTCGTGACACTCGATTTGCCATCGGACCTTGAGAAGTTCTCTTTGCCCGAAGGTGTCAACGAGCGTCTTCAAGAGTTGCTCGACAAGCAAGATCAGACAGGTACCCTTACAGCATCGGAACGCAAGGAAGCGGAAGGGCTTGTCAACCTGGCTGAACTTCTGTCTTTGTTGAAATTACGGGCACAACGAGTTTCTGGCGAAGGATAGCAATGAGCTATCTTCCCGAAGAACTGCGTCAGGAGGTTGTTGAACGAGCTGGTAATCGGTGCGAATGCTGCGGGTTGTCACAAGCCGGACAGGAAGCGACGTTTCATGTTGATCATGTCGTGCCCACTTTTGTTGGTGGGCGAACGGTTGTGGAAAACCTTGCCCTTGCCTGTGTCTCGATGGGATGGTGTTCTTCTTGTGGGTGTTACTCCAACAGGTCGAGCCACAATTGAAGCGCTCAATATGAATCGCGAGCAGATTCTCCATATACGTGAAGAGGAAGCAAGAGTAGGTCGTCATCCACATCTCCCGCACTAAGAGCGCAAACGTTTGTATGGCAATCTATACCTACATCGAGGCCCTGTCGAAAGCCATGTGGGAAGAAATGGAACGTGACCCGTCGGTGTTTCTTATCGGCGAGGACATCGGCGTGTATGGTGGAGCATTCAAAGCCACGAAAGGCTTTCTGCAACACTTCGGCGAAGAGCGGGTGATCGACTCCGTGTTGTCCGAAGCGGCGATCATTGGAGCGGCGGCGGGTGCTGCCGTCGTCGGTATGCGTCCGATCGTCGAGATTCAGTTCGCGGATTTCGTCTCATGCGGATTCAATCAAATCGTTACCAACTGTGCGAAGATCCACTATCGCTGGAACCTCCCCGTCCCGATGGTGATTCGCCTGCCAAACGGCGGTTACATACGCGGCGGCCCGTATCACTCCTCGAGCACGGAGGCGTGGTTTCATCATTTCCCCGGATTGAAGCTCGTCGCTCCTTCCACTCCCGCTGATGCAAAAGGGCTGATGAAGGCGGCGGTGCGAGATAACAACCCCGTGCTGTTTTTTGAATCGAAATATCTCTATCGTCGCATCAAAGGAGAAGTGCCTGAAGGAGAATACGTCGTCCCGATCGGCAAAGCAGACGTGAAGCGAACAGGCTCGGACATTGCCCTGATTACCTACGGTTCGACCGTTCACTTTTCGTTGGAGGCGGCGCATGTGCTGGCACAAGAAGACGGGGTAGAAGTGTTGGTGCTGGACCTGCGAACACTTGTCCCGCTCGATCAGGATGCGATCCTGGATGCGGTGAAGGCAACAGGAAAAGTTCTTATCGTTCATGAGGACAATGTTACCGGAGGCATCGGCGGTGAGATTGCCGCGCTGATTGCCGATCGCGCATTCCCGTATCTGGACGCACCGATTCGGCGTCTCGGCGCGCTCGATGTTCCCGTCCCGTTCGCACCGACGCTGGAAGATTTCGTTCTTCCGAATACAAACAAGATCGTGAAAGCGCTGCGAGAGTTGGCGGCGTTTTAGTTTTTGCAGGGAGAATTTGTTGAGTTCGTAGAGTGCATTTATTACCGAAGGATAACACATGGCACGAGTAGAAGTCGTCATGCCGCAGATGGGCGAAAGCATTGCTGAAGGCACGATCATCAAGTGGCACAAGAAAATCGGTGATGTGGTGAAGAAGGATGAAACCCTTTTGGAGATCAGCACCGACAAGGTGGACTCCGAAATTCCCTCGCCTGCATCGGGTCGGCTTGTCGAAATCGTTGTGCAGGAGCAGCAAACCGTTCCCGTGCGGACGGTGATTGCCTATCTCGAAACCGAAGCGGCGGCAGCAGTTGAAGAGCCGGCAGCACCAACCCCGCCACCGGCGCAGCCCCGTCCGACGGAAGCGCCCGCATCAGCAGCACCTCCGATGGTAAAGCCGCTTGCTGCGCCCGCTTCCGGTCGGTTCTACACGCCCCTGGTGCTGAACATCGCGCGCGAGGAAGGGATTTCGATGCAGGAGTTGGAATCTGTACCGGGCACGGGTGAGGGCGGGCGTGTGTCGAAGAAGGACATTCTCGCGTATGTTGCGGCGAAGAAAGCGGGAACCATTGCGGCGCCGACGCCGAAGCCGGCAGTGGCGCCTGCACCGTCGGTTGCTCATGCTGCGAAAGTCCCGGCTCCCCCTTCCGTTCTTCAAGTCGGAAAGCCTGTCGAAGTTCCCGAACTGCGCGCAAAGTATCCCGCGCCTCAGCACGAGATTATTCAAATGAGCAACGTGCTGCAGAAGATGGCCGAGCACATGGTGAAGAGCGTGCATACCTCGCCGCACGTTGCTGCCGTCCACGAAGTGGATATGACACGCATCGTGCAGCATCGTCAAGCCAACGCCGCGGCGTTTGAAGCCCGAGAAGGATTCAAACTCACCTACACGCCGTACATCGTGCAAGCCGTCGTCAAGGCAATTAAAAAGTATCCCCTGATCAACACGTCGATCGAGGGAGACAAGATTATCAAGAAGAACTACATCAATCTCGGCATCGCCGTCGCATCGGAAAACGGGTTGATTGTTCCGGTCATCAAGAATGCCGAAGAGAAGAACTTCCTCGGTCTGGCACGGGCCGTCAACGATCTTGCTGTTCGCACGCGGACGAAGAAGCTCACGCCGGACGATATTACCGGAGGGACGTTTACCATCTCGAATTACGGCGTCTTCGGAACGCTGATTGGCACACCCATCATCAACCAGCCGCAGGTTGCCATCCTCGGAACCGGAGCAATCAAGAAGCGAGTGGTGGTGGTGGATGATATGATTGCTATTCGTTCGATGGCATTCTTTACGATGTCGTTCGATCACCGCATTGTTGACGGTGCACTCGGCGGGATGTTTCTCGAAGAGGTTGTGAAGGAGTTGGAAGAGTTTGATACGAGCATGACGTTTTGAAGAGCGATGGAATTCGTTATTCAAGAAATCCCTGTTGAAGCTCCTCGCCCATCCAAACCGGATTGGCTGAAGGTCAGAATTCCGGCGGGTGAAGAGTTCGCCCGGCTGAAGAACCTGATGCGCGGACAGAATCTTCACACCGTGTGCGAAGAAGCGCGCTGTCCGAACGTGGCGGAATGCTGGAACGCCGGCACGGCAACGTTCATGATCCTCGGCGATGTCTGTACACGCTCCTGCGGGTTCTGCAACGTCAAGACAGGCAGGCCGACATGGCTGGACAAGGACGAACCGCGCCGGGTTGCCGAGGCAATCCGTGCAATGGGCGTGCGGCACGCTGTGATCACCTCCGTCAATCGTGATGAGTTGCCCGATGGGGGAGCCGAAATGTTTGCCGAAACCATTCGACAGGCGCGTGCAATGAATCCAGGAATCACCATCGAAGTCCTCATTCCGGATTTTCAGGGAGAGCGTTGGGCGTTGGAGATCGTTCTCAACGAGAGACCCGACATTCTCAATCACAACACGGAAACCGTCCCGCGCCTGTATCGCAAGGTCCGACCGCAGGCGAAGTACGAACGTTCGCTTCAGGTCATTCGCCGGTCGAAGGAAGCAGGTATGCTGACCAAGAGCGGCATCATGGTGGGCCTGGGAGAGACCGCCGATGAAGTGTTGTGTGTGATGAAGGACCTGCGCTCTGCGGGCTGCGACATCATGACGATCGGTCAATATCTGCAGCCGACAACTGCCCATCTTCCTGTTGATCGATACGTCTCGCTCGAAGAGTTTGCGAGGTACAAACTCGAAGGGTTGGCGATGGGCTTCATGCAAGTTGAATCGGGCCCATTGGTTCGAAGTTCGTATCACGCCGAGCGCCACGCAGCATTAAGCGGTCTTAATCGGACAATCCGTTGATTGTTTGTCTCCTTTTGGCTAAATTTTGTAACTTTTGAACCGAGGATTTTCATCTCTTTCGTACAGGAGAACGATTACGTGGACAAACTAACCAGGTATTTCAAGACATCCGACACGACCCAGAAATGGCATCTGGTGGATGCCGGAGGCCAGACATTGGGGAGAGTGGCTTCGCAAGTTGCAAAGTTGCTGCGGGGCAAGCACAAACCACAGTTCACTCCCAACGCAGATCTCGGTGACTTCGTTGTGGTGATCAACGCAGCCAACGTGAAGCTGACGGGCAAGCGAGCTGAGTTAAAGGAGTATTTCCATTATACAGGCTACCCGGGCGGAGCGACGTTCGAGAAGTTTCAGGATGTGTTGAAGAAGAATCCTCAGCGTGTGTTCGAACATGCTGTGAAGGGCATGCTGCCGCACAACCGGTTGGGCCGCCGGATTATCAAAAAGCTGAAAGTGTACGCGGGCGCCGAGCATCCCCATGCTGCCCAGCGTCCTGAAACGTTCAAGCTCAACTAACGACAGGAGTGCAATTCGCTCATGCAACATGCTCACAGGGTTCTCTCGGTAGGTCGCCGCAAGACATCGGTCGCGCGCGCAATTCTTACTCCCGGCACCGGCAAAATTCTTATCAACAAGAAGCCGATGGAAGACTACTTCCCGTTAGCAACTTTGCGTCAGGAAGTGATGAAGCCGTTTGAGGTGACACAAACATCGGGCAAGTACGATGCGTACGTTACGGTGGAGGGAGGCGGCACGACCGGGCAGGCCGGAGCAATCAAGCTTGCCATTGCCCGTTCGCTGGTAGAGGTAAACGAAGAAAATCGCGCACCCCTGCGGAAGGAGGGCTTGCTCACGCGCGATCCTCGGATGGTTGAACGTAAGAAGTACGGCCAGAAGAAAGCGCGCAAGAGATTCCAGTTCTCAAAGCGATAAGCAGAGCTGTTCGGAATCTGCAGCTCGTCTCTTGGGAGTTTGTTTTTGGCATTTGACTCCTGGAGTTCATTTGCAATTTTTGGCTTGTCTGTTAGAGCTTGTTTGTAATTTGGGATTTGACTCTTGGAGTTTCCTCAGGGATTTGTTTAGGATTTGGCCTTTGTAGTTTGTTTTCAAATTCCAGCTTGAGTATTGGAGTTTGTTTGTAATTTGGATTTTGGGTATTGGAACTTAACCAAACATACCTTCGGATTCTGCCGCGAGTGTCTTGCCATCAGGGCAAGATAACGGCAGAAGATGAAGAAGGTAGACGATCAAACTCAACATAAAGGAAGAATCACCATGCCACGCGTAGAAGTTGCCGAGTTGCTGGCAGCAGGCTGCCATTTCGGCCACCTTACCCGCCGATGGAATCCCAAGATGAAACCGTACATTTTCATGGAGCGGAACGGGATTCACATCATCGACCTCATGAAGACCCGCGATTTGCTCGATGAAGCCTGTAACGCCATCGCGAACCTCGTTGCCGATGGGAAACGGGTGCTCTTTGTTGGGACCAAGAAACAGGCCAGCGAGATTATCAAGGCAGAGGCTCTCCGCTGCGGACAGTTTTATGTCGACCAGCGGTGGCTGGGCGGGTGTCTGACGAACTTCACCACCATCCGCAAGAGCGTGAAGCGGCTAACGAACATCGAGAAAATGGAGACGGACGGCACCTTTGACAAGATTACGAAAAAGGAAGCTCTCTTCCTGACGCGCGAAAAAGAAAAACTCAGCAGTGTCCTTTCGGGTGTCGTGGATATGACGCGGCTTCCGGGGGCACTGTATGTGGTGGACGTGAAAAAGGAAGCGATTGCCGTAAAAGAAGCAAACCGTCTCGGTATCCCCGTGTTCGCTATCGTCGACACGAACTGCAGTCCGGAAGGGATTGATTACATCATTCCGGCAAACGATGACGCGATGAAGTCAATCCAGATTATTACAAAAGCGATTGCGGATGCCGTGCTGGAAGGAAAAGAACGGGCCGCTGCTCGACAGATGGAAATGGCGGTGGAAAACGAAGCAAAGTCGAAAGAGCCGGCGGAAGAAAAGGCTGCGCTCAGCTCATGACATGTGGAATCAAGAAAAGAAACTGAAGTGGATGTTATGGAAATTACCAGTGCAATGATTAAGGACCTCCGGGAGCGAACCGGCGCAGGCATGATGGACTGCAAGCGCGCGCTCGAAGCCTCGCAAGGCAACATCAACGCGGCGATTGAGTATCTCCGGAAGAAAGGTGCCGCTGCCGGGGCGAAACGGGCCGATCGCTCGGCAAAAGAGGGCATGATTGTCACCCGCCTGGCGAGTGATCGCAAAAGCGGCGTGCTTGTGGAAGTGAACTGCGAAACCGATTTCGTGGGACGGAGCGAGGACTTCGCTGCATTCGCCCGGACGGTTGCGGATGCTGTTGCGCATCATCGCCCCAGCGGCGTTGACGCGTTGATGGCCGCAACGGTCAACGGCAAAAAACTCTCCGAGCTGCACAACGATTTGCTTGCCAAGGTGGGAGAGAAGGTAGAGGTTCGGCGCTTCACGATCTTCGAATCGAGCGACGGTGTGGTGAGCGGCTATACGCATCTCGGCAACAGAATCGGAGTGCTGGTCGAGATGATCGGGATCGGGCCGGATGCAACCGATACGGGCGTTGGGCGCGATGTTGCAATGCAAATCGCTGCAATGAATCCGTTAGTCGTTTCGCGCGATCAGATCGACAGGACGTTGATCGATCGCGAGCTGGATATCTATCGCACGCAGGCTGCCAATGAAGGAAAGCCGGCCGCCATTGCCGAGAAAATTGCTGCAGGACGTCTTGAAAAGTACTATCAGGAAGTCGTTCTTCTGGAACAGACGTTCATCAAAGATTCCGGCAAAACCATCAAGGACTATCTTGCGGAAGCCGAGAAGGTCACAGGGCGGCCGGTGGTGATCAAGCGCTTCCAGCGGTACCATCTCGGTGAGGAAGCAAAGTAAAGCGCATGTCCCCGCTGCGGGGACATTTTTTTTTGCATCAGCAGAAGGTCCACGAACAATGAGCAAACCGCAATACCGCCGCATTCTCCTCAAGCTGAGCGGCGAAGCGCTCATGGGAGATCAACAGTTCGGCATCGATCCCGGAGTGCTCAAGCGATACTCCATCGAGATTAAGGCGGTCCACGAATTGGGCGTGCAGATCGGCATCGTGATAGGCGGGGGCAACATCTACCGCGGCGTCTCCAATTCATCCGATAACATCGACAAAGTAACGGGCGACCACATGGGGATGCTCGCGACGCTTATCAATGCGTTGGCGTTACAGAGCGCCCTTGAGCACCAGGGGCTTGTCACGCGTCTCGTCTCTGCGATCCGCATGGAGGTGATTGCCGAACCGTTCATCAGGCGTCGGGCTGTCCGCCATCTTGAAAAGGACCGAATCGTGATCTTTGGCGCAGGCACCGGCAATCCCTACTTCACCACCGATACGGCCGCTGCACTGCGCGCCGTCGAAATCGAAGCCGATGCTATCCTCAAAGGTACGCGCGTCGACGGCGTGTATGATTCCGATCCGGAAAAGAATCCCAACGCCATCAAGTTTCCCGAGATCTCCTATCTCGATGTCCTGCGCAAGAATCTGAGCGTCATGGACATGACGGCGATAACCCTCTGTCGCGAAAACAAGCTTCCTATCCTTGTGTTCAACATGAACAAGCCGGGAAACCTCAAACGACTGATTCTGGGAGAAGAGGTCGGGACCAGAGTGGTTGAGGCTTCCTCTGTCTAGCATGAACATCTGCGAGGAACAAGCATGATCAAAGATATCTTAAGAGACACCGATGCGCGCATGCACAAGGCAATCGAAGTCGTTCGCCAGGAACTCGTCAAACTCCGCACCGGAAAGGCCACAACAACCTTGCTGGACAATATCCGCGTGGATTACTACGGAACGCAAACTCCTCTGAATCAGGTCGGCAATGTCAGCGTTGCCGATATCCACACGCTCACGGTCACACCGTGGGATAAGAGCATGCTCGATGCTATCGTCAAGGCCATTCAGATGGCAAACTTGGGTCTGAATCCTGTGAAGGACGCTGACCTTGTTCGTATCCCGATACCGCCGCTCAACGAAGAGCGCAGACGCGAGCTTGTAAAATTAGCAAAGAAGTTCGGTGAGGATGGGAAGATCGCCATCCGCAACATCCGCCGGGATGCCATCGAGCATCTGAAGAAGGCCGAAAAGGCCGAGCATCTCTCCGAGGATGATCGCAAGCGAGGAGAGGCAGAAATCCAGAAACTGACCGACAAGTCCGTCAAGGAGATTGACACGCTTCTCGCGCACAAGGAAAAAGAGATCATGGAGGTCTAAGCACATCCCACCGAAGCGACGCCGGCTCGTGCCGGCGTTCGCATTTCGTGACACGCAACATCAGCAGCCCGCACGTCGTACTACGAGGTGGAATGCGAACCCACTCAACACACAGCGAGGTGCATCATGTCGCAAACGACCGGCAAACGACGACTCTACAAATCGCGCACAGAACGGATGATTGATGGCGTATGCGGAGGGATAGCGCAATACTTCGACCTTGACCCAACGCTTGTGCGCATCGCGTGGGTCATCCTCACGCTGCTTGGCGGCTCGGGAATTATCCTCTACATTGCCGCGATGATCATTATGCCGAAGGAACCCTATCCGGGTTCTCCGTACGGGCAGCCGCCCCCGGCGGGGCAGTCCCCATCTTCCCAAAAGAATAGTGTCTTCTGGGGAATTCTCTTGATTGTCGTCGGGTTGGTTCTCTTCTTGGACAACATCGGTTGGGCGTTCTGGAGACCCTGGTGGTGGTTCAATGCCGACATTCTGCTTCCGATCCTTCTTATTCTGGCAGGCGTTGCGTTTCTGTGGGGTGGCCGCAATTCGTTGATGGCAACTTCTCAGGGCAGTGAGCCAGCGACATCCGAGAGCACGACATCCGAGAGCGGACCGACACCTCGGCCGGAAGTACGGAGACTCTATCGCTCATTCAACGAACGCAAGCTGTTTGGGGTTTGCGGTGGGCTTGCGGAATACTTCGACGTTGATCCGACGTTTGTGAGAATACTCTTCGTGATTGCCGCGCTTGCATCCTTTGGGATTGTCTTGCTGGCCTACATCATCTTGGCAATCATCTTGCCGAAGCAAGCACCGACGTTCCGAACATTGTAGAAGCCGATCCCCACAAAAACACAACGTCCCGTCTCGTGATGAGACGGGACGCTTGTTCCAATCCGACGTTGAGATTAGTTCCTGCTGAGCTTCCCTGACGTTGCATCCTCTGCCAGCCACATCTTTTCCACCGTGACTGCGGTTTCGGTGACAACGAACGTGATCTGAAGCTTCGCGGGTTCATCGAGCCCCTGAATGGGATACGACTTCTCCACTTTGGCAAATCCCTTTTCCCTCAACGACACAAAGTCGATGGACTCGCCGTAGAAGCTGCCGGAGTTGCCGTTCTGAAGATGATCCGCAGTTCCGCTTACGACGAGAGCCAGTTCGTATGTTTCTTCGCCTGATTGGGACAGGATGTACTGAATGCTGCCGGCCACTTCGTACTCACCGTTGGCTGCTTCGGCCGGGTGCAGGCTGAGTTGCACTTTGAAATCGTAGGAGCCATCGGGCAGGCTGCCGTTCGGACGAGAGAACGTGGGCTGGCCGCTTGCCGAAAGGTCGTTGCTGATCGGGTTAGTCATGTTGCCGTCCTGGCAGCCGAGCACCAACGCCGACACGACAATCGCGACAACAAACGAGAACTTCTTCATGCTGGAATCCTTTCTTGATAATGGATGATGGTTGAGTACTTCACGTCCGTTTCTTGGCTGCTTGATGACCAAACCGCGTGCCAGCCGTTCGACGGAAGTTTTTTCATCAATAATCCATCATCAGTCAAGGAGTTGGTGCAAAGGCATCGTTGCTTTGTAGAAGATTCCACGTGAAGGCTCGATTCTCCGCGCTCGCAGGCTTCGACCGAAGAGGCATGAATGTGCATCGGTGCACACGCACCCGGTGACGGGTGTCGAGGGTGGAGTGGGGTGAGGGTGAAGATTGAACACCGGGAGGTGTGGGCCTCCCGGTCGTTCTTGTGCCTTACATGTTTGCTATGATTGCGTCACCGAACTGTGAGCAGCGGACTTCCGTTGCGCCGTCCATCAGGCGGGCGAAGTCGTAGGTGACGATCTTGGATCGGATGGTCTTTTCAAGCGCGGAGACGAGGAGGTCGGCGGCTTCCTTCCACCCGAAGTAGCGCAGCATCATCTCGCCGCTAAGAATGACGGAGCCGGGGTTCACTTTGTCCTGCCCCGCGTACTTCGGTGCGGTGCCGTGTGTGGCTTCGAAAACCGCGTGCCCGCTTTCGTAGTTGATGTTGCCGCCCGGCGCGATGCCGATGCCCCCCACCTGCGCCGCAAGAGCGTCGGAGATATAATCGCCATTGAGGTTGAGCGTTGCGATGACGTCGTACTCTGCCGGTCGGGTCAGGATTTGTTGTAAGAACGCGTCGGCGATGACGTCCTTGATGAGGATTTTTCCCGCGGGTGGATTGCCGCCGCATTCTTCCCACGAGACGGTCGTGTCGGGAAACTCCCTGCGGGCAAGTTCATAGCCCCAGTCGCGGAAGGCGCCTTCCGTAAACTTCATGATGTTGCCCTTGTGAACGAGCGTTACCGACTTGCGCTTGTGCGTGAGCGCGTAGTTGATGGCAGCTCGCACCAGACGCTCCGTGCCTTCTCGCGAGACAGGTTTGATGCCGATGCTGGACGATTCCGGGAAGCGAATCTTCTTCACACCCATTTCTGTTTGCAGCCAGCGAATGACTTTCTGCGCCTCGGGTGTGCCGGCCTTCCATTCGATCCCGGCATAGATATCTTCCGTATTCTCGCGAAAAATCACCATGTCGATCTGCTCCGGATGCTTGACCGGTGAGGGAACGCCCCCAAAATAACGAACGGGGCGCAGGCAGACGTACAAGTCCAACATCTGTCGCAGCGCGACGTTGATGGAGCGAATGCCTCCCCCGACCGGCGTCGTCAGCGGACCCTTGATGCCGACGATGTACTCCTTGATTGCTTCGAGGGTGTCATCGGGAAGCCACGTGTTTTCGCCGTACACGCGGTTGGATTTCTCGCCTGCATAGACTTCAAACCAGACGATCTTGCGCTTTCCGCCATACGCTTTCGCAACGGCCGCATCTAACACGCGCTGCGAAGCTCGCCAGATATCCGGGCCTGTTCCATCTCCTTCGATAAAGGGGACGATGGGGTGATCGGGCACGCGTAGCGTCCCGTTCACGAGTGAGATTTTCTCCCCTTCGCGGGGAGGTGTGATTTTCTTGAATGGTGCCATACATGCTTCTCCTTCTGTTCAAAGCGCCGCATACGGACGCGGCAGATTATGGTTCGATACAGCGTCTGATCCTGTCGGCATACTCCGCCATCGCGGTGCCTGTGTATTTCTTCAGTTGAAGGACGAACTTGATGTCGTCGTTGGCATAGCGCGGCGTTACGTGCATGTGGAAATGGAACACGGATTGCCCCGCTATCCTGCCGTTGTTCGAAAAGATGTTGAATCCATCCAGCTGCAGGCTCTTGACGATGGCGCGAGCTACGATTTGCGTTGCCCGAAGCACATCGTGCAGATCCTCCTCCCGCACGTGGAGAAAATCCGGGCAATGGCGCTTCGGGATCACGAGCGCATGACCGTAATGAATGGGATTAATGTCGAGAATGGCGATGACGTTGTCATTCTCGAACAGGATCTCCGCAGGCAGTTGATGGCGTGCGATCTTGCAAAAGACGCAGTCCGCTGAGGTCATGACCCTACCCGTACCGGCGTGCCCGACCGGCAAACACATGCTTTCCGAAGTCTCATGGGCGTCAAGCGTGAAGAAGGCAGGAGGAAGAAGGCAGAGTTTGCAACGGATGAGCAACCTTCTTGTGATTATCAAACAACAGTCATCAGTCACACACAACTTACGCAAATGCTCATGGAAAGTCAACGCGCAGGTGTCATCATATTCTCCTTGCAATTCTCCTGAGGCGTGACTATCTTTTTCCAGTTTGTTTTCACAACGCCACGGTTCCCTTCCGATTTCAACTACAGCATTTTGTTGTTCGTCTCGCACATACCAGACACCCATTGCATGCACATGAGGCAGTATGTCTCTGTTCAATAAGTTTGTTGTCGGGAGTTTGCCGCTCGTTCCCCGGCCTATTGTTCGAAGATTCGCCAGCCGCTACATCGCCGGTGAGACACTCGATGAGGCAATCAGGTGTGTTCGTCAGATCAACCGCGAAGGCGCATGCGCTACGCTTGATGTGTTGGGCGAGGACGTTTTCACGCAGGAAGAAGCAATCGAGTCACGCAACCGCTCCATCGAAGTTCTCCGCGCAATTACGCGGGAGAAGATTGATTCCAATCTTTCCATCAAGCTGACCTCCCTCGGTTTGAAGCTCAACAAGGAGTTTTGCACAGAAAACGTTCGTGAAATTCTCAAGGCGGCCGCGGAGGAGAACATCTTCGTGCGGTTCGATATGGAGGACTCTTCCTGCACGACCGATACGATTGATATCTTCCGCAGGCTTCATCAGCAGTATCGCAACATCGGCATCGTCCTTCAGGCCTATCTCTTCCGGACGGAGAAGGATGCCAGAGACTTGATCGCCGGCGGCATGAAGAATTTCCGTCTGTGCAAGGGCATCTACAAGGAGCCGGCCTCGATAGCGTTTCAGGGGCGAGAGGAGGTGCAACAGAATTTTCTGAAGGTTCTCCGTCTGATGTTTGAGATGGGCTGCTACGTGGGCATCGCAACGCATGATAGCGTGCTGGTCGATGGTGCGAAAGCGATGGTCAACGAGTTCGGGCTGCAGAAGAACCAGTATGAGTTTCAGATGCTGCTGGGCGTGCGGCCCGAACTGCGGAAGTCCTTGGTGAATGAAGGGCAGAAAGTGCGTCTGTACGTTCCCTTTGGCGAAAGCTGGTACGCCTACTCGATGCGTCGTTTCAAGGAGAACCCGGAAATTGCCGGCTATGTGGCGCGTGCGGTGTTCATGAGGAATAAGTAATGCCGGTTGGGTTCACTCTGGAAGCGGATACGTGGCGAGACCGAAGGTTGAACCCATATCATAATCTCTACCGTCAACTCATCATAAGGAGATCCTATGGCTGACGTTGGAACCACCCAATCCCCCGTGCGGTACCGACCGTACGTCCCTGCCGAAACCGATATAAAGGAGTTCACCATCCGCGCGCTGGTTATCGGACTCATCATGTCCGTTGTGCTGGGTGCAGCGAATGCCTATCTCGGTCTGAAGGCGGGCATGACGATCGCCGCAACGTACCCGGCCGCAGTCATCGGCATGGCGCTGCTGCGCATTATGAAAGGCTCGATTCTGGAAGAGAATTTTGCGCGCACGGTCGGCTCCATCGGCGAGTCGGTTGCGGCAGGCGCAATCTTTACGCTTCCTGCATTCTTCATTGCCGGCATTTGGCCGGAGTTTGCGACAACGCAACACTACCTCGAATCCACCGCCATCATGCTTGCCGGAGGCGTGCTCGGCATTATGTTCGTTGCACTGCTTCGGCGCGTGATGGTGGAAGATGTCGAGCTGCCATTTCCCGAGTCGGTTGCCGCGTCGGAAATTCACAAAGCAGGTCGGACGGGAGGTACGGGAGCGAAATTTCTGTTCGGCGCAATGGGTGTCGGTGCATTCATTCAGGCGCTCGGACAATTTCGCTTCTTTGCAACCACGTGGGAACATTTCGTTTCCTTCAGCAAGTCGGTCATCCCCTTGCGATCCAGCGGCGAGGTAACGGCGCAAAGCGGTATGTTGCTCAGCTCTCCCGGTGTCAGTCCGGCCTACATTGGCGTCGGTTACATCATCGGGCCAAAACTTGCCTCATTGAATTTTAGCGGCGGATTGGTTGCGTGGGGACTCTTCGTTCCCATCCTGACGTACTTCATCGGGCCGTCGCTCATTGATCTCAACGCCCCGCACGACGATGCAACCTGGGTGGGTCTGGCCAACAACGTGTGGCGCTACATCGTCCGGCCCATTGCCATCGGCGGGATGTTGATGAGTGCGGGATTCACCCTCTTCAGAATGCGAAAGAGTCTTGCCGCGGGCCTGGCGCGTTCGATCAGCGACGTCAAGAAGGCCGCCACAGGTGAGCATGTTACGATTCGCACGGAGCAAGACCTCAGCTTCAAGTGGGTCATGACCGGCGTCGGCGCTGCGGCGGTAGCGACCTTCTTTATCTATAACTATTTCGCTCAGGATGTTGCCGCGGCACTGGTGGCAACCGTCGTCATGGTTATCGCGGGTTTCTTCTTTGCTGCTGTCTCCGGCTACCTCGTCGGCATCATCGGTTCGAGCAACAATCCCATTAGCGGACTGACACTTTCTACGCTTCTTGTTGCTGCGCTCCTGATGGTGGCGCTGGGAATGAAAGGTGCGCCGGGGGTGGCTGCCGTGCTTGGCGTTGCCGCAGTGGTGTGCGTGGCGGCGGCGGTCGCGGGCGAAATGTTACAGGATCTCAAAGTCGGACACATTCTTGGCGGCACGCCGTGGAAAATGCAGGTGGGCGATCTGTTCGGCATTGCTGTTGCCGCCGTGGTGATGTTTCTGCCGCTGGTCGTTTTGCATCAAGGCGACATCAACACGGGCGGAGCCGGTTTTGGCGGGCGCAATCTTCCAGCCCCACAGGCAAGTTTGATGGCGCTGCTGTCGCAGGGAATCGTCGGCGGGCAAATGGCGTGGCCGCTCATCATCGTCGGCATGCTGATGGGCTTCGGGTTCATCCTCATGCAAGTCAAAAGTCCGATGCTTGTATGCGTGGGCATGTACCTTCCGCTCGAAACCACGTTCGCGATTTTCATCGGCGGATTGATCAAGGGCGTCGTGGAGCGGGCGAACGCGCGACGACAGCACAACGACGCGCAGAAAGCTCGCGTCGAAAATACCGGTGTGCTTCTGGCTGCTGGCTTGATCGCGGGGGAAGCACTAATCGGGTTGCTCTTTGCGGGACTTGCTTTCTTTGAAGTGCCGTATCAAGGTTTCTTCCCGTCCCTGATCAGCGCGCTGCCGCTTCCGTTCTCGGTCAGCCTTCTCGTGTTCGTGGCGATCGCCTGGATTCTGATTCGTATCCCCATCAAGAACGCAGGCAGGCCCGATGAGCCGGCTCCGCCCAGCGCGGTGATGTAGAACGAAGTTGCAATCGGCAAGCTCCAAAGAACCTCTCGGAACACGAGCTTGAGAATTCTTCTGGAGCTTGACTTCTTCCCCGAACCGGCGGATAGAGCGTTGATGATGTATGGAACAAGAACAATTCTTGAATCTGCTTGAGCTTAGGCCGCAGCGGAATCTCCGATGGGAGATGGGCGAGAACGGCCTCGTCACGCTGATTGTCCCGAAGTTCAAGAACAAGTATGTTGTAAAGTGGTTTGTACCGTTGCTGGCCAAACCGAACATCAAAGTGAAACTGGATGCCTTGGGCAGTTTCGTCTGGAGCAGATGCGACGGCCAGACTTCGGTGGAACAAATCGGTCGGGACATGACGGAGGCCTTCGGCGAGCCGTTAGAACAACTGTACGACAGGATTGGCCGCTTCCTTGCGAAGCTGGCCAAAGATAAGTTTGTTATATTGACATCATGATCTTGCGCGAGGCGAAACGGAGGATCCACTCTCTCGCAATCATCATGTGATTCACATGCTCGATCACTCCTGATCATGAACAAGAACTCATCTCAGCTTGAAAGGAGCATCAAATGAACCCGGCAATTGAAGGACTCAAACCCGAACTCGTCTGGAAATACTTTGCGGAAATCTGCACGATTCCTCGCCCCTCGAAGCATGAGGAGAAAATGACGAACTACGTTCTTGGCAAAGCCAAGGAGTTTGGGCTGGAAGCAAAGAAAGACAAGTACGGCAACGTCGTCGTGCGCAAACCCGCTTCGCCAGGACGCGAACATGTGCGCATGATCTGCTTGCAGGGCCATCTCGACATGGTGGCGGAGAAGAACAAAGATAAAGTGCATGACTTTCTGAAGGATCCGATTGAACTGGTTCGCAAAGGAAATGTGCTGATGGCCAACGGCACGACACTCGGTGCGGATAACGGCATTGCTGTCGCGACAAATCTTGCCATCATGGAGGATAAGTCGCTGGAACACGGTCCGCTCGAGTTCCTCTTCACGGTCGATGAGGAGACGGGCTTGACGGGCGCCAGCAATCTTTCACCCGGATTTCTCCAGAGCAAAACGATGCTTAATCTCGACTCCGAAGAGGAAGGCTCGATCTATGTCGGCTGCGCAGGCGGGCGCGATACGACCTCGACATGGAAGCTCGCATTCGACGCAGCACCCCGTGACACCGTGGCGGCGACGGTTTCCGTTAAGGGGCTGAAAGGCGGCCATTCAGGACTGGAGATCGATAAGGGACGAGGCAACGCCATCAAGATTCTCAACCGTGCTTTGCTGCAACTGGACAAACTCGGCGCTCGTCTCTCCAGCATGGAAGGAGGCAACAAGCACAACGCCATTCCTCGAGAAGCCGACGCTCTAGTCTTCATTCCGAAAAAGAAGTGGAAGGCAGCAGCGGCGGCCATCGAGAAGTTCAATGCCGTTGCGCGAGCCGAGCTTTCCACAGTTGATCCCGACTTGAGTGTTTCGATCACCGAGACATCAGTAAAGAAAGGAAAAGTGATCAAGAAAAAACTCCAGGATCAGATACTCAAGACGATTTCAGGGTTGCCGCACGGCGTGATCAAGATGAGTGCGGATATTCCGGGACTGGTCGAGACTTCGACGAACGTAGCCGTCATTCGGACGGAAAAGGCAAAGATGGTTCTTGTCACCAGCCAGCGCAGCTCGGTGATGAGCGAGTTGGATGAGATTCAGCATTCCGTTGCTTCGATTTCCGAGTTGGGCGGCGCACAGGTGAAGACCGGCGACGGCTATCCGGGCTGGAAGCCGAACCTCGATTCCGACATCCTTAAAGTCGCAAAGGCCACCTACAGACAACTGTATGGCAAAGAGCCCGAGATCAAGGCCATTCATGCCGGCCTCGAGTGCGGCATCATCGGCGAAAAGATGCAGGGAATGGATATGATTTCCTTCGGTCCGACTCTCGAAGGCGTTCACTCGCCGGATGAGAAAATCTATATTGATACGGTGGAGAAGTTCTGGAACTTCCTGCTGGCCATATTGCGGAATGTCAACTGAGATCTTCGAGAAGCCGTCACACGATAACTTGCTGTCATGACAGTCCCTCTTGCTGGTGATCCATCTCGCCCCGAGCCGCCGCGCACGTACCGGTGGCTCGTTCTCTTCATCATCAGTCTGCCGATGTTCGGCAACTACTATATCTACGACAGCATCAATCCGTTGACGGACATCTTTCAGCAGCAACTGGGATTCACGGACTCGCAGATAGGGTGGCTGAATTCCAGTTACAGCGTTGCAGCCGTCGTCACGCTGTTGTTGGGTGGCATCATCATTGATCGTCTCGGCGTGAGAAAGGCAATCCTTCTGTTTTCTTCCATCTGTGCTGTTGCCGCGCTGCTCAGCGCCATCAGCGACAGTTTTGTGACGATGGCTGTTGGTCGCACGGTGTTGGGTCTTGGCGCTGAGTCGCTCATCGTCGCGGTGACGACTGCTCTGGCAAAGTGGTTCAAGGGGAAGGAGTTGAGTTTTGCATTCGGCGTTAACCTCTTGATTGCGCGCCTTGCGTCGGTGGCAGCCGATAACTCGCCCACGTGGGCCGCGTTTGCCTTCTATCCCAACGGTCCGGCTGCACCCCCGTCCTGGCAAGGCCCACTGTGGCTTGCCTTTGGTGCGGGACTCGTTTGCGTTATCAGCGCGGCTGCGTATTGGTGGATGGAAAACTACGCAACCCAGAAGTACCAACTCGGCAGGGCAGGGGCAGTGGACAAGTTGGAGATTGGCGCGGGCATGTTCAAGTACAGCAGGTCATACTGGTTCATCGTCGGATTATGCTTTACGTTCTACTCAGCCATCTTTCCCTTCCGAACATTTGCCGTGAAATTCTTCCAGCACACGCATGCGATCTCGTTACAGGAAGCAGGATTCTTCAACAGTTTGCTTCCGCTCTCGGCGATGATAGCAACGCCTCTTTTTGGATTGTTGGTCGATCGCGTCGGCAAGCGGGCGTTGTTCATGCTCTTCGGATCGCTGTTGTTGTTCCCCGTGTATCTCTTGATGCTGAGTCCTGCGATAACCCTCTGGCTGCCGACGGTGATGATGGGAATTGCCTTCTCACTCATTCCGGCGGTGATGTGGCCTTCGGTTGCCTACATCGTTGATGAGCGACGTCTCGGCACGGCCTACGCGTTGATGACGCTGATTCAGCAGATCGGGTTCTTCGCTCTCAACTGGCTCATCGGCGCGGCCAATGACTCGCAGGGGGCGAGTGCCGCGCATCCCGACGGTTACGCTCTGGGAATGTATCTGTTTTCTCTCCTCGGCTTTCTGGGATTACTCTTCTCGTATCTGCTGCGCCGCAGCGAGACGGGTCCCGGCGGCCACGGGTTGGAAACCATCACCGTCAGGTCTTCCCACGCAGCGCCGTGACACGCATTCACCGAAGGGAGGGGAGATGAGGATAGTCCTTCTGCTACTCATGGGTGTCTTTCTTCTCTCGTGTGCCGAGCGGCAAGAAGCAAAGCACGAGCAGGAGATCGAGTCCCTCAAAGGCAAAACGATGCAGGACGTACTCCACGCCCTCGGCACTCCGCGCGTGGTGGACTCATCAGCCTCGGCCGCTGAGCGGATCTGGGGCTACTATCAGGTGATGGTGCGTTCGACCGCAACGGCAGCGCCGCGCCAGCGCACGGTGCTTATTGTTTTCACGAAACGTGACTCTTCGTTCATCGTCACGGAAGTTCGAATCCCATGAACGCCAGTCTCTGAAAGCGTGAGCTTCTTCACCGAGCGCATGCCCGGTCTTACATCCTTCCTTCAAAATCCTTACCTTATGATGCAAAAGTTGATCTGTTCATTCTTGTGGGGAGAAGATGCCCGAACGACTTCATCAACGACACTTCACACTTGAGGAAGCCCGTCGCGAACTTACCAGCGTTCATGCACTCGCCAGCAAACTTGTCGAACTCAAACGACAGCTCGATGCAAAAGGATGGGATGTGTACCGCCACCAATATTTCGGGGGAATGGGACCGAATGGGGATGGTACATTCCCGCAGGAGGTCGAGACGTTGGTTGAGATTGTTCGGGGACTTGAAGCTCGAGGCATTCTCGTGAAGGGTCTCGATCAGGGGCTGATCGATTTTCCCCATATCCGCTCGAACGGCGAAGAGGTCTATTTGTGTTGGATGGTCGGCGAAAACGACATCGCCTACTGGCATAGAATTGACGACGGGTATGCGGGACGACGAAGTATTGAAGAATTGTAATCTCTCCGCTTAAACCATACAAATGGACAGGTCGTCCAACTTGTGCTTTGGGAACGAGCATGATTCGAAGGCGTGTCGTTACGATTGAATATTCGCTGAGGATTCTATGAAAAAAAAATGGCTCTGGCTCGCTGTGGGCGCGGTTGTTGTTCTCGGCGGCGGGTTTCTGCTGCTGAACAACGGCAACAGCAACAAGATAACGTATCGGACGGCAAAGGTTGATCGCGGCGACATTGCAGTGCTGATCAGCGCGACCGGAACCTTGCAGGCCGTCACGACGGTCGAAGTTGGCTCGCAGGTTTCCGGAACCATCGCAAAGCTGTATGCGGATTTCAACACGCGGGTCAAGGAGGGCCAACTGCTGGCACAGCTCGATCCCACGTTTCTGCAAGCAACGGTGAACGAGCAGCGCGCTAACGTGGATCGAGCAAGGCGCAGGTGAATGAAAGCGCAACGCAACTTCAACCGGACGTCGGATCTCTTTGCGAAGTCGCTCGTCTCGCAAGCAGATATGGATGCCGCGACGACGGCGCTGGAGTCCGCCAAAGCGAACCTCGCGCAGGCACAAGCGGCGCTCGATCGGGCGGTGGTGAACCTGCGCTATGCAACCATCCGGGCACCGATCAGTGGGGTGGTGATTTCGCGGGATGTGGATGTCGGACAAACCGTAGCCGCGAGTTTGCAGGCGCCGAAGTTGTTTACCATCGCGCAGGACCTTCGCAAGATGCAGGTACAGGCAAGCGTGGATGAGGCGGACATCGGGAATGTGAAGGTGGGGCAATCCGTTTCGTTCCGCGTCGATGCCTATCCCGATCTGACCTTCAAAGGTACCGTGAGTCAAATCCGCCTTGCGCCCGTCATTACGCAAAACGTCGTTACCTACACCGTCATCATAGATGTCGACAACTCCGATTTGAAGCTCATGCCGGGGATGACGGCGACGGTGTCCATCGAGGTGGCGAGCGAAGAAGACGTGATGCGCGTTCCGATTCAGGCCATCCGCTTTACTCCGCCGCCTGATGTGCTGGAGGCGCTGGCGGCGGATACGACGGGCGGGGGAAGGCGGCGTGCATTTCAGCGAAGACCGGAAAACGGTGCAGCGGAAGGCGAGCAGCAGCGGATGATGCGTTCTCCGGAACAACGTGCGCGCATCTGGGTGTTGAAGGATGGGAAACCTGTCCCGAAATTCATTCGTCGCGGTCTCCAGAACGCCACACATGTTGAAGTCGTGCGGGGCGACGTGAACGAAGGCGATGAGGTCATTGTTGGCGCGACCTCTGGAACGCAAACGCAGGTTGCTTCGGGACAGACGAACCCGTTCGCTCCGCGGTTCCCCGGCGGCGGTCGGCGCGGCGGTTTCTAATCGTTCTCGAGCGGGCAAACGTATGAGATTCTTAGAAACAATCCGAATCGCAATCGATTCGCTTCTCCGGCACAAGATGCGAGCGCTGCTCACCATGCTCGGCATCATCATAGGAGTTGGAGCAGTGATAGCCATGGTTGCGGTCGGACAAGGGGCACAGTCGGCAGTGGAGGCACAGATCGCAAGTCTCGGCTCCAATGTTCTCATCGTCTTTCCGGGCGCAACGTCGGCCGGAGGCGTGAGCTTTGGCGCCGGCACCGCGCAGACCCTGACGCTTGCGGACGTTGAAGCAATCCGAACACAATGCCCTGCCGTTGCTGCGGTCTCGCCGATGAATCGTGTCACGCGCCAGGTTGTCGCGGGCAATCTCAACTGGAGTACATCCATTCAGGGCGCGAACACGGACTTCTTCCGGATTCGTGATTGGCGCGTTGAGGTGGGGGAACCGTTCACGGAGCAGGATGTACGCGCCGCAACGAAAGTATGCGTCATCGGCAAGACCGTTGCCGACCGACTCTTTCCCGACGGCGATCCCGTGGGCGCAACGATTCGCATTCAAAAACTTCCGTTCAAAGTGCTGGGCGTGCTTGCGCCGAAAGGACAGAACGCAATGGGAATGGATCAGGACGATCTCATCATCGCTCCATTCCCCACCGTTCAACGAAAGCTGCAGGGCGTGGACTTTGTCAGCACGATTCAGATGTCCGCCGTAACGAAGATGCAGATTCCCGAAGCGCAAGAACAGGTCACCGAACTGCTGCGCATTCGCCATCGTCTTGCCGAGTGGCAGGACAATGATTTCACGATCCGCAACCAGTCGGATATTGCGGCTGCAGCCACCGCAACGTCGAGCTTCATGACGATCCTTCTGGGCAGTATTGCGTTCCTCTCGCTCGTGGTAGGCGGGATCGGTATCATGAACATTATGCTTGTCTCCGTTCAGGAGCGGACGCGGGAAATCGGCATCCGCATGTCGGTCGGAGCGCGACGCAACGACATCCTCCAGCAGTTTCTGATCGAAGCCCTCATGCTCAGCGTCATCGGCGGGTTGATCGGCATCGGCATCGGGGTTGCCAGCTCCGGCATCATCTCGAAGTTTGCAGGCTGGCCTGTGTTTGTTTCGCCCGGCGCTGTCGGCCTGGCGTTTTTCTTTTCAGGAATGGTTGGAGTGTTCTTCGGATTTTACCCGGCGAAGAAAGCAGCGGCACTCAGTCCGATTGACGCGCTGAGATACGAGTGAAAGGCCTTCAACGATGAGCATCTTCACCCTCAGATCGGATTTCAAACCCAGCGGCGATCAGCCCGAAGCCATCCGGCAACTGACCGAGGGCGTGCTGCGCGGGGACAAGTATCAGACGCTGCTGGGCGTGACGGGCAGCGGCAAGACCTTCACGATCTCCAACGTGATTGCCAACGTCAACAAGCCCGTGTTGGTCATGTCGCACAACAAAACCCTGGCTGCGCAGCTCTACGGTGAGTTCAAGAGTTTCTTTCCGCATGACAGAGTCGAGTTCTTCATCAGCTATTACGACTACTATCAGCCTGAGGCGTACGTTCCCAGCTCGGACACCTACATCGCGAAGGATGCATCCATCAACGACGAGATTGACCGCCTGCGGCTGCGCGCAACAAGTGCCCTGCTGAGCGGCGACCGAAACGTCATCGTGGTTGCCTCCGTCAGCTGCATTTACGGCATCGGTGCACCGGATGAATGGGCGAGCCAGATTGTTGTGATCCGGAAAGGCGAGAGGATGGAGCGGAACGAGTTTCTGCGCAAGCTGCTCAACATCTTTTATGTCCGCAACGACTTCGAGTTTGCCCGCGGGACGATGCGCGTCCGTGGCGACGTGGTCGAGGTAATCCCCGCCTATGAGAACGAAGAGGCCATCCGCGTCGAATTCTTCGGCGATGTCATCGAGCGGATCTCCTACATCAACAAGACGGACGGTCATGTGCTTGCCGAGACGGATTACGAAGTGATCTATCCGGCAAAACAATTTGTGACCTCGAGGGAAACGCTGGAGCGGGCATTTCGCGGCATCGAGGAGGAATTGGAGGAGCGACTTGCCGAGCTGCGTGCTGCCGGCAAGCTTGTGGAAGCCCAGCGGCTCGAACAACGTACGCGATTCGATCTGGAAATGATGCGCGAAGTGGGCTACTGCTCGGGCATCGAAAACTACTCCAGGCACATCGCAGGCAGGCCGCCGGGCTCGCGACCGGCATGTCTGTTCGACTACTTTCCGGATGATTATCTGTTGGTCATCGATGAATCTCACGTCACCGTACCGCAGATCGCCGGAATGTATCACGGTGATCGCTCGCGTAAGCAGACACTGGTCGACTACGGCTTCCGTCTCCCCTCGGCGCTGGACAATCGGCCTCTCACGTTCGAAGAGTGGGAACAGATGGTGCATCAGGTCATCTTCGTGAGCGCGACGCCCGGGGACTACGAGCTGCAGAAGTGCAAAGGCGTCGTCGTCGAGCAGCTTATCCGTCCGACAGGACTCGTTGACCCCGAAGTCGAGGTGCGCCCGGTGAAGAATCAGATTGATGATTTGATTGCGGAGATACGCAGGCGCGCCGAACGCAAGGAGCGTGTCCTCGTTACCACCCTCACCAAACGTATGGCTGAGGATCTGACCGATTATTTGATGGAGATCGGCATCAAGGTTCGCTACATTCATTCCGAAGTTGACGCCCTCGAGCGGGTAGAAATTCTGCGCGATTTGCGATTGGGAGACTTCGACGTCTTGGTCGGGGTGAACTTACTGCGCGAGGGTTTAGATTTGCCCGAAGTATCGCTCGTGGCAATCCTTGACGCGGACAAGGAGGGGTTTCTTCGGTCAGAGAAGTCGCTCATCCAGACCGCGGGCCGCACGGCGCGCAACGTGAACGGGCGTGTCATCCTCTACGCCGATACGATCACCGGTTCCATGCAGCGGATGCTTGACGAGACGCGTCGTCGCCGTGAGAAGCAGTTGCTCTACAATCGCGAGCACGGCATCACGGCCAGAACGGTGTACAAGACCGTCAACGAAGTGCTCGCGGCTACCGCCGTTGCGGATGTCAAGGCGGAACGCGATGCACGCCGCGAGCGGCAGAAAATGCCCGTCGTTGCCGAAAGTGTCGTTCGCTATCTGACGGCGGAGCAGCGGCGAGATCTCATCGCTGAATTGCGCGCGGAGATGACGAAAGCAGCAAAGGATCTCGAATTCGAGAGAGCGGCACAACTGCGGGATGAAATTGCGAAGCTCGAAGCCATGCCCGCAAAGAAAGCGAAGCGAAGTTGAAGCGTTGCTCCTCGCGAGGATTCCATTCTCAACCACGTTCTCTCATAGGCCGACGCAATGTCACGACCGGGCCTTCGTTTCGTTCATTCTCTCCTCCAGCCTCTGTTCGAGTTTGTATATCCGCCCGTCTGTCTTGCATGCGAGCGCTTTCTTCCCCACTCGTCATCGAGTGTGTGTGGGGAATGTTGGATGACGGTTAGGCGCGTCCAGCGCACCGATACACTGTACCACGACATGCGCGATCGTCTTCGTGCGCGAGAGCTCACGGATCTTGCTTCGCCTTTTTACTTCGAGAAAGACGGAACGCTGCAAATCCTCATCCATCAACTGAAATATGATGAGATAACGATCGCCGGCGTGGAACTCGGCCGGCAGGTCGCCGTCGCGATGGCGACGTTGTTCGGGGAGATTCCGGATGCCACGCTTGTTCCTGTTCCGCTTCATGCCGCTAAAGAACGGGAACGGGGATACAACCAGAGCGTGTACATTGCTCGCGGCATACAGAGCCTCACCGGCTTGCCCGTTTCCGCTCGTCTTCTGCGGCGCAGGAGGAACACGCCCTCGCAGACGCACCTGAATCGCGAAGAGCGATTGGCGAATGTGCAGGATGCCTTCGAGCTTGCGCGTGATGCCCGGGTCGAGGGTGCATCGTTCATCCTCGTTGACGACGTGATCACGACAGGGGCAACGATTCAGGAATGCGCTCGCGTCTTGAAGGAACACGGCGCGCAACGTGTGTACGCCGCGTCTATTGCGCTTGCAGCGTATGCGGGCGATGTGGACCGCTGAACCCTGCACCGCTTCGTCTGATCGTCACATTTTCTCTCTCTTCCATCTGTTTGCAATTCAAAGCAATTCTTGGTAGATTGACGAGGGTTTTTCATAGCATGTTGCGTCTTTTTCGCTCTCTTCTACGATACTTGTTCAGTTTCCTCGGAGGTAGTTCATGGCTGTTAAAATCGGGATCAATGGTTTTGGTCGGATTGGAAGACTCGTTTTTCGTCGGTTGATGCAAACCGGCGGGTTTGAGGTTGCAGCGATCAACGACATCACCGATGCGCAAACACTCGCCTATCTTTTGAAATACGACTCGATACACGGCCGATATAAAGGTGATGTACGCGCCGAAGGCGATTGTATTGTTGTTGATGGAAAGAAGTTCAAAATCCTTGCAGAAAAAGATCCGGCAAAGCTCCCCTGGAAGGAGCTGGGGGTTGAGCTGGTGATTGAAGGGACAGGCATCTTCACGAGCCGGGAAAAATTGAACCTGCATATTCAGGCCGGAGCAAAAAAGGTGTTGCTGACGGCTCCTGCAAAGGACGAAATTGATGCAACGGTCGTGCTCGGTGTAAACGACCATATCCTCACGGGGAAGGAGCAGTTTGTCTCCAACGCGTCCTGCACCACCAACTGCCTCGCGCCTATGGTGCATGTTCTGCACAAGACCTTCGGCGTGGAGAGCGGATTCATGACGACCGTTCACTCGTACACGAACGACCAGCGGTTGTTAGATCTGCCGCATAAGGATTTGCGCCGGGCGCGTGCAGCAGCGCTTTCCATCATTCCCACAACAACCGGAGCGGCGAGAACGGTTGGCAAAGTGATCCCCGAGCTGAAGGGAAAACTCGACGGCCATTCGCTTCGTGTGCCGACGCCCGATGCTTCTATCACCGATTTTGTGTGTACGCTGAAGCGACCCGCAACGCGGGACGAAGTGAACGCTGCGTTGAAGAACGCCGCCGAGACCACGATGAAGGGCATCATGCAATACACGGAGGATGAGATTGTCTCCGCCGATATTATCGGAAACGAACACTCGTGCATTGTGGATGCAAAGCTGACGATGGCATACGGCAATACCGTGAAAGTCTTTGGCTGGTACGATAACGAGTGGGGGTTCTCATGCCGCGTCGTCGATTTGTTGAAGAAGATTGCCTGACCACGTTCGCACACCATCATTCGTACTCCCGCTGCGCTCAGCAGGCGGGAGCTGCCCGCGCCGCAGCGGGCTTTTCTTTCGATGCCCGGAGATCCGTTCATGCAAATCAAGACTATTGACGACATAGAACTCAAAGGGAAGAAAGTCCTCGTCCGCGTCGACTTCAACGTTCCGATGACGGATGACTTGAAAATCGCCGACGACAAACGCATCGTCGAATCTCTGCCCACGATCAGGAAGATTTTAGACGCCGGAGGGATACCGATCTTGATGAGTCACTTAGGGCGACCGAAGGGCGGGCCAAGCCCGGAGTTTTCGTTGAGGCCTGTAGCCCAGCACCTCGGCACGCTCCTGAGCACGAATGTGGTGTTTGCCAACGACTGCGTGGGTGAAGAGGCCAGAGTTGCGGTTGCCGCCTTGAGGCCCGGCGACGTGCTGCTGCTGGAGAACCTCCGTTTTCATCCCGAAGAAGAAAAGAACGACCCCGGCTTTGCGAAGGAGCTTGCATCGTTGGGCGATGTGTACGTGAATGACGCCTTCGGTACCGCTCACCGTGCGCACGCTTCCACGGAAGGCGTGACGAAATTCATCCGACCGTGTGTCGCAGGCTATTTGATGAAAAAGGAGATCGAGTATCTTACTCAGGCCGTGGGCAATCCGAAGCGGCCCTATGTCGCTATCCTGGGCGGGGCGAAAATCTCCGGCAAGATTGACGTCATCCAGAATCTTCTTCCCAAAGTTGACGTACTCGTCATTGGTGGCGGAATGGCATTTACGTTCTTCCGCGCACAGGAGATGGAGGTGGGCGACTCGCTTGTCGAGGTGGAGAAGATCCCGCTCGCGAAGAAGCTGCTTGATGAGATCAAGGACTCGAACCGTCGCGTGATTCTGCCCGTTGATTGCGTCATCGCGGACAGGTTCGACAACGATGCCCAGCGGAGGACGGTTCCGGTCAGCAAGATTCCAGCAGGCTGGCGAGGATTGGACATCGGTCCCGAGACAATCCAGCTCATCGGCCTCGCCATCAAGGGCGCGAAGACGATTGTATGGAACGGCCCGATGGGAGTGTTTGAAATGAGCAACTTTGCCAACGGCACGCTGGAGGTAGCAAAGCTGCTTGCAGAAGCGACGCGTAACGGAGCGACGACGATTGTTGGCGGGGGCGATTCGGCAGCGGCTGTCGCCCAGATGGGATACGAGGCAGCTATCTCTCATGTCTCGACCGGCGGCGGCGCTTCGCTGGAGTTTCTGGAAGGAAAGCAATTGCCCGGAATTCTTGCTCTCGATCGAAAGTAATCTGAACTAACGGACGCAAATCGTTGTTGCATCAATCAGCACAACGATGCCCGGCGTGAATCTATGTCATTCTATCGTTCAACATACGGCGGCGGTGGTCGGTATTATCGTCCGAGTTTCTTCGGCGGGTTTTCGTTTTTTCCGCCCGTCATCAAAACGCTCCTCATCAGTAATACCATCATCTGGCTGCTGACGGATTTCTTTCCGTTCAGCATCAACAACGTGCCGGTCAACAGCGTGATCATGAAGTTCTTTGCCCTCTGGCCGTGGGGAGCGAACTTCTGGCCGTGGCAGTTGCTGACGTACATGTTTCTGCACGGAGGGTTCGGCCATCTGTTTTTCAACATGCTCGCGCTCTGGATGTTCGGCATGGAATTGGAAAATTTGTGGGGGTCGAAGCGCTTCCTCACCTATTACCTTCTCTGCGGATTGGGGGCAGGAGTGACCAACCTGATTGTTCCGGTCATGTTGGGAGAGGGCGCCCCGACCGTAGGCGCTTCGGGCGCGGTCTTCGGCGTGCTGGTGGCCTTCGGCATGCTGTTTCCCGATCGTCCCATCTATATCTACTTCCTTCTTCCGATCAGAGCGAAATACTTCGTCACCGCATACATCCTTTTGGAGTTGTTCTACGGTGTGTATGGGATGCAATCGGGTGTTGCGCACTTTGCCCACCTCGGCGGCGCAGCCGTTGGTTTCGTCCTGACGATCATGACGATGCGAGGATATTCGATCGCCGATCTCTGGAACGTGATGAAGGGCGAGTTCCCGCATCGACGCGCAAAAAAACTCTCGCACGATGAAGTCCTTGATGCGCGATTTTATGATATCACATCCGGCAAGCCGCTGGACAGCGACAACGACGTGGATCAGGAAGTTATCGATGCGATTCTCGATAAAATCAACAGAAGCGGGTATCAGAGTCTGACGGATGAAGAGAAGAAGATTCTGAACGACGCCAGCAGAAAGATTCATTGAGGAGAAGTATGGAGATTCCCGTATTGAACATGACCGATCAGCCGCCGGTTGTGCCGCATCCGACCTATCGTGTGGGCGTTCGGCGGCATACACGCCAGGTGTCCATCGGCGGCGTCAAGGTGGGCGGCGGCGCGCCGATTTCTGTTCAAACCATGACGAAAACAAAGACCGCCGACATCGCCGGAACCCTGAAGCAAATCCGCGATGCTGCCGATGCGGGATGCGACATCGTCCGCGTAACGGTCAACGATAAGGAAGCTGCTGAAGCCATCAAGGAGATCGTGCGGCAGTCGCCCATTCCCGTCGTTGCCGACATTCACTTCAATCACATCTTCGCGCTCAAGGCAATCGAAGCGGGCGTTGCAAAGGTGCGGATCAACCCGGGCAACATCGGCAGCAAGAGCCGCATTTATGAAGTGCTGACGGCCGCGAAGGACAAGGGTATTCCGATTCGCATCGGTGTGAACTCGGGTTCGCTGGAAGAAGACATCCTGGAGAAGTACGGCTACCCGACGGCCGAAGCATTGTACGAGAGTGCGATGCGGCACGTTGGCATTTGCGATGAGTTCGGCTTCAAGGATGTGATCATCTCCGTCAAATCCACCGATGTACGTTTGATGATTGAAGCTTATCGGCTTGTTGCCGAGAGAACGGACATCCCGCTTCACCTCGGCGTGACGGAAGCCGGGACTACACGCGTCGGCACCATCAAGTCTGCGGTCGGCATCGGCACGCTGCTGGCGGAGGGCATCGGCGATACCATTCGCGTTTCCTTGACGGACGAGCCGGTGAAGGAAGTAGAGGTGGGAAAGGAAATCCTCCGTTCGCTCGGCCTTGCGTCGCGCAACGTGGAGCTGATTGCCTGTCCCACATGCGGGCGATTGGAAGTTGATCTGTTCGGGATTATGGCCGAGTTGGAAAGACGACTCGAGGGCGTGAAGAAACCCGTCAAGGTTGCCGTCCTCGGATGTGTGGTGAACGGGCCGGGCGAAGCCAGCGAAGCCGACATCGGCATTGCGGCGGGGAAGGGTGTCGGCATTCTCTACCGCAAAGGGGAGGTTGTACGCAAAGTGAAGGAATCCGAAATCGTTGATGTGATAGTGGAAGAGGTGAAGAATTTCCAGCCGGAAGAGAACGCATAGGCTGATGCATTGTGAACACGGCGAAGGGTGCGATCAATTGTTTGTAGCGCGCTCGCGGAGAGACCCGCTCGGTAGCGGGTCTTTCGTTTTCAGGCTGGGGAACGACCTCGCCTCTCTCTCATTGAGTGCTTGATGATGACCGCTCCAACAATCAGTGTCGGTATTCTTACTCGACAAGAGATTCGCTTCACGCTGCTCGGTACGTTTTACGCGCGGGACGCCGCCGGTTCATTTGTCGGCGAATTCCTCGCGCGCTCGGACGGGGAGGGTGTTCGGATCGTGCAGAACGGCCGGGAAATCTCTACTGCCGCCGAATTCGTTCTGATGCCGGAAAACGCCGGGTGTTCGTTCATCCTGCATCACGTGACGATCGGTCATCAATTCCACTGGCAGAGAAATGAAGATCAGCAGTTTCCGGGCGCGTTGAAGCTCATCCGCTCGGGCGAGCTTGTCACGGCCATCAACCTTGTGGATGTCGAATCGTATCTCACAAGCGTCATCTCTTCGGAGATGAGCGCCGAGAGTTCGACGAGCTTTCTGCGCGCGCACACCATTATCTCTCGAAGCTGGCTCCTTGCCCAGCTCGAGAAATCATGTGCAGCGCGGAAGCCGAACCGGTATGCATTCCGGGAGAGTGACAATGAGCGTATCATCTGGTACGATCGTGAAGAGCACGATCAGTTCGATGTCTGCGCCGACGACCACTGTCAGCGGTATCACGGGATCACGAAGGTGCATACCCCTTCGGTGCACGAGGCGGTGAAGTCCACACGCGGCCTGGTGTTGACATCTGATGGCAGCGTCTGCGATACCCGGTTTTCCAAGTGCTGCGGCGGAGTGACCGAGCGCTTCGAAAATGTGTGGGAGCCTGTTCCGCATTCGTATCTTGTCCCCATCGTTGATGCAGCCCGCCCTCCCGAGGAATTTGTCGGGACGCTGGAGGATGATGCCCGCGCCGGGCAGTGGATTCGCCGGCGGCCGCCGGTGTTCTGCAACACTAACGATCAGGACCTGATTGCGCATGTTCTTCCCACCTTCGATCGTGAGACGAAGGATTTTTTCCGATGGCGTGTCGAATACACTCAGCAAGAACTTTCCGATCTCGTAAACCGCAAGAGCGGCATGGACTTCGGAGGAATACTCGATCTGAAGCCGCGCCGGCGCGGTGCCTCAGGGCGGATTGTGGAGTTGACCATCGTTGGCAGGCGCAGGACGTGCACTATCGGGAAAGAGTTGGAGATTCGCCGGACGCTTTCTCCGTCGCACCTCTTCAGCTCGGCATTTGTTGTCGAGAAGCAGGAGGTGAGCAACGGCCTCCCGTCGCGTTTCGTTCTTCGCGGAGCGGGATGGGGTCACGGCGTTGGGTTGTGTCAGATCGGCGCGGCAGTAATGGGTGAACGCGGCTACGATCACGGGAAAATTCTCTCGCATTATTTCCCCCACACACAATTGACAGCCCTGTACTGAGTCGAACGGATGACGGCCTTTATCTTCATTCTCGTCGCTTCTTTCGTGGCAGTGCCTTGTGATGCACAGAGTAATGCCGGCACCGGAAATTTCATTCTGCTTGTTGTGCCCGAATCCGACACCGTAACAACCTCATCGGCCGTTTACAGACTATCCGCGAGCACACTTCCCGACAGCAAAGTTGATGTCAACGGAAGGCCGTTCAAAGTGTATCCCTCAGGCGCGTTTTGCGGAAAACTCGACCTCGCTGTGGGCGATAATCTGTTCACCATCACTGCCGTCGATCCCTCTGGCGGCCGCGTCACGAAAGATTTTGTCATTCGCCGGTCGAAGCCTATCGAGTCAACCCCCAGCGATACGTTACTCATCGAGGACATCATGATGCTGCCTACGCAGGATATGTGGCTTGCAGCAGGCGACATTCTCAATGTCCAGTTCAAAGGCACACCCGGCTGCAAAGCAAGCTTCATGAACGGCATACCGATGAGTGAGCGCCAGCTCAACTCGGGCCGGGGCCTTGCGGGCATTTATCGCGGAACGTATCGAGTTCGAGACACGGATACGCTGCTCAGCCAGCGCATCACGTTCCGACTCGAGGACAGTACAGGCAAGGCTGTTACGCGCTCCACTTCTGCTCGGGTCTCGTTCAAGCCGCACCAGCTGCCAGTCGTGGGAATTACCAAGGGCGAGCGCCCCTTCCTCAACACGAGTCTGGGTGACGATCGCCTGGGCGGGCACAAGTTCTCCATCATCAATCCCGGCATACGGCTGAAGATCACGGGCAAGGTGAATTCTCTGTTCCGCGTCGCGCTGACGGACAACCTCCAGGTCTGGATTGACACGAGTTTCGTCGATCTGCAGCCGGGCGATCCATTCATGCCCAAATCCCTCACGGGCAATATTACCGTGTCGGCGGAGCCTGACTACGATGTTGTTTCGGTAACACTGAGCGACCGGCTTCCGTATTCGACGACGCAGGAGCTTGAGCCAACGCGCATCGTTGTGGATGTGTACGGCGCAACATCCAACACAAACTGGATCACGCAAACGATGACGACGCGTGAAATCAAAAATGTGTATTACCAGCAGATGGAAACGGATGTCTTTCGTATCATCATAGAATTGGAGCACCAACAGATCTGGGGATATGGGATTGGCTATGAAGGCACGAATCTTAAGATAAGAGTCAAGCCGCAGCCGCAACGGCTAACGCTCAAGCATCTCACCATAGCGGTTGATCCCGGCCACGGGGGCGAGAATCTCGGAGCGCTCGGAGCAACGGGACTGAAAGAGAAGGACGTTGCGCTCATGATTGCCAATCATGTGAAGACGATTCTGGAAGACAACGGCGTACGTGTGATCATGACCCGCACGAACGATTCGAACCCGACGATTACCGAGCGATTCCTTCGCGCCTACAAGGGCAAGGCCGACCTGCTGGTCAGCATTCATGCGAATTCGGTCGGACTGACATCCGATCCTCTTGCAACCAACGGTGCTGCAACGTTTTACAAGCACATCTGCTATCGGCCCCTGTCGCGTTTCATTCTCGACGAGATTGTCAAAACGGGTCTCGGCTCGTTCGCAAATGTCGGCAGCTTCAACTTTGCGCTTCTGGGTCCGACGGAGATTCCTTCCGTGCTTGTTGAAACAGCGTTCATCTCTCATCCCGAAGACGAAATGAAACTGCTCGACGACGATTTCCGAAAAGAACTCGCCGAGCGGATTGTTGATGGGATCGAGAACTTCTTGGATTGGTGTGAAGAATAGCATGCATGCCGATGTGCCGTTTCGGCGATCATTCACTTTCCTGAGCTGCGCATGAGCGATACACCAGCGCATCGAAATCCCTGGCTGTGGGTTCCATCGCTTTATCTCGCGCAGGGCATCCCGTACGTCGTCGTGATGACGGTTTCGGTGATCATGTACAAGCGGCTCGGCATCTCGAACACCGACATTGCGTTGTACACCAGCTGGCTGTATTTGCCGTGGGTGATCAAGCCGCTCTGGAGCCCGGTTGTCGATCTGTTCAAGACAAAGCGGGTCTGGATCATCACGATGCAACTGATCATCGGCGCGGCGCTCGGCTCGGTCGCGCTCACGATTCCCCTGCCCGACTTTTTCCAGTGGACGCTCGCCGTCTTCTGGCTCATGGCGTTCAGTTCGGCAACGCACGACATCGCGGCCGACGGTTTTTATATGCTCGGCCTGAAGGAACATCAGCAGGCGGCGTTTGTGGGTGTGCGCAGTACATTCTACCGCATTGCAATGATTACGGGGCAGGGCGCGCTGGTGATGGTGGCGGGACATTTCGAAACCACGACCGGCGATATCCCTCGTGCGTGGACGTGGACGTTCGCGATTCTTTCCGCGCTCTTCTTTCTCTTCTTTCTCTACCACAAATTCATTCTTCCTCGTCCGACAACCGATGTGCCGAAAGTGGAAGGGAGCCCCGGCGATTTTCTGAAAGCGTTCGTTCAGACATTTGTTTCATTCTTCACGAAGCAGCGCATCGGCGCGACGCTGGCCTTCCTGCTTCTGTTCAGATTTGCCGAGGCACAGCTTGTCAAGCTTGCCTCGCCGTTTCTTCTCGACCCGGCTGAGGAGGGTGGCCTTGCACTCAGCACGAGCGAAGTTGGATTTGTCTACGGAACGGTGGGCGTCGTCGCGCTCCTGCTTGGCGGTCTGGTAGGAGGCTTCGTCATCTCACGCCGCGGGCTCAAATTCTGGCTCATCTGGATGGTCCTGGCCATCAACGTGCCGGATGCTGTGTACGTCTATCTTTCACACGCGTTGCCCAAGGACTTTCTCGCGGTGAATGTTGCTGTTGCGATCGAGCAATTCGGATACGGATTCGGCTTCACCGCGTATTTGATGTACATGATCTATGTGTCGCAGGGCCCGTACCAGACTGCCCATTACGCCATCTGCACAGGGTTCATGGCGTTAGGCATGATGATCCCCGGCATGGTCAGCGGGTGGCTGCAGGAACACCTTGGCTACACGGGTTTTTTTTGGTGGATCATGATCGCAACGATCCCGAGCTTCGTTGTGACGGCATTTGTGAGAGTCGATCCGGAGTTTGGAAAGAAACACTCCTGACCGATAGCTCTCGGTGCACACGAAGGCGCGCGCCATTGTAATTCGTTGCTGTTTGATGTAGATTCCTGACGCAGATAACGACCTGCATCGAGAACGACCTACTGTTATCAACGCTTCATGTCGAAACCCATCACAGCATTTGTCCCGTACAGCGGGCAGCAAGCCATCAGGAGAACGATTGAACAACTTCAACGCTCGGCGCTGGTCGAGCGAGTGTGCCTGCTGACGGCCGGCCCGACGCTCGACGGTTGTGTCCCGATTCCCGTTACAGGTCTTACCTCAACGCAAACGATGGACGCAATTGCGAGAGAAGCCCGGACGCATCTGTGTCTGCTCGTGCTGCACGAGACGAATATTGATTTCGACCGGTTTGCCCTCGAGCGGCTCCATGCCGTGGCCGAGACGACGGTGTCGAGCATTGTGTATTCCGATTGCATCGACGTGCGGCGTGGAGTTCGAGTTCCTCATCCGACGATTGAGTATCAGGAGGGGAGTATTCGGGACGAGTTTGACTTCGGCTCCGTGCTGATGATGAACAGCGTGATGGTGAGAGAAGCAGCAGAGGAGGTGTCTCATCATACGTTTCGCGCAGCAGGCCTGTACGCGCTGCGCCTTGCCCTCTTCCGGCGAGGCCGTCTGACCCGTGTCGGCGAATTCCTCTACGCCCGGCATGCGATGGAGACCCGGCCAGCCAGCGCCGCTCAATTCGACTATGTTGACCCAAGAAATCGTGACGTTCAGGTGGAGATGGAGATTGCGGTGAGTGAACACCTCAAGACCATCGGAGCCTTTCTGAAGCCGGAGGTTGAAGAGGTTGACGTGACGGAAGGGTCGTTTCCGTTCGAAGCATCCGTGATCATTCCTGTGAAGAATCGAGTGAAGACGATCGCCGACGCCATCACGTCGGCGCTTTGCCAGCAGGCACGCTTTGCATTCAACATTATCGTCGTTGATAATCATTCATCCGATGGAACGAGCCGGATTGTGAAGGAGATGGCGGAGCGCGACGAACGCGTGCTGCACCTTGTGCCTGAGCAGGAAGGTCTGGAAATCGGAGGCTGCTGGAATGAGGCGGTGCATCATCCCTCATGCGGCCGTTTCGCCGTCCAACTCGATAGCGACGACCTGTACAAGGACGCGACAACACTGCAGCGGATTGTTGATGTCTTTCGTAGCGAACGGTGTGCAATGGTGGTCGGCTCCTATCAGATGACGGATTTCGAGCTGCGGGAGATTCCCCCGGGCGTGATTGATCATCGTGAGTGGACTCCCGCGAACGGCAGGAACAACGTGCTGCGTGTCAACGGGTTCGGCGCCCCGCGGGCGTTCTACACGCCGATTCTTCGCCGTATTCCCTTTCCGAACGTGAGTTACGGAGAGGACTACGCCGTGGGTCTCGCCATCTCGCGCGATTATCACGTGGGGCGCATCTACGAGCCGATCTACCTCTGCCGCCGCTGGGAAGGGAATTCCGATGCAAATCTCGACATCGCAACGCTCAACGCATTCAACTTCTACAAAGACAAACTCCGGACGCTGGAGATTTTTGCGCGCCAGCGAAAGAACGCGATGCGGCGTGCCGATGCGAGGAAAAGCCGTAAGAAGCCGCCGTCGACCGTATGAGTTTATTGCCGCTACTTCCCGCTCATCTCCTGTCGGGCAATCTCAGCGAGGATCTGCGCACACTTCTCCAGCAGCAGAAAGCCACGTGGGAACTTTTGCGCCGCAATTACGCGAGTCTTGCTGCGCTTGCTACGAGGGAGTTGAAGCTCGGCCCTTCGATGGTGCGTGTCCAGCATAATCCCGCCCGGCTAACTTCCACTGCTGCCCGGGTCGATGAGGCGTCCGTTCGCCAGAGGCCGTGCTTTCTGTGTGTGCCCAATCTTCCAATCGAACAACGGGGTGTGCAGTACGGCGATGAGTTTCTCATTCTGTGCAATCCGTTTCCCATCTTTCCGGAACATTTTACTATCCCGCATACGCGTCACGTGCCGCAGAACATCGAACAGGTTCTATCAACACTTCTGCAGTTGAGCAAGGACCTGGAAGGGGAATTTGTCGTGCTCTACAACGGCCCGCGCTGCGGTGCATCCGCACCCGACCATCTTCACCTGCAAGCGGGCAGCGCCGGCTCTCTTCCGTTGGAAGAAGACTATGAGCGGCTCATTATGGAGGCAGGAGAAAAGCTTGCCGACCGAAACGGCGTGCTGATCTTTGGCGTTGCGACTCACGATCGGCGGTTTGTGGCTATCGAGTCCGACGATCAGGTAGAGACACAGAAAGCGTGCGCGGCCGTGATGCATTCCCTGCAGGATATCGAGGAACGATCGGACGAGCCGATGATGAACATCATCTCGTGGTACGCAGATGGGGAGTGGAGGCTAATCGTCTTCCCGCGTGCGAAGCATCGTCCGTCGGTGTACGATGAACGCGGCGAGAAACAGGTTCTCGTAAGTCCGGCGGCGATTGATCTGGCCGGCGTTGTGATTACTCCACGCGTCGAGGACTTCGAGCGGCTGACGGAGAAGGATGTCGCGGCGATTTTCCACGAGGTGCTGATTTCGCCCGATGCCTTCGAAAAGCTGCGAACCCGGCTCGTTTTACGGTACGGAAGAATGACGTAGTCTCAGGCCCCGGGTTGAAAATCAGCGGGTTCGAATTCGATTTCCAATCCGTCGTCAGTCTTGCGATAGTATATCAGCACACCTTGAAGGGTCTCTCGCTGAATGACCTGATCCTTCCAGGATGCAGGCTTGATGGATACCTCGCGATCACCAACGAGCCCGTCTATGCCACGGGCTTCTTGATCAGGCGAAGCGAGTGAGTAGTCTAAGGCCGGTGGTTTCCGCGACCTTCTTGAGAATAGCCTCTTGAAACTTGAGCCCGATGAAAGTCTTGACAAGAACGAGATCTTTGACCCATTGTTCGATCATCTCGTCTGTAATGTTGTCGATGACGCGTTTGAAGTCAGAAAGTTTGTTTCGAATGAGACGGATGGCTTCAGCGATAGCATCGGGATGTCGTTCTTGATACCACGCAGCCCAGTCGTTTAAGGTGCGACCGTCAAATTGTTGGATCAACTCTGACATTTGACCCACGACTCTTGGTCTGGTACCGGAAGCGAAACGATTTGCAAGGTTTAAGATTGGAGACACATACGTGGGCAACTTGGGCGGTGGGGCATCGAGCAACTCACGGACCTCTGCAGAGCTTAGCGTAATTCTCATTCGGCTTGTGTGTCGATGTGAGATTGATTGAGTCGCTCATTTCGAAGGCGTATGAATTTCTCCCGGAACTTGAAGCTCCTGGTAGTATCTATTGAGACGAACCCTGTCCTTGCCAAATGTGCGTTGATGAATGTCTTGTTTTTCAGGTAAACATAAGCAAGCAAGTTACGGCTCTCGTCGTGTTTATCTCTATCGAACTTGAGATAGATTCGTTGGCCTCTGAGCTTGGCTTGAAGGAACTGAATTGCGTGTTGTCGTTGGGATGGCTCCTCGGCAACACCGAGAAGTCGGACCATCAAATCGTTACTCAGTTTGATCAGTGTGGGGCTGATGATTTCCTTCACGGTGAATAGCTCACCTCTCCCTCCGTTATCGCCGTTTTCGATTTTCGACCCGAATTTCAACGTACGCGGATCAATCCTCTTGTCGAGGGCGTGCGGGTCGGAAAACTTGTAGGGCAAGCGTGCGATTTCTTTGTCGAAGTCAATGTCGTTCTCTTTCCGCACGACGAATTCGAAGGTCGCATCGCCGAAAATGTCTCGCTCGGCGATGTTCAGTTTGTTCTTGATGATCGGGATGAAGGAAGGATTGATCTCGTATCCAACAGAATTCCTGCTGAGGTTTTTTGCGGCGAGTGAAGTCGTACCGCTGCCCAAGAAAGGGTCGAGCACCGTGTCTCCGACGAAGGTGAACATCCTGATCAATCTTCGCGGAAGCTCCTCGGGAAACATCGCCAGATGGTTGTCCTGTTTCTCACCGCCGAAGTTCCAGTGTCCGGCAAAATACGTATTCCACTCCTCCGTGGTAAGTTTGGAGAGCTCCTTTGCCTCGCGGCTCACTTTGGGAGGATCGCCGAGTTTCTTGAAAATGAGGATGAACTCGTAATCGATCTTGAGGATGCCATTTCTTGGATAGGGAAAAGATCCCATAACGGATGCCCCGCCCGTCGTGTTCGTTGTCGTCACCTTTTGCCAGATGACGGCTCCCATGTAGTCCAGTCCAAGTGTTTCGCAGAACTTGATGATTTCTGTTCTGATCGGGATAACCTTGTAGCGGCCATAATAAACGGAGCGGGCAAACTGATCGCCAATGTTGATGCAGAGCCGACATCCTTTGTGCAGCACGCGGAAACACTCGTTCCAGACCAGATTCAGATTGTTGATGTAGCTCTCGTAGGAATCGTGAAAACCCAACTGGTTCTCGTCTCCGTAGTCCTTGAGTTGCCAGTACGGCGGGGAAGTCACGATGAGATGCACGGACTCATCGGGAAGCTCAGACATTCTCCGTGCGTCGCCAATGATGATTTTGTGATGTGTAGCCATATCAGGACCGACCCTACAATGAGGATTGCTGCTCGTCGTTCAGTGTGAACAGAACTCGCAAGGCGCCATCGCGTCTAACTCGCGTATTTCTCACCGACCATGCCCAACGGGTTCTTAAACTTAAACCCGAACAACTCCGGATTCTCGCCGATGACGGCCGCGGAGACGATGTAGAAGACGTAGTTATATGTCTCCTTTGGGACTCGATCCCTGTATTGGTTGAAGAACTGCCAGAAATTGCGCTCGCGCGGGTTTTGGGGCATCTTGCTGATCAATCCCTTCACAACATTATGCCCCCAGTTGTAGGAGGCCATCACGAGGAGGCCCGAAGCCTGCGCTTCGGTGTTGTAGATGTCGGCGATGTACAGAGCGGCGGCTCTGGTGGACTTCTCGAAGTCGTGTCGTTCGTCGGCTGGATCGTATTTGGGCAGCGCGGCTAACGGTCCAACGCGCAGCCCGTACTGCTGCGCAGTGGTGGAGATGAACTGCCACATCCCTTTTGCTACCCCGAAGCGCGTTTGCGGTCCCACCTCTTGGACATCGAAGTCGCTTTCCTGCAGTGCGAGATAGAAATAATGCGGCGGCAGATTCTGATTCATCATCATTTCAGCGATGCGCGGAGCGTAGCCGTTCTCTTCGGCGCGAGCAATTGCCTGCCGCAGGCGCGGTGATTTCTTCCACTCCTGAATATAATTCTTCACCTCTTTCACGAACTCCTCGGGCATGTTCACTTCGCATTCGCCGAAGACGCGCGCAACGTGCAGGATCGCTTTATCGGCTTCATCTTTCACGTCGTAGATGCCCAACTCTTTGACGAACTCTTCGTACTTGTCCTGCAAGGCGCGGCGGCGCGTAATGTATTTGGCCGCCTCTTCTTTCAGGCGTACATCACCGGACTCTGTCAGTTTCTGTACAAGCTGCGCGTAATCGAGGTCCATCTGTTTGATTTCATAGAAGATGTCCTCTGCTTGTGCGCGCAACTTCTCGACCTGAAGATGTTTGATGTAGGCGTACACACCCGCGGCGATGGCCAGCAGCGCCGCGAGAGCCACAAGCTTCATGTACTTTCCCTTTTGTTTTCGGGAAACTAGCTTGAAGGCCTTGCGCACCAACTGTGTCCTTTCGCCGGCGGGTGCAGTGCTGCCCTCCTCGAAGTAATGTTTGATCACGCCCGAAAGCGATGGGTCTCCTTTCTGCGCGGCGGTCGGGTCGACGACTTCCGTTCCTTCCACCGTGAAGTAGAGAAGAGGGCCGTTTACACCCAATCCGATCCGCGTGGTCAGCGTGAGAGGCGTGCGCTCAACGCGTATCCCTTCCTTGTATGAGCCGTTGGTGCTCTTGAGGTCTTCGAACCACCATCGCCCGTCAACAAACTCTACCTTCGCATGTACGCGGCTGACGGCGGAGTCCTTCAGAACAACCTCGCACTCCTGCCCTCGGCCGATTGTGAAGCTGTGGGTAAACTCATACTGCTTCGTCTTCGATGTGTCGCGTTCGATACGAAGCGAAATCTTGGGCGGAGTTTCGGCAGCTTGCTTGGTCACGACTTTTGTATCCATGCGCCACCCACTGTTTGTGATTCGAGAAGTTGACTTCGAGGATGCAAGCCGACGGAAGGACGTGAAGCCTGACTCGCTGGCTCCAATATAACAAATCGGGAGTCAAGTTCCACGTGTGGGCTCGGCCTTTGTTTTATCGGTACAGAAGGTACTTCGCAGATTTTTTCCGGAACGGCTCGACGTCGTTCTGCAGAACGTCCCGAATATCCTCGTATCTCATGCGACGGGCGAAGCGTGTTCGAAGCTGATTCGTGCCGGCAACTTTGTCGAACATCGCCAGCCGCGAGCTGTCGGCAAGCAGAAAGGGATTCTTCTCGGGATACAAGTCGTTGTGAATCTGCAAACAAATGAATGGCAGACTCATCAGGCGAACTCGGGAATCGTCGATGATGTGTACCTGGACGCCGCCCACGGTTTTATCCTTGTGCTTGCCGTAAAAAGGCCTGTAGGTGATGGGGCGAAACAAAACCCCATCGAGTTTCAATGCATTCAGTGTCTCGGCAAATCGCTGCGGTTCGATCCACTCGGCAGCAAACGTTCGAAAGGGAAGCGTGTAGCCGACGCCGACGGAAAGGACACTCAGTTCGCCGACCATCCCCATTGCCGCATAGTACTGCGGCGTGGAGGCATCGGGAATGTGCGGCGACGTTGGAACCCAGGGTAGACCGGTTTGTGCAAACGTCATGCTGCGCTTCCATCCGTGCATCGGTACGACGGTAAGCCTGCACGAAACTCCGTTCTTGAGCATCCCCTCGCCGTTCAGCAGGCGCGCCAGCTCGCCACAGGTCAGGCCGTAAATGTAGGGAATCGGGAACGGACTGACGAACGACTCAAAGCCCTTCTCCACAAGGTTGCCCTCCACACGCACGCCGCCCAGCGGATTCGGACGATCAAGCACGACAAACTCGACGTTGTTTTCTGCTGCCGCCTCCATGGCCAGGGCCATCGTGGCAATGTAGGTATATGAGCGAACGCCGACATCCTGAATGTCATACACCAGCGCGTCGATGTCCTTGAGCATTTCGGGGGTCGGCTTGCGTGTCTTGCCATAGAGCGAATAGACGGGCAGGCCGGTGAGCGAATCGCTTGTGTGTTCGACGTACTCGCCTGCAGGAAGCGTTCCGCGCACGCCGTGCTCGGGACCAAACAGCGCCACGAGTTTGACAGTCGGTGTCCCGGCAAGAATATCCACCGTCGCCCGGAGCTTCGCGTCCACACCGGTGGGATTGGTAATCAGCCCGACACGCTTTCCCTTCAGCGCTGCGAATTGTGTCTCGCGGAGGACCTCGATGCCCGTCCTAACGTGAGGATACTGACAGAAAACGAGGACTGGCCATGAAAGAACGAATACGGAAAGGCGAAAAAAATTCACAAGCATCCTCTGACGAGAGTGAGGGAGAGTGAAAAACGAAATCACAGTGCGTTGAGTGTTGCCTGGATGACTTCGTCCGTTCGTTCTTGCATGCGGTGCAGCAGCTCTTCGGAAGGACGCGCAGCAAGACGTATGGTGGCGCATGCCGTTTTTCCACCATCGAACACAACGTTTTCCATCTCTTCGACGTTGATGTTCGAAGCCTTCAGGTCACCCAGGATGTTGGCAAGCACGCCCGGCTTGTCGTAGTGACGAACGACGAGCTGCCAGGTGGCGGCGGTTTTCTTCGCGCGGTTGACCCAGTTGCGCACGGTTCCCTGCCGGATGTATTCGCGTATGATGGCAACGGTTTCTTCGGCGACGGCATTCTGTGCCTGTTCGGTGGAAGCTCCGATATGGTGTGTGCCGTAGACGTTGGGCAGAGAAGCAAGCTTGCTCGTGAACGTTCCTGTCTTGTCCTCCGGCTCACCAATGAAGACGTCCGACCCGACGCGAATGCGCCCGGCAGCGGCGGCCTCGGCCAGCGCCCCCTCGTCCACGACCTCGGCGCGAGAAGTGTTGATGAAGATCGTTCCGGGCTTCATCATCTCGATAATGCTTCTGTTGATGAGTCCCTTTGTCTCCGGTTTGAGGGCCACATGGACCGAGAGGATATCGCATTGCGTGACAAGGTCCTGAACGGTTCCTGCGAAATCTATCCCGAGCGCAGCAGCTTTTTCGCGCGTGAGCGACCGTGACCAGCCGATCACGCGCAGGCCGAATGCCTTTGCCCGTGGAATCATTTCCCGCCCGATCTGCCCCACACCGATCAAGCCGAGTGTTTTGCCGAAAATGCCGTCGGCTTTGGAGTATTCACCCTTGTTCCATTTTCCGGCCCGCAGATCAATCACGTTATCCGCGATGCGACGATCGAGTGCCAGAAGCAATCCCATGGCAAGCTCCGCTACTGCAATCGAGTTTTTGCCGGGGCAGTTCGTAACATAGATGCCGCGCTCGTTGGCACTTGCAATATCAATCGTGTTGACTCCCGCGCCTGCCCTAATGATCATCGTCAGGGCCTTTGCCGATGTGATGCAGTCGGCTTTCACCTCGGTGGAGCGAACGACGAGGATGTTCGAGTCGCCGATATGGGCGCGCAGTTCTTCGGATTTGAGTTTCGGCTTGTACTCAACCTCAACCCCCAATTCCTTGATCTGCTTGAGGTATGGTTCGGGGAAGGCATCGGCAATCAGGGCTTTCATGGGTGATCACGTCCTTTGATGATGATGGATGTTTATCGCGAATTCCTCACATATTTGAGAACCGCCCCCGCTTCGATCCCTAACCGGTCGGTCACGACTACGTAAACCCTTCCGTCATCTGACACTGCAACATCGAGCGGCACCATCGAGTACCCACCTACATCCGGGATGCTGTAGCGGGCGATAGTGCGTTCCGAGAGTGTCGCAATCACTATCAACTCCTGCGTGGCGGGGTCTGTAATATACAAATTTCCCGATGCATCCATAGTCGATCCCAGTGCCGCGCCCGTGACAAAGGGCTCGGCCAAGCCATGGCTGAGGTTGGGACTCGACGGTGAATACGAATAGATACGTACACGCGCTGGCGTACCCGCAAGGACGAAGGAGGTGAACACCGTGCCGAATCTATCTGCGGCGACGAAATGCGGACCTCGCTCGGCGGGGTTCTGCGGCGTCGATGCCGACGATGCAAGGGCAGTTGCCGCTCCTGCCCGAATGCGTACGAGAAAGTTCTCCGGCGTCCCGTAGCAGCCGACGAATACATCGCCCGTCAATGATCCGTCAAGATCGCCGAGCAGTTGAACGTCGAGCGTGAGGGCGCCCATCGTACGGGTGTTCACGTCGAAGATCGAAGAGCCGTCAATGGTCGTTCCGTTCAACGTTGTGATAATCAGCGCCGTGCCTGTCTGTGGGTTGATGCGGTTGATCGTCAGGTTGTCGATCACGAGGAGCGTGTTGTTCGAGCGATCTATTCCCATTCTCGTAGGGAAGGAGAATCCGACAACGGAATCCTGAAGCACACCGTCGGCAGAAAAGCGGCGGACCTTCCCTGCACGTGTATCGGCAACCCACACGTTACCGGCGGCGTCCACCGAGATGCCCTGCGGCTGTCTCAGTACGCCAACAGGAACGAACACCGAAGGTAAGGAAAGGAAAGTTGCCTCGGATGGCTGTCCGGATTCATTCTTGCAGGATGGGGCAGAGATGATCTGCGCAGCGAACAGTGCTGCTATCAGCGTTCTGCGTGCTGTTGTTTTTCTCGACATGATTGCCTTGCAGCGGCGTGCGTCCATGTTCCGTTATTGAAGATATGAACAAACGGGAGACTCGCAAGCGTCGAGTACGGCGCGTTGATTTTTTCAACTCGCTGCTGCGGTACTCTACATAAACCTAACCTGTTGTGCTTAAGGCAGAAAGGCGAACGCGCTGCCCGGCGCTGTTGAGTTTCACACCAACGTCCGGACGATTGCGAAGATGCATTGTCGTAAAGAGATTCGGCGTCCTTGCAACGCTCTCGCCATCAACGAGTTACGACACCCGGCAAGATCGAGAAAAATGCTCACGAGCTGGCAAACTTCTTGGAGCATTCGGAGATGTGGTGATTTCCCAGAACTGACACAGGAAGGAAAGGAGCCGACAATGTCAGTGCTATTAGCTGTCGCGACGGCAATCGTGCTCGTCATCTGGGGCATAGGACGAAAGCATAAGCCCGCCGACGTCGTGAAGCCGGTGTTTGTGAGGCGCTACATCCATCCCGGCCACACCTGGATGCGGATGACGGAGGATGGCGACGTGCTTGTGGGGATCGATGACTTTGCCCAATCGCTGATTGGGACAGTCGACGAGGTGACGTTGCCCCGTTTGCTCAAGCATCTGGACCAGGGTGGTGTAGCGTGGCGCGTCAGGCATCGTGAGCGCGTGGTGCCGATGGTCAGTCCGGTCAGCGGACGAGTGATTGACCGAAATGAAATGGTGCTGCGCGATCCTATGCTCATCAATGCTTCACCCTATGGCGATGGATGGTTGCTTCGCGTTCGACCGAGAAAGCTGAAGGTTCAACTGAACAATCTCTTCGAAGGAAAAGTCGGCCAGCAGTGGATTGAGATGGCGAGGAGGCAATTGAACCGCCTGTTCAACGGCACACCTGCGCTCATGTATCAGGATGGGGGTGTGATGGTGAATAATCTCGCCGACCGCTGTTCGGACGAGGAGTGGAGGAAAGTGGCAAAGGAGTTTTTTCTTGTTGAGCCGGACAGTGTACCAGAAACTGTGCATCCATAACGGGAGTACTGGATCGTCATGACAAAAAACACACGCCGAGATTTTCTCAAAGTAAGCGCCGCTGCCGGGGCTGCCCTTGCCTCAGCGTCGCTGCAGCCGGCGAAAGCCGGGCCGAAGAACATTCTTTCCCCCGATCGCATGGGCGTCCTCGTGGACACGACGGTTTGCGTCGGCTGCCGCTCATGCGAGTGGGCATGCAAAGTTGCACACGAGCGACCCACACCGCCGCTGACGGAATATGAGGATACGTCGGTTTTCGCCAGCCAACGCAGACCGGATCCGGAGTCTGTTACGGTGGTAAACAAGTACGATGAAGCAGGCACGGAAGGAAGCCCGGTGTACGTCAAAGTTCAATGCATGCACTGCGACCATCCATCGTGTGTCTCGGCGTGCATCGTTGGCGCGTTTACAAAAGAGGAAAACGGTTCGGTCATCTGGGATACGAACAAATGCATCGGCTGTCGGTACTGCATGGTTGCGTGTCCGTTCCAGGTGCCCGCCTTCGAATTCAACGAAGCGCTGAAGCCCGATGTGGTGAAATGCGATTTTTGTTTTTCGCGAACGAAGGACGGCAAACTCCCCGCATGTGTGGAGACCTGCCCTGTTGAAGCTCTCACGTACGGTCCTCGAACAGAGTTGATCAAAGTCGCGCGGGAACGCATCCGCCGCTCGCCCGAACGGTATATCAGCCACATCTACGGCGAACACGAGGCCGGCGGCACATCCTGGATGTATCTGGCACGCAAGGACTTCGCAAGTCTCGGATTGCCGAACGTCGGGACGCATGCGATGCCGGGGACCTCGGAGTCTATTCAGCATGGGATTTTTGCGTACTTCATTCCCCCTGTGCTGCTGTACGCCATGTTGGGGGGAGTTATGTGGGCAACACGGCGCAGGAAAGAATCTGAACACGAGGAGCTCAAATGAATTCCGTACATCACAAACCGCAACCGATGACGGCGCCGTTCTTCACGCCGGGAGTGATCGTTCTGATCGTTCTTGCGCTGAACGGACTCGGCTTTCTTCTGGCGCGATTTCTCTTCGGCATCGGTGCCGTGACGAACTTGAACAATCAATATCCGTGGGGGATCTGGATCGCGATTGATGTTGCTGCGGGCGTCGCCCTTGCGGCCGGGGGCTTCACCACGGCTGCGCTGGGCCACGTCATGCACAGAGAAGAATACCACGTCGTCGTGCGACCGGCACTCCTGACCGCCATGCTTGGCTACACGTTCGCTGCTCTTGCCGTGTGCATTGACCTCGGGCGCTGGTACTACATCTGGCACCCGCTGATCATGTGGAACGGCAACTCCGCGCTGTTCGAAGTCGGCATGTGCGTGATGATCTACATGACGGTGCTCTACATCGAATTCATTCCCATTGTGGCCGAACGCTTCGTCGGAAGAATCAATCTGCCGGGCATACTCGCGCGGCTCAACAAGCCGCTCGATGCGATCCTGCGGGCGCTCGACCGCGGCCTCTCCAAAACGATGTTCATCTTCATCATCGCGGGCGTGGTTCTTTCCACCCTCCATCAGTCCTCTCTCGGAACGCTGATGATCATAGCGGGACCGAAAGTGCATCCGTTGTGGCAGACCCCGATTCTGCCCCTCCTGTTCCTGCTCTCTGCCATCTCGGTCGGTTTTCCGATGGTGATCTTCGAGTCAATGATTGCGTCGCGATCGTTTGGGCTGAAGCCGGAAATGGATGTGCTGTCTCGTCTTGGGTCCTTCATGGGGCCGCTGTTGAGCATCTACCTTGCCTTCAAGATCGGCGACATGGTGATTCGCGAAAGCTTCGTGTATCTCGCGGAGATCAATACCGCAAGCGTCATGTTTGCCATCGAGGTTGTTGTCGGCGTGGCGATTCCTTTGCGCATGTTCCTCTCGGAGCCGGTGATTCGCTCGCCCCTGTGGCTCTTCGTCGCCTCGTGCCTGGTCGTGTTTGGCGTTCTGCTCAACAGAATCAACACATTCATCGTGGCGTATAACCCGCCGTATGCCGTGAAGCCCTACTTTCCCTCGCTGGGAGAAATCTCGGTGACCGTTGGGTTTGTCTCGCTTCTGGTTCTTCTCTATCGGGTGTACGTGCGCACGTTCCCCGTCATCAGCGTGGCTGAACCGGTGCCGAAGGCAAGAGTGAAGTATGCGATCCGAAGTCTGCAGGAAGCTCCTGCAGGAGGTCAGTCATGAAAAGAATCGTAATTGGGGCGGTATCGGTATTCGTCGGCATTGCCGCATTCGGCCAGAGCACCGACACCCGAGTGCGGCCGGTGCCCGGCATGACGTGCATGACGTGCCACAGCGTCGAGGTGCCGACAAAAGAAAACCCGGCGCTTCGCAGTTGCCCGCGCACACTGATGGCAACAGTCAAGCATACGGCCGAGGAAGGTCCGGACATCATTGTGATGAATGCGCTCTCGGACAGTGCGAGCCTCTATCTGCCCGTACGCTTCACGCACAAGGCGCACGCGGAGATGTCGGAGATGGCGGGCGGCTGCACGATGTGCCATCACTACAATCCTCCGGGGCGCGTACTCGGTTGCGGCGAGTGCCACGAAGTGAACAGGCTGCGGACCAACCTCGGACGTCCCGACCTGAAAGGCGCGTATCATCAGCAGTGCCTGAATTGTCACAAGCGTTGGAGTGAAGATACCGGCTGTCGAAGCTGTCACGCGCTGCGGACTCAAGCGGGGGGAATTCAGAGCGAGAAGGCGGCGAAGAGCGTTCGCAAGCATCCGGTGGTGGCAAAGCCTGCGCGGGTTGTCCGAGAAACGGCGTACGAAGAAGGGCGCTTTGTAACTTTCTACCACAACGAACACATCGCCCTTTTTGGTCTGGAATGCGCGGACTGCCATTCCAGTGAGAGTTGTCTGCGCTGCCATCAAAAGGGGAAGCGTGCATCGGCGCAGCCGGCGGCGGCAAGCCTCGGACACGAATCGTGCGAACGCTGCCACAACGTGAACGAGAACTGCAATCGTTGCCACGATGCTGAACCAAAGCCCGGCTTCGATCACCAGCGACGCTCCGGCTGGGCATTGAAGCAATATCATGAGCAACTGAACTGCAATCGCTGCCACACAAAGAAAAATGTTTTCGTCGGTCTCTCAAGCACCTGCACCTCCTGCCACAAGCCGTGGACTCCTGAGAACTTCCGGCATGCTGTGGTAGGGCTGACGTTGGATCAAACACACGCCGCCCTTAGCTGCGAGGTTTGCCACGCGGACGAGAAGTTTGCAAAACCTTCCTGCGAGGCGTGCCATGAAGGCTACACGTATCCGGAAAAGTCACCCGGCAAGCGCGTGAAGCGCCTTGCTGTCGCAAAAGGGAAGTGAGTCGTGAATTCGAAGCTGTTCCGAAAACTTGGCTTTCGCCTGATCGTCGTTGTCAGCATCACGACCATCGTGATCATCGGCGTGTATTCGTACTTCAGCATTCGGACGCAGCGGGCAATGCTGCTCGATGAGGTGGAGCGCCATGCGAATCAACTGAGCGAAACCGTCAGGAAAAGCACGCGCTACGGCATGTTGGTGAATCAGCGAGAGCAGGTACACAAGATCATTAACGATGTCGGCACCGATCCGGCGATCCATGAGGTACGGGTCTTCAACAAAGAAGGCGTCATCATCTACTCGTCGCGACAGGAGAACATCGGCCACGTTGTGGATAAGAACGCGGAAAGCTGCTACAAGTGTCATGCAGCGGACCGTCCGCTGGAGCGGCTGCCGGATGTGGAGCGCACCCGGATCTTCCGCGTCCATCCTGACTCGTCGAGGATCCTCGGCGTCATCGCGCCGATCTACAACGAGCCTTCATGCTGGCAGGGTGACTGTCATGCACACAGCAGACAGCAATCGGTGCTGGGGGTGTTGGATGTAACGTATTCGCTGGCGGACGTTGACCGCAAGATTGCGATGAGTCAGGTGGAGCTTGCCGTGTTTGCGCTTGCTGCCATCGTTGCCGTCAGCCTCATCATCATCTTCTTCGTCCGGCGTTGGGTGGTGGTTCCCGTCGACGCGCTTGTCGCGGCGACGCAGCAGGTAGGCAGCGGCAATCTGAGCTACCGCATCGGCGAAATGGGAGACAATGAACTCGGAATGCTGGCGCGATCGTTCAACACTATGACGCAGAAACTCTCCGAGGCGCGCCTGCAGCTGTTCCAATCCGACAAGATGGCCTCGCTCGGCCGCCTTGCGGCAGGAGTTGCACACGAACTGAACAATCCGCTTACCGGCGTCCTCACATATAGTTCGTTCCTTCTCAAGCGAGCGAATAACGATCCCGCGCTGCGCTCCGACCTGGAAGTGATCGTCCGCGAGACGACGCGCAGCCGTGAGATCGTAAAGAGTCTGTTAGACTTTGCACGTCAATCCGTTCCGAAGAAGTCGCCTGCGAATCTCAATCAGATTGCCGAACGGGCCATCGCCGTCGTGGAAAAACTCCCCGCACTGCGCGGGATCAGGATCATCCGTCAGTTCGATGAGAACCTGCCGGAAGTGACGGTGGATGCGAATCAAATGCAGCAGGTATTCACCAACCTGCTGGTGAACGCGGCGGATGCGATTGGGGACAAGAGCGGCACCATCACCATCGGCACGAAGCTTTCCACACTTCCGCCGTATGGGGTTGCCCGCATCAGGAAAGCCCTCTGCCCCAAGCGCCACGACTTGATGGACGAAGAATGCAAGATTGACGGGTTGCCTTCCATCAGAGTGAAGTCCCGCTGGAACGGCAACGAAGGCTTCATTCATCTCGACCCCGTCTATGGCAAGCGTCGGCACGAGTACGGCTACCCCGTACCAGCAGGCAAAGAAGTAGAAGTCGCTTGCCCGCATTGCGGCGCTACGCTCATCGAGCGTGATGTGAAGTGTCCGCAGTGCGGCGCATCGAGCTTTGCCTTTGAAGTTCCACCGGCGGGAAAATTCAGAGCATGTGCGCGCAAGGATTGTGAGTGGCAGCGATGGGATGCGCTGGAGGCAGACGGCAAGCAGGAGTATGTAGAAGTGACGGTCAGCGACACCGGAGCGGGAATACCGGAAGAGCATCTAGGAAAAATCTTCGAGCCGTTCTTCTCAACAAAAGGACAAAAAGGAACGGGGCTGGGACTGGCGGTGATCTGGGGGATCATTGATAATCATAACGGAACGATTCGCGTGCAAAGCGAAGTGGGAAAGGGGACGACATTCACAATCCGGCTGCCGCTGCAGCAGAGGTGACGTGCCATGAGCAAGCAATACGATCTGTTGGTGATTGATGATGAACCGGTGGTGTTGGATGCGGTCGTCAGAGTGTGCGGCGCGCATGGGATCAGTGTTGATGGTGCCTCCGATTCCCACGCGGGTCTGCGCCGCCTGCAGGCCAATCGGTATCGGCTCGTCCTGTGCGACATCATGATGCCCGACCTCGACGGCTTCCAACTTCTCAGCCGCATGCTGACGCAATCGCCCGATACGCCGGTGGTGATGACCACGGGGTACTCCACCATCGAGCACGCCGTCCGCTCGCTCAGCAGCGGAGCGATCGGCTATCTCCCCAAACCATTCACAGAAGAAGAACTCATCAGTACCGTTCAACGGGGTTTGAACTTCTCCACGATGATACGTGCAGGAAACCTCGATGCCGCCTGCCCGGACCACTACTACGCGCTCGGCTTCATCAGCTGGGCAAAATTGGAGGAGACAGGAGCAGCCCTCATCGGTGCAGCCGATCTCTTCCTCAAAGCGATCGGGACAGTGAAGGAAGTACGTTTAATCTCACCTCAGGAAGAAATTGTGCAGGGGACAACATGTGCACGCATCGCTTCGATGACCGACCTGCTGCACGACGTGCTCGCTCCGATCAGCGGCAAGATTTTGGAAATCAACACAAAACTGCAGACTGATGTGGGCATCCTGCAGCACGATCCGTATGGGCAAGGCTGGCTCTACCGGGTTGTTCCAGAAGATATTGAATACGAGATCAAACAACTTTCTGTTGGCGGGTTGGTGGAGAATAAAGAATGAGCAGCGGATGTTTTTTGTCGTGCAGATTCTCTGGAGTCCCTCTTCCTATGAGAGAGGAGGAAGGGTGAGGCTGTAAAGAACCAAACTCAGGAGACATGAACTATGGCCATCTTCATCTTAGCTGTAATCACATTTATCATCGCTGATCTTCTGCTACGCTACGGGCTGAAGACGTGGAAGGAACGAAAAATTCGGCGGGAGCGCGAAGAAGCGCTGCAAACGAGCCTGCGCCTCGACTTCAGTCGTGAGGCGAAGACGCTCAAGCGAGTGACCGTTGAGCACCCGAAGGCACGCATCCTGTGTGTCGATGACGAAGAAGTCGTCCTCGACAGCTTTCGAAAAATCCTTGTGCTCGATGGCTACTCCGTTGATACAGTGATGTCGGGGAAAGAAGCGCTCGGCCTCATCCAATCACATCATTATGACTTTGTCTTTACGGACCTGAAAATGCCGGAGATGTCCGGTGAAGAGGTGACCAAAGCGGTGAAGCACCTCAGGCCCGATATTGATGTCATCATCATCACGGGCTACGCGACCGTGGAGTCTGCCGTCGAGTGCATGAAATATGGCGCGATGGATTACATCCAGAAGCCGTTTACGGAAGATGAGCTGCTCGACATGACCCGGAAGTTCGTCATTCGCCGGAACGAGCGCATCAAGAAGGAGTTGAAGCCGCGCGTGCACGTCACGCATCTGCCGAAAGCAGAAGGGCTTCTCGAATCGGAGTTTGCGATTCCCGGCGGCGTCTTCATCTCCGAGGGGCACACGTGGGCTTGCATGGACGAGGACGGCACGGTGAAAGTGGGGCTGGATGATTTTGCCAAGAAGTTCATCGGCAGGATTGATGATCTTGAAATGCCGAATCTGGGTATGACGGTGAAGAAGGGACAGCCGCTGTTCTACGTCAAGCAAGGCTACCGCACGATTCCCTTCAGCAGTCCCGTCAGCGGGCGCGTTGCGAAAGTGAACGCCGCGCTGAAGGGAGATTTGAAAGCATTGGATGTGACGCCGTACGGCGACAATTGGGTCTGCGTCATTGATGCCGACCATCTCGACGATGAAATCCCGAAGTTGAAGATCGGGAAAGCGGCGGTTTCGTTCTACCACGACGAACTTGAGCATGCCCACAAGTACGTTCATCGCGCGGCCGGCAACGGCCAGGACGGAAGCGGCAACGGCTCGTCCGAAGCATTCAAGTCCGGAGAGCTTGAAAAGCTGAATGACAGAGAGTGGGATGAGGCAGTGGCGGAGTTTTTTAAGCGGTGATGTAGGTCGAATCTCCAGATTCGACCCCTTAGGCCCGGAGCCGAGAGAGAGTCTCGCACTACAAAGAAGGAACATACCACCATGAACCGAAGAACCTTTGTACGAACGATCGGCGCGGCGGGGGCTTCAGCTCTTCCGATATGTGTCGGACGCGCAGAGCAGGAAACACCTCCGAAGGAGTTCGTCGGTGTTCTCGTAGATACGACTCGCTGCGTGGGATGCCGGAGCTGTGAGATGACATGCGCCGAAGTGCATGGATTTCCGCAGCCCGATCCCGACGAGGCGGTGTTCGCGAAGGAACGATCGCCCTCGACAACGCAGTGGACGCTCGTCAATCGTTACAACACCGACAAGGGCGAGGTATTTGCCAAGAAGCAATGCATGCACTGCAACCAGCCGGCATGCGCATCCGCCTGTCTCACGAAGGCAATGCTGAAAACGGAAGAAGGTCCCGTCATCTGGCGTGAGCCGAAATGCATGGGGTGTCGCTTCTGCATGATCTCCTGTCCGTTCGACGTGCCGAAATTCGAATACGACAGTCCGATGCCCCGGATTCAGAAGTGTACGCTATGCTGGGAGCGGTTGCAGGAGGGCGAGCAACCTGCATGCGTGGAAGCGTGTCCGGCCGAAGCGCTGCAATTTGGTAAGCGTCGTGAGTTGATCGAAGAAGCGCGGCGGCGCATCGTCGAAAATCCGGAAGAGTATGTACACCACATCTATGGCGAGCATGAAGCCGGCGGAACATCGTACATGTACCTCTCGAAAGTTCCGTTCGAACAACTCGGCTTCCGCACGGACCTCGATACGACTTCGTATCCCGAACTGAGCAAGGACTATCTCTACGCCGTACCAATTGTGTTGACACTCTGGCCGGCATTTCTGCTCGCGCTGAGCAACGCCACGAAGAAGGAAGGCGAACCGGGCGAAGGAGGAGGTGGCGATGAATAAGGACAGTCACGCTCTGGCACTTGTTGCAAGCGAAGCCAGACGCTTCGCAACCTTCATCCTTCAGGAGTTGAAGCCGAAGGGGAAACTCCTGACGCCGTTCAACATCTTTGCCGCGGTGGTTCTCCTGGTGGCTGCGGTTCTCCTGTTCATTCGCTTCACGAAGGGACTCGCCTACGCCACCAACCTGTCGCAGGATTTCCCGTGGGGGATCTGGATCGGGTTCGACGTCATCACAGGCGTTGCATTTGCCGGAGGTGCGTACGTCATCACCTTCATGGTGTACGTGCTGCGGTTGGAGAAGTATCATCCGATCGTTCGGATAACTGTTCTGAATGGTTTTCTCGCGTACGTGTTCTATGCGGGCGCGCTGCTGTTCGATCTCGGTCGTCCGTGGAATGTCATCAACCCTATCATCGGGAATGACTTCGGCGTCAGCTCCGTCATGTTCCTTGTCGCGTGGCACTTTATGCTCTACATGATCACGGAGTTCATCGAGTTCTCCCCCGCCATCGCCGAGTGGCTCGGTTGGAAGCGCATTCGTAAGTTCCTCGGCTCACTCACACTCGGCGCGGTGATTCTTGGCATTACGCTTTCAACCCTCCACCAGTCGGGACTCGGTGCCCTTTTTCTGATGGCGAAGAACAAGATTCATCCCCTCTGGTACACGGAGTTCATTCCGATTCTGTTCTTTGTATCGAGCATCTTCGCCGGTTTATCCATGGTGATCTTCGAGGGCACCATCAGCCGTCGGGTGTTCCGCTCGCAGATCAGCCCTGCTCATCACGCTGCCCACGACGATATCGTTATCGGGCTTGCACGCGTGTGCGCCGGAACGATGTACGTGTACTTCTTCCTGAAGCTGCTCGTTTTCGTTCATGGTCAGCATTGGGAGTACATCAACACGCCGATGGGATACTGGTTCCTCGTGGAGATGATCGGGTTCGTACTGATACCGGTACGGCTCTTCACGCGTGCAGTTCAGTTCGGTAATCTCACCCTCGTTCGCATTGCTGCAGTACTGACCTTGATCGGAATTGTGCTGAACCGGCTGAACGTGTCGGTCATCGCCTACAAGTGGTACGCCACCGAACACTACGTTCCGTCGTGGATGGAAATTGAAATCACGCTGGCGGTGGTTGTGGCGGAGATCCTGGTCCTTCGCTGGGTCGTGAATCGGATGCCGATTCTACGAGAGCCGCCAGAGTGGGCAACGGACAGAAGAGGAGGAGAGAAGATACAGTTTTATGTTCGAAAGGAGGAAAAGCAATGGGCAACAACTACGTAGATCTCTTTGCGACCAAGGGGCTGGAGTACATCCTGGTCATCGCATTTCTCTTCACGCTTGTCGTGTTCTGGAGATTCCTGAATAGACAGCGGCGTCCGGCCGTAAGCAATCCAGGAAAGCCCTCACGCCTCGAGTGGTTCACGCTGGGAGATCATCTTTACTACCATCAGGGTCACACGTGGGCTAATCCCGAAGGAGCGTATGCTGCGCGGGTCGGCATTGACGACTTCGCACAAAAGTTGGTGGGAAAGATGGATTCTATTGAGCTTCCTCCTGTCGGCGCTCATCTCTTTCAGGGAGAAGTCGGGTGGAAGCTCCGTGTGGGCGACAAGGTCATTGAACTCCTCTCGCCCGTGGAAGGTGAAGTGGTCGCGATTAACGAAGAGGCGAAGAAGTCCCCTGAGCTGCTCAACCGCGATCCCTACGGCAGAGGTTGGCTCATGCTGGTCAAGCTGTCTTCGATGAGAGGCAACTTGAGGAATCTGCTTTCGGGCGCGCTCGCCGGAGCGTGGATGGAACAAACCGTTGAGCAACTTCGTCGGCGGATATCGGGCAATCTCGGCATTGCCCTTCAGGATGGTGGCGTTCCCGTGACGGGAATTGCCAAGAGTATTTCACCGGAGAAATGGGATGAGGTGGCGAAGGAGTTTCTGCTGACGAAATAGTTGATTCCTGTCAGTTACTGCGATGAATTCCGGGAAATTCTTCGCCGCCATTACGCGGCATCATTCCTCGAAGATCTTTCCCGGATTCAGAATGTTATGCGGATCGAACGTCCGTTTGATTTCTCTCATCAACTTCAGATCAACGGGGGAGAGGGCAATGGGGAGATAGGCTTTCTGAGAGTAGCCGATGCCGTGCTCACCCGAAATCGTTCCGCCCAACGAAACGGTGAGGTGGAAGATCTCGCGGATGGCAGTATCCAGGTGTCTTGCCCATGCTGCGTCATCCATCTTGTCCTTCAGGATGTTCACGTGGACGTTGCCGTCGCCTGCATGTCCGTAACAGATGGAGGTGATGCCGTACTTTCCGCAGATGTCCTTCACGCCGCGGATGAGTTTCGGCAGTGCGGCGCGTGGGACAACGGTATCTTCTTCTTTGTAGGTCGAAATCTTCTTGACCGCTTCGCCCATGCTTCTGCGCAGCGCCCACACGTCTTCGATCTTCTGGCGATCTTCGGCAAGAAGAACGTCAAGCGCGTGATGCTGTTCGACGACATCCGCAATCACTTCAATGTCTCTGACGAGAGTTTCGTCGTAGTTGCCGTCAACTTCGATCAAGAGCTGCGCTTCGGCTTCTCCGTTCGGGAACTTCTTGCCTAACTGTGTCTCTGCTGCGCGCACGGCTGCGCGCTCCATGAACTCGAGCGCCGACGGCGTGACGCCGCGTTGAAAGATGGTTGCCACGGAGGCTACGGCGTCTTCGAGTGAGCTGAAGGCCACGAGCAAGACTTTCCTCGCGCGTGGGAGCGGAATGAGTCGGAAGATGATTTTGGTGATGACACCGAGCGTCCCCTCGCTTCCGATGAGGAGTTGCGTCAGGTTGTACCCGCTCACGTTCTTGAGCACGTGGCCGCCCGTGTTGATGATCTCTCCGGTGGGCAGGACGGCTTCGAGACCGAGAACGTAATCCTTTGTCACGCCGTACTTTACAGCCCTCGGCCCTCCGGCACATTCTGCAAGGTTGCCTCCGAGCTGAGAACTACCGCGTGAGGACGGATCCGGAGGATAGTACAGCCCACGCTTCTCACACTCCTCTTGAAATACCTGTGTGATGACGCCCGGCTCGACCACCGCCTGAAAATTCTTTTCATCGATCTCGATGATTCGCTTGAAGCGCTCCATCGAAAGCACAATGCCGCCGTACACGGGAAGCGCGCCGCCGGAGAGTCCCGTGCCGCCGCCGCGCGGCGTGACGGGGATGCGATGCGAGTTCGCGAGCTTCAGGATTTCTGCAACCTCCCCTACAGTCGAAGGCTTGACGATGGCTTCCGGCGGGAAGGAGAAGTCCTCCGTCTCATCGCGGCTGTGGAGTGCCTTTGCGTCTTCGTCGGTAAGAACAGCCTCTTCACCGACAATCTCGGCAAGTCGGTTGAGGAGCGCAGGAGTAAGTTTGTTGTACTGCATGGGATTGTTGTTTGGACAAATGTACGAAGTTTCTTGCAAAGGGAAAACCGCACGAGTGGGCGTGGGTGGACGTTCAGATGCTCTCAAGGCGGGCAATAACCTCGGCAACCGAGCCACGCTCGCCAAGCCGAATGCAGTTGGTAATGGTTCCGACGACAGGCCCGGGGTGCTGGATGGATCGCCCGATGGAGGCGACGGCTTCATCGAGGGTTGCAATGGCAGAAGCCTTTGCCGGTTCATCAAGAAACGCAAGATGTTGGGCCGTAAGCCATGCACTGCGCCGCGCAACGCCGATGCTGAAGTTGATCACTTCCTCATCGTTCCTTCCGCCAATCCAATCTAACAACTTTAACATAGGCCAGACGTTCGTAAGGGCGGATTGGACGGTATCAACAAGTGAAGCGAGAATCCGATTGATCTTCTCGAAGTCGTTCTTCAAACCGTGAATCGTCTGGCCCGGTGCCGTCTCTGCTGCGGCAATGCCCAGGTCAAGATTGATGTGTGCGTTGATGCCGAGGAGAAGATGCTGAAGGACGATCGCCCACCGATCGTCGGATGCAGTGAAGGCAACGTGCCACGCCCTTGTCACCGGAGTGCCGGCGCGATATGACTCGAACGCGCGAAGGTAGCGGTTGGCGAAGAGGACATCGAGGCGTTCCATGCGCGGCCCGTTCTCGAATGAATTCTTGCCGATTCCTTCTTTCACCTGCTGCGTGACCTTGCGATATAACGCGGGAAAGTAGCCGAGCCGGCTGCCGCACTCACGAGACCAGGCAATGATCTCGTCGAGCTGCTGGATGACCTCGTCTATTGTTCGTGCTTCGGGCACAGAGGGCCGTTACTCTTGTTGAGGGGCCGACTCCGGCAGTTTCACGGAGGGCGGATCGTAGCCGACAACGGAACCCGCACGAATGCGGGCAAGGAACGGTGAGACCGTTGCACCGGGCAGCGTACGTACATTGTCTTCGATCTTGATCATGCCGATGCCCGTACCCGCGCCGATGGTGCAGTTGGAGCCGATCTCCACAAGTCCGTAGCGAAACTTGCCGCACCCTTCATACGCGTGGCAGGTAATGCGCGTGAACGCGCCGAGCAGCGTGTTGTCGCCGATGAAGATGAGTTCGGGGCGGAAATGATCAAGCCACGCCATCTGCATAATCTCCACGTTGCGTCCGATGTGGCATCCCATCCACCGATACCATCGGTTCTTGAACGGCGTGCCCTTCATGAAGAACGAAACGCCGACTTGAAACTGGACAAGGATTCTTCGCCACAACGGAAGATTGATCTTCCGCCAATTGATGGCGTTCGGCTCTTCGGGAGCGCCCAGACCCGAGAAGGTGTAGTGACGCGCGGGCGAAGCAAAGAACTTCTCAAGGTTTGTTCTTCCTTCAGCCGTTCGCGGATCGAGTGTGCTGATGTCAATCCCCTTGCCTTTCGCCGTCTTGCTGATAAAGATCGTTCGCCTGTTTCGTCGGGCAAGTTTCAGCGCGCGCAGAATCATATCGGTGGTTACCTTGCGCATTACCTCCTCGGGTGTCTGTGCATGAGTCATGAGGCGGTGTCTTTCATGTGAGTGCTCTTACGGCCTTTGGGCATCCAGCACCTGCCGAACCGTGAGGAGCATGCTATCGGGCCGGTAGGGTTTCTGGATAAACTCCAGAACCCCGAGCGCCTGAAGATCCGATCTGACGGCAGGGTCGATGAAACCGCTGGCGATCACAATATTGGCGGCCGGATTCATTTCACGCATTCTGCGGGCTACCTCCGAGCCTTCCAGTCTTGGCAAGCCGAGATCGCAGATGACAAGGTCAATTGTCGCCCCGTGTTTGGCGTATTGTGCAACACCCTCTTCACCATCTCTTGCCGAAAGAACACGATATCCTTTTGACGAGAGAACAAGCTCTGCAAGATTACGAAGCATCTCCTCATCCTCCACCAACAGAATCGTCTCGGTGCCACCGGGTATTTCTGCCGTCATCACCTGTCGAGTTTCCTCCGACAAGCCGAATCGCTCGTCAATCGGGAGGTAGATGTGGAAGGTACTTCCCCGGCCCGGCCTGCTGTCCACTTCGATAAAACCGTTGTGCGTTTCAATGATACTGTAGACGAGGGCGAGTCCCAGGCCGGTTCCTTTGCCGGGACCTTTTGTTGTAAAGAAGGGATCGAAGATGCGCTGCCGTGTTTGTTCATCCATGCCGATGCCGGTGTCGGCGACCTCGAGATGAACGTACTGACTGCCACCGGCTTTGGGGAACTTCGCTGCAAGGCGGTCGGCCGGTACAGTAGAGCTTCGGATGGACAGCAAGCCGCCCTTGGGCATTGCATCTCGTGCGTTCACGCAGAGGTTGAGCAGGACTTGATGCATCTGCGTTGCATCAGCGACGATCGGAGGGAGACCGGGTTGAAGCGTCGTGTCAATCTCTATTGTTTTTGGGAAGGTTCCCCGAATGAGTTTCGTCACCTCTTGAATACTGTCGTTGAGGAGAACGGACTCCATGACGGTCTCCGTTTTCCGGGCGAAGGTGAGCAACTGTCGCACCAACGACGCGCCGCGTTGCGTTGCCTTGTTGATGGCCTCGATCGTCTGAGAAAGTTTCTTAAAGGTCACCGGGCCTTGTTCGAGCACGGACGTGTAGCCGAGAATGATGCCGAGGATGTTGTTGAAATCATGGGCGATACCGCCGGCAAGTGTCCCAAGGCTCTCCATCTTCTGCGCCTGGCGAAGCTGCTCCTCCAGAAGTTTCCTCGGCGTGTCGTCGAAGAGGTACGATTGAATCCGCTGCAGCGCTCCATCGCTGTCGAAGATACCGATAATGTTCGAGATGACATAGACAGGACGGCCGCTGCGATGTCGCAATTCGAGGGGGTGATATTTTAGCGTACGCTCGCGTATCAACAACTCGATCACCTCTTTTTGTTTTTCGGGACTTGGCCAGAGGTGAGTAATGTTGGTTTGCATGGCTTCCTCTTCGGAGGCGAAGCCGAACATCCTGACATACGCGGGATTGCACATGAGCACACGCCCGTCGGGCGAAACCACGATATCGGCAGTCAGGTCTTGCTCAAAGAACGTACGGTATCTCTCCTCACTTTCGCGGAGAGCTTCTTCGGCCCTCTTACGATCGGTGATATCGAAGGCCGTCCCCACCCCGGCCGTTTTCCCCTCGAACTCAATGATGCCCGCGGTGAAGTCGAGCCAGCGTTCTTCTCCATTCTTGGTGAGAATCTTGAACTCGTAGCGGGACGGGACGGACTCTCCTCGCTGGCGGGCAAGGCCTCGCGCTCGAATCATCTCCCGATGGTCCGGATGTACAAGGTCCCAGAACTTCATGCGCACAAGTTCTTCTTCGGAGTATCCGGTGAGTGTAACCGCATACCTGTTGACATACCTGAAATACTCGTCTTGATAGATGAAGATCGCTGTTGCGGCGGTTTCGGCGACGGTGCGGAATTTCGCCTCGCTCTCACGCAGCGCCTGCTCTGCTCGCTTCCGCTCGGAGATGTCGCTGGCAACCCCGATGAGCGCCATAGGATTTCCATGATCGTCCTTGACCACAGAAGTAGAAAGGAAGATGGGAAACTCCGTTCCGTCCTTTCGGCGGTTTATCAGTTCGCCGCGCCAGCCACCGCGAAGTGTTCCGGGACGAATCTCCTGATACACGGTGGCCGGCGTTTGCGGAGAGCGCAGAATATTCACGTGCTTGCCGAGCAGTTCGTCGGGCGTGTAGCCGTACGTCTTCAGGAATGCGTCGTTCACGAACATCAGATTGTCCTGCATGTCCGTAATACTGACGGCTTCATCAATACTGCGCAGGGCATGCGCAAGCATGTCGATTTGTTTGCCGGCGCGTTTCCACTCCGTAACATCCCGTGCCACCCACAACGTCTCCGTATCGCCCATCGGCGAGATGGAAGTAGAAAACCACAGTTTGCGCCCGCGGATCGTGAGTTCGTACTCGATGATAGTCGTCTGCTGCACGGCGAGGGTGTGGCGGATGGCTTGGAGAAAGCGGTCAGCTTGCTCGGGCGGAAAAATCTCGTGCAGATGCTTGCCGAGAAGTTCCTCTGCCGGCCTGTAGAGAAGTTCGGGGCGAGTAGGCGCGATGCGACGATAAACGCCGTCTCGGTCGAGTACCATCACGACGTCGTGCATGGCGGCGAACAACGCGCGCAGCTCAGCCTCGGACGCGGCAAGTGCCTCCTCTGTCCGTTTGCGTGCGGTGATGTCCTCCACCAGCGCCTGCACGCACGGCTTCCCCTGCATGTCGATCGGCGTGAGGGTCAGAAGCGTTTCGTAGGGCGTTCCGTCTTTCCGCTTGAACTTGACGGGAAGCTGGCGCACAAATCCCTGCTGCTGAAGCAGCGCAAGGGCCTCCGTACGCTGGGCGGGGTCGTAGTAAAGCGCGGCGACGTTCCCCAAACGCCTGATATCTTCCGGAGTATACCCGCCCTGCTCCAGCATTGTTTTGTTGAAGATGAGAAGACTGCCCTCGCGATCCGCAACGCCGATACCGATGGGGGCAGCTTCAAACAACGTACGATACTGCGTTTCGCGCTCGCGCAGCGCGTCCTCGGCGCGTTTGCGTTCGACCTCTCGCTGGTATGCTTCCAGCGCGAACGAGATATCCATCGCCAGCTCGTCGAGAAGCTGAACCTCTTCTTCGGTGAAGTATCCGGGTTCGCCTGCATACAAACTGTACACACCAATCGTCCTGTCTCCGCGTTTCAAGGGGAAAGCTGCGAACGCTCGGAATCCCTCACGCAGCGCCTGCTCTCGCCAGGCCGGAAGGCACGGACCGTGCTCAATGTCGTTGCAGATGACATGCGTTCCTTGCCGGAATGCGTTCAGGATGGGACAGTGCGCATCTTCAAGCGACAGATGAAGTCCTTGCAGAAAGGTCGTGTTCGGCCCTGCATGGGCCGCCGGTTCAATCTTGTTGGTTGCCGCGTTGTACACCCCGACCCACGCAAAACGCAAGCCTCCTTTCTCCACGGCGATGCGGCATGCTTCGGCAAACAGTTGCTGCGGCTCGTTCAGGCGCACGATGGCCTGATTGATTTCAATGAGGACGGCATAAACGCGGTTGAGATGGCGAATCCGTTCTTCGGCGCGTTTTCGCTCCGTGATGTCGATCAGCGTGCCGATGATGGCGGGTTTGCCTCTGTGCTCCAGGCGCGAACCGAACACCTCGACAAAAATAGTGCTTCCGTTTTTCTGCACGGCCCGGAACTCGTATCGGATATTCGGAATGTCGCCTCGCTCGCGGCGGCGGATGTTCTCTTGTACAAGGGCGCGGTCGTCGGGATGGGTGAGTTCGATCGGTCCTATTTTCCCCACGATCTCTCCCGGTTCATAACCAAAGATACGTTCGAACGCGGGGTTCACATAGTGAAAGAGATTATCCTGAAAGAGATAGATGCCGGTGAGGGATGACTCGGCAAGAGTTCGAAATTGCTCCTCGTTTTCGCGAAGTGCATCCAGAGCGCGTTTCTGCTGCGTAATGTCTCGCGTAATGCACAGAACATCGGCCATCGGTTTATGTTTAGATCGCAAGGGAACGGCGTGGGTCTCCATCCAGCGGGATGCCCCTCGCAGTCCGACGATCTGAAATTCGATGGAGCCTGAGTCACCGTTTGCGACGCGCTGCAGAAGCCGTGCATAGCCCTCGCGATGTTCGGCCACAATGAGCGGGAAAACAGATTTGCCGGCTACTGCCTCAAAGCTCTCGGCCTCAATCATGCGCAAGCCCGCCGGGTTCATTTGCAGAAGCGTACCATCGGGTGTCACGACTTTGACGCACTCGGGTTCGGCTTCGAGAATTGCCCGGAGACGCTCTTCGCGCTCGCGCAGCACATCTTCCGCCTCCTTCCGTTCGGTGATGTCTTCTGCCGCACCGTAGATGCGAATCACGCGTTGCTGCTGTTTGTCCCACACCGGCACGGCAACATCGCGCAGCCATCGCGAGGTACCGGCTCGTGTCACGAAACGCATCTCGCACACATCCGGCTGGCCGGCAATCACCGCGGAAGCATGGCGAAGGGCAAGCGGGAGGTCATCGCGGTGTACCACGATCTGCCATCCTCCTTTGCTCTCAAGTTCCTCCAGCGTGTAGCCAAACACCTGTGTGAACGAATCGGTTACCCACTCTCCCTTCAACGTTCCATCGGGTCCAACACTGAAAGCATACGCATAGTCCGTGATGAGATGAGAGATGTGGCTGAATCGTTCCTCGCTTTCCCGCTGGCCGGACTCGGCCTCTTTACGATCAGTGATATCCTCGATAGCAAGAAGGATGAGATTCGGACGCCCGTTGTTTCCATGCAGCCGTCTGGCATTGAGCAACATCGTCCGTCGTCCGAGTTGCTGGAACTCGTGTTCGACCTCGTAGTCATCAAAATGACTGTTCGACAGGAGGATGTTCTCCAGCAGCAGCCGCAGCTTGGGAATGTCCCACTGGCGATTGCCTAAATCGTACACTTTCTTGCCGATGGTGTCTTCCGGCTGGACGTGAAAAGTTCTGTAAAACGATCGGTTGGCGGCAACGACGGTGAGAGCGTCATCGAGGACGAGCAATGCTTCATGCATTGTTTCCACGATGCTTTCGGCAATCTCACCGGAGAGGATAGAATCGTACTCCATGGTCATCGTTGCTTGGAGGGTGTTTCTGTTCGATTGTGAATATGTCAAGCAGGCGAGGCTGCATGCTTCGTGAAGATACAGAACTCCCAGTTCAGAATCACTCGGCGGGCGTCACATCAAGGGAGCTCGGCCAGTTTGGCGCGCGCCGTAGAGTGCGGCGATGCCGGCGGTTCATTTGCGTGGAATCCGTTCTGATCTCATCGCAGCATGATAGGCAAAGATGGCCATGATGACGGCACTCTGCTGGAGGTCCTTCGGCACGATGCGGTCGGCGACATCCATCGTCGAGTGATGGGTGAGTGTGCTATATTCGATGTGATCCTGAATGAACTGGAAGGCGGGAAGTCCAATCTGGTCAAACGAAATGTGATCCGTCGAGCCGGTACTGCGCAGCGTCAGCGTCTGCGCACTCGGGTCACCGATGGCGGTCAGCCATTTGCGAAAGATCGGCCGGACCGCTTCATTGCCCTGTAAGTACACGCCGCGGAAGCGACCGGTGCCGTTATCATCATTGAAGTACGCGTAGAATTTCTCTCCCTGCGGTGTCAGCGTCGGCGGTTGTGTGCTGTCGCCTCGTGTGCCCAGATATTTTTTCACATAAGCTTGAGAGCCGAGAAGTCCCTGCTCCTCGCCGCCCCAGAGGCCGATGCGAATGGTGCGTCGCGGTTTGAGGTCCAACGCACGCAGGATGCGCATGGCTTCAAGACAGACGGCGGAGCCGCTTGCGTTATCCGTCGCGCCCGTGCCGCCGTGCCATGAATCCAGATGCGCGCCGATCATCACCACCTCATCGGCAAGGTCTGATCCGGGAATTTCGCCGATGACGTTGTAGCCCGAATCTACAGGACCGAAGGTGACATCGAGATGCATTTCGATCCGCACGCGCTCGCCGCGTTGAAGCAGGCGGGCGAGCCTGTTGTAGTGTTCCGCCGCCACCGCTATCTGCGGAATGATGGGAGCGACCTTCTTTTCCCAGACGCGCGGGCGTCGCGCGAAGGGCGTATCCGGGTGGCTGGGAACGAATGCCTGCTGGACGAAAATCGTCCCGCCATCGCCGCGGCTTGGTGCCAGCAGAGCGGCGGCACCTTCCTGGTAAAGCATCAACAGTTTTTTGTACTCGATCAGTGCACTGGCGCGGCCTTCCGGCGTAAGCGCTCCGCGACGGAAGCGGCGCGGCGGAGAAACGTCCGCGTTGGCCATGTCGAGCAACGTCGTGTCATGGATTCGCGAAGCGCGCGGCTCAAACGCAGGCTCCAACTGCCGCGGTTCGTTCATGAGAATGAACTTGCCCTTGAGTTTTCCGCGGAAGGTTTCGAGCGCGCTGTCCGTTGTTGCATCGAAGTAGAGTGCTTCACCCTGCACAGTTCCCTTCGTGCCGGGCGACCATGCACGGGGGTAGGAAAGGAGAGGAAATACATCCGGCGCGACGACGTTTGCCCAGAATCGCTTCAGCGTCCAGCTTCGTCCGAACGGTCCCCAGCCTTCAAGATGCGCGTTTGCCACGCCCCACTCACGCAGTTTGCCTACTGCCCACGTTGCCGCCTTCATGTACTGAGGCGAGGCCGTCAGCCGAGGTCCGCACACGTCGGTTAAATAGTGCAGGAGGTCCATGACGCGCGAATTCGTCGTCCCTTCGTCCCACATTTTCCGGATTACCGTCGTATCCACTTCGTCGGTCCGTGGTCGCTGGGCCGGCGAGGACTCGACAAGAACAAAAGCGGAGATGAGCAGGATCGTCAATCGGTGCATGAGTGTCCCTCTGATGATCTTTACAAGAAATGGATGATGTTCTTCAACAAATGCAGCGTTTTCTCACTTACACGGAGCCGTGAAAGCTCTTCGGGCGCGAGCCAGGCGGCCATAGCGGCATCATCTCCTGCGACAGGCTTGCCGCTCACATACGTTGCGTTCAAATCAACAATAACATAATGAAAAAGGATCGTGCCGCGCTCGTCTCGTTCAATTGTTTCGAACGTGAAGATCGGCTCACCGGCTTTAATGGTAATGCCGGTTTCCTCGAGCAACTCACGCTCGGCGGCCTGTTGCAGCGTTTCGCCGAACAGCAGTCGCCCGCCGGGAATCGCCCACTCACCTTCAGCCGGCGGTCGCGCGCGCTTCACCAGAAGCACGCGCCCGCCTTCCACCACGACGGCCCCAACGCCGACGATCGGCACGTTGAGCACGCTGGTATCCTTCATTCTATCACCCTATTCTTCCTTTGCGCGCATCGAATCCCACACAATGTACGCGAAAAGAAGAATGAACATGAACAGACCCAGAAGTTCTCCCGCTTGCGACTCAGCCCAGTGCGCGTTGTAGTAATCCATGCCGCCGAACTTCAGCAGGGCGTTGAACACGCCGAACAGCGAACCGCCCGCGATGAAGCCGGAGGCGATCAGCGTTCCGCGCTGGAAGCGTGCCGTGTTCAGCTTCTCATTCTTTGTTCGACTCGTAACGTACCAGGCAACGATGCCGCCGAGCAAGAGCGGTGTATTCAATTCCTGCGGGATGTACATACCCAGCGCAAATGCCAGAGGCGAGACGTTGATCATGACAAGAACGAGCGAGACAACCGCGCCGACCAGATACAGGATCCATGGTGCCGGCGTCTCCGACATCAGCGGCTGGATGACGGCTGCCATGGCGTTTGCCTGCGGCGCCACCATCGCATTCGGACCCTTGAAGCCGTAGGTTTCGTTCAGGATGTAGATCACCCCGCCCACCGTTGCGGCGGAAATCAGCACGCCGAGAAACTTGTATGTTTCCTGCTTCTTCGGCGTCGAGCCAATCCAGTAGCCGATTTTCAGATCCGTGATGAATCCGCCTGCCATCGAAAGTGCCGTGCAGACAACTCCGCCGATCAACAACGCGCTCACCATTCCCGATGTGCCGGAAAGCCCGACTTTCACGAGAATAAATGACGAGATAATGAGCGTCATCAGCGTCATCCCGGAAATCGGGTTCGTGCCGACAATGGCGATGGCCGTTGCGGCGACCGTCGTGAAGAGGAAGGCAATGACTAACACGATCAACAACCCAACCCCGGCGTGCGTCAGATTGAAGACGACGCCCGTGTAGAAGAACACAAAAATGAGCAACGCGGTCAGAACAATGAGAAAAACGTTGTGCTTCATCTTGATGTCGGTTTGCCAGCGGGTCTGGGAATCTTCTCCCCCGACTTTCTTGCCGAGAATCTCGTTCACCGCGAGCTTGAAGGCATTGCCGATGATCTTCGAGGAACGAATGACCCCGATGATGCCTGCCATTGCAATCCCGCCGATCCCGATTTGCCGCACGTAGTTGCGAAAGATTTCTTCTGCGCTCATGTCGGCGATCAGCTTCGTCGCGGTTGCCCCTAACGGCGTTTGCAATCCATGGCCGATCTCGTAGAAGAGCGGCACAAGCACAAACCACGAGAGGAACGAACCGGCAGCGATGATGGCCGAGTATTTCAATCCGACGATGTAGCCCAGACCGAAAATCATTGCCGAGACATTCAGCTTGAAGACCATCTTCAGCTTGTCAGCCAGAACCTGACCCGCATCGAACATTCGCGTGCTGATGACTTCTGCCCATGCACCGAACGCGCTGAACATGAAGTCGAAGAGTCCGCCGATGAGACCCGACACGACCAGGACGCCCGCCTGCTTTCCTCCTTTTTCTCCGGCGACGAGAATCTCGGTCGTTGCGGTGGCTTCGGGGAAGGGAAACTTGCCGTGCATATCCTTCACGAAATATTTTCGAAAAGGAATGAGAAAAAGAATGCCGAGGAACCCGCCGAACGCAGAAGCGAAAAAGATCTTGAAGAAATCGACAGGAAGGTCGAGAATGTACAACGCGGGAATCGTGAAGATTGCCCCTGCAACGATCACCCCGGAGCTTGCGCCGATAGATTGGATGATAACATTCTGTCCGAGAGCATTACTCTTTTTTGCCAGTGCGGATAGCCCGACCGCGAGGATGGCGATGGGAATGGCGGCCTCGAACACCTGGCCGATCTTCAATCCTGAATACGCTGCAGCGGCGGAGAACAACACCGCCATGATCAATCCCCAGAAGACCGACCATCCCGTTACCTCCGGAAATGTGCCGGCGGGGTCGAGGATGGGGCGGTACTCTTCGCCGGGTTTGAGTTCTTTGTACGCATTCTCCGGTAATCCGGTTGTTGTGGTGGGTTGATGTTCCATAAGAATGTTCCTTCGTTGTTGTGAGGGGGAAACGACGCCGAGCAGAACTATATGCCGACGATAGTCTTGACCAGCATGCCCGCGAACATCGCAACCAGCAAGCTCGCCGAGGTGCCGAGGAGGTAATACTCGGCAAATTCTTTATCTTCCAAGTCCTTGAAACGGGCGATAGACTTTGCTGTGAGCGCAAATGCCAACGCCGTAAAGCTGTCGGTCAGGACGAACGTGAGGGTGATCAGGCGTTCGAGAATGCCGATCCATTCTCCGACGTTTTCCTCATTCTCGCGATGCGGCGATGCAGTTTGTTTCCGCAGGACATTGGCATACAGCGTCGGAAACTTTCGAAACACTCCGCGAACGATACGCGTGCCGCCGTCAATCACGAAGAAATACGCCGTGAGCACCAGAAGCACACTGAGGCGTTGCGTGCCGAACTCTGCCGGCGCAATGCCGGATGCGGCGAGCACGTGATGTTCGATGTTCTTGTACCACGGCCAGGGGCTGAATGGTTGTGCCGCACTCCACAGCGTGAGCAAGGCAATGCCGCTCGCGATCTGTCGCAGAAGAAACCATTCCAGTGCAAGGGAGGCGCGTTGGGCCGACAGACGTCCATCCAGCAGTTCGTAAAGATACGTCAGCGCAGCGAGAATCAGGTATCCTGCGATGAGGGGGAGGGAAAGCACGCCAACGGTACAGATACTCATGGTGAGAAAGATGATGAGCGCCGAGACGATCGCTCGTCGTGAATGATCGCGCAAAGCATGCAGGTACGTTGGCAGGACGCGTCGGAGAAAAAACTCATACATTGCGTATGCACAGACCAGGGCAGCAAGGTCCACGACCTCGTAGCGTGCGAGTGTGCCGGTGTCGTTCATAGAGATGGTGCGGTAGAGCAGAGGGTATCGTATCCCCAATGAGATCATATAACCGCATGAGGTTATATCTCAAATTATAACCTATAAAGGTTATATCTCAATCTATAACCGATAAAGGTTATATCATCATACAGGCCTGTACACATTATGGTGTCTTCTCCAGGGCATATACATGCAAGAACTGACGCACGGCGTCTTCCGCATCAAGAACATGGCGGAATGACGAAGCGACCTTCGATACCGCCGGCTGGCTGATCCGCAGGCGCCGGGCCACGGTTGCCTGGTGTTCGGTTTCTTCCAGCAGGAGCATGATTTGCTGCTGGCGTTTCGTCATACGGCGCCGTTCGTGTTCCATCAGCCCGATGAGCGCGTTGAGGAGACCCAGCGCCGGCGAATCGAGGTCGTAGAGGATGCTGCGCCTGGACTTCTTGGCGTTCTGCAGTGCGCTGCGAGCGCGATGAAATGCCTCACCGTCCATGCCCAACGCTTCGGGCTTGAGCGGGGTGGACAGGGTTCCGACGCCGATCCCAAAGGAGAACTCGACCGGCGCCATCAATTCCTCGAACCGCCGCACGACGCGATAGCTCGCTGCGACCGAGTGCAACAGGCCTTGGAATTCATCCCCTAACGTCAGCAAAAATTTGGAGGCGATTTCTTTTTTGAACTCGCGATTGATCGTGGCGATGGCGTCGGCAAAGCGCTGCTGCACGCGCCCGCGCCGCGGCAGCACGCGTGATCGCTTGATGTCTCCAATAATAGCGCAATACCTGTCCGGCATCGTTAGTGTGTACCGGCAATGAGAAAATGTGTTATGAGTGAAGAGACGGCCGACCGCGCGCTACGCTGCATGCTCAGCCCACACCTGAACGAGGTTGACGACCGTCTCGACGGATTTCTCCATGCCCCAGACCGAGAGCCACTCGGTGGGTCCGTGATAATTCTGTCCGCCGGTAAAAATGTTCGGGCAGGGGAGTCCTTTTTCCGTCAAGCGCGAGCCGTCCGTGCCGCCGCGAATCGGAACCCACTTCGGTTCAAGCCCGGCACGTTTCGTTGCCTCCCACAGGTACTTCAAGCCCGGTGCATCATCGCCCATGTAGTCCTTCATGTTGCGGTACTGTTCGATGATCTTCAGCTCGATCTTTGCTTTCGGATGGAGGGGCTGAACCTCGGCGATGATGTCTTCGAGTTTCTTCTTCAGCACATCGAGACCAGCGGTGTTGAAGTCGCGCAGGAGAATCTTCAGCTCGGATTTTGCTTCCTCGCCGGAAAGAAGGTGAGGATGGATGTAGGGCTCGTAGCCTTCCGTAGTTTCTGGCGACAAGGTTCCTTTGGGGAAACGGACGATGATATCGGCAATGCACTTGATAGAATTGACCATGATGTTCTTCGCGCTGCCGGGATGGATGTTGCGTCCGTGCACGGTGATGACGGCAAGATTGGCGCTGAAGGTTTCCTTGTTCAACTCACCCGGCGTGTCGCCGTCGACCGTGTACGCAAAGTCGCAGCCGAACTTCTTCAGATCGAAATACTTCGTGCCCGCGCCGATCTCCTCATCGGGCGTGAAGCAGACCCTGACCTCGCCGTGCAAGAGGCGCGGATTGTTGATGAGCGTCTGCATCGCCGTCATGATGATGGCAACGCCGGCCTTGTCGTCCGCGCCCAGCAGTGTCGTTCCGTCGGTCGTCACGATCGTCTTGCCGATGTTGTTCTTCAGCTCCGGGTTCTCGGCTTCGGTAATCACAACGGACGGGTTGCCGGGCAGAACAATGTCGCCTCCCTTGTACACCATCACCTGCGGCTTGACATCTTTGCCGCTTGCAGAGGGTGATGTATCCACGTGCGCGACGAAGCCGATGCGCGGCACTTTCCCGTATGCTTTGTGGGATGAAGGAAGATTGGAGGGGAGTGTCGCCATCACGTACCCGTACTGATCAATCTCGACATCCTTCATTCCTAATTCTTTCAACTCCTTCACGAGGAGGTGAAGGAGATCGAATTGCTTTTGCGTGCTGGGATAGGTTGTCGCGTTCTCATCCGATTGTGTGTCAATCTTGGCATAGCGGATAAACTTCTCTAATGCTGATTCCATAAGAGTCCCTGTCTGGCCATGTGGAGAAGATTCTGGATTCGTAAGAAAATGGGTCTGATGGCGAATGCTTCATTCCCCTTGTTCATTCGCCGGCGCCGAGGTTGGCAGCATAAGAAAACTCTGTTCGTCCGTAGTCTTTTCCGGATTGAGTTTCGTACGACACGCTGGGGTCACGGGCGTCTGGAAAACCTATACAAAAGGTCGTAACCTAACGGGTGAAAATCAACAGTCGCGGCAACAAAATCTCATCGGTGGGGCTGTTCGCGTCGTTGTTCCTCTGATGGCTGCTCGAGTTGTTCCGGGTGAGGCTGAGGACGCGACCTGGTGACCAGCGGAGTGGAGAAGAGGAGAAGGATGGTGCCGAGAAGAATGATGACGTCGGCAACGTTGAAAATGGCGGTTCGCACGCCAGCAATCCCGACATTCAGAAAATCAATCACATGCCCGTCGTGTCGGATTCTATCGAGCAAGTTGCTGAAGCCGCCTCCGACGATGAGAGTGAGCGCAACAGTCTGCAGCCGCGTGAGATGCTTGTTGATCAGAGTAAACACAAACAGACTGGTGAGCATGATCCCGACAAACACGGTGAGAAACCAGAAGCGGGCTTCGTCGGGGAACTCGGCACCGAAACTCATCATTCCCCCGGGGTTTTCGGCGTACTGCAGTCGTACGAAATCATTGAACAACGATTGCGGGATGGAGTATTGCAACGAGGTGCGAGCGAGTTGCTTCGTTGTTTGGTCACAGCCGATGCATGTTATGAACAAAATGGCAACAAGAACAAGTTTGTGAGTCAGATGCATCCTTCGTCTCCTGGGTCCTTCGTTGATAGTACGTCAACCATCGCCGGCCTAAGCAACCTTCACCACCACCATCGTCATGTCATCATGTTGCTGATAGCCCTTCGTAAACGAATCAACGTCCTTGCAGATGCCGTTGATAATCTCCTGCGACGATTTGTCGCGATGACGAGTGATGGACTCCACGAGACGATGCTCGCCGAATTCCTCTCCCGATTCGTTGCGTGCTTCGGTGAAGCCGTCCGTATAAAACACCAGCACCTCACCGGAGTGCAGAGCAAGTTCCTGCTCTTCGAGAACGGAATCGAACACCCGCCCGATTTCAAGCCCTAACGCCATCCCTTTTGGTGTAAGGAAAGACCCGTGTTCCTTCGAGCGCTGAGCAAGGATCACCGGGCACTGCCCGGCGCGCGCAAAGCGGATTGTCCGCGACGCAAGGTCGAGAACCGCGTAGAACATGCTGACGAACGAGTTGCGATCGATCGTCCGATACATCAAGCTGTTGACCTTGCTCAGGACGGTCTTGGGCGAGATGTTCTCTTCTGCATGCGATTGCAGGATACCTTTGGTGAGTGTCATATAAATCGCCGCAGGCACGCCTTTTCCCGACACATCGCCGATGGCGATGCCGATTTTTCTTCCGCCCAGAGCAACAAAATCGTAGTAGTCGCCGCCGACTTCAAGAGCGGGGATGCAAATGCCGGCAATGTCGTAGCCGTTCAAACGCGGGCTTGCCTTCGGCAGCAAACTCATCTGGACACGTCGAGCGATCTCCAGTTCCTTTGCCATGCGTTCGCGTTCGCTGATGCGCTTCACATGTTCGGGAACGAATTCGGCCTGGAGTTCAAACCTCTCGCCGCGAACCAGGCCCGCTGCTGCGATTCCTAACGGCAGTGCAAAGAGACCAAAGAACAGCAGCGCTTGCGTCGAGTAGTAGCCGCTCTGCGATGCAAAGAGGGGGATGGCAGCGGGCAGAGCCACGATGACAAAGTTCGCGGCCATCGCAGTCAGGAGATCATACTTGTGGAAGATGAAAGAGAAAGCAATCCCGAATGCGACCAGCACCGTTATCGCAATCGGAAGTTGTGGGAACCCGAACGGGATGGGCCATAACGGAAACATCGCAAGTGCCCACAGCAGCGACGAAACGAGAATGCCGAGCCACGGCTTCTTCAACTTCTCCCGCAGCACACTCAGAAAGAACAGCCGAAACACGATTTCGCCGAAGAGCGCTGCTTCGATTCCATCGAGGATTGGGCTTGCTGCAGGAACAATCCCGTCCGTCACACCGGAGGCAGACAGGACATAGAATCCCGTAGGCAGGTGGCGCGTAGCAAGAAATCCGATGACGGCAAAAGCACCGAGAAGAACCAGCCCGAGCGAGTATCCGCGCAGCAGTCCGTCGGCAACATCCACCGTGAAGAAGCGACGGAAGAGCATGCTGTCACCGCCTGCAAGCTTCTGCGGCCAGAAGCTTCTGGAGTACGACTCTCCCACGCTCCACGCGGCAAGAACCATGACGCTGAGAAAGACGTACACCACCAGCACATTCAACGCGAAGAGAACAAGTCGAACGTTGAACTTGTTCAGATCGGCCATCTGCGCGTTGGAGCCGATCGAGGTGAACACATTGATGGAGCCGAGAAGGTAGACCACAAAGAGGGCACCGAGTACCATCAGCCCCGTCTTGATGCCGACCTCTCCTTCGTGGTATTTTTTCAAGAAAAAGATGACGATGAAGAAGAAGAGGAGAAAGATCGTTGCGAACGAAACCGTTCCAAGCAATGCAGCATTCGTGGCTGTTCGACTGCTGGTAGCTTCGAACGCCGCGTCCGGTTGAATCCACTGCTTGTAACCGCCGACCTCGTTGCCCTGAATGCGTATCCATAAGCCGAGCCGAACGGTTGTGTCGATCGTCTCCCAATCGAAATTATAGTCCAGTCTGTTCTGCTGCTTGATCTGAGATGAACTCTTGAGCTTGTACTGTCTGAGGTCCACACCCTGACCGACGAGAAAATTTTCTGCAAGCGCTTGTGCTTCCTCCTGCGTGAGTGACGCGCCCGAGGCAGTGTCCTTGATGTCGTGCTTGAGGCCTACGACGCGCCCCCCGGGGGTCATGGACAGCTCGAAGGATTCGACACTCTGGCTTCGGGGGACGGTCGCGTCGTACCATGTGATCCGCCACAGGTGAGCCGGAAGCTTGTTCTGACGCAAGAGAGCGTTTGCCGAATCCAGCCCGAACTTAATCCGCAGGGCCAGCTGCGTGTTGCCGTCGAAGTCGAACCATCCGTCCTGATGATACTTTCGGACATCAAATCCTCGAGCGACCATGAAGTCGGTTGCCCGCGTGAGAATCTCGCTGCGGCTATACTCGAGGTTGAGTGAGGCTTTCGGAGTGATCTTCGGGTACAACCAGAAAAAAACGACTGTTCCGAGAATCGCCAGCACTAACAGCACACCGTATCGTCGGTGAAACGTTTGTCCCATGGACGTCCTTTAGAAATGTACCCTTGCTCATCAATCAACGTGGTACGCGTGGAAATGTTACGGGGACAATATACGAAGTGTCGAACAGGGCTTCCAGCGCGTTGTGCAGAAGCACCGATGCTCAGGCTTCTCGCAAATCCTCAGGAAGAAGGATGAAGCCCGTCCGAAGACTGCCAATGATCTGGCTTCTTGTTCCTGCATGCTGCCAGTGCCACAGACCGATGAGCGCGCACAGAAGCGCGTCGGTTTGGTCCTCAACGGCTTTGCTCCACGGTGCCTTGAGTGTGCTGCGCGTATCATCGTCAAGCGAAAGAGCGGGGAATTCGCGCGTGAGGCATCGCGACAGAAGTCGCTGATAACGCCTGAATTCTCTTCGTCGGTCTGCTACCTTCCCCTTCTTGTACTTGATAATGCGAGGGAGGCGAAACAACCGTACGATTGCGGGATGAGGATACACCTCCGCCACGATTCTTCGTCCGTTCCCGATCTTCCAACCGGTCGTGAAGCCGAGTCTCTCCAACTTTTTCCGGATGCGAACCGGACGCGGGCATTTCGTGAGATTGGCAGGATGACACGCCGCGTGTTCCCGATGAAACATCGTGTGCGTGAGTCTATCGACAGGACGCGTCCCTGTGCGGTTGGGACATACAATCGGCGCATCAATGGTTATGAAGACGGATTGATGGCGGTTGATAGCGTGGCTCAGCGCCGCGAGCAGCGAGTCGTCGCCTTGCGGATAGGCGAAGCCTGTTACGCGCGCTGCCTGCGTGCCCGCTTCGATGAAACAGACACCGTCGGGTTTCTTTTCGCCCCACGCGAGATCAACGCCGACGAGGAGCATCAATCCTCCGTCCCGGTTACGACTGCGTCGGCTTCGATTTCGACAAGCATCTCGGGAACAATCAACCGGCTCACCTCCACCATCGTTGTTGCGGGCATGATGTTCTGGAAAAACTCACGATGGGCCTTCCCTACCTTTTCCCAATCTCGCTCGATGTTGATGACGAACATGCGGGTGCGCACGACGTCCTTCATGCTTGCGCCCGCCTTTGTCAACGCCCGCTCGATGTTCCTCAGTGCTTGAACTGCCTGCGCGTACGCGTCGTCTTTGCCGACTATTACGCCTGTGTCGTCTGTGGCCGTTGTGCCGGTCACGTAGATGTGCTGCCCGACTCGCACCGCGCGCGAGTACCCTACGATCGTCTCCCACTTCACTCCGCTGCTGATGTTAATGCGTTTCATGGCTTTCCCTTTGTTGTTGAAATGGAACCGCGAATGAGCGCGAATCACCGCGAATGAAAACAAAGAAATTTTAGATGAGGGGTCTGTCGTTTGACGGCGTTCTCGACCTCTCGCGCACGATCGGTTAGTCATAGTGCCGGAGGCGCTGCCACATTTCGCGCAAGGGGACCCTCAGGTTCCGGCAAAGATAAATGTTGAGATTGTTTTCGTACGGCATGCTGTACGGAGATGAAACGGTTGCCTTGACTTCAACCGATTCGAACACTTCCTGCGCGTCGTCGAGGTCACCGCCGAGGATCAGCACGAGTTCGCCCGTATAGTGCCTCGGTCCCCACAGCAAGTAGCTGTTGTGCGGTCCGATAGATTTTGGCAGGCCATAACGCGCTCCGTAATAATCGATCGCGGCGCAGCGGCCATAGTTGTCGGCAAAGATCGCGCAGCGCTGTTGTTCATCCGGCGTCAGCGAGTGAAAGACATCGGCGACGGCGCGAGCCTTTTCCTCCCAGCCAAACATGTCGGCATAAAACTGCGGCAACTGGCCTAACTCTTTCCCTTCGGCAGTAGAGGGAGTGATGCCCAGCGCGTTTGCATACCGGATGTACGATTCGACGGGAAGGATGGGCAGCGCTGCTGGCGCAAGTGCCAAGCCGCCTGCAATCGTGAGTGCAGCGCAGGCAGGACGGAGCCATCCGAATCGTTCCGCGGTCGCACGTTCAATCATCACGCCGCCTGCGCCGAATAGCATTGCGTAGGCCGGCGCCAGATACTCTGGCTTGCTGTGAATGTTGAGTAAGAGAATGCCGGCGACGGACAGAAAGGCGATGCCGAGAAGCCTGAAGCGTTTTCCTTCTGTCTTGAAGAAATAGAAGTACAACCCACTTAACCACACAGGAAGCGTCACGGGATTGTTGACCAGCAGTTGACCGGTAAGGAACGTCAAGGGCCGCTGACTTGCGTACTTGTTTTGTGTCGCGTTGCGGATGAACTCCAGGTGAGCGAAGTCGTTCTGGATATTCCAGATGACGTACGGGAGGGAAAGAACGAAAGCAATCGCCGCGGCAATCCACGGCCGGCGCGTAGCAAGCCACGATCGTTGCGGCGTCATAAGCATGCCGACCAACAAACCGGCTCCCAACCAGCCGATGCCGATTTTGTTCAACAGGCCGATGCCCAGAATGAAGCCGAGCAGCTGCCAGTCTCGTTCCTGTTCACGCTTGATCAACCGAATGACGACGTACGCCGCGAACGCCCAGAAGAGATGATCGAACGTGTTCATCGAGTAGAATGCATCCATGCCCAACTTGATGAGTGACGCGATTGCAGCGAGGGCCGCAAGTGCTTGCGCCCACTTTCCGCCTCCGAGTTCCTTTGCGATCATTCCGGTGATGAAGACGGTTGCCGCACCGACAACGGCAGGCACAAACCTGATTGCAAAGAGCGAGTCGCCCAACAGCATCCGGCTTACCATCAACACGAAGATAGAAAACGGAGGATGGTCAACGTAACCGGCGGCCGGGTGTTCGCTGCAGGCGATGTGGTACAGCTCATCTCTGAAGATCCCGTAGCCCGCAAACGCGTTGGTGTACAGATGCAGCAAGAGTTTGGCGAGCGCAAGCCCGAGAAGCAGCGCCGTGTCGCTTCTCAGAAATTCATGGCTCGAGCGAGTTGTGTTCATGAGGGAGTTGTTCTTCTTTCAGAAGAAAGATATGTAAGGATGGAAAATCGATCCGATCGAGAGAAGAGCAGAAGAATGCCGAGAAGCATGAGTCCGCTATTCTCCAACACTTTCATCCAACCGATTTTGTCAACGTTCGGGTCGCGGGTGAAGCAGCCGCAGGAGATATCCAACCCGCGAACGATACCGGAGATGACGCCTCCTGTAAAGAGCACAAGCATCACGAGAATCAGCAGGCTGCTGCCGCGCATCATGATGCCGAAGATGAGGAACAAGCCGCACAGCAGCTCAGCCCACGGCAGGATGGTCGCGATAATCAGCGTGAACGGCTCACCCACCAGGCGGTAGTACGAAACGGACACGGCGAAAGCGTTCGGGTCGGCGACCTTGTCGATGCTTGCGACGACGAAAACGAATCCCAACAGTACTCTTGCCGAGAGCGTCACATAGTCGTTTTCAAGAAGCGCTTTCATCTCACTTGATAGACTCCGCAAACTCACTCAACCGGACGATGACGTTCCTTCCATTCGTTCCATCCCCCAAAAAACATCTTGACATTGGTGAATCCGGCGGCGGAAAGTTTCTGCGCCAGCTCGATGCTCGAGTTGCATTCGGCTCCATCGCAGTAGGTCACGATGAGTTGTTCTTTGGGGATGGAAGCCAGCGGCGATTTTTCCAGCGAGAAATCCTTGAGCGGCACATTGATGGCGCCTTTGATGTGCCCGAGTTGGTAGTCGTACTCGTGCCGCGCATCGACAAAAAGGGCGGTGCCGGCGTTGTAGAGTTGGACGGCTTCTTCAAACGAAATGAACTCGGGTGCAACCGCTGCCCTCGGTGCCGGGGGTTGTTGGGCCGCGCTGAAGAACCCCTTCTTCATGACGAACGTGTATGCAAACCCCAGAAGAGCGGACGCGAGGAGAAGAAGTCCCGCTTCGCGCACGGCGATCCGTATCGGTGCAGACGAGTGTTCCATGTGTACGCGCTACGTCTTCTTCATCTTTGACAGTTGAACGATGGCAACGCCCGTAAGAATCACCAGCGCCGCAATTCCGGTTCGGAGTGTAACAGGCTCATCCAGAATCAACCAGCCGAGGAAGATCGCCACGATAGGATTGACGTACGCATACGTCGAAGCTTTCGCCGGCGGCTGATGTCGCAGCAAATAGACATAGG
>JBBIRR010000013.1:0-78072 GCA_037441705.1 Ignavibacteriales bacterium
CGAGAGCGGGCAGAAACTCTCCGCCTTCTCTCGCTAAACTGAACATAGAAATCGTTATATGCCATGCTGCGCAAACAAGACTTGAGAGATCAGCAAGGGACCAACGAATAGGGAGGTGAACATGGGAAAAATCCTCTTCAAGACAGAAGATTCAAAGCTGAAATCTGAGGTGAACTCTGGTCAGGTACGCCAGGTTGGCTTTCGGAGCGACAGGGATATCCTCAAAAAGCGTTCTGCCAACTATGTGAAGCTCATTTCGTCCCTAGACACTAAGTCTCTAACCGATGTTCAAGGTTGGAACGAACTAATGGATGCAGTCAAAGAAGAGTTCGGCACCGCCGATGTTGCGAGCGTTCCCATCGGTATTGTTGCCAAATGCTTTCTCGGAGCTCCGTACGAAGTCCACATTCTCGATCTTACCGCGTCGCAGATCATCAACCACTACAAGACATCGGAGCCGATGCCCGGCAGATTTGAAGCCGCCCGGAGCCTGGCACTCCACGATGTGTATGTTTTCGTCGAGGTGTACCCAGATAAGCTTGTCCTCATCCGCCCAGACGGATCATCAACCAAAGTCTAACAACGAAAGGATAGCATACCATGGCTGAGGGATATATTGACCTTTCGCCCATCTTTAGGGCCATTGAGGTGGTCAACAGCAACGTGGCTGCCGTTAATTCCAACGTTCAGATTCTCTCTGATCTCCAGCAAGCATTGGCATATAAGCAGGATGCAATGGCGCGCACGCAGCTCGAGATGGATGCCTTGCTCAAATTGCTGAGAGCGGAGTTTGACGATTTCGTTGCCCAGGATCGTAAAGCAAAAAGCCTGCACCTTGCCGAAACGCGTGTTGGAAATCTTCGGCAGGAACTGCAAATCAAGTTTGGCTACTACGCCGAAATCCGGCGAATGGCAACAGGCATTCTGCAGGCCGCTGATACGGGGATCGTCGGCAATGAGACGATTCAGTCCACGACGGAAGAAGTGATGATCAAAGCCCCCGGTTACTGGCTTGCGCCGGCACTCGTCTCGCTTGCCTCGTGGATTAGAGACGACAGGGCAACCTGCGAGAAAGCGCTGACCGAGTGCCTCAAACGCGACGACTACAAGGCAACACTCTTCTTCATGTTGTTGACACGCCGCCTTGGAAGAACTGAGGCAAGCCTCAGTTGGCTGGAGCGATACTTCCTCCACCAAGACCCACAGAATCTTGACCGTGAGTTTATCACGATACTGGAGGGAGTGACCACGGGCGTGTTCCCTCCCGCATCGCGCACGGTGATGATGAAGCATGTAAAGAGCTGGCTCGACCAATTGACGCAAGGCGACCGTTTCATCAACGAGCAGAAAGCCCAGTGGTTGAAATACTACGAAGGTTCGAAGCCTGCTCTGCCGGAAGACAGGTATCCTCTTCTCAAACGATTTGCCAAGAACTGGCCTTTGCTCGAAAACTCTCTCCGGGAGGCAAAATCGCAGGAGATCCTTCACACACATTTCAGCGGTATCCTTTCCTCCGGCTATGATTTTTCATCTTCCGTCAAAGCGAAGGTGGATGAAATACTCACGCAACTCGTCACCAACTTCGATGATGAAGAGCTTCCGCTTCAAAAACAAGTCCGACTCAATCAGCTTATCATTGAAAAGGAGGGGGACAAAGATGCAGCGCAAGCTGTGATGGATGCGGAAGAGAGCATCTTCAAAGAGAAAGTAGATTTTCTTCAGATGCTGACGAATGCCGCGTTCAACCCTGAAGCCGCAGGCGTTACCAAAGTGACGCAGACGCTCGCCGTCTCCATCAGCCAGCCATGGATTCTGGAAGCGCACGATACGTTCACAGCACAATGCAGGAGCAGGGTGCCGCAGACGGTAGAATTGGTGATTGATGGCTTTGCCACCGCAACAAAAGACGGAAGCGATGAGAACGACCAGGTGGCAAAGCAGGAGAGTTTCTATGCCTCCGAACTGGAAAAAGCGCTGAAGGAGGTGCCATTTCCGACTGCTAATGTAGCCATTGGTGCTTTAATAGCGTTGGGCGGGCTACTGTTGGCCATAAGCGCAACAGTCATCGGGCTAGTTGGTACAGTCATCGGTGGGATAATGATCTGGACCAATATCAATAGCATGGAGAAGAAAAAACAGGCAGTGCGAGATATGATTGGTGAAAGAAGAAGGAAAGGGAAGGAAGTCCTCAGAGGCTGCCTGGCAGAGACCGTCGACTACCGCAAAGAATTGAGAACGGAAGATGCAAAGGCGGAGAATGTGCGTCAGTTGCTCGTCTCCATTACCCCGCAGGATTTCTCGAGCGTGTCACTCGAAACGGCACGAAATATCATTTGATCAGAGGAGGAGTAAGTCATGGCAAAATCTGAAAAACCTCATTCGGAAGGCAAGGCAACCACAGCCAATCTCCCTACATGGGATATTCTGCCTCCGTTCCAATTCATCAATCCTCGGACGAGAACTGTTGAACGAAAAGAAGAAACAAAACCAAACGACGCTATTCAACCTCCTCGCTCGGTCCTCACACCCTCCGTTGCGCCGACTTCGACCGTTGTTGCGCCGTCATCACCGCAGGTGACGGAAAAATGTCCAGCCTGCGGTTCGCCTGTCCAGCCAGAGGCAGAGTTCTGCGGTGAATGCGGACTCCGGCTTTCTAATTCTGCAATCGAGGCTCCTCCACATGCTCTCCGGTGCCCTCATTGTGGAGCGGAAGTAGAGCATGAGAAGTCGGAGGATACAACCAAGGAACACACTTGTCCAGAATGTGGCAAGAATTTCATCGTAGGGTAATGTCCTCGCCTTCTACATACTTTGAGTGGTGTCAGCTCTTGGAGCGTTTTGCGAAAGGAGATGACGGAGTTCTTTCCGAGCTTGAGCAGGGATCGTTTGTCGTTGATGCGGGAACAGTCTACAGGTTCTACAACAAGGTGCAGGATGCCTACGTTGAGCGAAAGAAACAATGGGCCGACAAGTTCAACCGCTCGTTTCAGATGCAGACCATTCGAACGGAGAATGACATCGCCCTTGTGTTGCGCGACGCGAAAGCCAATCTACAACCTCTTGCTCGCCTGATTTCGATAAGCGCATTCCCGAAGGACCTGCAGGAAACGCTCAAGAAAGACTTCGACGGGTTCATTACCGAGACGAGAAAGAACCTCAGGGAATCCATAAAGAAGAACCACCCCGGCAACGAAAAGCTCCTGTTTGTCGTGAACACATTTGATTTCTTTGGAAAGGCGAAGGAGAGTGTATCAACCCAGAACTCTCTATCACAACCTGCGTCTGACGTCAACCACCCAAAACGGAGGATACTGTTCTGATGGCCCACAAATTGGAATTCAAACAAACCCTTCTCAGAATGTTCCGAGCAAGGATCCCTTTTATCTCCATCAACAGCATAGAACGCGCACGAGTACTTGAAGTTGTTCAGCAGCTCGCCGAAGAGATCAATATTCCGATTTTTGTCCATAGCCTGTCGCACGGGATGATGGATATCAAGACAAAGAAGTATATCAACGAGGATCGTTCCGTTGCCGGTGGGCTGGATTTTGCCGTGCAGAACATTGCGCAGCGTCAAAACCTGACGTTCGTCTTCACGGAAATCACCGACATTGAGGAAGACAATATCGTTTCCCGCCACCTCTACGATTGTGTTGTGCAGGCAATTGATCGGGGGGGCTCGATATGTGTCATCACGACCAAAGGCATCTGGCCGCAGTTGCAACGCCTCGGCATGACCGTCGTACTCGATCCGCCGAACGAGGAAGAGATGTTGGAAATTGTGAAGGAGTGTGTGACGCCGTACAAAGGTTCGATCCCTCTTGAGTGGGATGAAAGCGATTACAAAATGGCGGCGACAATTCTTGCAAACATGACCAAGATTGAAGCCGAAAATGTGTTGGCCACGCAAATGGCAAAAGGCTCGCTGACCAAGGATGATATCAAGGAACTGAGTGCTGCCAAAGACAAACTCTTCAGCAACATCTCAGGTCTTGAGAAAGTCAGGATTGATCCTAATACCCTTTCGGTCGCGGGATTGGAGGGCCTGCGCAAGTGGTTAGACAATCAACGCCAGCTCCTGACGGCAGATTTGAAGCCGAGAAAGCTGAGACCGCCGCGAGGAGTTTTGCTGGTCGGAGTTCCCGGTTGTGGTAAGTCGCTTTCTGCCAAGTACATTGCTGCATCGTGGAATCTTCCCCTTTATCGTCTCGACTTTGCCTCGATTCAAGGTATGTATGTCGGACAATCCGAGAACCGCTTGAAGGACGCATTCGCCTCCGCCGATCATGCAGCGCCATGCGTTCTGTGGATTGACGAGATCGAGAAAGGATTGTCCGCAAACGCTTCCGACTCGTCGGGTGTTACGACGCGCATGATTGGACAATTCCTGTTCTGGCTGCAGGAAAGCTCTGCGAAAGTGTTTGTCGCGGCAACTGCCAACGACGTTACCAAACTTCCGCCAGAGCTACTGCGCAGGGGCAGATTCGATGAACTCTTCTTTGTTGACCTCCCCGCTGAAGCTGAAAGGAAGGATATCATTGATCTCTACATCAGGCGAAACCTCTTGAAACCCCCGTCGACGGAGACCTATGCGAAGCTTGTTGCACAATCGGAGGGCTTTGCAGGCGCCGATCTCGAAAGTGCGGTGAGGGAGGTAGCGGTTCAAGCCGTTATCCACGGGGACGAGATCGTCAACGATGACTTGTACCTGAAGTGTTTCAACAATATCGTCCCGCTCAGCAAGACGGCACCGGAACGGATCGAGGCAATCCGACAGTGGGGACGGGAGCGGGCGGTTCCTGCATCGGGAATTTCATGGGATGGGGTTCAGGTCGAAAGGCCAGTGGGACGACGGTCAATCTTGCTGTGAAGGCCGCTACGTGAAGAACGCGCTCAACATCGCCATGATCATCACGCTGATCCCAACCGTCCTTCGACTCGCGTTCAAGAAGGAAATCGGAGCTGAACAGGCAGCACTGATGCTGATAGTCGGAGTGTTCTTCATTGCGGGCGGCAAACCCCTTGTAAAGATCGTGTCAGCCGTAACCGCACTATACCTTTTTTCCCGAGAGATCACCGGCGGGATCGGAGTCGAGTCGGTGTTCGGACAACTGATTGCTCTTGCAATCGTGCTCATAGGCTTTTATGTGATGTTCCGTCCGCTGTTTCCTCGTTCGTGGAAGAATGACGACGAGGATTGAGTCAGATCTAGCGGGATAGGGAAATACCGCCCACCAAGAAGGAAGGTGTCGCAGCACTAATGTGAACTCATTCTTCAACAAAGCGATGGACAGGCAACAATAGTCAGCATGATGGGTCGAGTGCTGGCAAGATATTGAAGTCTATCCAGTCACCTTCAGTTGTACGATAGGAGCTTGATCCGAATGCCCACCTGCCCAAAATGCGGCCACATCAATGCCGGCGGGAAATTCTGCATCAAATGCGGAACCCGACTCTCTGCTTCATCACCAGAAATTTCCAGACACGAGACATCGAAAGACACTGTACTTCCTGCGTCTGCTACTCAACCGATGTCCGTTACACCGGAACCGAAATCTCAGCCGTCAGTCGGGCACGACCAAAGACCCCCTTCCTCTGCAACAGGCGGTGTCACTCCAACTTCAGTAGCAATGCCTTTCGATACAAGAAAGTTGGTGCTCATTGCCGGTGCGGCAGTTGTTGTTGTGCTCGTTGGTGTTGTTCTGTTCCCGCGACTGACGAAGTCTCCACAACAGGAGGCCGCGCACATGGAAAACCCATCTCGTATGTCAACGGAACATGGGGTCACCCCTGCAGCCGAACCAACCACTTCCGACACGAGAAGTGTGCAGCTCGTTGCGCCGGAGAGTTGGAGAATTTCTGCAGGGGAACTCTTTGCCCTTGATGGGTCACCTCGGAGTGCAGCCATCGCTCAACTGATCTCTGACCTCGAGTCACCATACGGTGAGGGTATGCCTTTCACAAAACAAGAGCTGCTGGATTTGCTCTCCCGACCAGAAGCTCAAGAAGTGTACTATGACAAGATTCTCAAATACGCCACGCCGGTCAGCCTCGAAATCCAAAAGAAGGAACACGAGGACTACACGAAGATTTTCATGAAGGAGAGCTACCAAAAGGCCGGACTCGACTTTCTGAGGACTCAGCGAGAGTACCTTGATAGGGCTGAACAGGAGTACGGCGTATTGCGACGGGATATTGTCTCTGTTTTGATTTGGGAATCGGGATTAGGCAAGTTTACCGGCGATTTCCGTGAGTTCAATGTCTTTCTCGGGCTCATTCTCTTTCTTGACAGAGCCCAAAATGCCGCGGTGCAGAAATTGGTGGCCGAAGGAAAACCGAATCCACTCAGCAATCCCGCCCACGCCGAAAAGGAACGGAAGCGACTCGACAACCGAAAAGCCGAGTCAGTGCGGAATCTCGTTGCGCTCTTGCGTCTGTCGAAGCAGATTGGAGCGGACCCGCTCGGCATCACAGGGTCGTGGGGTGGGGCCATCGGCTACGTGCAATTCATGCCCTCAAATCTCAAATATGCCGTGGATGGGGACGGTGATGGCAAAGTCAACCTTTCTTCATGGCCTGACGCTATTATGAGTGTCGCCTACTACCTCAAGACCCTGGGCAACTACGAATCAACAGATGCAGGTAGGCGACGTGCATTGTTCCGTTACAATCCGAGCAAGGAATATGTTGATGGGGTGAAGCTTGTGGCGGAGACAATCTGGAGGAGACATTTGAACGGGGAGTAGTCGCTACTTGGGTTTTCTTTTCTCATACTCATTGGACGACATTCAAAAGATGGGCTCGTTCCCCGGTCGTGTTGGTTCGATACATATGGAAATCGGTGGGACCACCGTGAGCCCTCTCATCCAAGTGAAACGAAGGTAAAGCAAGTATCACTGTCGTCATCATAAACATCCACCTTACAACCATCCACACATCAATTTCATTGGAGGCACGCAATGTCGCCGGGTCAAATGTGGCAGCGGTAAGAGCATCGAAGTCAAGTGGGATGAGACCAGCAGGAGGTGTATGTCGCGTATGGGGATGGAGTTATGTGGGGAAAGCATCTTGTGCTGCCGAAGCGATGAGGAAGGCAAAAGCGTGGTTGTACAACAAGTGAATCTCTGAGCTTAGTAAGAGGAACAAGACGCTTTGACACAGTCAAGGTACCAATTTGCGGTTTTTGATCATTAAGACCCATGTCAATATGATGATCATCTCGGGGCTCACTGTAAGTTAGGTTGCGAGTATTCCACCATTGGAGAGTACGCCAATTCATTTCGCCTTTGGAACGAGAGGTCTCCCTCATCGTTTGAATTTAGCTTTGTGGCAAAGTTCGACCGTTAACGGAATTCGAAGGCTCAGCCGCAGCGGCAAGGACTAACTGAGAATGCGGACGCCTACAGGAAGCAGTAGACATAATCGGTAAACCAGTTTGTCATCTAAACAGCACACAATCACAGACAATCGGAGGTTACCATGAGCAGCTACCCATCATGTCCGCGGTGCGGACGCAAAGCCAAGAAGGCGGCCTTTTCCAACTGGTTCCCCGTGTACACGTGTAGAAAGTGCGGAGAAAAGTATTGCAGCGACTGCGGCCGCGGCTCTGGAATAACATGTCCTGAGTGTGGCTCGACGGAGTACTCGCAGTATGATAAGGTGTACTCGGAGTAGGCATTGCTTTTTGATCATGTAATCACTCAAATGAAAGAGGATCGGGAATATTCGAACGGCCGAGCATTATCGATTGCCGCGACGTTGACTCATCTCTATTCTCCAGCAGCCGTGCACCCTGATGAGGCAGACTATCTCAAGAATAGCTTAACCTAACAGAGCCGATTTCGAAAGTCAGAAAGGAGGACATGCGCGACCGACAGAGAGGCATCGCTCCTTCCTTTCGTCATCCCGACGCAAGGCTTGGCAAAAAAGGAGGAAACCTCGAGCCGAGCATGAAAGGAATCCCGGTACGCCGGGATTTTTTTTTGCGGTGAGATGGCGGACAGGCCATTGTTGGTTTGCAACACGGCCTTTTCTTATCTTTTGTTCAGCGAACTACATCTCGCCCCACACGGCGGGGAAACCGTTCATGTGCATGAGAGTCGTATGGAAGTCAACGCCAGCCATTTGCAGGCATTTCTCGAGGAGTTCGGCCCGAACGCCGGACTTGTTGAGGAGTTGTTCGAGGAGTATTTGAGAAACCCGGCCGCGGTCAGCAAGTCGTGGCAGCAGTATTTTGCCGGCATCGTTCGCTCGGCGGGCGGAAACGGAAAAGGCGCCGAAGTGGCGAGTACTGCCCAACCACCGATCCAGCAATCCATCGCCCCATCAATCCGATCAGCCGCGATCGAGTCGTCGGAGCAAGCCACCGCCATCCGCGGCGTCGCCGCGAGGATCGTCGAGAACATGGAGGCGAGTCTTTCTCTCCCGACGGCTACCTCGGTGCGAACGATTCCTGTGAAGGTGTTGGAGGAAAACCGGCGCCTGCTCAACCAGTACCTTTCGGTGCGGGGCGGGTTGAAGATTTCGTATACCCACATTATCGCCTGGGCGATTGTGAAGGCCCTCGGCGATCACCCGAACCTCAACGCTGCGTTTGCGCGCATCGGCGGGGTGCCGCATCGAACCGAACGTCCGCACGTGAACATCGGTCTTGCCGTCGATCTCACACGCAAGGATGGCACTCGTTCGCTTGTTGTACCGAACGTGAAGCGCGCCGAGCAGATGAACTTCGCGCAGTTTGTTGAAGGGTACGACTCCATCATCAAGAAGGCACGGGCAAACGCGCTTGATCCTTCCGACTTTCAGGGGACATCCATCACACTCACCAATCCCGGTACCGTGGGCACGGTTGCGTCCATCCCGCGCCTGATGCCCGGCCAGGGTGCCATCATTGCAACGGGGGCAATCAATCTGCCGGCGGAGAACCACGGCATGTCGCTGGAAACGCTCTCCGCGCTCGGCATCAGCAAGGTGATGACGATGACGTGTACGTACGATCATCGTGTCATTCAGGGAGCCGAGTCGGGCGAGTTCCTTGCGCGGATTCACGCGCTGCTTCTGGGCGAGGACGGTTTCTACGACGCGCTCTTTGCCGATCTGGAGATTCCCTATGAGCCGGTGCGCTGGCAAACGGACAGGCATCCTCTCGTCGGTGCGGCGCAGATGGATGCGTACATCGAGAAGCAGGCACGGGTTCTGCAACTCATCAACGCCTACCGCGTGCGGGGTCATCTGATTGCGCATCTCGATCCTCTCGTCAACAAGCCCGGGCATCATCCCGAGCTTGATCCCGCGTTCTATGGATTGACGATCTGGGATCTGGATCGTGAGTTTATTACGGGTGGACTCGGCGGGAAGCCGCGCGCAACGCTGCGGGAGATTCTCGACATCCTGCGCGAAACCTACTGCGGCACCATCGGCGTCGAGTACATGAACATTCAGGACACCGCGCAGAAGCAATGGTTGCAGGAACGAATGGAGCCTGTCCGCAACCAGCATCCGCTGAGCAGCGAACGGCGCAAGCAGATTCTCGGGAAGCTGACTGCTGCGGAGGCCTTCGAGCGATTCCTTCACACAAAATTCATCGGTCACAAGCGTTTCTCGCTCGAAGGCGGCGAAACGATGATGGCGATTCTCGATGTGTTGCTCGATGACGCGGCCGATGCCGGTGTGCGCGAGGTGGTGATCGGCATGGCACACCGCGGGCGCCTGAACGTTCTTGCCAACACCATCGGCAAGCCGCTGGCGAAGCTCTTCTCGGAGTTCGAGGGCTATGTTGACCCGAGCACGACACAGGGGTCGGGGGATGTGAAGTATCATCTCGGTGCACGCGGAGTGCATCGCAGTGCAAGCGGAAAGGAAGTGACCGTCTCAGTTGCACCGAACCCCAGTCACCTCGAAGCCGTCAACCCCGTCGTGGAGGGCATTGTTCGCGCGAAGCAGGATCGGTTGGGAGACGCGGAACACCGGCAGGTGGTTCCGGTGCTCATTCATGGCGATGCCGCCTTTGCCGGTCAGGGTATGGTTGCCGAGACGCTCAACCTCTCGCAGCTCCATGGCTATCGCACGGGAGGGACGATTCACCTTATCATCAACAACCAGATTGGATTCACGACGACGCCCGAAGACGCTCGCTCGACACCCTACTGCACCGACGTTGCCAAGATGGTGCAGGCGCCGATTTTTCATGTGAACGGCGACGATTCCGATGCCTGCGTCCGCGTTGCCCGCCTGGCGTTCGAATACCGCCGCACGTTCAAGAAGGACGTCGTCATTGATATGTTCTGCTATCGTCGTCACGGCCACAATGAAGGTGATGAACCGAGTTACACGCAGCCGCTGTTGTACAAGACCATCAAGCAGCATCCTTCCGTGCGGCAGTTGTATGCCGGGCGGCTTGTGCGGGAGGGCATCATCGCGCAGAATGAGGCGGAGGCGATGAAGGACGACGCGCGCCTTCGGTACGAGCGCGCATTCGAGGCATCGCAGAAGCGAGAGTTGCATTTCAAGCCCGATGTGCCGCTTGCTGTGGAACCCGACAGGCTTGCGCGCATGCAACCAGCAGGGACGACGGCCGTTCCGCTCTCGCTGCTGCATGAAGTGACCCGCGCCCTTACGACGCTGCCGCCGGGGTTTTCCATCAACCCAAAACTTCAGCGCATCCTCGACGAGCGTGCTCTGCTGCTGGAGGGCGACACTCGGATTGACTGGGCATTTGCCGAGGCGCTTGCGTTTGGAACGCTCGTTGCTGAAGGCACGCCGGTCCGTCTCAGCGGTCAGGATAGCGGACGCGGAACGTTCAGTCAGCGGCATGCAATTTTGTATGATGCAACAAGCGGCGCAGAGTACGTGCCTTTGAATCATGTGCGTGATGGTCAGGCCCCATTTGCGGTTTATGATAGTCTGCTTTCGGAAGCCGCCGTGCTCGGCTTCGAGTTCGGCTACAGCGTTGCCGATCCGCTCGCGCTGGTGATGTGGGAGGCGCAGTTCGGCGACTTCGCCAACGGCGCGCAGGTTATTATTGACCAGTTTCTTGCCGGATCGGAAGCGAAGTGGCAGCAGCCGTGCGACCTTGTGCTGCTGCTTCCGCATGGCTACGAGGGGCAGGGGCCTGAACACTCCAGCGCGCGGCTGGAACGTTTCCTGCAACTCTGTGCCGAAGAGAACCTGCAGGTCGTTAACTGCACCACACCTGCGCAGTACTTCCACGTGCTGCGCCGGCAGATGCGTGATGCACGCCGGAAGCCGCTTGTCGTTATGACGCCGAAGAGTCTGTTGCGCCATCCCAAGGTGGTGTCTTCACAAGACGATTTTGTACGCGGACAGTTCAACGAAGTACTGGACGACGCGTCGGTAACCGACCCATCGGCCATCAAGCGTGTCGTGCTGTGCAGCGGGAAAGTGTATTACGACTTGCTTGCAGGCCGCACGATGCATCCCAATTCTGCTGCGGCGCTTGTGCGCCTCGAGCAATTCTATTCCTTCCCGTCAGAGTCTGTTCGAGCAGTGCTCCAGAAGTATGCAGGAGCGAAAGAGATAGTGTGGTGTCAGGAAGAGCCGAAGAATATGGGTGCGTGGACGTTTGTTCAACCGTATGTGATGGAGTTGATGGGGGAAGGGCAAAGGCTCTCCTACGTTGGGCGTCCGGCAAGCGCGGCGACCGCAACGGGATCGCTCAGGGTCCACAACGCCGAGCAGGAGGCGTTGGTGAAGCAAGCGCTGGCGTGATCGTTCTTCCGGACTAGCCTCCTAATTCCATGTAATTTTCTTTCCCGTTTTCAGAATCTCCTCCACAAAGGGATTGTCGGGCGTGAAGTCTTCGGTCTTGAAGGGGTGAACCTCCACATCAATGTAATGTCGTACGAAGTCGTTTACTATTGCCCTGGTAACAAGCTGTCTGTCATAAAAGCGGATTCCACGGAAGTCATCGGAGACAATGGCCACATCAATATCGCTGTACTCGCGCGGTCTGCCCGTAGCGTAGGAACCGAAAAGAAACGCCTCGCGAATGGAAAAATAAGCGGACAAGGTTCTTAGGAGTCTTTGCAGTATCAGCTCTACATCTTCTGCAGAATACATTGGTAATACTCCCTCAATTGATCAAGTTGCTCTCTGCTGAATTCCTTTGTGCACAGTTCGTAGAATGCCAACTTCTGGTCAGGGTAGCGTCCCTCTATATTGAAGCCTGTCACCCGATCAAGGTATTCAACTTCCTCGGGGCTCAACGTAAGTCCCGCACCATGTGCGAGCTTTACAAGGTTATGCGTCCTTGGAGGAATGTTCTCGTGATTGTTCTTGACCCAGAGAGCCTTCAGAACTTTTTCCAAAGCGAGGTGACCTATGAATAGCGCCCAGTCGTACCTCCCAGCTTTGAAGATATCCTCCGCAGATTCTAAGTCATGCTGCGCGATAGTAAGCCAGTAGCGGATATGATCGTCTTTCGTCATCATACAAGAGGGCGCATGCAGTCGGCGGCGCGTACAAATATAGCTTCTCCTCCAGTCGTATGCAACATGCGGATAGATTTCCGTTCGGGCTTTTCATATTTTGAACTGTGTTGCCCATTCTTTTATCTGATGAGATGCCCACATGCCGAAGCACCCTCGCCCATTCGAAACACACGTGACATTTCAGGTAAAGTCGTACGACGTGGACTACGTCGGCTACGTGCACAACACGGTGTACATTCGCTGGCTGGAGGATATGCGTCTTGCGATGCTGGCGCCCTACTATTCGCTTGAGCGGTTTGTGAAGGAGGGAACATCTCCGATCATCTTGCGGACGACCATCGAATACAAGAAGCCGCTGCGTTTGTTCGATACGTTCACCGGTACGGTATGGGTCAGTCATTTGGAGGGTGTGCGTTGGACCGTGAGCCACGAACTTGTGCATGATGGGGTGATTGCAGCGACGGCGGAACAGTCTGGTGTTTTCATCAATCTTGCCACGCGCCGACCCGTTGCTACGCCAAAGGAGCTGATGGAAAAATACCAGACCTGGCTTGCTGAGAATGCGAGATGAGGAATGAACGCACTGGTCGAAACCGTTGATGGGATTTTTTCCGAATCCGGCGCGCTCTCACGATTGCCGCAGTTTGAGTATCGTCCTCAACAGCGTCGGATGGCTGTTGCCGTTGCCGAAGCATTGAGCGCCCGTTCCCATCTCATCGTCGAAGCTCCGACGGGTGTGGGCAAGTCGCTTGCGTATCTTATCCCCACCATCCTGTATGCGCGCAGCCAGAAACGCAAGGCGATTGTTTCCACGCATACGAAAAATCTTCAGGAACAACTTTTTCGGAAGGACATCGCCATTGCCCGCGATGTGTTGGGGGCAAAGGAAGTGCACGCCGTGGTGCTGAAAGGCCGAAGGAATTATTTGTGCACCACGCGCCTGAAGCGCGCACTCAGTTCCTCCGTCTCGCTCTTCAACACCGACGAGCAGCGGGAACTGCAGCGCATCCAGGACTGGTCCCAGCAGACGGCCGACGGTGACGTGGAGAATCTTGGCTTCACTCCGAGTCCGGGTGTGTGGGACATGGTATGCTCCGAGAAGGGCGCGTGCAGTTCGTCGCTGTGTGATGCGCGTTGTTTCTTCCAGCAGGCGAAAGAGCGCGTGCGTACCGCGAACGTTGTTATCATGAACCACGCACTGTTCTTCACGCTGATGGCGCTGCAAGAGTCGGATGAGGGGTTCATCTTCAAAGACGACTTCGTCATCTTCGACGAAGCCCATACGCTCGAGTCCGTTGCCGGGATCGGCATCGGCAAGAACATCTCGCGCCATCAAGTCCTTTCCGCGATCCATCGCTTCTACAACCCCCGGTCAGAGAAGGGTCTCTTCGCCCGTCAGAAGAAAGCGGTGCGGCAGGTGTGCGAAGAGGCGGAGGACGCCGCCGTCCATTTCTTTGAAGACATTCGCGCAGCCGCGCTCGCGCAGCAAGCTCAGGCGAGGGAAGTGCGCGTGCGACGGCCCTTCATCGTTGACGACACGTTGAGTGCGCCGTTGATACGTCTGGAGAAGGAAGCGGAGAAGGCGCAAGCCTCGGCAAAACGGGATGCTGAGCGCGTGGAGTTAAGCGCGGCATCTCGAAACCTGTGGGAAGCGCGGGCTCTGGTCGGAGAGTTTCTCGAGCAACCGCAGAGCGATTTCACCTACTGGATCGAACTCAGCTCGGGGCGAAGTGGCAACATCACCTTGTGTGCATCACCATCGAACATCGCCGACGCGCTGGGTCCGAGAATCTTTCGGGATGACACCTCCGTTATCATGACCAGCGCGACGCTCGCTGTGAACAATTCGCTGGACTACTTTCAGCGGCGCATTGGCGGTGTGGGTGTTGAGGGGCTGATTCTCGACTCGCCGTTCGACTACCGGTCACAAATGCGTGTGTATATCGCACGCGATATTCCCGAGCCGGACACGAGAGAGTTTGTCGACGCGCTTCCGGCGTGGATCATGAGAAGCGTCGATCGTTCGAAGGGGAAAGCGCTCGTGTTGTTTACCAGCGCGGCGCTCATGCGCGATGTGGCGCAGCGTCTGGACGAGGAGTTTGCCGCGCGCGGGCTGCGGTTGCTCGTGCAGGGTGTCGACCAGCAGCGACATGAACTGCTGCAGGAATTCAAACGCGACGTGCACTCCGTCTTGTTCGGGCTTGATAGTTTCTGGCAGGGGGTGGACGTGCCGGGCGAAGCCCTGGAACATGTGATTATCACGCGCCTTCCGTTTTCCTTTCCCAATCATCCTCTGATTGAAGCGAAGTTAGAAGTGATCGCCCAGCGCGGCGGCAACGCGTTTACGGAGTACACGCTGCCGGAAGCTGTGCTCAAATTCCGTCAGGGCGTGGGGCGACTGCTCCGCTCCAGGTCCGACCGCGGGATGGTCACGATTCTTGACGCTCGCATCGTCAAAAAACAGTATGGAAGGGTATTTTTGTCGTCCATTCCGCCCTGCAGCATCGAGCTCCTCGCACCATCCGGCGAAACGGCGATGATTGCTACGGAGGGCTGGCCGGCAGATGGCGATCCTATTTGATTCTTCTCAGGAAATGGCTATCTTTTGACCGTTTTGAGACGATAACGATACACGGGCGTCATCAAATATCACCACCACAAACATCAAGGAGATCTATGGCAAAAGGAATGTCCAAGTCGGCAATCCTCGCTCACTTTGCGCAGAAGTTCAACATGAAGCGCAAGGACGTTGCCGCATTTTTCGACGAGCTTGCCCAACTCGCCTACAAAGAGGCAAAGAATCAGTTCACGATTCCCGGCATCGGCAAGCTGGTGATGGTTGAACGCGCGGCCCGCATGGGACGCAACCCTGCGACGGGCGAGCAAATCCAAATCCCCGCAAAGACTGTTGTAAAATTCCGCGTCGCCAAGGCGGCAAAGGACGCCATCCTCGCACAAAAGTAACCTGCGCGCAGAACTGCTGGACGCGTACAGGAAGTCCCATCGCAGGCCGGTGGGACTTTTTTCTTTTGTGAGGATGAGCGGACGTAGCTGCAATTGGAAGTTTCGTTGATTTTCAGAAGCAAGACGAGTATATTCAACGGTTGATCGTGAATGATTCGCGAGAATGTCGATACCATCCGCAGTCGGATTGCGGCTGCCTGCGCCCGGTGCGGACGAGATCCGCACGAGGTTACACTCGTTGCCGTCTCGAAGACATTTCCCGCCGAGGCCATAGCGGATGCGTACGAGGCAGGAGTCTCCGACATCGGCGAGAATTACGTGCAGGAGCTTCTCGCGAAGCGCGAGCGCTTGAGCGGGCGCTCCATCCGGTGGCATTTCATCGGGCACCTGCAGTCCAACAAGGTCAAATACCTCGTGCCATGGATTCATCTCATTCATGCGGTGGACGATGTTGGGCTGGCGCGGGAGATTGACAGACGGGCGGGACACGCCGGCACGCGGGTCAACGTTCTCGTCGAAGTGAACACGACCGGTGAGCAGAGCAAGTTCGGCGTCGGGCCTTCTGCCGCCGTGGAGTTCGTCAGGAGCCTCGCGGAATTCCGGCACCTGTCGATCGCAGGTCTCATGACGATCGGCCCGTTTTTGCCGGACCCGGAAGCCTCGCGTCCGATGTTCCGCATGCTGCGCTTGCTCAGCAAGGAGCTTGCGGCGCTCGGACAGGAGAACGTACAGATGCAACACCTTTCAATGGGCATGACGGGAGATTTTGAGGTGGCGATCGAAGAAGGGGCGACACTTATCCGCATCGGCACTGCCATTTTCGGCAAGCGCACAACAAAGGGATAACTCACACACAGAGAGGAGAACCGCAATGAAACTGACGCCGCTGGATATTCGGAAGCAGGAATTCAAGAAAGTCCTGCGAGGCTACGACCCCGTCGAGGTGGAAACCTTCGTCGAAATGATGGCAAACGAGGTGGAGAATCTCCTGAAGGAACTGAACGACTGCCGCACAAAGGTGACCGAGCTGGAGACGCAACTCAAAGACTATAAAATGATGGAGAAGACGCTCCAGCAAACGTTGATGCAGGCGCAGGAAACCACCGGCAAGACGTACGAAGCGGCGCGCCGTGATGCCGAATCCATCATCAAAGACGCGGAAATCAAAGCTGCGCAGATCATCAACACCGCGAATGTCGAGCTCGGAAAGTTGAACAATGAAATCGGTCAGCTTCGCTCACGCCGCGATTCTCTCATCGGACGCTTGCGCGTGCTGCTCAGCTCCGAACTGGAACTGATCAAGGCACTGGAACTGGGCAGCGACCCCATTCTTGCCAGCGACACGTCGCACGGCACGGGCAAAGCTGACCTCGATCTGGACAACATCCTCAAGGCAATGGAAAATGTCGGAACTCAGGAGCCACATTGAAGAGTCCGTCCGCTTCCTACGTACGAAGACGGCGCTGCAGCCGACAATCGGGATTATTCTGGGGACGGGCCTCGGCGGACTTGCCAAAGAAATCGCACAGGAAATCGTCATCCCCTACGAACAGATTCCTCACTTCCCAGTTTCAACCGTCGAGTCGCATCATGGACGATTGATCTTCGGAACGCTGGGCGGAAAGATCGTCGTTGCGATGCAGGGACGCTTTCATTATTACGAAGGCTACACCATGCAACAGGTCACCTTCCCGGTTCGCGTGATGAAGTTCCTCGGTGTTGATACGTTGCTCATCTCGAACGCCGCCGGCGGCATGAACCCGCAGTTCCGTAAGGGAAGCATCATGATCATCACCGATCACATCAACCTCCAGGGTGATAATCCGCTGATCGGGCCTAACGACGATTCGCTCGGCCCGCGCTTCCCGGATATGTCCGAGCCGTACAGCAAAGCGCTCATTGCGCTTGCCGAAGAGGTTGCCCTTGATTTGAAGATCAGAGTCGAGCGCGGCGTGTTTGTGGCCGTTGCCGGACCGAACCTGGAAACGCGCGCCGAGTATCGGTTTTTGCGCTGGATTGGCGCGGACGCCGTCGGCATGTCCACGGTCCCCGAAACCATCGTCGCGAACCACATGAACATGCGTGTGCTTGGCTTTTCCATCATCACCGACGAGTGTTTCCCCGACGCGCTGCAACCGGCGAACGTCGAGGAGATCATCGCCGTTGCGAGTGCGACCGAACCGAAACTGACGGCAATCATGAAGCGAGTTGTGGAACGATTGTAACCTCAGGAGGGTGACGAGATGGAGATCCATTCCATCGGAAGAGTTTTGTTGATGGTGGGTGTGGCGCTTGCGTGCATCGGCGGGGTGTTGATGATCGCGGACAAAATCCCCTTCCTCGGCAGGCTTCCCGGCGATATCCGCATCGAACGCGAGAATTTCCGGTTCTATTTTCCGCTGACGACGAGCATTCTCATCAGTCTGGTGGTGAGTTTCATTCTCTGGCTGATTTCTCATTTGCGAAAGTGAATCGTATGCAAACTTCTGCACTTGTCGCCGCGCTGCTTCTCGCAGCCATCCATTCTGCCGCAGCACAAACACCTGGACCTGAACCCCCCAAGCGCACGGTGACCGTCCGAGGAGAAGGCAAGGCCACCGCCGCGCCCGACCAGGTGCGGCTAACCTTGCAGGTGAATGTACGCGGCGAAACGGCCACCGAAGCCATGCGCTCGGCAAGCAGCAAGACGCAAGCCGTTCTCGCTCTGCTCAAGAGCTTTGGTGTTGAAGAGAAAAACATCCAGACTTCGCGCGTCACCGTTACGCCGATTCTGGATTACTCGCGCCAGATTCAGCCGCCGCCCATTGTCGGCTACACGTCCTCCAACGATTTCACCGTCGTGTTCAGAGGAACGCAGATGGATCGAGTGGGTGAGTTCATGGACCGAGCGGTGACGGCCGGGGCAACCAGCTTCGGCAGTCTGCAGTTCGAGAACTCGAAGCAGCGAGAGCTGGAACGTGAAGCGCTCGGCAAGGCCGCGGCCGATGCCCGCGCCCGCGCTCAACAGCTCGCCCGGGAACTCGGCGCAAACCTCGGTCCGGTCATCAGCATTGCCGAAACTGTTGCGGGACGTCCCGGTCCTGTTCTGATGCGTTCCATGGCCGAAGGCACAACCGCCGCTCCGGTGATGACCGGAGAGCTGAGTATCATTGCGAACGTCGATGTCGTCTTCGAGCTGAAATAGATAATGCTGCAGTGATAGGAAACGATGTTCAAAGAACTCACAGAAAAACTCTCGTACCCCGAGCTGGAAAAGGAAATCCTGAAGTTCTGGAAAGAGCACAGGATTTTCGAGAAGAGCATCAGCACGCGCGAAGGGAAACCGGGCTTCACCTTCTATGAAGGCCCGCCGACTGCCAACGGGCGCCCCGGCATTCACCACGTGATGAGCCGAACGTTGAAGGATCTCGTGTGCCGGTATAAAACCATGCGCGGCTACCAGGTGCATCGCAAGGCCGGATGGGACACACACGGGCTTCCGGTCGAGATCGAAGTCGAAAAGCAGCTCGGCTTCAAGCATAAGGATGAGATCGTTGACTTTGGTGTCGAAAAGTTCAATCGCCTGTGCAAAGAGTCGGTGTGGAAATACAAAGCCGACTGGGAACAGATGACCGAGCAGATGGGCTACTGGGTGGATCTCTCACGGCCCTATATCACGTTCGAGAACGAGTACATCGAATCCATCTGGTGGGCGCTCAAGCGCTTCTACGACGATGGCATGATGTACAAAGGCTATAAGATTCAGCCGTACTGTCCGCGCTGCGAAACGCCTCTCTCGTCGCACGAAGTCTCCCTCGGCTACGACGACGTGAAGGACCCGAGCGTGTACGTGAAGATGCGCCTGAAGTCCCAGCCCCATACGTCCTTCTTGGTGTGGACGACGACGCCATGGACTCTCATCTCCAACGTTGCGCTCGCTGTTCACCCGGACGTGAAGTATGTGAGGGTGGAGCATAAAGGCGAGAAGCTGATACTTGCCGAAGCAAGACTGGGCGTCCTTGATGGTGAATACCGCCTTCTGGAAAGCATGACAGGAACGCAGCTTGCCGGACTGGAGTACGAACGGCTGTTCTCGTATCATGATGTCGAGCGGAAAGCGTTCTTTGTCGTTGCAGCCACCTTCGTTACCACGGAAGACGGCACCGGCATCGTCCACATGGCGCCCGCGTACGGCGAGGACGACTACCAGACTGCCCTCAAGTACAATCTGCCGACGATTCACCCGGTGAACCGCAGCGGTGAGTTCGGCGCGGAGGTAACGGACTTTGCCGGCAAGTTCGTCAAGGACGCCGATCCGCTCATCATTCAGAATCTGAAAGACCGGAAACTTCTTTACAAAAAGGAGACGATCACGCACAGCTATCCGCACTGCTGGCGCTGCGACACACCCCTTCTCTATTATGCGCGCGAGTCGTGGTACATCAGCACAACGAAGTACGCCTCCAGAATGATCGAGCTGAACAAACAGATCAACTGGGTGCCGCCCGAAGTGGGCGAAGGACGATTCGGAAACTGGCTCGAGGAGAACAAGGACTGGGCGCTGTCGCGTGACCGTTTCTGGGGAACGCCGCTGCCCATCTGGATCTGCGACACATGCAAGAAGCAGAAGTGCATCGGCAGTATCGCCGAACTGAAGCAAGGGCAGCATGTACGCGAGCCGCTGGATTTGCACAAGCCGTTCGTGGATGAGATTACCTTCGCATGCAGCTGCGGCGGGACAATGCGCCGAACGCCCGAACTGATTGACGTGTGGTTCGACTCGGGCGCCATGTCGTTCGCCCAGTGGCACTACCCGTTTGAGAACAAAGAGCTGATCGACTCCGGCGAGCAGTATCCGGCGGATTTTATTTGTGAAGGGATCGACCAGACACGCGGGTGGTTCTACTCCCTGCACGCCATCGGCACGTATCTGTTCAACAAGCCGGCCTACAAAAATGTGATGGTGAACGAGCTGATCCTCGACAAGGAGGGTCAGAAGATGTCCAAGTCGCGCGGCAATACGGTCGATCCGTTTGCAACGCTCGCGCGGTACGGTGCGGATACCACACGATGGTATCTCGTCACCACCAGCCCGCCCTGGCGGCCGACGATGTTCGATGAAGACGGCCTGGTGGAAGTCCAGCGCAAGTTCTTCGGCACACTGGTCAACACCTACGCGTTCTTTGCTCTGTACGCCAACGTGGACGGGTTCACCTACAGCGAGCCGCGTGTGCCCGTGCATGAGCGGCCCGAAATCGACCGCTGGATTCTTTCGGTGCTGAACTCGCTCATCAAAGAATACCTTGAGCTGATGGATGCATACGACGTGACCAAAGCGGCCAAACGCGTAAGTGCTTTCACTATCGATCAGCTTTCCAACTGGTATGTTCGCCGGAACCGCCGCCGGTTCTGGAAAAGCGAAAAGGGAAAGGACAAGACGGCGGCGTACCAGACGTTGTACGAATGTTTGATCGCCGTGGCGAAGCTATCGGCTCCGTTCGCGCCGTTTCTTGCCGAAGAGCTTTACCGTAACCTCAACAGCGTCACGCGCCGAGAACAGCACGAGTCGGTTCACCTGGCCATGATGCCTGACGTCGAAGACGTGATTGATGCGGCGCTGGAACGACGGATGGAACGCGCCGAGCGAATTGTGGAGCTTGTCCGGGCCATCCGTATGAAGGCAAATCTCAAAGTCCGCCAGCCCCTCCGGCGCATCATCATCCCGATTGCCGCCGAGGAGGAACGCAGCGAGATTCTGCAAATGCAGGAGATTATCTGCGACGAGATCAATGTGAAGCGGATTGAATTCGTCACCGACGATTCGGGCATCGTCAAGAAGCGCGCGAAGGCAAACTTCAAATCGATCGGCCCGAAGTTCGGCAAGTCCGTCAAGCAGATCGCCGAGCGCATCAAGGACATGAAGGACGCCGAGATCGCCGAGCTGGAACGCAACGGTTGGTACGAGTTGCCGGCAAACGGCTCCACCTACAGGATCGGAACCGAAGATGTGGAGATCGTGCGGGAAGACATCAAAGGCTGGCTCGTCGAATCCGACGGCAAGCTCACCGTTGCACTCGATACTGAACTGACCGACGATCTGATTGACGAGGGGTTTGCACGCGAGTTCGTCAATCGCATTCAGAACATGCGCAAAGACGCAGGATTCGACGTCACGGACAGGATCGCTATCTCCTATCGTGCTTCCGGGCGACTTGCGCGTGCCCTGCAGAGGATGGGCGAATATATCAAGGCAGAGACTCTGGCCGTCGAGCTTATAGCGGAGTTCAAATCGGGAACAATCTCTTCCACCGAGGAGATCAATGGGGAACCGGCGGACATAGCGATCGAACGCAGATAGCCTGCATCTACACTCATAAGGAGACCAACCTCAATGGCGAAGAAAACCTCCAGGTCAACCGCAAAGTCAGCAGCGGCACGAGCCAGAAGCGGTCAGACGCGAAAGAAAGCGAAAGTGGCAGCGCGACCCGTTAAGAAAGCTCCTGCAGTGGCACTGGGTCCCAAGCGTTACAGCGAACGGGAACTGAAGCATTTCAAAGAGCTGATCTTAGAAAAGAAACGCGAGACGATGGAAGAATTGGAGACGCTGAAGGAAAGCATGATGGATGTGACAACGGGCGAATACGTAAGCGAAAGTTCGACGTACTCGATGCACATGGAGCAGGGGACCGACGCCATGGAGCGTGAGAAGACGTTCCTGTTCGCCTCGCGCGGCAGCAAGTTCCTCAACCAGCTCGATGATGCATTACAGCGAATTGAGAACGGCACCTACGGCATCTGTCGCGTGTGCCAGCTCCTCATTCCCAAGGAACGCCTTGAAGCGGTACCCACGGCGCAGACGTGCGCCGAGTACAAGAATACAGGCGTTCCCTGCGAGCGCGGACGCCTTGCCCTTGCCCGGATGAAGAAGCGGTGAGGATTCGAGCTTGCGCGCACTCTGGATTACGGGTACGATCGTTGTCATCGATCAAATCTCGAAGATGTTGGTGAAGGGAATCAGCATTCCTTTTCTGGGACTGGAGATTCAAGGCATGCGCTACGGATCGAGCATCCCCATTCTTGGCGACTTCTTCCGTCTCACCTACATCGAGAACCCGGGTATGGCCTTCGGATTCGATCCGGGCGGGAAGCTGTTCTTCTCACTATTCTCCATCGCGCTCAGCATCGGCATCCTTTATTACCTGTACCATGCGCGCAACGATCGGTGGGGACTGAAGGTTGCGCTTGCTCTTATTCTCGGCGGTGCCATCGGCAACATGATTGATCGAACGTTCTACAGCGTTATCTTTGAAGACGGACCATTGTTCCATGGCAAAGTGGTTGATTTCTTTGATGTCGATTTCTTCAACATCGAGCTCTTCGGTTATTCCCTCACGCGTTGGCCTGTCTTCAACGTCGCGGACGCTGCCGTCACCACCGGGATTATTCTGCTGTTGTTGGTGCAACATCGGCGTGGAACGAAAGACCTGCCGGCACCGGTTCCCCACCCTCAGGAACACTCACCGTCGGAACCTCCTCAGCAGTAAGCCGCGCCTGAGCTGATGCCGCATGATGTCGAGATCATAGTACCGCCGGGCAAGAAGAAGGAGCGGATCGACGTCTTTCTCACGCACCACATCGAAAACGCGACGCGTAACAAGGTTCAGCAGGCTATCGAACGCGGCTTGGTTCTGGTAGATGGAAAGAAGGTTCGATCAAGCCATCAGCTCACAGGCGGAGAAGTTATTCACGTCACGCTTCCTCGCCCCGCGCCGCTACGAGCACAGCCCGAGAACATCCCGCTCGACATTCTGTATGAAGATGACGACGTGTTAGTCGTCAACAAACCTGCCGGGATGGTTACGCATCCGGCGCACGGCAATTACACCGGGACATTGGTCAACGCTCTCCTCTACCACTGCAAGCAGCTCTCCGGCGTGAATACGGAATTACGTCCCGGGATTGTTCACCGACTGGACAAGGGTACATCCGGTTTGATGGTCATAGCAAAGACCGATACGTCTCACACGGTCCTCGCCCGGCAGTTTGCCGAGCGGACAATCGGTCGGGAGTATTGGGCGCTGGTCTGGGGGACGTTCAAAGAGACATCCGGAACAATAGAAGCGGAGCTTGGGAGAAGTAAGTCGGACAGAAAGAAAATTGCCGTCGTGCTCGGCGGCAAGCATGCCATCACCGAGTATGAAGTCATCGAGCGGTTTGCCTATCTCACGCTTGTGCGTCTCCGTCTCCGAACCGGCCGCACGCACCAGATACGTGTGCATCTCGCTCACATCAATCATCCCGTGTTCGGCGATCCTACCTATCACGGGCGCCGAATAGTCGCAGGCCCGGGCACGGTACAGCAGAAGGCAGAAGTGCATGCCCTCCTTCAGCTCATAAGCAGACAGGCACTGCACGCCAAGACCCTTGAATTTACCCATCCGAAGACAGGAAAGCGCCTGTCGTTCGATTCGCCCTTACCTGCCGATATTTCGGCAGTTTTAGCGCATTTGCGGGGCAGCTAAGAAAGTTACCTTTCTGTGTTGCCTATCACCTACTTGTACCTCTGCTTTTTGTTTTTTATGTTAGTCGTAAAATTCAGCGGAGATTCTACGCTCAACCTCCGAGATAAGCTCTGGGAACCGCACGTCGAAATCCATCCCCCAAAAGGGAATCGGTTCCAAGCTCCGAAGGTCGGCTATACCACACGTTCAGATTCCTGTTAGAAGCTTAACCCCACACTATGAGAAGAATTGCGGTCGCGACGGGCATCAGTCTCCTCGCGATGAGCGCAGGTAGCAATGCAGTGTTTGCCCAATCGCAACTTGAATTGGCAGTCCAACAGTTCCGCTCCAGCGAAGTAGTCGGATACATCCAGCCGCTGGGGGACCTGTTTGGCGCCAACATGAATGCCGGCCTGTATCACTCGGCGGCCATCCCGAGGGACGGCTTTCACATTCGCATCGACGTTGTCGGAGCCATCTCGCTCATAGGCGAGCAACACAAAGTGTATGATGCAACTCTTCCGGAAGGATTCGTTCCCCGGGGCGGATCATACCAAACAGCAACGGTGTTCGGCGGACGGGGAACGACGTTCAAGGACGCCAATAGCGGACTGGAGTATAAGGGATCGGATGGAATTGTGAGACTGTCTGCATTTCCCTTACTCGTTCCCCAACTCACCATCGGAAGTTTGTTCGGAACCGAGGCTACATTCCGGTTCATGAAAACTCCCCAGCTTTCACAACAGTGGTTCCCGACAAAGTCTACTCTCCTTGGCGTTGGCGTCCGGCATAGCATCAGTCAGTACATCCGTAACGCCGCAGTGGATGTTTCCATCGGTGCATTCTACTCAACATTCACGCTCGGCGATATCATCGACTTCACAGCCCGGGCAGTGAACGTGAGCATTAGTAAGACGGTTTCCCTTTTCACACCGTATGTAGGCCTTGGGTACGAACGAAGCACAATGCACCTTCACTACGACTTCAAGGGCGAAGGGGGCCAGTATCCAAGACTCGTGGATGTTGTGATTGAAGGCGCAAACCGGTTCCGGGTTACCGGTGGCTTTATGATTGATCTTCAAGCAGTGCACCTGTTCGCCGACGCAAACTTCGGGAATGTGCATCATTATTCAGGCGGATTCGGATTCGGGTTTTAGGTCGATTTGTAGCAATGATTGCGTGAAAGGACACTCCCCATGAAGTGGAGCAGCATGGTTGCCGCAGCCCTTCTTTCCCTCTCGACGCTCGGTTCATCTTGCGTGAACGAAGGGGCCACCATTTCTATCAATCTGAAGCCCATCATCGGGCGATACAGAGTGGGCACATCGACCACGTTCGGCGGTCTCATCACCGTAAAGCTCGATAGCCTCGTGGACGCAGAGTATAAGACCAAGATTCGCCAGGGGCGTGTGTACGATCTCCGCGTGCGGGTTGAGGGGGATTACCCGGGTTCCGTCTCGGGTTTTGCAGCCGTGCGGATACGGGATGGCCAGATAAAGCAGATCATCCGATTCCCTCGCGATGGTACCGTGGCCTGGTCGTCATTCCACACAACACAGTCACTTCTTGCGAAATCGCCGTACTTGGTGCCCGAACCGGAAGGAATCAATGAGTTACTTTCAGCACTCACCCAAACGCCTCTCCCGGACGTCTCGGTCTTGTCCTTCGGGACATTAAGTATTGCTCCTGTGCCTGCTAATTTGTATGTTATCGTCGAGGTTTATCTGCAGGCTGACGCTGAGTTAAACTAAATCTCCCCTTACCAGACGGCATCGTTTACGTGCCCGGGGGTAAACCGCGATTCGGTTCTTGTCAAGACATCTTTCGGGGGAGGGCGTCCTTTCTCCGCTTCGTTTCTTTCTCGGGGGCATTCACGTCTGAGATTTGCAACGTGTTGTTCTGATCTTCAACCTGACTCATCACCCTTATCAACAAAAAAGGAGAGTACATATGCTGTTGCTACACACGGTGGCAAAGAAACGCTTGCTGGCAGGATTCGTTCTTCTTCCTCTGCTCGTCGGTTCAGGACGCGCGCAGTCGGATCTGGAGAAGATCATTCGTCAGCAAGATGCCGAGAACGTGAAGGGCTACGTTCAACCCATTGCGGACCTCTTCGGCGCGAATATGAATGCGGGCTTCATTCGCAATGCGCGGATCCCCGAAACCGGATTCAACATCCGCTTCGACATCATCGGAATGGTCGGCCTCGTGAGTTCCGATCAGGAAACCTACATGGCGCAAGACCCGTGGGGAGGGAAGTTCCAGACGGCAACGATCTTTGGCAAGAAAGGCGGCTCAAGTCCGAACCCTCTTGCACCGACGGATACCACGCAGGCCTTCCGCGGCTCCGACGGCCTCTTCAGCACCAGCATTTTCCCGTTTGCAACGCCACAACTCACCATCGGTCACATCTTCGGGACGGAAGCAAGCATCCGGTACGTTCCCATTCCGGAAATCAGCAAGCTTCCCAAGATCACGCTCTTCGGCATCGGCGTGCGTCACAGTATCAGTCAGTACTTTGATGCTTTTCCTGTGGATCTCGCAGCCGGCTTCCTTTACAATAGCTTCACTGTCGGCGATATCATTTCTGTCAAAGGATACGGCTTCACGCTGCAAGGAAGCAAGGAACTCACCATCCTTGTTCTCTACGGAGGAGTTCAGTTCGAGAAATCCACGCTGACGCTTACCTACACTTCCACGGTCAGCGGCAACGTGAATGTGGAATTGGAGGGCTCCAACGTTGTGCGTGGCGTTGTTGGTGCAGGCTTGAATCTTGGCTTCCTCAAGATTTTCGCCGATGCAAACTTTGGTGCCATCACCAGCTTTTCGGGCGGCATCGGTTTTGGATTCTGACATCGATCGAGTCTTTTTATCAATCCCATACTAAACCTTAAGGAGTATGTCATGAAAGTGAAGCTTGTGTTGGGTTTACTTGTCGTCGCGCTTACCACCATGGGATTTGATTGCGTGAATGACAACGCATTGATTTCGGTGAACATCCCCGGCTTAACCGGGACCTTCCGCATCAATCCCGGTGGTACCTCATTTGACGAGACCGTGACCGTTCATTCTTCTGACTACCTGGACATCGGGTTCGAGGACTACAACCTGAATTCTCTGCGCGTGTACGATATCCGCGTCAGCACCATCGGATCGTTCGCCGGGAACGTCACCGGCCAGGTTCTGATCAACGGGCAACAACTGCTTTCCTATAACGGACCATGGAACAGTTTTAACACACCCCAATCGCTTGTCACATCAACGCTCATTACGCGCAACGCCGGCGGCGTCGCAGCGCTTCTCTCTGCAATCAGGAACAAGCAAGATGTGGCGATACGCGGTTTTGGAACCGTCTCGCAAACCGTTCCCAGCGGTCTTGCCGTGCAGGTAGAAATACTTGCCCAGGTTGATGCGGCGCTGTAGAAGGTCCTCGCGCCACAAATGTGAAGCCTCCGGCTGCGTCACCGGAGGCTTTTCTGTTCGAATGGCGACGGCAGCAATTGTTGAATCCCTCAGGCATCTTTTGTAGATTGCCCGTGCATGAGTGCACCACGAACGAACATTCTGGGTCTCACCCTCCTCGAGTTATCCGATTTTGCTGAACGCTTGGGCGAAAAACGCTACCGCGGGAAGCAACTCTTCGATTGGCTGTACACCAGAGGCGCCGACTTTTTCTCCGAGATGACGAGCCTTGCCAAAGTGTTTCGCGAAAAGCTGGAGGCGGAGGCCTGCATCGAACGCATCAGCATTGTCCGGCAGCAACGCTCGTTGATAGACGGCACCACGAAGTTTCTCATCGGGCTGAAGGACGGGTTGCATGTGGAAAGTGTGCTGATTCCTCCGCGCCGCTCGTTCAGTGATGACGGAGCGGCCTCGGAAGAAGAGCAGCGGCGGCTTACGCTGTGCATTTCGAGTCAGGCGGGCTGCCCGCTGGAGTGCGCCTTTTGCGCAACGGCAACGATGGGATTCCTCCGGAATCTGTCTGCAGGAGAGATCGTTGATCAGGTCTTACAGATTCGACGCGTAGCACATCGCCCCATCACCAATGTGGTGTTTATGGGAATGGGCGAACCGATGATGAACTACACACACGTCATGAACGCGGTGAATATTCTCACCAACGGACTGAACATCGCAGCACGGCGCATTACTATCTCCACCGCAGGCTGGGCGGATCGAATTCGGCAAATGGCCGATGACGGTTGCAAAGCAAAGCTGGCCGTCTCGCTGCATAGTGCCGTGGATGAGACACGCACCAGACTGATGCCCATTACAAAAAAATTCCCGCTCAGAGAGCTCCTGGCTTCCCTGCGCTATTACCACGAAAAGACGCGCAAGCGCGTCACGTATGAACACATCTTTTTCGACGGCATCAACGATACCGATGTCGAAGTGGACCGGCTGATTCGATTTGCCCGGCACGTCCCGTGCAAGATCAATATCATTCCCTTCCACTCGATCGCCTTTGCCGGTGTGCACGGTACCGGGGCAGCGCTGCGCCCCTCCCCCCGCATGCATGAGATTGCCGACCGCCTGCGTGCTGCCAACCTGACCGTATTCATTCGCAGCAACGCAGGAGAGGATATTGATGCGGCATGCGGGCAGCTTGTTGTGAAGACGCAGCGAGAACAACCACGGCGTGCGAGGCTTTCCGTGCGCAGCACGTCGCGCTCACCGCAACGCCTTCCGGCCTGAACCGATGCCGCCGATCATGCATTGTACACCATCCGCATACCGACCGTGAAATCAACCATGCGCCTCATTCTCTTTGGACCTCCGGGTGTTGGGAAAGGAACGCAAGCGAAACTCCTCGCCCAGGAATTCCACATCCCCCATATCTCCACCGGAGACATGCTCCGCTCTGCCGTTGCCGAAGGAACCGACGTCGGCAGGAAGGCCAAAGCCATCATGGACGCGGGCCAGCTTGTGCCCGATGACGTCATGATCGGCATTGTGCGCAACGTTCTCAGTTCACCGAACGTCAAGGACGGCTTCATCCTTGACGGATTTCCTCGCACGCTGCAGCAAGCGACAGCCCTCTCGAGTCTGTTCGAGGAACTCCACATTACGAACTATAAAGTTATCAACTTCCGGGCGAACGACGCCGAAATCATCCGCCGCCTGGGCTCGCGCGTCATGTGTGTGAATGATGGGAAAATCTACAGCACCCTCACCGACGGCGTATCGCTCAACTCCCCCTGTCCGGCCTGCGGCGGACGTTTGATCCAGCGCGACGATGATGCCGAAGAGACGGTCCGCAAACGACTGGCCGTGTATCACTCTACAACCAAACCTGTGCTGGATTTCTATCGATCACGCGGGGTCGTGTTCGAAGTTGACGGCATGGCGCCCATCGAAGCAGTTTACCAATCCATTACGAAGATCGTGTGCACCTGATGGACCGTCTCGCGGCGACCCGGCGCCCTCTGATTGTGGCGCATCGCGGGAGTTCGGGGTCGGCCCCGGAAAACACGCTCGCAGCATTCCGTCAGGCCGTTGCCGATGGCGCGGACATGATTGAGCTGGACGTCCGTCTGTCACGCGACGGCGAGTTAGTTGTTCTTCACGATCGAACCGTGAATAGAACGACGAACGGACGAGGGAAGGTTTGGGATTTAACACGCGATGAGTTGAAGGCGTTGGATGCCGGTTCGTGGTTCGGCAGGCGTTTCGCAGGCGAGCGCATCCCCTTCCTGACCGACGTGCTGGACGTTCTCCCATCCGACCTGCCCATCAACATTGAAGTCAAGACAGACGGTCAGCCCAGAACTGCGCCCACCTTCGAATCTCGGCTCGTCCACTTCATCCGCGATATGCGCATTGCCCATCGCATTATTGTCTCGTCATTCGACCACGCGTTCCTGCGCCGCCTTCACAGGCTCGATCACTCCCTTGCGATCGGTGTGCTGTACCTGCCGCTGCGAGACATAGGCCGATCGCCCTCGGCGCTGGCACGCAAGGTTGGAGGATCAGTATTCACGTGCAGCATCACGCAACTGCGGACCCGGATGGTAGAAGACGCCGTGCACGCCGGCATCGTTGTTGGATGCTATGGCGTCAACACGCTCAAGCAGTTAGGGAAGGCAGTGAGCTGCGGGGTACGCGTGATCATCACAGATTATCCGCGCGAGATGAAGAGCTACGTCGTTTAGGAGCTACGGAGCAAGGCGCTCAATTTTCCAGCCGCCGTTCGAGTCTTTGCGATACACCAGCCGATCGTGCAAGCGATACTCGCGTCCCTGCCAGAACTCCACCGTATGAGGCGCAACGCGGTAACCGCCCCAGTGTTCGGGCCGGGGCACAACGCCGTTCTTGTACTGTGCTTGCAGCTCATGGAAGCGGGCGTCCAAGATTTCTCTTCCGGCAATCGGCGTGCTTTGCGGCGAGGCAAGCGCGCCAATCTGACTGAGAACCGGACGACTGCGGAAGTACGCATCCGATTCTGCCTCCGTCACTCTGCCGACGACACCTTCGACACGCACCTGGCGGTCGAGCGGCTGCCAGTAGAACACCAACGCGGCCAGCGGGTTTTCCTCCAGTTCTCGCCCTTTCCTGCTGAGATAATTGGTGTAGAAAACGAAGCCGCGTTCGTCAAAGCCCTTCAGCAGCACGATGCGCGCAGAGACAACACCCGTGCGCGTGGCCGTTGCGAGCGTCATCGCGTTCGCGTCCGGAACGCCTGCATGCAGAGCGTCGTCAAACCAGAGGCGAAACTGCGCGATCGGATCGCGCATGACGTTGTGTTCGCTGAGCGACTGCCGTGCACGATCAACCCGGGGTGTTGTCGCTACCATGTGATCCGTTATCCGAACTTCTTCACCTTCTTTGCGTACAGCGTGAGCTGTTTGTCCACGCGTGCATGGACGAATGCAGCAGGTTTGCTGAAGAGAATCTCGATCCCTTCATCGATTGTGTTGATGCTGTAGATGTGGAACTTTTTCTGCCTGACCGCTTCAACGACATCGTGACGCAGCATCAGGTCGTCTGCATTCTTGCGGGGAATCAGCACGCCCTGCGTGCCGGTCAATCCCCGCGCCTTGCAGACATCAAAGAATCCCTCGATTTTCTGGTTCACGCCTCCGATCGGCTGGATGTTGCCTGCCTGATCAACCGAGCCGGTGACCGCGAGGTCCTGACGGATCGGGAGGCCGGAGAGGCTGGAGAGCAACGCATACACTTCGGTGGACGCGGCGCTGTCACCTTCCACGCCCGAGTACGATTGTTCGAATGCGATGCTTGCGGTGAGAACAAGGGGTTTGTTTTTCGCGTAGCGATCGCGCAAGTATCCTGAGAGGATCAGCACGCCTTTGTTATGCGTCGGGCCGCTCAACTCGGCTTCGCGCTCAATGTTCACGATGCCGCCCCTGCCCATGGCCGTCTTCGCCGTTATGCGCGAGGGTTTCCCGAACGCATACCCGCTCGTCTCATAGATCGAAAGTCCGTTCACCTGCCCAACAACCGCGCCCTGCGTATCGACGCGCAGCGTGCCGTCGAGAATCATCTCCTGAATCTTTTCCTCTAACAGTCGCACGCGCTCAATTCGTTCATCTATCGCTTTGCGGACATGCGCGGCGGTGACCGCTTCGGCGCGTTCTTTTCGCGCCCAGTAATCCGACTCGCGGATGAGATCGGCGATCACCGTAAACCGGGTGGAGAGTTTGTTTTGCCGACCGGCGAGGCGCGCGCCGTATTCCACCACCTCGCTCATCGCTGTGCGATCGAACGGCAGCAAATGCTCGTCGCTGCAGACCCGCTTGATGAACGAGACATAGCTGGCAATGGCCTGCCCCACATTCGGCATCTCGGTATCAAAATCCGCGCGGATTTTGAAAATCTTCTTGAAGTCATCGTCCAATTCATACAGCAACGAGTAGGTGTACGGGTCGCCGATCATGAGGACTTTGACGTTGACCTCGATCGGCTCGGGCTTCAGTGCGAGGTAGGAGCCAAACAGTCCCGACTCGGGCGGCTGGATATCCAGCTGGCGATGGCGCAACACGCGCTTGAGCGACGTCCACACGCCCGGCTCGACCAACGCGTCTTCGGCGTTCAGCACAAGGTAGCCGCCATCAGCTTTCAGGAGCGAGCCGGCTTTGATGTGGGTGAAATCCGACCGCCACACGCCGTTGCGATCAACCACGCGCTCGATCGTCCCGAACAGGTTCTTGTACCGCGGGTTGGTTTCGATGATAACCGGCCGGCCTTTCACCGCGCTGTTATCCACAATCACGTTCACCTGAAATTCCAGGAACTGATCTTCTTCGCGCTGAACGCCGACACCAAGAACACCGGGCTGTTCCTCACGCGGCGTGAACCGGTGCACGTTGTTCAGCACGTGCTCTTTGACTTCCTGAAGGTATTCATGCACATCGCGATTGTCATATTTCTCTTCGAGGTCGGCAACCAACTCCTCAACGAGAGGTACGACGGTTCGATAGGTCAACTGCTCGGCCGATTTTTTTGCTTTGCGTTCGATGTTGCGCATTTCCCGCATGACATTGTCGAGGAGTCGTTCCAGCTCCGCCTGGTCTGCCGCAATCTGCTCGAAACGTTCTTTCGACATCTCACCCGCTAGGACCTTCGCGTGGAGTTGATCGAGCGTAACAGGGTTGCCGTCCTCCACCGGAGCAATCTCCGGGCGCGTTACAACACCGGACTGCACCTGAACCACCTCGAAGCCGCGTTCCTTCACTTTGCGCTCCAGGTCGCGAAGCACGCTGCGCTGGCGCTCCTGAAAATGTTCGAGGGTCTGTTTCCGCTGTTCGTGGTACCGGCGGCTTTCAAAGAGCGCGGGGATGCCTTTGACCAACTCATTCAAGAAGGTTTCCATATCCTTCTTGAAGGCGCCGCCTTGACCGGCCGGAAGAATGATCATGCGCGGCGAGTCCGGATCGCGGAAATGGTAGACGTAACACTTGTCCGTAAGCTGAGCCGGAAGCTGCTCGAACTCCCGCAGCAACTGCTTGATGGTTGTCGTTCGGCCCGTGCCCGACGCACCGGTCACAAACACGTTGTAGCCCTGCTGCATCATCTCCAGCCCGACACGCAGCGCGCGCAGCGCGCGCTCCTGGCCGATGATCTCGGTCACCGGCTCAACTTCTTCGGCCGCCGCCCCGCCAAGCCCGTTGGGGTCACATCGCCAGCGCAATTGCTCCGGGCGAAGTTCGAAGCGGAATGGTGAACGTGCATGAGGAGATCTGTGTCTGCGGAACGGTTGACGTCGAGCCATTAGTATTCTTTGCGATGAGCGTAGAGGTTCAATAGCAGTCCGATCATGATCATGTCGGCCACAAGGGCAGACCCGCCGTAGCTGAGGAAGGGCAGAGGGACGCCGACCACCGGCGTCAACCCCAGCGCCATGCCGATGTTGATGAAGATGTGTGTCGCGAAAACTCCCGTAATGCCAACGGCAACGAAACTTGCGTACGCGTTTTTTACGATCGAAGCAATTCGAATGCCGCTGTAGAGGAGGAGGCCGAACAACAGCAGAATGCCTGCCGCGCCGACAAACCCGAGTTCTTCTCCGGGGACACAGAAAATAAAGTCGGTCCACTGTGCCGGAATGAAATTCAGCTGCGTCTGCGTTCCCTGGAGGTATCCTTTGCCGAAGAACCCTCCCGAGCCAATCGCGATCTTCGACTGCAGGACGTTATATCCTGCCCCGAGTGGGTCGGCGTTTGGATCGAGGAAGGTCTCGATCCTCTTCTGCTGATACGGCCGGAGTTGGCTGTGGATGGACTGTACCGAAATCCCCACCAACACAATGACGGAAAACAGGACGGCGGCGGAAATCGTGTTGTGCTTCGTTATCCACAGCAGGATGCCGAGCACGACAACGCTGATGAGAAAGGTCGTGGGACCGATGAGCGCCGCGATGGCAACGACCCCCGGCGAGAGCAGAGCAAGAATAGTGAACAACGATGACCCTCCCCAATACAACACCGGCAGTAACATGCCGAAGAAGATCATCGCCGTTCCCATATCCGGCTGCTTGAGAATCAACGCAACCGGTACGAGGACGATCGCTACGGGAATCAGGATATCTTTTGTCCGAGAAAGCTGCACGTCGCTGCGCGAGAGATACACTGCCAGCGCGAGGACGGTTGCAACCTTTGCAAACTCGGCAGGCTGTACGCTGAAGGGTCCAACCTGCAACCAGCTCTGCGAGCCGGACACCTGCTTGCCGATGAGCAGCACCGTGACAAGCATGAGAATGGCCAGGAAGTACACAGGCAGTGAAATCCGCTGCAGGGTTCGCAAGGGCGTCAGCGCAGCAGCCACCAGGAGGACCACGCCGATCCCTGTTGCCACGAGCTGCTTGAAGAACAGCTCCGACATCTTTGCATCGAACGTTGCGCTGTAGATCGAAATCAACCCCATGATCGCGAGGCCGACCGCGGCGATCAGGGTCGGCGCATCAACCCGCTCTCGCAGAAACGTCGTCATCTCAGTCTGCCCCTCCGTTCAAAGGTTCCGGCGGCGTGGCTGCCGCGTGAGCAGCTCGGCGATGCGTTACGCTGGTATCGCGCGCCTGCACGTCACGGGGCATTCCATCGTTGCGGATGAGGCGCCCGTACAGATACTTCTCGATACACATCCCCGCAATCGGCGCTGCGAAGCGTCCGCCGAAGCCCGCGTTTTCCACCAACACGGCGACGGCAATCTTTGGATTGTCAAACGGAGCAAAGCCGATGTACCAAGCATGATCATCGCCGTGCGGGTTCTGCGCCGTGCCGGTCTTTCCGGCACTCACGATCCCCCTGACGCGTGCGTTGGCAGCAGTTCCGCCGGGCTCTTGCACCACACGACGCATCCCCTCACGCACATACGACCACGTTTCTTCCGAACACTGAATCTCGCGCCGCAGTACCGGCGGAAGCACTTTCGTCGTGTCGTGAATGCGGTCCACAAGTTTGGCCACAGTGTGCGGCTGATAGAACTTCCCTTTGTTGGCAAGCAGCATCGCGTAGCACGCCATCTGGATCGGCGTCACACCCAACTCGCCCTGCCCGATGCCGAGACTGACGAGAAAGCCGCGCGTCCATCCGCGCTCGCCGTAGCGCCTGTTCATGAACTCCGTGGTGGGAAGCAGGCCGGGACTTTCCTCCGAGATGTCCAGACCCGTCTGCTGCCCGAAGCCGAACAGCGCCGCATATTCCGACCATGTGTCGAGGCCGACTTGCAGCATGAGTTTGTAAAAGAACACGTTGCACGAGACCTGAATTGCCTCGATCACGTTGACCGAACCGTGGACGTGCAGGTCCTTAAAAACTTTGTTCCCAAAAACAAACGCGCCCGTGCATTGCATGCGCGTGTTCGGAGTAATGATGCCTTTCTCGAGCGCTGCAACAGCGAGTACCATCTTGAAGGTTGAACCGGGCGGGTAGCGCGTGAGCGTTGCGCGATTGAACAGCGGCCGATCGGGATCGGTATTCAAGTCGCGCCACAACTCCTTTGGCGTGATGCCGCTGAGACCGGCCAGCGGAAAGTCCGGCTTGCTGACGAACGCGAGAATGCCCCCGTCGGTTGGATCAAGGGCAACCAACGCGCCGCGCTTATCGGCAAACAACGACTCTGCAAACTCCTGCAGCGAAAAGTCCATCGTGAGGTAGAGATCGTTACCGTCAACGGCCGGGCGGTTCGCGCGCCCCCCGTCGAACCTCTTCACAATCTGCCCGCGGGCATTGACGGTGCTGTACTCCGCCCCCTTCTTGCCGCGAATGGCCCACTCGTAGCGGGCCTCCAGACCCGTCGCACCGGTAATGTCTCCCTGCGAGTACTCTTGCGGGTCGAGCATTTTCAGTTTCTCTTCAGAGACTTCACGTGTGTAGCCGAGGATGTGCGACGCGGAGGCTTTCGTCGGATACGTGCGCATGGACTCGATCTGGTAGTCAACGCCGGGGAGACGCGTGTAATTCTCTTCGATCGTCGCTACCGTCTTCACATCCACGTCGCGCTTGACGCGCACCGGAACGAAGCGCGAATACTGTGCCCCTTTCCGAATGCGCTCGTCCAATGCTTGTTCGGACATCTCGAGAAGACGCGCCAGGTACGGAAGGTTCGCCCGATCGAACTCGTACGGCATCACCGTCACCGTGAACGAGGGACGGTTGTCCACCACCAGCCGCCCCTGCCGGTCGTAGATGTAGCCGCGGATCGGCTCCTTGGGAATGATGCGCACGCTGTTCTCTTCTGCCTGCTGCCCGTATTGCTCTCCATACAACCATTGCAGCTGAATCAGTCGAGCGAACAACACGACAAACACAGCGGAGAAGACGACATACATCACCCGCCGCTTTTGATGGACAAGCATGTCATCAAGAACGGGCATGCGCTACTGATACCTCCTGCGAAACAAAGACATGGGTATGATGGCCAGAGCTGTGGTGTAAAGCGTCGAAGGGATGCCATGCCAGGCAATCGCCTGCCACCAGCCGACATCGCTGCCGCGAAGAAAGATAAGGAAATAGATTGCATTATGCAGCAAGGCGGCAAGTCCTACAGCCACAACAAATCGCGCCGACGAGAGCGTTTGTTCGATCTTATTTTCTTGATAAAAATATCCTGCGAGGAATCCTGCAAGGGATTTCGACAGCGCGGCAAGTCCCAACATCCCATCATGCCCGCTCAGGAGATCCATCAGGAGACCGATGCTGAAACCGACCAGCGTCGCTGGAATCTGACCGAACTGAATTGCTAGATACACAACCCAGATCAACAGCACATCGGGCACGGCGGTACCGAGCGTGACAGTATTGACCAGCGTTGTATGCAGGAGGACGAGAAGAACCGAGATAGAACCAACAGAGAAGACCCGCCGCATGGGGCTACTTCATGCGTTGTTCAAGAGCGACACGCGAGGAATCGGGCACGCGGGTTATGACGAATACTTCTTCCATCCGGGAAAAGTCCACCGCCGGTGTGACCTCGATCGTGTGAAAGAGCGCGCCTTGTTCCAGCGTGACTCGGGAAACAATCCCGATCCGGATTCCCGGAGGGAAAATGCTGCTGTAGGGAGACGTGACAACAACATCCCCCGGCTTGACGTTTGCCGAGCGCGGGGTGTTCTTCATCCGCAAGATCCGATCGTCGCCGTCCCAATAAACGATGCCGTCGACGCGCTCGCGTTCGACCTGGGCGCTCACACGAACATCTTTGTGGTGCAGAATCTGAGCGACCGAGTAACCATCGCTGGTGGCGGCAATCTTCCCCACAAGCCCGGCATCGGTCACCACGGCCATGTTCTGCTTCACGCCGTCGCGTTCTCCCACATCCAGCGTAATCGTCGTCCGCATCGGCTGCGCATTTTTGCCGACGACGTTGGCGGCAACGTAGGTGAAGGGGAGGCGGTCCTTCAATCCCAGAAGCCGCCGGAGGCGGAAGTTTTCGAGTTTCGCTTCGCGCAGCAGGCTGACTTCGTTGGCAAGCTGGACGTTGCGCTCGCGCAGAACTGAGTTCTCGCGCTGCAGCGCCAGAACATTTGGAATAAGACTGAGCACCTGCTGCAGTATTCCGATACCGGCGATCGCTGCAGAGCGCAGCTCACGAATCTGCGGCGTGTTGTTCATCGCGAGGAGGTTCAACGAGACGACGATGCACGCGGCAAGCGTGACGTACTCCTTGAACGTCGAGAAGATGTTACGCAGGATGTTCAATAGCGGCGACTCTTGATAAGAACTTTCGCGTAGCGATTCAGGTTTTCCAGGACGATGCCCGTGCCGCGCACAACGGCACTGAGGGGGTCTTCCGAGACGTGCACGGGCAAACTGGTTTCCAGTCGGAGGCGTTCGTCCAGGCCACGCAGAAGGGCGCCGCCGCCGCTGAGCATGATGCCGCGGTCAAGAATGTCGGCCGCGAGTTCGGGCGGCGTCCGCTCGAGCGTCTGTTTGATCGCATCCACCATCGCCTGAACCGGCTCGGCAAGCGCCTCGCGGATTTCCACCGAGCTTGCTTCGGTGATCTTCGGGATGCCGTTAACCAGATCCCGCCCCTTCACGCGGATGGTGATCTCTTCCTTCAGCGGCATGGCCGAGCCGACTTCCTTCTTGATGGCTTCGGCCGTCCGCTCACCGACAAGGATGTTGTGATTTTTCTTGAAGAACTGAATGATGGCGTTGTTCATCTCATCGCCGGCAACCCGAATGGACTCTTCGTTGACGATGCCCGAGAGTGCGATGACGGCAATCTCCGTTGTGCCTCCTCCGATGTCCACGATCATGTTGCCCACGGCTGCTTCCACATCCAGCCCCACGCCGATGGCGGCGGCCATAGGCTCGGCGATCAAGTGCACTTCTTTGGCGCCGGCGTGCTCGGCCGAATCCCGCACGGCGCGCTTCTCCACTTCCGTCACGCCGCTGGGCACACAGATGACGATGCGGCGGCTGGGCATCCAGTTCGCGTTGATCTTCTTGATAAACTCGCGCAGCATCCCTTCGGCGATCTCGAAATCGGCAATCACGCCGTCCTTCATCGGACGGATGGTGCGGATATCGCGGTGCGTGCGTCCGAGCATCTCCTGTGCTTCCTTACCGATGGCCACGATCTTTTTCGTGTTTCGATCGAAGGCCACAATCGAAGGCTCGTTCAGCACGATGCCCTTGCCCTTCTGATAGATGAGTGTATTGGCGGTGCCAAGATCAATCGCCAGGTCGGCGGAAAAGAAGCCGAAGATGCCCATGAATGCTCTCTATAACGTAAGGAATGATTCGAAACTTCAATGCCTGAAATGCCGCACGCCCGTAAACACCATTGCCACGTCGTGCTTGTCGGCCGCGGCGATCACTTCTTCATCGCGCACCGAGCCGCCGGGTTGAATCACGCACGTCGAGCCGGCGTGGATGGCTTCAAGCAACCCATCGGCAAAGGGGAAGAACGCGTCGGATGCGACGGCCGTCCCTTCCACACTCAGCCCCATCTCCGCGGCTTTCCACGCTGCAAGCCGCGCAGCATCGACGCGTGACATTTGGCCCGCTCCGATGCCGATCGTCCTATCGGCGTGCGCGTACACGATGGCGTTGGACTTCACGTGCTTTGCCACCCGCCACGCGAAGGCCATCGCGCGCTGCTCCTCCGGCGTCGGTTTCCGTTTGGTGACCACCCGTGCACTCTGCACCTCGTTGCGCCACTCATCGGGATCTTGAACCAACACACCCCCCGGAACGCTGCGGATATCGGGCGCGTGAACCGCACGAAGATCTGCATGGAGACGGATCACCCGCCGGTCTTTCTTTTTCTGCAAAAACTCCAGCACGCCGTTAGCGAACGAGGGCGCAACAATCACCTCCGTGAAAATCTCGTTTATCATTTCCGCAGCTTCCATGTCGAGTTCTTTGTTCAGGGCAACGATGCCTCCGAAGGCGCTTTTCGTGTCGGTGGCAAACGCCTTCGCATACGCCTCGGCGATCGTCTGCGCGGAACCGACACCACACGGGTTGGTGTGTTTGATGATGGCAACGGTCGGCTCATCGAATTCCGCGACAAGCCGCGCAGCAGCCGTGCAATCCACAATATTGTTGTACGAAAGTTCCTTCCCGTGCAGCTTCTCGAACATGGAGGTAAAACTCCCGTAGAGCACGGCGCGCTGATGCGGATTCTCGCCGTATCGGAGTTCCTGATCTTTTCGCAGCGCAAGATGAAAAACATCAGGAAAGGAATCCGGGCGGCCCCTGAGCGTGTCGAGATAGCCGGCGACGACGGAATCGTACGCCGCAGTGTGGCGGAACGCTTCGCGCGCCAGATCGAAACACGTTTCCTCCGACAGCGTGCAGTGGCTCGCCTTCATTTCCGCGATAACGGGGTCGTAACGATCCGGATTGACAATCACTGCCTTGTGCCGAAAATTCTTCGCGGCTGCGCGCAGCATAGCGGGCCCACCGATATCAATCTGCTCGAGCGCATCGTCCAGGCTCACATCGGCACGTGCCACCGTTCGCTCGAACGGATACAGATTGACCACCACCATGTCAATCGGCTCGATGTGGAGTTGTTCCAACTGCTTCGTATGCTCGTCGTTGTCGGCAACGGCCAGCAGACCGCCGTAGATTCGCGGGTGGAGTGTCTTGACTCTGCCGTCGAGGATTTCCGGGAACCCGGTGACATCCGAAACGCGGCGGGCAGAGATCCCCTCTTCCGCAAGCGCCTGATAGGTTCCCCCCGTGGAGATCAACTCAACATTCATAGCGCGGAGCGCCCGTGCAAAGGCGATGAGACCGCGTTTGTCGGAAACACTGATGAGTGCGCGATGGATGTGCGGCAAGTCGGTGCTTTCTCTGATGTCGTTACTCCAACAGCGTTACGAAACAATACCTTCGGCAAATTGTCGCAGAACTTCGGGATACAACTCGTGCTCGATCGTCAGGACGCGAGCGGCCAGCGACTCCGGCGTGTCGTCGGGCTTGACCTCCACGCGCCGCTGGAGGATGACATCGCCGTGATCGTACTCTTCATCCACGTAATGCACGGAGGCGCCGGAAACTTTCTCGCCCGCTCTAATCACCGCTTCGTGCACGCGCATACCGTACATCCCCTGCCCGCCAAACTTGGGCAACAGGGCAGGATGAATGTTGATGATGCGACGGCGGAATTGGTTGATGATCTGCTGAGGCACCCGCTTCATGTACCCTGCCAGCACGATGAAGTTCACATCATAGCTGCGCAGTGTGGCAAGAAGATGGTTCACGAAGTCAGTGTCGCTGGAGAATTGCTTCTCGCTGATATGTTCTGCGGGAATGCCACTACCACGCGCGATCTCCAGAATCCCGGCGGTGGAGTTGTTGCTGATGACCACGCGAATCGCCGCATTCGGGATCGTTCCCCGTTGAATCGCTTGCAGAATCGCCTGAAAGTTCGACCCACGTCCCGACCCAAAGACCGCAATGTTGAGGAAGCGATTCAACATCTCCGTTCAAAAAATCCGAGAAAAAGGTACACGTATTTTGCTACAGAATCAATAAAACCGCCCGCGGCTAGGAACTTCCAATTGCATCTGCATGACCTTTCGGTTATATTTGATGTGCTGCAAAACTCAACATTCGACGACATTTTAGCACGGAAGAGGTTGTTCGGCTTATGCCTATCATGACACGCATGCGGGAAAGCATGCCTGTGATCCTTTTCGGACTTCTCATTGCATTTCTTGTTACGATCATTTTTGAATGGGGGATGGATTATCTGGGCCTGACCTCGGGCAGGGGCCAGCACTCCGCTATCGGGTCGGTGAATGGGAAGGAGATTACGTTTCAGGAATTCAGCGAGCTGGTGCGCACGGTTTCGGAAAACCAGCAACAGCGATCGAACGTCGAGCCGGACGAAAACCAGATGCGCCAAACCCGCCAACAGGTATGGGATCAACTGGTCAATCAGCGGCTGATTGACGAACAGATCGCAAAGCTCGGGCTGGTGGTGAGCGATCAGGAGATTGTGGACTGGGTGCGCGGAGACAACCCGCCCGAAGACTTGAAGCGGAACTTCATTGATTCGACCGGGACGTTCCGCCGCGACATCTACGAACAGTTCTTGCGTGATCCCAACCAATTCATCCATGACCCGCAAGGCGTCGATCGGGCGTTTGGTTCGAAGTGGCTCGCCGACTATGAGAAGAATCTCCGCCAGCGCAGACTCCAGGAAAAGCTTCAGAGCCTCGTCACCGCAAGCGTGCGCGTCACCGAAGGGGAAGTCCGCAAGCGATTCATCGACCAGAATATCCGATACGATGTGCTCTTCGCCCTCTTCGATCCGAACGCGTTTGTGAAGGACGATGACATAACGGTAACCGACGCGGATTTGAAAGCATACTACGATGAGAACATCGAGGTATACAAAGTTCAAGCCTCGCGCAAATTGAAGTATGTAACCTTCCTCGAACATCCCTCGGCGGCAGATACTGCGGCGAAGATGAGTGAGATTGAAGAGGCGCTCAAGAAAGCAAAGGAAGGGCAGGACTTCCTTCAGCTTGTCGATATTTATTCGGACAGACCCGACAGCGGCGCATGGTTCAAACATGGCGAACTCTCGCCCTCCATCGAGAAGGCAGTGTTTGCGGCGAAGAAAGGAGATGTCATCGGCCCGCTCAACGAGTTCGATGGGTTCCATATCATCAAAGTGCTCGACGAGCGCAAGGGGACGCAGGAGTTCGTGCGCGCCAGTCACATCCTCTTTCAATTGACGGGGGCCGATTCGAACGATGTGAAGGAGAGAGCGCGTGAGGTCGCACGGAAAGCGCGGGCCGGAGCCGACTTTGCCGCGCTGGCAGCCACCTACTCGAAAGATCCGAGCAATGCACAGCAAGGCGGCGATCTGGGCTGGTTCGGGAAGGGACGGATGGTGCCGGAATTCGAGCAGGCCGCGTTCAAAGCGAAGGTGGGCGACGTTGTTGGTCCCATTCGCACCACGTTCGGGCTGCACATTATCAAAGTGACCGGGCGCGACGCACGCGAGTTGCATCTTGCGCAGATCGTGACAAAACTGGTTGCAAGCTCACAAACGAAGAACGACGTCGCCGACCGCGCAAAAGATTTTGCCGTGCTTGCACAGTCATCCGAGTTTATGAAAGAAGCAAAGGCCGTCGGACTTGAGGTTCGCGAAGCCGACGTGCAGGAAAAGGGAGGCGTGATTCCCGGGCTGGGCGTGAACGAGAGCGTGACGAAGTGGGCCTTCAAGAACAGCGTCGGCTCGGTAAGCGATCCCTTCACGATTCCCAACGGGTGGGCGGTCTTTACGATCGCAGAAGCCAAGGATGCCGGTGTCCGTCCTTTTGACGAGGTGAAGGAGTCGTTCCGTCCTCAAGTGCTTCGCAAAAAGAAAATGGAAAAAGTGAAAGAGCTTGCTGCGAGCCTCAAAGCGAAGCTTGCACCCAACGACAGTCTCACACGGCTCACCACGCTTGAGCCGCGAGTGCAGGTGCAGGGTACCGGCCCGTTCCTTGCCAGCGCGGGTATCCCCGGTGTCGGGCGCGATCAGACGTTCCTCGGCGTGGTTGAGGGATTGAACACCGGGCAAATCTCTGCACCGTTTGTCGGGTTTCGCGGCGTGTACCTTGTTCAGCTCAGGACGAAAACGCCGTTCGACTCGACGGCGTATGCGAGCCAGCGCGAAATCCTCCGCTCGCAGATGCTGCAAGAAAAACGCAACCGCTATGTGGGTGAGTGGCTGGCGAAGTTGAAAGAAACTGCCGATATCGAGGACAATCGGGATCTCTTCTATCGTTGATCTGCAGGAGGTGAGGTATGGGAACTCTTCGTCGGTCGGTTGTGCGATCGAGCGTTCTCATCATTGCGGGGGTGTTTGTGCTGGCACCCACCATACGCGCCGAAGGGCGATATTTTTCGATCGCGGTGAAAGGCAGCCTTACCACCACGTCACAGCTTTTCCCTAATCCGAACTCGCCGGATGAAGTACAGCGCGCGCAATTCATTTCATTGAAAGATATCTGGGGCATCGGCGTGGAAGTGCGTTACCGATTTCCCGAAACCGATCTTGCCCTGGCCCTCTCGGCAGATTATCTGCGCACGACACAGCGTTCCTCGATTCGCCTCTCCGGCAACAGAACCATTCCCGTTGACGATGGATACCGGGTCATACCGGTGGAACTCACCGGATACTTTCTCATTCCCCTTTCCGGAGAGACGATCGGTGTGTACATGGGCGGCGGCGGCGGCGCGTACTTCGGCCGCAGAGTCTACCGCATCGGCAGTGTTGAAGCGCCCTCCACCAACCACGGCGTCGGATTCGGCATCCATGTGTTGAGCGGCGTAAGCTACCGGTTCACCGACATGATCTCTGCTGTGGCCGAGATGAAGTTTCGCGACTTGCAGTTCACGTCGGTCAATCAATTCTCATCCTCGACCATTCGCTACGGTTCCACAGTGGTGCCGGTAAGCACGCTGCCGTTCGAGTCACGCGTCCACACAGACGGGATCGTCTTCCAGCTGGGTATCGTGATCGCCTTTTGAAATGGTGTGACCGTCTCGCCCGACCTCCGTCCCGTCTCTTCCGATCCTGAAGCCCTGCGTCGTCGGCTTGCCGCGCGCTTCGATCTCGCTTTGCATGATGTGCAGATCGGCGCAACGACCTTCAGAGTTCTCAAGGTCCGCGACTCGAACGTTCTCCTTGAGGCCATCCTTCCGGAGGTGTTTGCGCGGGATGAGCGTCTGCCCTACTGGGCCGACGTATGGAGTTCCTCCGTCGAGCTTGCGCGGTGGTGTTTGGAAGAGGCCGATCTGCAGGGGAAACGCATTCTGGAGATCGGGTGCGGGTTGGGTCTTGCGGGCATTGCCGCGGCACATGCAGGCGCGTGCGTAACGTTGTCGGACTATGATCGGGATGCGATTGCGTTTGCTGAATTCAATGCTGCGACCAATCTTTCCCCCTCCCGGGCATCGGGTGTCCGTCTCCTGTACCTCGATTGGCGAGACTTGCCTTCTTTGCAGCCGTTTGATATGATTATAGGGGCGGATGTCGCGTACGAGCGGTCAAGCTTCAATGCACTGATTGACGTCCTGCGAAAACTCTTGAAACCATCCGGGGTTGCTCTCTTGACCGAGCCTGATCGTACAATAGGAGCGGATTTCTTTGCCATGATCGTCAAGCACGGATTTCAAATATCAACAACGGCGCGGCCGGTTGTGTGGGAGGGGAGAACAAATACCATCAATCGGGTCCTCCTGTGGCACACCGAAGTAGCCTAAGTTCCTTGCAAGCATGAGGCGGCGATGGAGACTCCTGCGACAAAACGCAAGCATCTCATCTATCTCACCGGCTTCATGGGCTGCGGGAAAAGTACGATCGGGCCTATCCTGGCGAACACGCTCGGCTATTCGTTCGCAGATGTCGATAAGGTCATCGAAGAACGGGTGGGCAAGAGCGTGAAAGATATTTTTCGAGAAGATGGCGAGAAGTTCTTTCGCGACATCGAGCGGCAGGTGGTGAGCGAACTGAGCCAGCGCGATCATCATGTGGTTTCTCTCGGAGGCGGCTCGGTGGTCGATCCGGGAACGTTTGCGGTGGTCAAGAACTCGGGTATTCTCGTCTATCTCTACTCGTCGCCCGAGCAGCTTTTGCGACGGCTTCAGCACAAAACAGATCGGCCCGTGCTTGCCAACAGCGAGGGTGCGAACCTTGAGCCGGAGGAACTGCGCGAACGCGTTCTGCAATTGTTTGCGGCGCGAGAACCCCTCTACGCCCAGGCCCAGGTCATCGTTCATACAGACGAAAAACGAGTCGGACTGACGGTCGACGAAATTGTGCGAAGGTTGTCACAACTTCTCAAATGAGGATTCCCCTTATTGTCGCAGCTGCTTCGCGTTGCATCTCGCAAGGGTAATCTCTATATTCTCGCACATTACAACAGGATAGGGGGAGTGCGTTCTATGGTTACGTTTACCGAAAGCCGTCTCCAGGAACTTCTGGAGGCGTTCAAGACGAAGAAGGTTGCCGTCGTGGGCGATTTGATGGTGGACCGGTATTACTGGGGAACGGTGGGCCGCATTTCCCCCGAAGCGCCCGTCCCGGTAGTCGAAGTCGTAGAGGAACAGGTACGGCTCGGCGGCGCAGCAAACGTTGCCAACAACATCCAGACCCTCGGCGGCGAACCGATGCTTGTCGGCCTGATCGGCAACGACCACCCCGGCCAGGTCTTCATCGAGATTCTCAAGGAACGTAACCTCCCCTCGAAAGGAATTGTTACGGACGCCTCGCGTCCGACAACGATCAAGACGCGGGTGATTGCACACGCCCAGCACGTCGTCCGCATCGACAACGAATCGAAAGCCGAGTGTCCCGAACACATCCGGCACATGATCATTGATGCCGTCAAGTACAACATCCATGAGCTTGACGCAATCATCATTGAGGACTACAACAAAGGCGTGGTGACCAAGGATGTGATTCATGAGTTGATTGCCGTCGCCCGAAAGTATAACAAGATCATCACCGTCGATCCGAAGTTCAACAACTTCCTCGAATACAAACACGTCACCGTCTTCAAGCCGAACAGACGCGAGGTCGAGGAAGCAATTGGCGGCCGATTGAAATCCGTGGCCGACGTTGAACGCGCGGGAAAGCATCTGTTGGAAGTGCTTGAGGCCGAGAACATTCTGCTCACCCGCGGAGAGGAAGGAATGTCGCTGTTCGAGGCAAACGGTGCCATCACGCATATCCCGACACAGGCCACAAATGTGCAGGATGTGTCCGGGGCTGGCGATACGGTCGTCTCCACGCTGACGATGGCGCTGGCAAGCGGGGCAACGATTCATGAGGCGGCAACGCTGGCGAACTGCGCTGCGGGCGTTGTCGTCGGGTCTGTAGGCATCGTGCCGATCCAGCCCAAAGAGCTGGTGGAGGCCGCGTTGCGCTTCTCCAAAAACGGACGCGCCTGATGGGCAAAGTACTTTCTCTTCCGGCGTTGCGAAAGGTTCGCGAAAGACTTCGCAAGCAGCAGAAGAAGGTTGTCTTTACCAACGGGACGTTCGATATTCTGCATCGCGGCCACGTCGAGTATCTGACGAAGGCGAAAGCGCTGGGTGATGTTCTGATTGTGGGGCTGAACACCGACGCCTCCATTCGTCGCATCAAAGGGCCGCAGCGCCCGATCAACACCAATCGCGACCGGGCGGCGGTGCTGGCCGCACTTGCAGCAGTTGACTACATCTGCTTCTTCGGTGAGGATACGCCGCAGCGACTGATTGCGGCGCTCGTGCCGGATGTTTTGGTCAAAGGCGCGGATTGGAGCGTTAACGCAATTGTGGGGAAGGACATTGTGGAGAACCACGGCGGCGTGGTGAAAACGATCCGCCTCACCCCGGGTCGCTCCACCACGAACGTCATCCGGCGCATTCTGAATGCGTATCGATGAGTGTCGAAGGACCGCGGTCCTTCTCCCCTGACGATTCATCAACAAAGCCGCGCGTGTCGCTTCGTGCACGCCGCAGTGGGAAAGATCAGTGAAGAAGATTTTCAAATGGCTTGCCTACGTTTCTGCCGGCATCATTGCTCTGGCCAGTATCGTTGCCGGCGTGAGTCAGACGCAATTCTTTCGCGATCGGCTTCGGTCGTTCGCTCTCGCACAGCTTGATTCCCTGCTCGATGCCGAGGTACGCCTCGGCGAAATTCGCGGCAATCTCATCACCGGCTTCTCCATTGATTCCGTCTTCATTGCCGTCCAGGGCGAACCGCTCATCAGCGCCGAGCGCCTTGTCCTTCGCTACGATCTCTTTCAGATTCCTTCTCGGCGCATCACCATCAGCAGCCTGATTCTTGTTCATCCCGAAGTTGCCTTCATCTGCGGAGCGGACGGCGTTTGGAATTTCGAGCGCATGGTGCGGCCCACACCCCAGGATTCGGCATCCCGGCCATTCGATTGGCCCATCAAAGTTGATTGGCTCGAAATCAAGGACGGCTCCATCCGACTTCTTGATTCTGCGGCGCTGGCTGCGCCGGATCATGAGACTACCGGTCTCTACTACGTCGAGTATCATGATTTCGCCCTGCACAATGTGAACCTCGTTGCCACCTCCTGCTCGATCACCCCGAGCGAGAAGCGAGCGCGTATCGCGGCATTGAGCTTCGATTCGGATCGTCCTCCGATCCACCTCAAATCGTTTTCCGGTGAGTTCAAGGTCACCCCTCAAGAGGCATCGGTCAAGAATATGATCGTGCAGACGGCGCGGTCGCACCTCATGCTGAACGCGGCGCTGAAAGACGTCAACCTCTTTGAGGGCCTGGAGCTTTCCGATCTGAAACAGAAACCCGTTGAGCTTTCCCTGCGCGCCCGGAGTCTCGATCTCGGCGAGCTGAAGCGCTTCATTCATCAGCTCGAGTTCTTGCACGGGGATGTGAAGGCGGAAATCGTCGCCGAAGGGGAATTCGGTCGTTTGGACATCAAGCAGATCGATCTCCTGACCCGCGCTTCCGAATTACATCTTGCAGGTACGCTCTCCAACCTGCATAGGCCCGACGCGCTGGAGCTCCACATCAAGTGTCGCGAGAGTGTCATCAACTACGCCGACGTCATGGCGCTGATGCCCTCGTTTTCTTTGCCGGACATCAGCGCCATCGGCCCCGCAGGCATCTCCTTCGATTTCGACGGCACGCCGCTGCAGTTCACAACTGCGCTTTCCGTCCAGACGGATGCGGGATCGGTCTCCACGACGGGACTTGCGCTGACCATCGGCGGAGAGGAATCGCTCCGATATGACGGCGAGTTCACATTGCACGCTGTGGATCTCTCCCGCGTTCTTCCGGAGAGTGAATGGACATCTTCTCTCACCGGCACGCTGCGCGTCAGCGGCGGCGGCACGTCGTTGGCCAACCTTGCAGCGCGGACTGAGCTTCTGATCGATTCGTCATACATCGGCGGGCAATCCGTGGAGGCAACCTCGGTAATCGTCACTGCCGCGCAGAGGAGTGTTGTCGGCGTTGCCCGGCTTACCCTGGGCACGATGCACACAGAGCTTGAAGCAAAGCTTGAGGACGCCACCGGCCCGGCGCCCCGCTTCAGCATTGCGGGGGCAATTTCGTCGTTGAACCTCGCGGACCTTCTCAACGATCCAATTCACAACAGCGATCTGACGCTCCACCTCAACGCCGAAGGCACCGGCCTGGAGTGGGAGAAGCTGAACTGCACGGCGCTGTTGGACTTCTCCTCGTCTCGCTATCGCGAGTACAGGATCGACTCCGGCGCTGTGCACCTGCTGATCGACCAACGCGATCCGATGCACAGTGCCATCAGCATCAATTCCAGTCTGGCAGACTTCTCTCTCAAGGGACAGTTTGATCTGGACTACATGGTGGGACTGATTCGATACGAGATCAACAGCCTTCGGCTTGCAGTGGGCAAACGCCTGCGGGCGATTGATTCGACGTTAGCGACGACATTGGATGAGCGGGCCCTGGTTGCGTTAGGGGACCGCCTTGCTAAGCAGAAGAAGCGGTTGAACGCGGAGTACGAATTGCGCGTCAAAGACCTCGAGCCGCTTTCCATCCTTACCGGCAACCGTACGTTCGATGCCGTGGGTGTGATTGAAGGATCGCTGCAGGGAGATTACGCGATGCTGGCAGGCGATGCGCGGCTCGAACTGCGGGAGTTCTTCTACGGCAATGCCGATTCGGGCATGCTGGTGCAGAACGGCCTCGCGACGCTTCGTTTCAACGATCTGCATCCTCTCAATCCGCTCTCCTCGCTCACCCTGCGCATTCGCGCCGACGCCGGCAAAATGCACATCAACCGCACGAAGCTCGACACGCTCAAGTTCGGTATCTTCTATGACAAAGAGTACGCGGGGTTTGTTGTGCAGGCTGATTACGACCGGGACTATCACTTCCGCACCAATGGTCAGGTGGGGGTGACCGATGACGGAGTCCAGTTCACGCTCAGCAATCTCACGTTAGGCTATCAGGATTATCTCTGGCAAGCAGATGACGGGGCGGTGATTGCAGTGAATCCGCACAGCATGCGTGTTCATTCGTTCACGCTGCGGAGAGATTCACAAGCGGTGGTGCTGAACGGGTCCTTGGTCGCAGCCGATTCGGTTGAGGCAGCGGTGCACTGCCGCTCGCTTGATCTGGTAAGTCTGAAGTATGTCCTTCGGAAGGAAGAACAAGCAGGCGAAGCGCGTCTGTTCGAAGGCCGGGCGGATTTTGATGCATATGCTCACGGCACGCTTGCCAATCCGATCTATGACGCGACGCTTACGGCGCGCAATGTGTCGTTCCGCGGTTTTCCCTTCGGCGAGATTCACGGCACGCTGAACTATCGTGATGAGCAACTTGCGGCCAACTTTTCCATTGACAATCGGGCAGACAGGACCTCCGGCCAACCCGACCTCACCATTCGCGGCACCCTTCCCGTCCGCCTTGCGATAACGGGCGTTGACGCACGCTTTCCGGACACGCCGATGGATTTCGAGATCAAGACGGAGGGATTGCAAATGAGCCTGTTCGATCCGCTTGTGCCGACGTTCAACGAGCTTGTCGGTACGCTGAAAGCGGACCTCAAGATCGGCGGCTCTCCGAAAAAGCCGAGCTTCGCAGGCTCGATGAGCATCGAAAACTGTTCGTTTCTGTTCGAGCCGAACAACATGCATTACCGCCTGGATGCGCGCTTCCAGCCGGATGGTGAGCGCATCAAAGTGCTTGATGCTGTCATCCGCAACGTCGATGCGGACAACCGGCCCGGTCGCGTGGGGCTGATTCATGTGACAGGCGATTTCTCGCTGCGCGAGTTGGTTCCGTCCGATTTCAATGCCGATATCACCGGCCAATTGCTGGTTGTGAACAAGAATACGCTGACGTCCTCTCTTGGCGTGTACGGCGAGTTGCCCGTCGAAGTCTCCGGCAAAGGGTTGCGCTTTACGGGCAGCATCGAACGATCGTTGCTGAAAGGCGATGTGCTCGTCCGCAACGCGAGTCTGGCATTTCCGCCGACCACCACAACGGCGCGGGAAGATACGTTCTTCATACCCTTCCGTTTGGTCAACGACACCGTGCGCGCTGCGGAACCGACGGACACCTCCGTGTCCTCGCGGTACTTCGGTTATGCCGCAAGTAGTGTTGGCGACACGACAACACGCGGAGGAGTACGCGCCCGGTCCTTCATGGACGGGCTTCGCTATGATCTCAACGTGGAGTTTGCCGGCAGCAACAACGAAGTCCGCATGATCTTCAACTCGGCAACGAATGAGGAGTTGGTGGCGAACATTACCGGCAGAGTGGCGATCACCGAGGACGGGAAGTATTGGGTGGGAACGCTCGACGTCGTGCGTGCGTCCTACAACTTCTATGGCAAGCGCTTCGACGCCGAAGGGACGATTACGTATGCAGGCGACTTCCTGAATCCGGAGTTGAACATCACCGCCACCTATGAGGGAACGCGGACGAACGATCAGGTTCAGCCGCCGAAAAACGAGCAGGTGGTGGTGACCTACAAGATCACGGGAACGCGCCTGGCACCGAAGCCGGAGATCGCGATGAAAATTGACGATGTCGATTACGCCACGTACACCGCAGGCCCGAAGTCCGGCGACGTCCAGTCCGATGCGCTGACGTTCATCATCACCAATACCTTCCCGCTTTCCCGCGGCGAGCGCAACAACATTGCCGAACAGATCGGCCCAACGGTGGGCGCGGGTCTGGTGGGCGGCGCAACCTCGCTGCTCACGAGCACGCTGGCGGAGTTCCTCCGGACGAAGACCGGGTTCATCCAGTCGTTCGAGCTTCGGTACGATACGAGCGTGCGCGGCAGCTCGTTCGGCCAGAGTGCCGATGTGCGGTTGGGGGGCACGGCGTTCAAAGGGTATTGGCGCTACGGCGGCAAGATTCTGGAAGACCCGTTCAGCAATGCCAATTTCAGCATCCTGTATTCCTTCGGCGATATCTTCGATCGGCCGTCGCTACGGAATTTCATGTTCGAGCTGGAACGACGCGTCGATACCTCCACACTGTTCGGCTCGATCGAAACGCGCAAGGAGATTAACTCCGCGCGGTTCTTCTATCGCTTTTCGTTCTAATCAGTAGTACAATCGAGGATTATTCTATCAAACATCTCAAGAAGAAGCTTCTCACCTTTCTCTCGTCCGATCCATCCCGATCGTTCACACAAAAACAACTTGTCAATCATCTTGCCATACAAAGCAGGAGTGAATACGCCGCACTGCGCGAGGTGATTGATGAGCTTGACCGCAAAGGGCTTATCTCACTCGACAGCCGCGGCCGCATTCGGTACGCTGCAGAGGCGCGTGGCGGGGGTGCTTCATCCAAAAAGGGGTCCGTGAACAGAGTAGTCGGTACGTTGAGTACGACGCGGCGCGGTTCCGGTTTTGTTACGATCGAAGGAACGAATGAGGAAGTGTACATTCCCGAACGATTCATGTCCACAGCCCTGCACGGGGATAAGGTGGCCGTTGCGCTCTTTGCGCGGCCCGTGCGCAAACGGCGACGCGATGAACGTGATCGGTTGGAGGGCGAGATCGTCGAAGTTTTGGAACGAAAAACAACCACCATCGTGGGAACGTTGGAGGAGAGCCGCACGGCGTTTTTCGTCGTGCCCGACGATGAACACATCGCGCGTGATGTGTACGTCGCGCGAGAAGATGCCCGGGGTGCACGGCCCGGAGACAAAGTGGTGGTGCAGCTGTTGCCGTGGAGCGATCCTGCACTCAGCCCGGAAGGTGTCGTGCTCGAAGTACTGGGGCGGGCGGGCGATGCCCGCGTGGAAGTGTTGAGCGTTGCGCGCAGCTTCAATCTTCCGATGCGCTTCCCTCCCGCCGTCGAGCGCGAGGCGGCTTCGTTTCCCGACACGATCCCCGCACAGGAACTTGCAACGCGGCTCGATCTGCGCAACATCGCCTGCGTTACCATTGATCCGGAAGACGCGAAGGACTTTGACGATGCAGTATCGTATGAGCGTTTATCGGATGGGCTGATCAGGCTTGGCGTTCACATTGCCGACGTGAGCTACTACGTGAAGGAAGGCAGCGCACTGGATGCCGAGGCGTTCCAGCGCGGGACCAGCGTCTATCTGGTGAACGAAGTGATCCCGATGCTGCCTGAACGTCTCTCCAACGATCTCTGCAGTCTGCGTCCGCATACCGACCGACTGACCTACAGTGTGCTCATGGATATGAGGGATGACGGGACGGTGGAACATTACATGATCGCCAGGAGCGTGATCCGCAGCAGGCGGCGGTTCACGTACGAAGAGGTACAGGAGATTCTCGAACGAGGCAAAGGCGAGTTTGTCGAGATGCTCCGTCCCCTCCACAAACTGACCCAGGTGCTGACGCGCAATCGCAAGAAAGCCGGCAGCATCGACTTCGATACCGGCGAGGCAAAGTTCCGCTTCGACGAGCACGGGCTGCCGTCGGCGATTATCAAGAAAGTACGGCTGGATGCACACCGCCTGATCGAGGAGTGCATGTTGCTTGCGAACAAAGTCGTGGCGCAGCACATCGGCAAGGTGAGGCGGAACGAGCACGCCAAGCCCTTCATCTATCGCGTTCACGACGTGCCGGACCCTTCACGGTTGGAAGATCTCGGCAATTTTGTGAAACATCTGGGCTACTCGCTGGACGTCAAACACGGTGTCTCATCCCTTCAGTTGCAGCGTCTGCTCGACAAGGTGAAAGGAACGGAGGTGGAGAACGTCGTCAACGAAGTGGCGCTGCGCTCGATGGCCAAGGCGATCTACTCAGAAAAGAACATCGGTCACTTCGGGCTGGCTTTCAAATACTACACGCACTTCACGTCCCCCATCCGGCGTTACCCGGACCTGGTCGTGCATCGATTGCTGCACGAGTATGAGAAAGGGGTCAGCGCTGCACGCCGCGCGGAGCTTGCCCGCCGACTTCCCATCATCTGCCGCCAGTCGTCCGAACGCGAGCGCCTTGCCGCCGAGGCCGAACGCGAATCGGTGAAGGTCATGCAGGTCGAGTTCATGAAGCGGCATGTAGGCGACGAATTCGAAGGCGTGATCGCGGGTGTCACCAACTTTGGTCTCTTCGTCGAGATCAATGATTTGTTGGTGGAGGGATTGGTCCGAATGCGGGATCTGACGGATGACTACTACCTCTTTGACGAGCAGCGCTACCAACTGAAAGGACGCTCGCGAGGCAAGGTGTACAGGTTAGGGGACACGGTGCGCGTTCAGGTAGTCTCCGTCAACCCTGAACGCCGCGAGATTGACTTCCGCATCGTTGATTAAACTGGCAACGCCTTTGTGTGTCTCACGAGGGTGAGGCGGAAGAGTTCTCGTTGCATTTTCCTCCCGACTTTAGTAGAATCTAACCGAAGAGGCGTTATTCATTCAATCCCAAGAGGGCACTATGAAGCTGAGAGGGGTGTTGTGGGCTGCCGTGCTGGCACTCTGCACGCTGCTGCAGGGCCTTGCCGTGGCGCAGGATGGTTTGTTCGGTAAGAACAAAGTTCAGTACAAGAAGTTCAACTGGTTCTACATCCAAACGGACCATTTCGATATTTACTTTTCCGAAGGGGGCGAAAAGATTGCCGAGTTTACCGCAACAGCGGCCGAGTCGGCGTATGCATCCATCAGCAAGTCCTTCCGCTACCAGCTTGTCAACCGCGTTCCCATCATTGTCACTAACTCGCATAATGACTTTCAGCAAAGCAATGTGGTGAGCGAGTATCTGGAAGAGGGGATCGGCGGAGTGACGGAGCTGTTCAAGAACCGCGTGTTGATTCCCTTTGAAGGAAACTACAAACAATTCCGCCACGTCATCCACCACGAACTGGTGCACGCGGTGGTGAACGACATGTTCTACGGCGGTTCCATCCAATCGATCATCGCCAACAACATCACGCTCCAGCTTCCGTTGTGGTTCAACGAGGGGATCGCCGAGTACGAAGCACAGAAGTGGGAGACGGACTCGGATATGTTCCTGCGCGACGCCACAGTTCATGAATATCTTCCCCCCATCAACCGGTTGGGCGGATACTTCGCCTATCGAGGCGGGCAGTCGCTCTGGTGGTACATTGCCAATAAATACGGCCAGCAGAAAATCGGCGATATTCTCAATCGCATCAAGAGTACACGCAGCGTTGAGGCCGGCTTCCGCGGAGCAATCGGTTTGGGATTGGAGGAGTTGAATGAACGCTGGCAAAAAGAGATGAAGGTGACCTACTGGCCCGACATTGCCAAACGCGAGGAGCCTGCGGATTACGCACGCAAGCTGACCGACCACAAGAAGGACGGGAACTTCTACAATACCAGTCCCGCCATCTCGCCGCAGGGGGACAAGGTCGCATTCATCTCCGACCGCAACGATTATCTGGATGTGTTTCTGATGAGTACGATTGACGGAAAGATCATTGACAAGGTTGTCAGCGGCCAGCGGACCAGCGATTTCGAGGAGTTGAAGCTCTTGACGCCTCGGCTCACGTGGTCGCCCGACGGAAAGAAGATTGCCCTTGCCGCAAAATCCGGCGCCAACGATGCGATTCTCATTATTGATGTGGACGAAGGGGACGTGACGCGTCTGACGTTCGATCTGGATGCTATCTATTCGGTTGATTGGTCCGTGCAGGGCGATAAGCTTGCCTTTGTCGGGAATAAGTTGGAACGATCCGACATCTATGTGTACGATCTCAACACGACGCAGCTGACGAATCTCACGGACGATATTTTCAGCGATTCCGATCCCGCGTGGTCGCCCGACGGTAAGTACATCTATTTCTCGTCGGACCGCCGTGACAGGCTTGGACGCGAACAGGTCGATATGGGGACGTTCGACTACAGCCAGCAAGATCTCTATCGCGTGGAGATTGCGACGAAGACCATTGAGCGCCTGACGGATTGGCCCGAGAGCGATGAGAATTCCGTGATTTGCTCGCCGGATGGACAGAAGCTTCTGTTCGTTTCCGACAAGAACGGCATCAATAACATCTACGAAATGGTGGTGGAGACGCGGGCCACGCGCCCCATCACCAACTCGTTGAGCGGTGTCTATCAACTCTCGTTGTCGCGAGACGGCTCGAAGCTTGCCTTCTCTTCGCTGAACTATGCCGGGTTCGACATTTTCCTCATGCGCAATCCGTTCGAGCGCGACCTGAAGATGGCAGAGCTTGAACCGACGGAATTCGTCAAGGCCAAGCATGCCGCACCGATTGTGCCCGTCGCACAGGAGACGGCGGAACGCGCCGGAGCCGGACGCGATACGGCGGATGTGTTTGGAGGGAATATCGAGATTGATTTCAGCGGTTTCGCCGCACGCAGCACGCCCGAGAACCTCCCGACGGATTCCACGATTGCCCGCCTGCCGAAGATCGCCGGCAATCTCGACAAGGAAGGAAAGTACAAGGTCAACAAATACAAGCTGAACTTTTCACCGGACATCATCTATGGCAATGCCGGGTACAACACCTTCTACGGAGTGACCGGCTCCACCATCATGGCCTTCAGCGATCTGTTAGGCGATCATCAGATTGTGTTCGTTACGAACCTGCTGCTCGACCTCAAGAACAGCGACTACGCGCTGCAGTATTTATACCTGCCGGAACGGCTCGACGTCGGCTTCACCGGATTCCACAGCGCACGCTTCGTCATCATCAACGACATCTACGGCGGAAGTCTCTATCGTTTCCGCACCTACGGCCTTGCGCTGAATGCGCAGTACCCAATTGATAAATTCAACCGCATTGACATGGGCCTGAGTTGGTTCAACATCTCGCGAGAAAATCTCGACCAACTCTCCGACCCAACGCAGAAACGTACCGTGCTTGTGCCGTCGTTGGGCTACACGCACGACACGGCGCTGTGGGGCTACACGGCACCCATGAATGGGACGCGCTATTCGTTCAACATCTTCGGCACGCCCAAGCTCGGCAGCGCGGGCTTAAGCTTTGTCAACCTCACCGGCGACTATCGGACGTACATTCGACTCGGCCGTCAGTACGCGTTCGCGCTGCGTCTGGCCGGCGGCGGCAGTTTCGGCGGCAATCCCCAGAAGTACATCGTCGGCGGCGTGGACAACTGGATCAACCGAACATTTGAGGGCGGCTACATTCCGTTGGAAAACGCCGAGGACTATATCTTTCTGGAGACGGGCCTTCCGCTGCGGGGCTACAACTACAACGCAAAGATCGGTTCGCGATACGGGTTGTTCAACTTCGAGTTCCGCTATCCGCTGTTAGCCTTTCTTCAGGCGGGTCCGCTTCCTATCGGCCTTCAAAGCATCATGGGCGTCATGTTCTTCGACATGGGATCGGCGTGGAACAGGGAGCGGGAGTTTCAGGCATTCACGAAGGATGCACAAGGCAACACCGTCACCAAGGATCTCCTGATGGGCATGGGCACCGGCGCGCGAGTGTTCTTCCTGGGGTTTCTGGTGAGACTGGACGTTGCCTGGGCCTGGTACTGGAACGGGTTCAGCGAGCCGAAGTATTACATCTCACTCGGTGCGGACTTCTGAGCGTGTACGTAATCCGCTGCACCAAGCTAAAGCCCCACCCGCATAACGGTGGGGCTTTGAGTTTTGCAGCAACTCGGAATCGCAGCGCACGCGTCAGACACGCGTGAATACAAGGACGATCGTGGTGTTCTGATCAGTAAACGTGAACGTGAGCTGATTGCCTGTGACCGCCCATGTGCCCGTAATAGAATAGGGTTGAGGATGAGGCTGACCGTTGGCTTGCGTTATGGACACCGTCACGTTCTGTCCGTTGACCGTGAAGGTTCCGGTTTCTGTGTAGAGCGTGTTACCCTGAGCATCCTTCTCTTCATACGTGAACGCTCCATTCGCGCCGAACGTAAAGCGGGCACTCACAGTGCCCTGGACGTAGTTGAAGATTTGGGCCGGGTCTACGGGTTGACCATTGGCAGTTGCCGAGACGATCGTCCAGGTCCCGTTGATGGTCGGCGCGGCACCGGCCGGGTTAGTCGAATCCTTCTTGCAAGAGGCAAGGAACACCGCGAGGATCACGGCAAGCAGGGCTGGGAGGTATCTTTGCATGGGTCGCTCCACAAATTGGGTGATTGGTGTTGAAGCTGTTTTCGGACATCCTTCGCCGAAATATACAGATGATAGGTCAGGAAGGCAACGGAGCACTGAGATTTTTTTTGAGGAAGCCTTATCGGACGGTGCACACACAGCAAACCTGACACTGCGCTGCTTAGCGCAGCGTCAGGCCGTGGAAACTGCCTACTTCTTCAACACCTGCACGAGATTGGTGACGACGTTCTTGGCGTCACCAAAGACCATCATCGTGTTCTTCATGTAGAACAGCTCGTTATCCTCGCCGGCGAAGCCGGGATTGAGGCTGCGCTTTATCACCATCACGGTACGCGCCTGGTCAACGTTGAGAATCGGCATGCCGTAGAGCGGACTGTCCTTCTTGTAGCGCGCTGCAGGATTCACGACGTCGTTGGCTCCGACGACCAGAGCAACATCGGTGTTTTGGAAATCGTCGTTGATCTGATCCATCTCCAGAAGAAGATCGTAGGGAACGTTTGCTTCGGCAAGCAGGACGTTCATGTGTCCCGGCATGCGTCCTGCAACGGGATGGATGGCATAGCGCACGGTTGCGCCGCGCTCGATGAGAATCTTTGCCATCTCGTGCAGCACATGCTGCGCCTGCGCCACCGCAAGTCCGTACCCCGGCACGATGATGACCGACTGGGCATTCTCCAAAATGAATGCTGCGTCCTCCGGCGTGTAGCGCACGACCGTACGCGTCTCGCTGGTCGTCGTTCCCGCCTCATAGTCGGCTCCCACCCCGGCAAAGAGCACGTTGCCGAGCGAGCGGTTCATCGCCTTGCACATGATGTTGGTGAGGATCAGACCCGACGTCCCGACCAGCGTGCCGCTGATGATCAGCACATTGTTCTGCAGCACGAAGCCCGTCATGGCCCCGGCCAGACCGGAGTAGGAGTTCATCAGCGAGATGACCACCGGCATATCCGCCCCCCCGATGGGAATGACGCTGGTGACGCCGAGAATCGTCGACAGCCCGATGATGGCCACGAGCAAGTACCACTTCGACGGATCGAGGACGAACAAGACGCCCATGACGATGACAACGCCAAGCATCAGAGCATTTGTCTGCTTCTGCATTGGGTAGAGTATGGGTGCACTCTTCATAATGCCCTGCAGCTTCGCGGCGGCAATCATGCTTCCGACGAAGGTAACGGTTCCAATCAACAGACTGAGAACGATCGTAATAAGAATGTCGAGGCTGACAGCCTGATTTGTCCAGACGGTGAGACTCGCATCGCCCGACAGTCTGAGATACTCCGCAAAGGCCACCAACGTTGAAGCGCCTCCGCCGAAGCCGTTCAGCACGCCCACCATTTGCGGCATGGCGGTCATCTGCACGGCCTTTGCCATCCACACGCCCAGCGCCGCACCGACAATGAGTCCGACGATGATGTAGGAGAAGTCAATGATCCGCTGATCAAGAAGCGTCACCACGATGGCGATCAGCATGCCGGTGGCGCCGTAGAGGTTGCCGCGGCGTGCCGTTTTGGGTGAACTCAAAAGTTTCAGTCCTAAGATGAACAGGACAGAAGCAAGAAGATATAATAAACCGGTGAGAATACTCATGTGCGTTCGTGATCGTAGTGTTCAGAAAAAGAATATTACTTGTCTTGAGCGTCCTTCTTCACGGGCTGTTGCTTGAACATTTCGAGCATGCGGTCGGTGACCAGAAAACCCCCGACAACGTTGATCGTCGCCAACACCACAGCGACCAACCCCAGAATCACGCTCAAGCCGCCGTGCCCCTCGCCTGCAGCGATGAGCGACCCGACGAGCGTGATACCGGAGATGGCGTTGGAGCCTGACATGAGCGGCGTGTGGAGCAGCGGTGGCACTTTGCTGATCACTTCAACGCCGACAAACGTTGCCAGCACGAAGACGTAGATGGATACCATCAATGTTTCAGACATCAGTTGCCTCCTTGTTCGAGTGCAGTGCGAATGGATTCGTGGACAATCTCGCCGCTGCGCGTAATGCACGCGCCTTTCGTGATTTCGTCGTTGAAGTCGGGCGACCCGACGGTGCCTGACTTGCCCACCGGATAGAGATGCTTGAAGAGGTTCAGAACATTCTTTGAGTACATCAGACTGGCATCAGTGGGGATGGAGGCTGGGAGGTTCACGGCGCCGATGATGTGCACGCCGTGCTTCACGACGGTCTTGCCGGGTTCGGTCAACTCGCAGTTGCCTCCCTGTTCGGCGGCCAGGTCAACAATCACCGAACCGGGGCGAAGCTTTTTCACCATCTCGGCCGTGATCAGAATCGGTGCTCGCTTGCCAAAGACTTGCGCCGTCGTAATGACGACGTGGATTTTTGGGAACCTGCCGCCAAGCGCCTCCTGCTGTCGTTTGAGGATTTCGGCCGATGCTTCCCTGGCATAGCCGCCTTTGGTTTCCAGATCCCCGATGCCTTCAATCTCGATGAACGTTGCGCCGAGGCTTTTCACCTGTTCCTTCACCGCGGCGCGTACATCGAACGCCTCCACTTTGGCACCAAGCCGCTTTGCCGTTGCGATCGCCTGCAAGCCCGCCACGCCCGCACCGAGAACCAGCACGGTTGCCGGAGGCACGGTGCCTGCGGCCGTCATCAGCAGCGGAAACATCTTGCCCAGCTTTTCCGCTGCCAGCAGCACGGCTTTGTAGCCGGCAACAGTTGCCATCGAGCTGAGCGCATCCATCGTCTGTGCTCGCGTAATGCGCGGAATGTACTCCATGGAGAAGGCGGTGATCTTTCGCTTCGCAAGGATTGTTGTGACCTCGGGATGAGCCAGCGGCGCGAGGAAGCCGATGTAGGTTGACCCTTCGGCCATCATCTCTGCTTCCGCTTTCTGCGGAGGCTGCACTTTCAGCACCACCTCTGCCTGTGTGTAGAGGCGCTGTGCGTCGGGAACGATGCGCGCGCCGGCCTCGGCGTATTGGTCATCGTCAAATGAAGCTCCCGCGCCGGCACCCGTTTCAACGAGCACAGTATGTTTGTCACGTGTGAGCTGCGAGACGAGCGAAGGAATGAGAGCAACGCGTGTTTCTCCGTTCAGAGTTTCTTTGGGAACTCCGATGTTCATCTATCAAAACCCTTTCGGTAAAGTTATGAGCGCGGCTGGGGAAAACGTGCTTTCATTCTACAAAAATGCCGCATGAACTACAATCGTTGCATGCCGCGTGCCACCCGATCGTCTCCTTTGCGTTCCATTTTTGGGGCTGATTGAGCCGCAGCCGCCTGCGTTCTTTCAGGAGTGAGAAACCGCTTCTCAAGAATTAGACCGAAGCGGGGCGATCATGAGGGCGCACGGAAAGCGGATGTGGCAGGTGTTCTCGTATGTGAGTATCTTTCGTGTGACCGCGTGTTGCGGCTCATGCAATGCGCGGCTCTTCAGCTTTCGCAACAGATCGTGTTTGACAGGAGACCCGTACCCCCGATGTCGCTGCAGTCAATGAACCCAACGACCAATGACCTGATTCAGGAATACGAAGAACATTCCGACCGGGAACTTCAACACACGCTCGAAGTCGCACACAACGCATTTGGTGTGTGGAAGAGAACGAGTTTCGCCGAGCGTGCCGTGCATCTCAAGGCCGCTGCAGCCATCCTCCGCAGGCGGAAAGACGAAGAGGCACGACTGATGGCGCTCGAAATGGGCAAGCCGATTGCTCAGGGAGTTGCCGAAGCCGAGAAGTGTGCGTGGGTGTGTGAGTACTATGCCGATCATGCGGAGACGTTTCTTGCCGACGAGCCCATTGCCACCGACGCGTCGAAGAGTTTTGTGACATTTCAACCGCTCGGTGTTCTGCTCGCCATTATGCCGTGGAACTTTCCGTTCTGGCAGGTCTTCCGCGCTGCGGCACCCGCACTGATGGCCGGCAATGCCGTTGTTCTGAAGCATGCCTCAAACGTTACCGGCTGCGCGCTCGAGATCGAACGGCTGCTGCGTGAGGCTGGCTTGCCGCCCGGACTGTTTGCCGCGCTGCGCCTGTCGTCGTCTCGCGTTCGCTCACTGATCGAACATCCACACGTGAACGCGGTGACTATCACCGGCAGTACGGCAGCGGGGAAAGCGGTTGCTGCACAGGCCGGCGCGGCGCTCAAGAAAACCGTGCTGGAACTGGGCGGCAGCGACCCGTACATCGTGCTGGAAGATGCCAATCTCGACGAAGCAGTCGCGACATGCGTTGCCTCGCGTCTCATCAACAACGGCCAGAGCTGCATTGCGGCGAAACGCTTCATCATTGTCGAATCGCTCAAACAGAGATTCGAGGAGATGTTTGTCGAGCGCATGAACGCGCAGAAGCTCGGCGATCCGCTTGATCCTGCGGTCACCGTCGGCCCGCTCGCGCGGAACGACCTGCGCGACGAGCTGCATCAGCAGGTGAAGCGCAGCGTTGAGAAGGGCGCGCGGCTGCTGTGCGGCGGTGAAATCCCCGATCGTCGCGGCGCCTTCTATCCGCCCACCGTTCTGACGGAGGTAAAGAAAGGAATGCCGGCGTATGACCAGGAGTTGTTCGGGCCTGTTGCCGCCATCATCAGTGCAAGAGACGAGGCAGAAGCGATCCGCATCGCCAACGATTCGGTGTTCGGACTCGGCGCCGCCGTTTTTACCTCGGATGTGAAGAAAGGGGAACGCATCGCCGCACAGGAGCTGGAGGCAGGCTCATGCTTTGTGAACGCCTTCGTCAGGTCCGACCCGCGGCTTCCGTTCGGCGGAATCAAAGAATCGGGCTACGGACGAGAGCTTGCCGCATTCGGCATTCGTGAGTTTGTCAATATCAAGACTGTGTGGGTGAAGTAAGGCTGTCCCTCCTGCTGCCTCTTCTTCCTTGAATCTCTCTCTCCATTTGGGTAGAATGAAAGCGTTTCGCACTCCAGAACCGAAGCAGGGAGATTCATGCTCGATATCAAATTCATTCGTGAACATCCGCAGACCGTCAAAGAAGGAGTTGTCAAGAAGGGAGAGGACCCGAAGAACGTTGATGAAGCGCTGCATCTGGATGAACGTCGGCGCAGCGTGTTGCAACGCGTGGAGCAGTTGAAGGCAACGAAGAACGCCGTCAGCGCAGAGGTTGCCAGGAAGAAAGCGAAGGGTGAGGATACCGCGGCCATCTTCGAGGAAATGCGACGCGTTTCCGATGAGATCAAAGCACTGGACGACGAGCTTGCCGGCATCGAAACCGACCTTCGCAACGTGCTTCTTGCCATTCCCAACATTCCCCATCCGTCTGTCCCGGTGGGCAAGACTCCGGCGGAGAATGTCGTACACGCCACGTGGGGCTCGCCGCCCGTTATCGATTTTCAACCAAGGCCGCATTGGGAGCTGGTGGAAAAACTGGGCATCATTGATTTTCCGCGCGGCGTGAAAATCACCGGCGCAGGCTTTCCGGTCTATGTCGGCAAGGGGGCGAAGCTGGAGCGAGCGCTGATCAATTTTTTTCTGGACGAAGCGGAAGCCGCCGGCTACACCGAGCTGGCACCACCGCTTCTGGTGAATGCGGCCAGCGCGACCGGCACGGGCCAGCTTCCCGACAAAGAAGATCAGATGTATGTGGTGACGAAGGATGATTTCTACCTGATTCCCACCGCAGAGGTTCCCGTGACGAATTTCTTTCGGGATGAAATCCTGACGGAGCAACACCTGCCTCTCAAGATGTGTGCGTACACTCCCTGCTTCCGGCGCGAAGCGGGTTCGTACGGCAAGGACGTTCGGGGATTGAATCGCGTGCATCAGTTCGATAAAGTGGAACTCGTCAAACTGGTGCACCCGTCGACATCGTATGACGAACTGGAAAGCCTGCGTGCAGATGCCGAACGCCTGTTGCAGAAATTGAATCTCCCGTATCGGACGCTCCTGATGTGCACGGGCGACCTCGGGTTTACGCAGAGCAAGAAGTACGATCTGGAAGTGTGGGCACAGGGTCAGCAGAAGTGGCTGGAAGTTTCTTCATGCAGCAACTTCGAAGCCTACCAGGCGCGCCGCATGAACATTCGTTTCAAACCTGCTGGAGGCGGCAAGTCGGAGATCGTCCATACACTGAACGGCTCGGGGCTCGCGCTCCCGCGCATCGTTGCGGCGATCATCGAGAACTATCAAACCCCCGAAGGGAAGGTGATCGTGCCGCGCGTCTTGCACAAGTACACAGGATTTGAGATTATTGGGTAGATATGGATGAGGGTGTGAGCCGTTGAAGCCGCTCCTACGATTACGACCATACCTGGCCCGTTACCGGCGAACCCTCGCCTGGGGCCTTCTGACCGTGGTCTGCAGCAATCTCTTTACCGTTGCCCAACCTCAGTTTGTCGGTCGTGCGGTGGACGCACTCAAGGAAGGACTCGAAGCGCATTCGCTCGAAGGCTCAACGCTGGTGTTCTGGGCGCTGGCCATCGTCCTGTTCTCGCTCATTGCGGGGACGTTCACTTTTCTGACGCGGCAGACGATCATCGTCGTGTCGCGGCACATCGAGTACGATCTGCGGAACGACTTCCTCGCGCACATCCAGAAACTCCCGCTCTCCTATTTCCAGAATACGCCGACCGGTGATCTGATGGCGCACGCAACCAACGATATCAGCGCCGTGCGCAACTGTCTCGGCCCGGGCATCATGTATCCTGCCGATACGCTGATGACCTTCACGATGTCGTTGAGTGTGATGCTCTATACCGATTGGCAGCTTACGCTGCTGGCCATGATTCCGCTGCCGCTGGTCTCCTTCGCCGTGTATCGCCTTGGAAAGATTGTCCATCGGCGATTCGAAGAACGTCAGGAGCAGTACGCCAAGCTTACAACGCGCGCGCAGGAAAATCTGTCGGGCATTCGCGTCGTGAAAGCATACGTGCGCGAGGCGTATGAGATCGGGCAGTTTCGGACGTTGAGCTGGGAATACCTCAAGAAGAATCTTGTGCTTGCCCGTGTGCAGTCCATCATGTGGCCGCTGATGTTCTTGTTGGTCGGCTTCTCGCTGGTCATTGCACTGTATGCCGGCGGATTGAAAGTCATGAACAACGATCTGACCATCGGGCAACTCACCGCCTTCTTCGGATACCTGGTGATGCTCATCTGGCCGATGATTGCCTTCGGCTGGGTCATCAACATTCTGCAGCAGGGTGCCGCTTCCATGAGCAGGCTGACCCGCATTCTTGATACGGAGCCGGACATCAGGGACGGCAACCGCACGGACCACACGATCACGTCGCTGCGCGGCACCATCGAGTTCCGCCATGTTCACTTCACCCACAAAGGCGCGAATCGCGAGACTCTTACCGACATCAATCTCCTCATCCCCGAAGGCACAACGCTGGCCGTCGTAGGCTACACCGGCTCGGGCAAGACGACGCTCGTCAATCTTATTCCCCGGCTCTATGACGTGACCTCCGGCGAAGTGCTGATTGATGGGCGCAATGTGAAGGAAATTCCGTTGAAAGTGCTGCGCTCGCACATCGGCTACGTGCCGCAGGAGACGTTTCTGTTTTCCGACACGATTGCGGAGAACATTCGGTATGGAACGGACGACGGAACGGAAGACCACATTCGCGAAGCAGCCGAAATCTCGCGCATTGCGCATGACGTGAGCGACTTTCCGCGGGGATACGCCACGCTTCTGGGCGAACGCGGCATCACCCTTTCGGGCGGCCAGAAGCAGCGCACCAGCATTGCCCGCGCCGTGATGCGTAAGCCGAGAATTCTGATCCTTGACGATGCACTTTCGGCCGTTGATACGTACACCGAAGAGGAGATCCTTAAGCGACTCCGCAGCATCATGAGAGGACGCACCAGCATCATCATCAGTCACCGCATCTCCACCGTGAAGGATGCCGACCAGATCGTCGTCTTGCATGAAGGCAGGATGGTTGAGCGCGGAACGCACGACGAGCTTGTGGAACGGGGCGGGATTTACGCCGAGCTTCATAGAAAGCAGTTGTTGGAAGAAGAGCTGGATCAATTGTAACAGAAATCGCATAACGGGATTATGCACGAAGAAGAAATCCTTGGGAAAGCATACGATGCGGCTCTGATGAAGCGGCTGCTGAAGTATTTGCGGCCCTATCGGTGGCACGTAGCGTTGGGGATCGTGCTCAGCATCGCCGTCTCCGCTATGGAAGCGGTGCGCCCGTACTTTACGAAGATTGCCGTGGATGAACACATCGCTCGCGGCGACAGAGACGGCCTGCTCCTGACGGCACTCGTCTTTCTTGGCGTGCTGATCGTCCGCGGTGTCATTCAGTACTTCAATGCCTATCTCACACAGTGGATCGGGCAGAAGACGATCTTCGATTTGCGAATGGAAGTCTTCACGCACCTTCAAAATCTCGGACTCAGATTCTTCGACCGTAACCCCATCGGCCGGCTCATCACGCGCGTCACCAACGATATCGAAGTGCTGAACGACATGTTCTCCTCCGGCATCGTGATGGTCTTCAGCGACGTCTTCACGATCATCGGCATCCTCTACTTCATGTTCACGATGAACTGGCAGCTCGCGCTGATTTCGCTCAGCGTGCTGCCGTTGCTGTTCTACGGCACGTTTCTCTTCCGCAAGAAGGCACGCGAAGCGTATCGGGAAGTGCGGCTTCAGCTTGCCCGCATCAACACCTTCATGCAGGAACACATCACCGGCATGATGGTGGATCAAGTCTTTAATCGTGAAGAGAAAGCCTATCGCGAGTTTACCACCATCAACGCCGCTCATCGTGACGCGAACATCAAATCCATTTTCTACTATGCCCTGTTCTATCCGGGCGTTGATTTGATCGGGGCGATTGCTGTCGGCCTGATCATCTGGTATGCCGGACTGGAAGCGTTGGATGGGATGGTGACCATCGGAACGGTGATGGCGTTCCTCCAGTTCAACGAAATGTTCTGGCGGCCGATCAGGGATCTGTCGGAGAAGTACAACATCTTGCAAACAGCCATGGCGTCGTCCGAGCGCGTGTTCAAGCTGTTAGATGACCGCACGATGATTGTCGACCCGACGCAGCCCAAAACACTACCGACCGTCCGTGGCGAGATCGAGTTCCGCAACGTGTGGTTCACGTACGCGCCGGGCAAGCCCGATCAGGAAACGGAATGGGTGCTGAAGAACGTGTCGTTCACGATTCGCGCCGGCGAGACCGCCGCCATCGTCGGCCACACGGGAGCCGGTAAGACCTCCATAATCAACGTGCTGGCGCGGTTCTATGACATTCAAAAAGGAGAAATCCTCGTGGACGGTGTCAACATCAAGGACGTCCGCCAGCAGGACTTGCGCCGGCACATCGCCGTGGTTCTTCAGGATGTGTTCCTGTTCTCAGGAGACATTGCCACCAACATCAGTCTGGGCAATGAACACATCACCCGAGAACGTATCGAAGCTGCCGCCAATACCGTCGGCGCCGACGCATTCATCCGGCACTTGAGCGGAGGCTATGATGCAGAAGTGAAAGAGCGCGGCGCGACGCTTTCGGTAGGGCAGAAGCAGTTGATCTCATTCGCCCGGGCATTGGCATACGACCCGCGCATCCTGGTGTTGGACGAGGCAACCTCCAGCGTGGACACCGAAACCGAGCAGCTGATTCAGCACGCCATTGCACGGCTGCTGCAGGGCCGCACCTCGATCGTCATTGCCCACCGACTCTCCACCATCCAGAATGCCGATAGGATCATCGTTATGCACAAAGGGGAAATCCGCGAGATGGGCAAGCATCAGGAGCTGCTGGCCCTCGGAGGAATCTACTACAAGCTGTATCAGTTGCAGTACAAGGAGCAGGAGGTGAGCCAGACGGCATAGGTTGCAACTCACGCCGACGTTCATTATCATGAGGGTGGTTCTACTCCCCACGTTCTTTCCCCTTCTACAAAATCACTCGGCACTACCAACGAACAGAGGAATCGCTATGGACCCGAATCGTCAGCCGGCACCCAAGTTCATGACGCTCGAGCGTCACATCATGGAAGAGGAACGCAAGCATCCGAAAGCCACCGGGGAATTCTCCGGACTTCTGCACGCACTCTCACTCGCCGTCAAACTTGTCTGGCGCGAAGTGACCAAGGCGGGTCTCGTCAACATTCTCGGCAAAACCGACCGCATGAACATCAGCGGTGACGAGGTCAAGAAATTGGACGAGTTTGCCGACGAGACCATCTACAAGGCGATGGATCACGGCGGGTATTTGTGTGTGATGGCCTCCGAAGAGAACGAAAACCTGCTTTCCATTCCCGATCACTACCCGCGCGGCAAGTATGTGCTGCTGTATGATCCGCTGGACGGCTCGGGAAACATTGATGCGAACATCACTGTCGGCACGATCTTCTCCGTGCTTATGCGCGTCACGCCTTCGGGCGAAGAAACGCTGGAGGACGTCCTGCAGCCGGGCTACAAGCAAGTGGCCGCCGGCTACGCGCTGTACAGCTCCAGCATGATGTTCGTGTACTCGACGGGACACGGTGTTCACGGATTCACGCTGGATCCTTCTGTCGGAGAGTTTCTTCTTTCGCACGAGAACATCCGCATCCCGAAGCGCGGCTCAATCTATGCGGTGAACGAGGGGAATTACAACAGGTGGGAGCCGAACATGCGCCGCTACATTGACTGGCTGAAGACGGAAGACAAAGCCGACGGCCGTCCGTACTCGCTGCGCTACATCGGTTCGCTGGTGGCGGATGTGCATCGCACCCTGATGTATGGCGGCATTTACTGCTATCCCGCCGACACGAAAAACCCGAACGGCAAGCTTCGCTTGCTCTATGAGAACAATCCGCTGGCATACATCGTCGAGCAGGCAGGAGGTGCCGCATCGGACGGCAAGCAACGCATCATGGACATTCAGCCGACGAAGCTGCATCAGAAGACGCCGCTGTTTATCGGCAGTGAGGAAGATGTGCGGATCGCGGAGGAGTTTCTGGCAGGCAAGCGATAACCGGACACATACGACGCTACGAAAAAACCCCGAGCCGCAGGCCCGGGGTTTTTCATGTTCTCTCGTGCGAAGCGTCAGAGCGAATTCAGCTTCGCCTGCGCACGCGCGCGCAAAGGACTATCGGGATGGTCGCTGAGCAGTCGCTGAAATGCCTGCCGCGCTTCGTTCCGTCTTCCCAGTTGCGCGTAGCTGTTTCCGATCATGAACTGCGCGTCGTCCGCTTTGTCGGAACCGGTCATGCCCAGCACCACTTCAAAGTGCTGAATGGCATCATTGAACTTCTTCATGCCGAAATAGGATTCGCCGATCCAGTAGTGACAGTTGTCGGCAAGATCACTGCCGATGCCGGCATTCAACAATGCCGTAAAGTCCTCGATCGCTCCGCGGAAGTTTCTCTTGCGAAACTTTGCCAGCGCCTCTTCGTAGCGAGCCGGTGAGGGGGAAACGCTGGTCGGAGCGGGGCTGGGTGTCGTCGTGGGGCGCGGGGCTGCCATGCTTTCACTCAAGCGGCTTTGCAGCTCGGCCGCGCGCGCAATCAGATTGCGGTTCTCAGCCGTTACCGTTTCCAATTGCTGCTGGAGTTTTCGATTCTCATTCGTCAAGCTGTCGATCCGATATTCCAACCGCGCCGTGACCGAGACCGGTGGCGTCGTCGTCCAGTCATCTTCCGTCGTTCCTTCTTGCACTGTGCCGCATCCGAACACGATGGTCGCACCGAGCAGAACGTACAGTGCAGCGAAGAGTCGGCCGGTATGGAATCCTGATCGTTTCATGGAAAGTTCTCCTCTGCGTTATGTGGAATGCGAAGTTCGGATTGGCTCAGCAAAAGCTGAATCAAATGTATCAATACACTTCAGGAAAGTCAAGCAACGCTTACGACAAAGAGGAGGCTCCAATGCCGTTACTCTCGAAGTCGTTCGTGCGGTTGCAGCGCGGATTTCAGATATTTCGCCGTTTTCGTGCATATTTCTTCTACAACAACGTCCGGCACACCGTCGGGGTGGCGGGATTGGAGCCGCATGTCGCACAGCTCGTTCACATAATCGACCACAACGAAGCGTCGTGTCTCTGTCAGTGCAATCTCGGTCGAAAAGAAATCCAGCATGCATACCTGCTGAATTTTTTTGGTGATGGTGATAAGCTGGCGCAGATGGTGAGCGGTCATTTCGTGTGCCGTCAGCAGGCGGTAGATGTGCGTCTCGTCGTCCCACCAGCACGGGATGACGCTGCCGAAGATGGAAAACACTCTGAACCACGCGCGTCTGCCGCCGATGAGTCTGGGCACGATGCACTCTTGCAACAGGTACTTATCGTGTTTGTGATGCTGGCGCGTCTCGAGCACGTCTCTGAGCGAAGCGGCGTTCCGTACAACGCCGATGCCTCCTCCGGTGGTGTTGGCCGGCTTGATGATAAACGGCCAACCCAATTTAGCGATGTCGCTCAGGCGTAACTCAACTTCTTTTTTCTTCGTGTAGGGAGAGAGAATGACCGTGAAAGGTACTTCGATGCCCCTGGCAATGAACTCGAGGTGCATTGTCGCCTTGTCGCTCGCGTGATGAACCCTGTCGGGATGATTGATGAAGAGTGTGGGGAGTGTACGGACGATACGCGCAAGAGGCGGAAACTTCTCATCACCATCACCCGCTCTGTCTATGAACGCGCCGAAGCGAAGTTCACCTTGCTGCAGTCGCGCGATCGTTTCGTAAACGTTGTGATGAGTGATGGAGTAGGAAGAAAGCTTCCTGCGCTGCACGGCCGCTTCGAGCAGAGCAACGAAATCGCGGTCGTACTCCCAATCCCAGGCAATGGCAAGATCATAGTACTCACACATAGCGCAAGATACGGATTTCACGCAACGGTCGCTTGGAACTTAAGAATTGTTAAGACACGACCGATGCCGGTTCGTTGATTTTCCTTTGCAACATCAGTATATTTTTATCCGCCAAATTTAGAAAAACGCGAGCAGTTTCAACCACTCGGAGGGTGAATGTCGTACGACATCAAGGCAATCAACGAGAAGATTCAACGCGAAAGCGCATTCGTCGACGCATTGCAGGCAGAAATCGGCAAAGTGATCGTGGGCCAGAAGCACATGGTCGAGCGCCTGTTGGTGGGACTGCTCTCGAACGGACACATTCTTCTGGAAGGTGTGCCGGGTCTTGCCAAAACGCTCTCCATCAAGACGCTGGCTGCCGCCGTGGATGCAAAGTTCCAGCGGATTCAATTCACGCCCGACCTGTTGCCTGCCGACCTGATCGGCACGATGGTGTTCAATCAAAAAGAAAGCACGTTTCAGGTGAAGAAGGGTCCGATCTTCGCCAACTTCATTCTTGCCGACGAAATCAACCGCTCGCCGGCAAAAGTGCAGAGCGCTTTGCTGGAAGCGATGCAGGAACGGCAGGTCACCATCGGCGAGCAGACGTTCAAGCTTCCTGAGCCGTTCTTGGTGCTTGCGACGCAGAACCCGATCGAGCAGGAAGGAACCTACCCTCTGCCCGAAGCGCAGGTGGACCGCTTCATGCTGAAGGTGAAGATCGGCTATCCGGCGAAAGAGGAAGAATTGCTCATCATGCGTTCGAATGTCAACGGCAGTTCTCCCACCGTCAACAAGGTGATTGAGCCGAAGGATATTCTTCGCGCCCGCAGCGTTGTGAACGAGATTTACATGGATGAGAAGATCGAGCGGTACATTCTGGACATCGTGTTTGCGACGCGCTCGCCGAAGGACTACAAGCTGGATAAGCTCAGCTCGCTGATCAGCTACGGAGCATCACCGCGGGCAAGTATCAATCTGGCTCTCGGTGCCAAGGCCTACGCGTTCATCAAACGGCGCGGCTATGTCATCCCCGAGGATGTCCGTGCCATTTCGCTGGACGTTCTCCGTCATCGCGTTGCCGTCACTTACGAAGCCGAGGCAGAAGAAGTTACCTCCGAGCAACTCGTACAGGAAGTGCTGAACAAGATTGAAGTGCCGTGAGCACTTGGCTCACGCCGACGTCGTTGCACCGGCATGGGCGCTCACGCTCGTGCACACACTGGCAGCAGAATGGACACACGAGACCTCCTCAAAAAAGTACGACAGATCGAAATCAAAACGCGGGGACTGGTGAACCAGGTGTTCTCCGGCGAGTACCACAGCGTGTTCAAGGGCCGGGGCATGGAGTTTTCCGAGGTGCGCGAGTATCAGTACGGCGATGATATCCGTCTGATTGACTGGAACGTGTCCGCGCGGTTCAACCATCCGTTCGTCAAAGTGTTTGAAGAAGAGCGGGAACTGACCGTGATGCTGCTGGTGGATTTCAGCCGCTCGGGCAGCTTCGGATCGGGCACACAGTTGAAGCGCGACGTGGCGGCGGAGATTTGCGCGGTGCTTTCCTTCTCGGCCATCAAGAATAACGACAAGGTGGGGCTGATTCTCTTCACCGACAGAATCGAGAAATTCGTTCCCCCCAAAAAAGGCCGGGCGCATATCTTGCGCATCATCCGGGAGCTGATCTCGTTTGAACCTGCGGGGACGGGAACGAACATCCGGCAGGCGCTCGAGTATTTCAACCACGTCAACAAGAAGCGTACGATCGCTTTCCTGATCTCCGACTTCATCGACGACGGCTACGACAGGATTCTCCGCATCGTCAGCCGCAAGCATGATGTGATCGCGATCGAAATCACCGACCCGCGGGAGGAAGAACTTCCCCCCGTAGGCATCATCAAGATGAGAGATGCGGAGACGGGCGAGGAACGGTGGATCGACACGAGCAATCCTTTCGTCCGCCGGCACTTTGCGCGCTACTGGCAGGAGCGCAGGGCGGCACGCAAGCACCTGTTCCTGCGCAGCCGGGTGGATGCAATCCCGATTCGCATTGATCGCCCCTACATCAAACCCATTGTGGATTTCTTCCGATTACGTGAGCAGCGATTGTGACGATGATGCGGATCGGTGTCGTTCTTGCGGTACTCATGGGGCTGGCGGCTGTGCGTTCGGTGAATGCGCAGCAGCCTTCCGCGCGCGCGTGGACGGACTCCAGCTCATTTCTTGTCGGCGACCCGATTACGGTGCGTGTGGAGATTGCCCATCACGGCACGCTGCGGTTCGCTCCTCTGGTGGGCGACACGTTAGGGGCCTTCCACATTCTTTCGCGAACGCCCGTACGATCCTCCTCCACAACGACTGCGACGGCCGAGTTCACCGTGGCCGTGTATGATTCCGGCACGGTAATCCTTCCACCCTTGCGCTTTGCCTACACCGAGCCGCCCGATTCCACACAGCGCGTCGTTGCGACCAACCCGCTCATTTTTACCATTCGTCTCGTTGACGTTGATACGACGAAAGACATCAAGGATATCAAGCCGCCGCTCTCCATTCCCATAACAGTTGCTGAGATTTCGCTGATCATCGGAACGCTGGTTGGCCTGACGCTTCTCATTTATGCATTCATGCAGTTGAGAAAGAGGAAGCTTCAGCCCGAGGAGCAGTATCAGCCGCCGCCCAAACCCGCGCACGTGATCGCGCTGGAAGAGCTTGCGTTGTTGAAAATGAAACGCCTGTGGCAGCAAGGGTTGATCAAACCCTATTACACCGAAGTGTCGGAAATTGTGCGGCGGTATTTCGAAAACCGTTTCGGATTTCTCTCGCTGGAGAAAACGACGGATGAAACCCTGCGGGATTTGCAGTATTTCGCTGCGGCACATCCCGTTCTGCCGCAGGCGGAAACCCTGCTGCGTCGCGCGGATCTCGTGAAGTTTGCAAAATACCAGCCCACGATTGCGGAAAACGAACAGACGCTTGCGCTGGCATTCGAGATTGTTGACCGTACGCGTGTCATCGAACGGCCGGCCCCCGAAGCGCACGCATTCGAACAGGGAGAAGCGAGTGAGGTTGTCCATGTTTGATGCAGCCATCACCTTCGCGAACCCCGGGTTCTTCTGGGGGTTGCTCTTGATTCCGGCGCTTGCGTTCTGGTACGTCCGGCGGCACACGGCGCAGACCGCGGAGATACGCTACTCCTCACTGCTTCCGTTTGCCGATGTGCGGCCGACGTGGAGGGAACGCCTGCGGCACCTTCCGTTCGTGCTGCGGATGCTCGTGCTGGTGACGCTGATCATCGGGCTGGCGCGGCCCCGCACCACATCGCAGGCCGAGACGGTGTACACGGAGGGCATCGACATCGTGCTCGTCTTCGACATCTCGGGCAGCATGCTCGCCGAAGACCTGCGGCCGAACAGGATTGAGGCGGCGCGGCAGGTGATGATGGATTTTATTGACGGACGGAAGAACGACCGAATCGGCCTCGTGATTTTCTCCGGCGAGAGTTTCACTCAGTGTCCGATGACGCTCGACTATCGCGTCTTGAAAAACCAGCTCCGCGCAGTGAAGCAAGGCATCATCGAAGATGGCACCGCCATCGGCATGGCCATTGCGCAGGCGGTGAACCGCCTGAAGGACAGCAAAGCGAAAAGCAAAGTCATGATTCTGTTGACGGACGGGGTGAACAACCGCGGCGAAATCGACCCGCTGACGGCCACGCAGATCGCGCACACCTTCGGCATTCGCATCTACACCATCGGTGTCGGCACGACGCGCGGCGAGGCGCCTTACCCGGTGCAGACTCCCTTCGGCATGCGCTATCAGAACATGCCGGTGGATGTGGACGAAGCAACGCTCACGAAGATTGCCGAAATCACCGGAGGGCAATACTTCCGCGCGACCGACAACCGCACCCTCAAACAGATTTACAACGACATTGATGAGATGGAAAAAACGCGTATCGAGGTGCGTGCATATCGTTCCTACACAGAGTTGTTCTACGATTGGGTGTGGATCGGCCTGATTGCGTTGCTGCTGGAGGTTCTTCTTTCCCACACCTATCTTCGGAAGCTACCGTAGCCATGATCAAGTTTGCGCACACGGAGTATTTGTATCTGCTTGCCCTTGTGCCGGCACTCGTGGCGTTGTATGTGCTGGCCGGTCGTGCACGCCGCAGAGCGTGGACGCGTTTCGGCTGTCTCGACATTCTCTCGCGTCTTGCGGAAGATGCCAGCAGAGCCAAACGCGCGGCAAAGTTCACGCTGCTCGTGATGGCGTTCGCGTTCATCGTTGTTGCTCTCGCCAACCCGCAGATCGGGACGCGGCTGGTCGAAGTGAAGCAGGAAGGAGTGGATCTCTTCATCGCACTCGATGTGTCTCTGAGCATGAAGGCGGAAGACATCAAGCCCAACCGTCTGGAGAAGGCGAAGTTCGAAATCCGCAACCTTATTGATCGGCTCGCCGGCGATCGCATCGGACTGGTCGTGTTTGCCGGCGAGGCATACACACAGTTTCCGCTGACCACCGACTACAGCGGTGCGAAGTTGTTCCTCGACGCGGTGGATGTCGATGCGGTGCCCATCCCCGGCACTGCCATCGGTGCGGCCATCCAGCGCGCCATGGAGTCGTTCGACTTCAACGAGCCGACAACGAAGGTTTTGATTGTTATTACCGACGGCGAGAACACGGAAGGGGAGGCGCTCCCGGCCGCGGAGGAGGCCGCGAAAAAAGGCGTGCGCATCTGGACGATCGGCTTAGGCTCGCCGGATGGGGCGCCGATTCCGTTGTACAATGCATCGGGCCAGCAGGTGGACTTCAAGCGGGATCGGCTCGGCAATATCGTCATGACGAAGTTGGATGAAGTAACGCTGGAGAAGATTGCCGCGATCGGCAACGGCGCGTACTATCGAGGAACGAACACGCAGGACGAGTTGAACGAAATCTACAAATCCATCAATGCCTTGCAGAAGCGAGAATTCGGCGTGAAGCAGTTTACGGACTACGAGGCGCGATATCAGTACTTTTTGGCGATGGGAATTCTTCTTTTGCTCATGGAGTTTATGATGTCAGAAAAGAAGATTCGATGGCTTGCTCGATGGAACCCGCTGCGTGCAACGACCGAGGTGAAGGCATGAGAACGTCCACCCTGATCGCTCTGTTTGCTGCGAGTCTGCTCGGTGTTTGCTCCGCGAGCGCACAGTCCGTTCGTTCGCTGATCAACGACGGCAACGATCTCTACGCCGAGAAAAACTACGCGGACGCCGAGGTCAACTATCGGAAGGCTCTGGAACGAGACATCACCTCCCTGCCGGGCCATTTCAATCTCGGTAATGCTCTCTATCGGCAGGAGAAGTTTGACGAGTCCATAACGAAGTTTGAGGATGCCGTTCGCAAGAGCGAAACGCCGACGGCAAAAGCAAAGGCGTTCTACAATCTCGGCGATGCGTATCTCAAATCGCAGAAGTACGAAGAGGCCGTGAAGGCGTTCACCGAATCCTTGAAGCTGAACCCGCACGATTTCGACGCGAAATACAATCTTTCCTACGCGCTGACGAAACTGCGCGATCAGCAGCAGAATCAGAAGAGCGACAAGAACAAGCAGGACCAGAACAAACGGGACCAGAATAAGCAGGATCAACAAAACCAGAAGCAACAGCAGCAGAACCAGGATCAGCAAAAGGACCAGCAGCAGCGCGATCAGCAGCAGAACCGGCAGCAGGATCAGCAGCGGGCGCAACAGCCCAAACAGCAGGAGAAGATGATGTCGAAAGCCGAGGCCGAACGGATTCTTGAGGTTCTGAAGAACAGCGAGAAGGACGTGCAGAAGAAGCTGCGCCAGCGGGTGGCCGGCCGTCCGAAGACAGAAAAGGATTGGTGAGATGACGATGCGTTGTTTGTTGACTCTTGTTCTCGTATGCGGAACGCTTGCAGCCGCGCGTGCGCAGGAGCCGTCATTTGAAGCACGCGTGGACAAAAACCCCGTTGCGGTGGACGAACAGTTCACACTCTCGTTTGTCTTGAGCAACGCGGGCATGAGCGGCGGAAAGAACCTCAAGCTGCCTGACCTCGAAAAGTTCCGAATCATGATGGGGCCGAGCACATCATCCAGCGTGCAGATTATCAACGGTGCGGTTTCCTCGTCGGTTACTTACAGCTACGTTCTTCAACCCAAGGAATCGGGCAAGCACACAATCGGCGCGGCGAGCATCGAAGTCGGGGGCAAAATCTACACATCCCTTCCGATCACGATCGAGGTGGTGAAGAGTTCGCCGCAGCCGCGCCAGCCGAGGGCTCGCCAGGGAAACTCGTCCGATCTCGACGCGCAGCTTGCTGATAATCTCTTCCTTCGGGCATCGGTGGACAAAAGCCGCGTCATGCAAGGAGAGCAGATCACGCTCGTGTACAAACTCTACACGCGCGTAGCTGTCCAGAATTACAATCTCACAAAAACACCGACGATGACGGGCTTCTGGAGTGAAGACGCCGAGATGCCCAAGCAGGTGCAGTTGACGACCGAAACCGTGAACGGGAAGCAGTATCAGGTTGGCGTTCTCAAACGCACGGCATTATTCCCGACGCAATCGGGCACGCTGGAAATCGGGCCGATGGAGATTACCACGCTGGTGACCGTGCGCGACCGGCGCTCGTGGGACCCGTTCGACGCATTCTTCACTGACCCGTTCGGCCGACAGATCGAGCACGTCGTGAAGAGCGATCCGATCCGCGTGAAAGTTGATCCGCTGCCGCCCGGAGCTCCAGCAAGCTTCAAGGGCGCCGTCGGACGCTTCACGATGAACGTCAAGGCCGACAGGCAGAATGTAAAAACCAATGAACCCATCAGCGTGAAGGTAACGATCAGCGGAACCGGAAACATCAAGGTTCTGGAGTCGCCCGCAGTAGAGTTCCCCAAGGATTTCGATCAGTACACGCCCAAGGTCACGGATAATATCAACCGGCGGGAAGCAAAAATCTCCGGCACAAAAGTGTTCGAATACATCCTCATTCCACGCAACCCGGGGAAGAGAAGCATCAAGCCGGTGGAGTTCAGCTACTTCGATCTGGGAAAGAACCAATACGTGACGCTGCGCTCGAACGAGATTGAAATGAATGTGGAGCCGGGAGCCGCCGGCGTCGCGCCGTACGTTGCCGCCGGCCCGCGCTCGGATGTCGAGCTGCTGAGCCAGGACATTCGTTTCATCAAAGTCGCACGGCCTTCGTTTGGGCGTCGGGGAGAATTTACGCACACCAGTCCGGTGTTCATTGCGTTGACGCTGCTGCCGCTTGCCGGACTTGCCGGGCTGTTTGTCTACACCCGGCATCGTCAGGCGGCGATGAGCGACCTTGTAGGTTACCGCAACCGACAGGCACTCAAGGTTGCGAAGAAGGGATTGAGAACCGCCGAGCAGTTGCTGAAGGAGATCGCCGCAGGAAAAGATGGGTCGTCGGAAAAGAAGCTGCAGTTCTACTCCGAAGTGGCAAAGTCCATGTGGAAATACCTGAGCGACAAGCTGAACATCCAGCAAGCGGACTTATCGATTGACAATGCGGTGAACGAGTTGAACAGGAAGCTGGTGAATGGAGAAATTGCCGCTTCGCTCCGTTCGCTGCTCGAAGTATGCGAGATGGCACGCTTCGCACCGACGGGCCTCTCGGTAGATACACTTCAGAAAACGTACGACGACGCCAGCAAAATCATCGTTGATCTCGAACGAACATTGAAGAACGTATGAAACCTGCGATTGTCATGGTTCTGATGCTCTCAGCCGCTGCACTGCATGCCGAGACAGCAGAACAGGCGTTTGATCAGGCGAACCAACTCTATCAGCAAGGCAAGTTTACGGATGCCATCGAGAAGTACGAGGCGATTCTCCAGAGCGGACTCGTGAGCGCCGAGCTGTATTACAATCTGGGCAACGCTTACTACAAAACGGGAAACATCGGGAAGGCCATCCTCAACTACGAGCGCGCTCTGCGCCTGCAGCCGAAAGATGACGACATTCTCCACAACCTGCAGCTTG
>JBBIRR010000014.1:0-77228 GCA_037441705.1 Ignavibacteriales bacterium
CAATCGCGTGTTGCCGAAACGATAAGATGGGTGAGCGACCGCGTTGTGGTTTTTTTGATAACGAGAAGTTTCGTTATATTCATGCCATGTTGGTGATGACCTTGTCCTTGAGGAGATGCCGATGATCTCGGAAACTGTTCTTCAGAAATACGCTGCGCTGCAACAAATCCTGCGCGATATGCAAAGCGTCGCGATCGGTTACTCAGGCGGCGTGGATAGCACACTACTGCTGAAAGTTGCCGTTGATGTGTTGGGTGATAAAGCGGTGGCGATGATCGGCCGCTCGGAAACCTATCCCACACGCGAGTTTGAAGAGGCGGTGAAGATTGCCGAGAGCATCGGCGCACGATATATCATTGTGAACACCGAGGAAACGGACATCATCAAGTTCAAGGAGAATCCCGCCAACCGCTGCTACTTCTGCAAGACGGAATTGTTTGGAAAATTGGATGAGATTGCCCGGCGTGAAGGATTGAAGTGGATTGCCGACGGAACCATCACGGACGATGTCGGCGATTTCCGTCCCGGCATGAAAGCGAAGTCGGAGAACAACGTCCGCTCGCCGCTGCTGGAAGCAGGATTGAGCAAAGCTGAAGTTCGTGAAATCTCGAAACATCTCGGCCTGCCGACATGGGACAAGCCCGCGTTTGCGTGTCTCTCCTCGCGCTTCCCGTACGGCACGCCAATCACGAAAGAGAATCTCACTAAGGTTGACAACGCCGAAACGTTTCTGCGCGATGAAGGTTTCCGGTTCTTTCGCGTCCGCTTTCATGACGAACGGACAGCCCGCATCGAAGTCGGGAAGGAAGAAATCCACCGACTGCTCGACGACGGCATGCGTGAGCGCCTCGTCGCCCATCTCAAACAGCTCGGATTCACTTACGTCACGCTCGATCTGCAAGGTTACCGCACCGGCTCGATGAATGAAGTGCTGCCGGTGGAGGTGAAGTTACAGTATACCCCGGAGGAGTCTTTATGAGAAAGTTCACCGCCGTTACTGAGAAAGATCCCGAAACAGGTTTGTTTGTTGGCTACGTTCCGGGATTTCCTGGCGCGCACTCCCAAGGAGCGACCTTAGATGAATTGAATGCAAACCTTCGTGAGGTAATCGAGATGTTACTTGAAGATGGGGAACCAAGAGCTCGAGGGAGAATTCATGGGGACTCAAGAAGTTGTCGTAGAGTAAATTTTGAGCCGCATCCCCATCCTCAGGGCCCGTGAAGTCTCTCCTGAGACAAATCATCAAAGACATTGGACTGGCTGTTGACGAGTTTCTCTCCGGACGTTGCCCTCTTGCTCCCTTTACACCATATTTCTTACCCAACTTCTCAAAATTGGAATTACCCATCCACTTCCCTTGAGCATTTCGCACTTTCACCCCAGCCCGCCCTGGTCTCTCGGTGCGAACATCGACCTCTAAACCTTCTCTATCGTAACTGTGTTCCGGACGCCATTGACCACTAACATCCAACATACCCCCATATGGTAGACTTATATCATTTATATCTAATTTTCTTTGACGCAGATTGTCAGCCCAAACATTTGCCATGAGCGGAAGTGAATCACGCACGATTTGCGCTGCATAGTGGTTATTGTCAGGCGTTTGACACGCAATTGGAGCATCATCATCGGGACCATGATGTTTGCATGTCCCGCCGACTAAATCGTAATTTGCTCCATCCGGGAGCAATTGCAACCCTGGCACCCGTGTTTTCACGCTCAGCGTATCGAACTTCGTCGTATCGCTCACCAAGCGTGCAGTAATTCTCTCCACGCCGCCAAACTGCGAGGCAACGTAGCGGAAGCGCAATCTGCCGGTGTTGTCTGTTAGCGTGTGAAATGCAATACGAGGTATCGTGTAATTCTCTTCCAACGCTTGTTGTACGCTTCCTTCACCTTCGCAAATGGCGTATATTCATCGTGATGCGATAGCGTATCCATGACGACCAACACCCGCAAACATCTCCTCGTTCTCGGCACCGGCTTCGGCGCGTTCAATCTCGCCAGGCATCTCAACGACGAGTACGACATCACGATTGTCAGTCCGCGCAATCATTTTCTCTTCACGCCGCTGCTGCCGAGCACGACCGTCGGCACGATCGAGTTTCGCAGCATCATCGAACCGATTCGTCATGCCCGGAAGGATCTTCGCTTCTTCCATGCGTACGCGGAGGACGTTGACACTGCTGCACGCTCCGTGCGCTGCATCGGTGTCGCGGACGGCCACCCGTTCGACGTGCCGTATGACGTGCTGGTGATTGCCGTTGGCGCGGTGAGCAACACCTTCGGGGTACCGGGGGTTGCCGAACACGCGATGTTCCTGAAAGAACTCCACGACGCACGCGAACTGCGGCAGCGCATCATTCGCAACTTCGAGCAGGCAAATCTCCCCGGCCTCGGTGCCGATGAACGGCAGCGTCTTCTGCATTTCATCATTTGCGGCGGCGGACCGACGGGCGTGGAGTTCGCCGCGGAACTGAATGACTTCCTGCTCGAAGATCTGCAGAACGCCTATCCGCAGCTCGTTGCCGAAGCTCGCATCACGCTCGTCGAAGCGACAAAGGAAATCCTGAGTACGTTCGACGAGAAGCTGCGGCGTTATGCAACGGCGTTGTTTGCCCGCCAGCGTATCAGCGTGCTGACGGAATCTCCCGTGATCAAAGTGGATGAGCGCGCCGTGTATCTTAAGGACGGCTCCCGACTTCCCTACGGTTTGCTGCTGTGGAGCACGGGCAACGGACCTACCGCGCTAGTTGATCGTCTCACGTTCCCCAAGGACGATCGCTCACGCATTCTCACCGACGAGTATTTCCGCGTCAGAGGGTACGAGAACATCTACGCGATTGGCGACTGCGCAGCGATCGAGTCGAATCCTCTTCCGGCAACCTCGCAGGTTGCGCAACAGCAGGGAAAGTATCTTGCTCGCGCGCTCAATCGTCTCGCCAGCGGCAAACCCGTCGAACCCTTCCGGTACAAACACCTCGGCATGCTGGCATACATCGGGGGGCGCCGGGCACTCGCCGACCTTAACGAAGTGAAGGGTCGCGGCTGGGCAACATGGCTCTTCTGGCGTTCGGCCTACCTGACGCGGATCGTCAGTCTGCGCAACAAATTCTCCATCATTGCCGATTGGACGAAGGCGATGATCTTCGGCCGCGATATCAGTCAGTTCTGACTCGGCCGATCGTTGTTTCTCTCCTGCATTTTTCTAAATTGGTGCATCGGATTTCTCTCTGGCCGGTCATCACACCAACACGGAGCGGATCTTGACCCAACATATCTCCTGGAAGTTCCCCGCAACATTCTGGATTGCCAATGCCGTTGAACTGCTCGAACGGGCATCCTTCTACGCGGTGTTCATCACATTCACGTTGTATCTGTCCAACGTTGTCGGCTTCGACGATATTGACGCCGCATGGCTGAGCGGTTTTTACGCGGCAGGGGTGTATTTCATGCCGCCGTTCACGGGCGCGTTTGCCGACAAGATGGGATTTCGTCATGCGATGCTGCTGGCGTTCGGGCTGCTTGCCGTCGGGTTCTTCTCGTTGGGTGCCGTGCCGCACAAGCTCACCGTCGTTCCGGCTATCATCCTGCTCATCATCGGCGGCTCGTTCATCAAGAGCTTGATAACCGGAACGGTTGCGAAGACGTCCACACCCGAGCAGCGAGCGCGCGCATACTCGATCTTCTATGGCATGGTGAATGTCGGCTCGTTCTCCGGCAAATCGCTCTCGTATCCGCTGCGCCTGAACTGGGGTCTGGAGTTCATTCAACTGTTTTCCGCGGCGCTGAGTCTTCTTGCCGTCATCGTCGTCTTCTTCTGGTACAGAAGTGTCAGCAGCGAGGGTGAAGGAAAAAGCCTGCGCGAGGTGTGGACTGGATTGGTGCGCGTCGTGACCAGCCCACGGCTTGTGACTCTCATTCTCATCATTTCGGGCTTCTGGATGATCCAGCATCAGATGTACGCAACCATGCCGAAGTACGTCATCCGGCTGGTAGGAAGGGATGCGTCGCCGGAATGGATTTCGAATGTCAATCCTGCTACGGTGGTAACGTTCGTGGTCATCGTAACGCATCTCATGAAAAAAGCACAGGCCATCACCTCCATGAACATCGGCATGCTGCTGATGCCTTTCTCCGCGCTGTGCATGGCATCGAGTCCGTTGTTAGAAGCCCAGCTCGGTTCTCCGGTTGCGCTTCCGTTTGGACTTTCAGCCCATCCGGTCACGATCATGCTGATTGTCGGTATCATTTTGCAGGGACTGGCCGAATGTTTTATCTCGCCGCGCTATCTGGAGTTCTTCTCGAAACAAGCGCCGAAAGGAGAAGAAGGTTTGTATCTCGGCTTCGGACATTTGCATTCGTTCATCGCCAACTTCCTCGGGTTCGGCCTTTCCGGCTATCTCCTCACCAAGTACTGTCCCGATCCAAGAACCCTCGCGCCCGAACAGCTCGCCACGGCGTACGTGAACGCGAATTACATCTGGTACTACTTCGCAGCGATAGGCTTGACGTCGGCGATTGCATTGTTCATCTACGCGAAGGTGACGAAGAGGATGGATGCGAGGAAGGGACAAGGGATGGATTGATTTTGGTAGATTTGCTACATTCTTGAGGCTTTGCGCCATTGAAATGAAGAATGGTTTGGAAACAGATGCGTCTTTTCGAAGTTGCAACACCGCTTGGTTTCAATGTACGGACGACTCAAGCATATTGGGAAAAGGTTGTGTAGTATTGGTTAACGGTAGTTGTCAAACAGGTAACTCCAACTGAAGGGTTTCTCGTTACCTGCTACCGCACGAACGCATTGAACGAAGGAGAAGTGATATGGCCCACGTAAAAGTGTATTACGAACCGGAAATGGAATTGCTTACCGTCTTTTGGCAATCACCGCAGAAGGAACAAGTATCCGAGGAACTTGGCAACGGGATCATCCTGATACGCGATGAAGCAACCAAGGAACCGATCGGCGTTGAGTTGCTTTCCTATAAACCGGGCGACAAGCGTTTTGATTCGGTGAGTGTCGAGATCGGACGAGAAACTCCCGTTACATAACGACTCAGATTGTGCCGCTCGGGTGTTTTGCGTGCAATCTGAAACAAACTCTCCCCGCCACCAGAAGTAGGACTCCATGCTATGCCCTACACCCGCTTCGAATCCGAACTCATCGTCCGACCGGACGATATCGACATGAACAATCATCTTCATGGCTCGAAGTATTTGGATTACATCCTCTTCGCTCGCTACGATCAGATGGCTCGATGCTACGGCATGCCAATGGAAGACTTTTTCAAGAATGGATGGAATTGGTATCAGAAAGTGTTTCACATCGAATTCAAGCGGCAGATCAGTTTGAACGACCGCGTCATCGTGCAGACGTGGCTGGACTCCTTCGACAAGGCGGATGTGAAGGTGGGGTTCCGAGTATTCAAGAAAGAACCGCGCAAACTCGCCGCCGAAGGCTATTTCATCAGCACGATGATCGACACCAGGACCGGTCGGGCGATCCCGATTCCGCAATCCGTCATCGAACACTACACGCAGTACACTGAGTGATACTTTCGTGAGAGTCTGTCCTTACTTTTGGCTCAACGACAAGAAACGATGGGTGGAGAGATGAGAACACCAACGTCGATGTCGGCAGTTGCAGCGAGTTGCTTGATGTTTTTTTCGTGCCAGGATCAGGGAGAGCCTTTTGCCAGGATGAATGCGGGGAACCTCGTCGCCTCTGATGCGACGCTGTTTGAGATTGTGAGTGTCACACAACCCTTCCGACGCTACGCGTTGTTTCCGCATGTTGATTCCGTAACGAGCGGAACGTTGAACGGCTCGACGGCACATCAACCGCTCGTGCGGGTCAGCATGAATGCAACGGCTTTGGGCGCACTGCACAATGGAACACTGCCGGCGGGGACGCGCTTCCCTGACGGCTCTATCATCTTCAAAGAAGTACGGACGACCAACGGACGTGCAACGATCTATGCCGTCATCTACAAACAGAGCAACAACCCGCTGGCAAACAACGGCTGGCTGTGGGCAGAATACCGTCCCGACGGTTCTGTGCTCTTCTCGATAGCAGGTCGGGGAAGCGGCTGCGTGGGCTGTCATGCGCGCGAGCAGGGGCCGCGGAACGACTATGTCCGAACGTTCGAGCGGCAGCGGTAGTTGATTGTGGATTCGTGAAGGCGTATTATTGGGCAGACCCAACCCCAACAACCGCTGACCGATCACCGTGTACCAGAAGCTTCGTGCAATTCAACAGCAGAGCAATTCGCTTCTCTGTGTCGGCCTCGACCCGGACATCAAGAAGATTCCAAAGCACCTTCACCGGTTCGATAATCCCGTTGTGGCGTTCAACACGCGCATCATCGAGGCAACGAAGGATCTTGTTTGCGCCTACAAGCTCAATCTTGCTTTCTACGAAGCGCTCGGCGAGATCGGCTGGCGAACGATAAAAGGAACGCTTGCCGCTATTCCCTCGATGCTCGTCACCATCGGCGATGCGAAGCGCGGCGATATCGGCAACACCGCGGAGATGTACGCCAGGAGTTTGTTCCAGGATTTCGGATTTGATGCCGCGACGATCAATCCGTATATGGGGTCTGACTCCGTTGAGCCGTTTGTTCGCGATGACCGGCACGGCGCATTCATTCTTGCGCTCACGTCAAATCCCGGAGCGAAGGACTTCGAATATCTGAAGGCGAAGAATAAACCTCTGTATGAGCACGTGGTTGCCAAAGCGAAGAAATGGAACAGGAAGAACAACTGCGGGCTCGTTGTTGGCGCGACCCGGTCGAAAGAGCTGAAGCGCATCCGCTCACTCGTGCCCGACATGCCGCTGCTCATTCCCGGCGTCGGCGCACAAGGAGGCGACCTCGCATCAGCGGTGCGATACGGGTGTGACAGGAACGGCGAGATGGCGATCATCAACGTCAGTCGCGCCGTCATGTACGCGTCGAGCGGAGAGGATTTCGCAGAGGCCGCGCGCGCGTCGGCAATGAAGCTCCGCAACACGATCAACGCGATTCGCCAACGGTGAGGCGTTCGCTTTCATGCGCCGCAACGGCGCTCATTCCGAACCCTGAACCTGAAAACCTGTTTGTGCATTCACAGCTTGCTTCCGGGGGGAAAGGTGAACCTGCATGGCGCTGCCCGACATCCCCGAAACGCTTCTTCGCCGCATCTGGCAAGAACAGCGTTTCTCGCACCACCGCCTTGCGACCTCCGATGGTCGTGAGGTACGGATTCTCTCCCCCGGCACGCCCAATACTGATGCCGGCCCGGATTTTCTCAACGCGCGGATCGCCATCGGTAAGACCACCTTCCGCGGCGATGTGGAACTCCACATCAGCGCAGAGGAATGGCTTGCACACCGGCACGATCGGGACCCACACTACAACAGGGTGATCCTGCACGTCGTGCTCACGGCCGAGCCTCTCTCGCCGCCTGCGCGCACGGTAAGCAAGCGCGTTATCCCCCTTCTGGTTCTGCATCCAGTTCTCGATGAAAAAACGCACGAAGCATGGGCAGCGTCGGATGATCAACCCATACGCACAGCGCGACTCGCATGCGCTGCGATGAACGACGATGTTCCGGTCGCCGTCATCACCCGGTGGATTGAAAAGCTCGGCCACGAGCGCATCGAGCTGAAAGTTCGCCGCTTCGAAGAACGGTTGAAGCAGCTCGTGGACGAGGCGCGCCACATCCTTCGCGAGCCTTACCCGCGCTACTATGGCAACCCCGAGGAAATTCCCCCTCCGAAGAAAGAGTACACCCGCAAGAATTTCATGAACAAAGCGTTCTGGGAACAGGCCTTGTATGAAGGTATTATGGAGGGGCTGGGGTTCTCGAAAAATCAGAAGCCCTTCCTGCACCTCGCACGATCGGTACCTCTTGAAGTGCTTCGCCGCCATGACCTTGATGATACTCCGACCATGATGGCACTTCTGTTCGGCGCTGCGTCGCTTCTTCCATCCTCACAGGACATCCGCGAAAAGGAAAGCCGTCTGTATGTTGCCGCTCTGAAGCGAATATGGCGGAAGGTTCGGGCAACAGTTCCGGGACAGACGCTCAACGAGGGGCAATGGCTCTTCTTCCGTCTGCATCCTCAAAACTTTCCGACCGCACGGCTCGCAGCAATGTGTTTTCTCCTGCCGCAGCTCTTCGGGCATGATTCCTTCCGCTCACTCATCACGTTGATGAAGGATGGCTCCCTTTCCGCCGCGCAGCGTCGTGAAAGGCTCCATGCTTTGTTCGACTTCACGCCCGACCGGTTCTGGCAGACGCATTATCACTTGAAAGGTGAGCGACGGGTGGAAGAGAAAACGGGAGAGAAGGAAGGAAGGAAAAAACCGAGGGCGACAATCGGCCTCGGTGCACATCGCATCAACGACATTCTTGTGAACGCCGTGATTCCGCTTGTGCTTCTGTATGCGCGGATGTTTCGAGACGCAGCAGCAGCACGCAACGCCCGCGCACTGCTCGGTGCTATCACCGGCCTGCAGGAGAATCCCATCACCCGAACACTGCAACGCGACCTGCTCAAAGAGAAGACGGAGTTCCGCAGCGCCCTGCAACAGCAGGGAGGCATTCAGCTTTATCGCTTCTTCTGTTCGCCCGTGCGCTGTATCGAGTGTGCGGTCGGAAAGTGCACACCTCTGGGGAAGCGATAAGCCCGCCGCGTTTTCCGGGGCGGGCTTGTGCTTTGGGGAGGTTTATTCGTACATCGTTTCGAGCTGCGGCGTCACGCGAGCAGTGCGCGTTATCCCCTCTTCCCCCGAATCCTGCGCATCACGCACGGCCATCGCCGTTACGTTCACGATGTCGGTCACCTCGTTGCCCGGGATGAGCACGTACACGGGCTTGCGCATGCCGAGCAGGATCGGGCCGTACATTTCTGCACCGCCTAACTTTGCCAGAAGTTTATAGGCGATGTTCGCCGACTCGAGGTTCGGGCAGACTAACAGGTTTGCGCCGCCCTTCAGCGTGCTGAAGGGATACAGCGTCTCGATAATCTCCGGCGCGACGGCCGTATCGGCCATCATCTCGCCGTCCACCATCAACTCGGGAGCGCGTTTCTTCACCAGCTCCGCGGCCTTTGCCATCTTCTGTGCGGATGGATGTTGTGTGCTGCCGAAGTTGCTGAAGGAAAGCATGGCGATGCGCGGTACGATGTCGAAGCTGCGTACCTTCTCCGCCGCGAGGATCGCAATCTCCGCCAGTTGTTCTGCGGTGGGATCGAAGTTCACCGTCGCATCGGTGATGAACTTGACGTCGTTCTTGAAGACGAGCATGTAGAGTCCGGCGATGGTACTGATGCCCGGCAGAGGTTTGATGATCTGCAGTGCGGGTCTGATCGTCTCGGGGTAGTGCTGCGTCAGTCCTGCCACCAACCCGTCGGCATCTCCCGTCTGCACCATCATCATTCCGTAGTTGATGGGGCGCTGGATTTGGTTGCAAGCGTCTTTCTGGGTCACCCCTTTTCGCTTGCGCATGTCATAGAACTTGCTCACATACTCGTTGAACTTCTGCGAGTGAATAGGATCGATGATCTCCACGCCCGTCAGGTCCAGATCGAGCATCTTGATCTTCTCGCTGATGGTATCGCGGTTGCCTAACAGGATGGGTTTAGCGATTTCTTCGTCGAGAATGATCTGGCTTGCACGCAGCACTTTCTCTTCTGTGCCTTCGGGGAAGACGATCCGTTTCGGTGCGCGCTGCGCCTTGTGGATGACCGTGCGCATGATCTCTTTGCCGCGTCCGAACCGGCTTTCGAGTGCATCCCGGTACGCGTCGAGGTTCTCGATGGGCTTGCGGGCAACGCCGGTTTCCATCGCGGCTTTGGCGACGGCCGGCGCTTCCCACAGCAGCACGCGCGGATCGAGCGGCTTGGGAATGATGTAGTCGCGCCCGAATTTGATCGGCTTGCCGCCGTACGCTTTGATCACCGAATCGGGGACATCTTCTTTGGCAAGGGCGGCAAGGGCGCGCGCGGCGGCCAGCTTCATCTCGTTATTGATCGCCGTCGCCATCACATCGAGCGCTCCGCGGAAAATGAAGGGGAAGCCCAGCACATTATTCACCTGATTCGGATAGTCCGACCGGCCGGTTGCCATGATGAGGTCCTTGCGAACGTCGAAGGCCTCTTCGGGTGTAATTTCGGGATCAGGATTGGCCATAGCAAAGATGATCGCATCTTCTGCCATGCTCTTGACCATCTCCTTGGTCACGACGCCTTTCACCGACACGCCGGCGAACACGTCGGCGCCGCGCATGGCATCGGCAAGCGTCCGCGCGTCTGTTTCGATGGCAAAGAACTCTTTGTACGGGTTCATTCCCTCTTTCCGCCCTTTATACACGACGCCCTTGGTGTCGACAAGAATCAGGTTCTCCTTTTTCACGCCGAGCTGAAGATAGAACTTCGCGCAGGCAATGCCTGCGGCTCCCGCGCCGCTGAAGACGATCTTCACCTCATCAATTTTCTTCCCGACAAGTTCCAGAGCGTTCAGCAGACCTGCGCCGGAGATGATGGCCGTCCCGTGCTGGTCGTCGTGGAACACGGGAATGTTCATGATCTTCTTCAGCTCTTCTTCGATGTGGAAACACTCGGGCGCCTTGATATCTTCGAGATTGATGCCGCCGAACGTAGGCTCCAATGCCTTCACGATGCGAATGATCTCGTCCGGATCCTTCGAATCAATTTCGATGTCGAACACATCAATGTCGGCGAACCGCTTGAAGAGCACGCCCTTGCCTTCCATGACGGGCTTGCCGGCAGCCGGGCCGATATCGCCGAGTCCAAGAACGGCGGTACCGTTGGAGACGACAGCCACAAGATTTCCTTTTGCTGTGTACTTGTACACATCCGCCGGATTCGCCGCAATCTCGCGGCAGGGTTCAGCGACCCCCGGCGTATAGGCAAGCGAGAGATCGCGCTGCGTGGCGCACGGCTTGGTCAGGGCAATCTCGATCTTGCCTCTGCGGCCTTGACTGTGATAGTCGAGCGCATCCTGTTTTCGTATCATGATCTAACCTCCATCTGAAGTTTGTTCGAAGTCAATGCCATGCAGTCACGCTGCAAACAGTTTTCGAAGGGAGACTTGATGACTCTAGGCCAGCGTGGGTGAATCGACATACGTTTTCATAAGAGAAACGGTCAAAGCGCGTGCCATGCAGAAGGAGCGGTTTGTCAAGAGCTTTCAGCGCCTTCCGCACGACGTTTCTCAGATTTGGAAACGCTGCATGGGCTTTTCTCAAAGATACGAAACGATGTCGTTCGTTTCTTCATCAGCTTTAAAGATGCGGGCTACATCCTTTTGCATTTCGCAGCGCGGCTCAATATATTGGCACTCGAACCTATTACCTCCCACGAATATCGTTCTGATGAAAATCGCCATTGCTGCCTCCGAGTGCGCACCGTTTGCCAAGACCGGCGGCCTCGCAGACGTTGTCGGCTCGCTCCCCAAAGCACTCCAGCAGATCGGCTGCGACGTGAAGGTATTCATCCCCAAGTACAACACGATCGACGAATCGAAGTATGATTTGCACTACGAGTATGCCATCGGCGAAATGCCCGTGCGTGTGGCCGGCATTGCCTGGCCGGTGCATGTCGTCAGTGCAACGCTTCCCGCTTCCGCCGTCCCTATCTACTTCATCGACTGTCCGCACTTTTTTCACCGCGGAAGAATCTACACCGACGGATACGACGAAGACGGCCGATTTATTCTCTTCATGAAAGCCGTTATCGAAACACTCCAGCGTCTGCGCTGGGCGCCGGACGTCGTGCACTGCAACGATTGGCAGACGGGCCTTATTCCTCTTCTGCTCAAAGATAATTACCGATGGGATAGAATGTTCGACAACACGGCGACACTCTACTCGATCCACAACATCGGGTATCAGGGATTGTTCGGCAGAACAGCGATGGAGATTGCCGAGATACGCTCAGAGCATTTTCCCGTGCTGGAAATGCACGGCGGTGTCTCCTTCATGAAGGCGGGGATTCTTTCCGCGGAGGTGATCAGTACGGTGAGCGAGACGTACGCGCGCGAGATTCTCTCGGCAGAGTACGGCGCGGGCATGGAGGGGATTCTCTGGCTGCGGCGAGACGATCTGCACGGCGTGCTCAACGGCATCGACGTGGACGTCTGGAACCCCGAGACGGACCCCCATCTTCCTCATCCTTACTCCAAAGAAAATCTTGCCGGAAAATATTTGAACAAGAAGTTCTTCTTGGAGAAAATCGGGATGCCCTACAATCCCAACCGTCCGCTCATCGGGATCGTCTCGCGGCTCGTTGCACAGAAAGGATTCGATACGGTTGCGGAGGCTATCGATGGACTGATGGAGCTCGATGCTCAGTGGGTTATTCTCGGCTCGGGCGAAGAACGGTACGAGCGGATGTTCACCGCTCTCCATCACGCCCGGCCGCACAAGGTGTGGACGTACATCGGTTTCAACAACGAGCTTGCTCATCTGATCGAAGCCGCCTCCGACATGTTTCTGATGCCCTCGCATTACGAGCCGTGCGGTCTCAACCAGATGTACAGTCTGCGTTACGGCACCATTCCGATTGTGCGCAAGACGGGCGGCCTTGCCGATACCGTGCATGACTGGCATGAGTTCCAATCGCTTGGCAGTGACAGGGGGAACGGATTTTCCTACCACGACGCGACGGGCTACGCGCTCTCGACCACGGTTTCCCGCGCCGTGGACATGTTTTACAACGACAAGCGGACGTGGCATCGTATGATGATGAACGGCATGAACACCGATTTTTCGTGGAAGGCATCGGCAAGGAAGTACCTGCACCTGTACGAGATGGCGGTGATGAAGCGTTCAGGGTGACCTGTTTCGACACGGCTGTTGACAACCCATCTATATCTTGGTATATTTTTCCAGCCACGAAAACAGAAGGTGTCTGATGCGACACCTTTTTCCATCTTGAACGAGAAGGCTTCACACAATTTCCATGCAACCTGATTCCCTGACCGGCGGCGGACCGCAATACGCAGAACAGCTCGACGCCATACCCAGTCAACTGCCCGTGTTGCCGCTGCGCGATGTTGTTGTGTTTCCGTATATGATCTTCCCCGTGCTGGTCGGTCGCGAGTCGTCGCTCCGGGCCGTGAACGAAGCGCTGGAACGCGAGAAGTTCATCTTCCTCGCCGCACAGCGGCATTCGGTGACGGAAGAACCGACGGCCGACGATATCTACCACGACGGTACGATCGCCAAGATTATCCAGATCCTCAAACTGCCAAACGGCTTGATGAAGATTCTGGTGGATGGAGTTGTGCAGGCGTCCGTCAAGCGGTTCATCCCCAACGGAAAATTCCTGGAGGCTGAGCTGGAGATCCATTTCGCACACGTGACGATGGACTCCGAGCTGGATGCCCTCCTGCGGCACACCTCGAGCCTCTTTGCCGAATACGTGCACCTGAACCGCAACGTGCCGAGCGAAGTGATGCTTGCCTTCGAAAACACGAAGGATGTTCAGCGGAAAGTCTTCTATATCGCATCGAATATCCTGCAAACCGTCGACATCAAACAAAAAATCCTTGAGCTTACCAACACGCGCGATCAGCTGCACGAGCTCATCCGCATCCTGAACTCTGAAAACGATGTGTTGAAGATCGAGAAAGAGATCGACTCGAAGGTGCATGATAACATCGCGAAGTCGCAGCGGAAGTATTTCATCCAGGAACAGATCCGCATCCTGCAGGACGAGCTGGGCGAAGAAGAATCATCGCCGGAGCTTCTCAAACTGCGCGAGGATATCCGGAAGGCAAAGATGCCGAAGGCCGTAGAAGAGAAAGCGATGGAGGAGTACAACAAACTCCGGAAGACGCCTCCGCTCTCTCCCGAATCGACCGTGATCCGCAGCTACATTGATTGGTTGATCAGCGTGCCGTGGTACAAGCGCACGAAGGACAACTTGAATGTGGAACACGTTCGGGCCATTCTCGATGAAGATCATTTCGGGCTGGAGAAGCCGAAGGAGAGAATCCTCGAACACATTGCGGTGCTGAACCTTGTTCGCGAGATGAAGGGGCAAATCCTCTGCTTCGTCGGCCCGCCCGGGGTGGGGAAGACGTCGCTGGCCAAATCCATTGCACGAGCATTGGGACGCAAGCTCGTGCGCATTTCGTTAGGGGGCGTGCGAGATGAGGCGGAGATTCGCGGCCACCGCCGCACGTACATCGGCTCGATGCCCGGAAAAATCATCCAGTCCATGAAGCGCGCCGGCGTCATCAATCCGGTGATGCTGTTAGATGAGGTGGATAAGATGAGCATGGACTTCCGCGGCGATCCGTCGTCGGCCTTGCTGGAGGTGCTCGACCCGGAGCAGAACTGCACGTTCAACGATCATTATCTCGACGTGGATTACGATCTTTCTCACGTCATGTTCATTACCACGGCCAACGTGCGCTACCAGATTCCGCTGCCGCTGCAGGATCGGATGGAGATCATCGAGCTTTCCGGCTACCTCCAGCACGACAAACGAGAAATCGCCAAGCGGCATATCATCCCGAAGCAACTGCAGGAGCACGGGCTTGCCAAGAGCGGCATCACCATTACCGATCCGGCCATCGACAAGATCATTACGGAATACACCCGCGAAGCCGGCGTGCGCAACCTCGAGCGGGAGCTTGCCTCGGTCTGTCGCAAGATCGCCAAGGATATTGTCAGCGGCAATCAGAAAAACGGAAAGAAGGACCGCTCGGGCAGTCAATTCATCGTGACCCCCGAGAAAGTCGAAGAGTACCTCGGCGTTCCGAAGTTCCGCAACCGTCTGCGTGCCGATACCAATCGGGTCGGCTCAGCCACGGGCCTCGCGTGGACAAACGTCGGCGGCGACATCCTGCATGTGGACGTCACCGTCATGAGCGGCAAAGAGAAGCTGACGCTGACGGGCCAGCTCGGCGATGTGATGAAAGAATCGGCTCAGGCGGCGTTGAGTTATCTGCGCTCGAACGCGAAAGAACTCGGTCTCGATCCGGACTTTTACAAGGACCGGGAGCTGCATGTGCATCTGCCCGAAGGCGCGATACCGAAGGACGGACCCTCGGCCGGCATTACCATGGTGATGGCGATGTACTCCGCCATCAGCGGAAAGCCCGCCCGCGCCGACGTTGCAATGACGGGCGAGATTACCCTGCGCGGCGAAGTGCTTGCCATCGGCGGCCTGAACGAAAAGCTCATCGCCGCGCAACGCAGCGGCATCACGACGGTGCTCATCCCGCAGGAGAACGTCAAGGACCTCAGCGAGATCCCCCAGCGCGTGAAAGAGGGCTTGACGATTATTCCGATCAGCAAGATTGAGGAAGCGTTGCAGCATGTGTTCGCGTGATGCGGCAGTCAGGGATTTCAGAGATCGTATTCGTTTGCATGAATCATGAGTGATTACATCGTTACTGCCCGCAAGTGGCGGCCCATGAAGTTCGACGATGTCGCCGCGCAGACGCACGTCACCCACACGCTGAAGAACGCGATCAAACAGAACCGGCTGGCGCACGCGTATCTGTTTGCCGGGCCGCGCGGCGTGGGGAAAACCACTACGGCGCGCCTGCTTGCCAAGCTCGTGAACTGCCAGAATCCCACGACAGACATCGAACCGGACAACACGTGCGAGATGTGCGTCGAAATTACGGAAGGACGCAGCTTCGACGTGCTGGAGATTGACGGCGCCTCCAATCGCGGCGTGGACGAGATTCGCAACCTCCGCGATGCCGTGCGCTACGGACCCGCGAAGGGCAAGTACAAAGTGTACATCATTGACGAAGTGCATATGTTGACCAAGGAGGCGTTCAACGCGCTGCTGAAGACACTCGAAGAGCCTCCGCATCACGTGCTGTTCATCTTCGCCACCACGGAAGTGCACAAGCTTCCGGCCACGATCATTTCCCGCTGCCAGCGGTTCGATTTCCGGCGCATCACCGTCGAAGAGATCATGACGAACCTGCGCACGATTGCGCAGAAAGAATCCATCGCCATCGAGGAGGAGGCCCTCCTGCTGATTGCCAAGAAGGGCGATGGCTCAATGCGCGACGCGCAAAGCATCTTCGACCAGATTGTTGCGCTGTGCGGCAAGACCGTCACCAAGAACCAGATCCTGCACGCACTGAATATTGTGGATCAGGACTTCTACTTTCGCGTGACCGATCTTATCCAGGCACAGGATGCAAAGGGCGGACTTGAGCTGGTGCAGGAGATCATGGAACGTGGGTACGACATTAAAGACTTCCTCTCGGGCCTGACCGAACATCTGCGGAACATTCTCACCGCGGCGACCACGGGCTCCACTGCGTTGATCGAGGAATCGGACATCTACAAAAACAAATATGCCGAGACGGCAAAGCGCTTCAGCGTAGCCGACGTGCTGCGCCTGCTGCGATTTGTGAACACGACCGAGGCGGCAATCCGGTGGAGCAGCCAGCCGCGCTTCAAGCTCGAGACCGACATCGTGCAGATGATTACGATGCCTCGCGCCGCCGACGTGGGTGATGTTCTTCAGCAAATAGAGGAGTTGAAAAAAAAACTTTCGGCAGGTAGCACGTTAGCCGACGTGCCGCAGCAGCGCATTCCTGCGCGGGCGGAGCCGTCGTCACCCCGAGCGACACCGCGACCTGTTTTCTCTCGCCCGAACACGTTAGCACAACCTCCTTCGCCCGAAACGCTTCACACGGCATCGGCGGCACTTTCGGAAGGCGAGGTCCGTTCGCGCTGGTCCGAGCTGATTGGCGAGATACGTCGTGAACGCATCGCGCTGGGAACAATTCTCGAGACAGCGGTGCTGCAGGGCGTGCGCGGTTCGGCAATTCAAATCTCCGTGCCGGATGAATTCAGCTCCTCCGCCATCGGGCGGAACAAGGAATTGATCAACACCACCATTCAAAAGGTGTTCAACGCGCGTGGAAGACTGGAGGTGCACGTCAACCCTGACGCGGCACCCTCTATTTCTCTTGATACCGACGCTGCCATATCACCCCCGCACGAGGAGCATCCGATTGTCAAGACGATCATGCGGGAGTTGGGAGCGGAACCGCTGTGAGAGCTTTTCACCTGCGGCAAGCGCGTGGGGGCGTCTGTCTCCGCCGAAGGGGTTTGTGTGATGTGAAGCCTTGACTTTGACACTTCATTTGTCCAATTTTGAGCCCAGACTTATTTATGTGGAGAAGGCCCCCGCCAAAATGCTACACTCTAACTCAAGCCGATAATCTTTAACGAGAGGTGTGCTATGAAGAACCGTTGGTCTGCTGTCGTGGTGATGATGCTTGCCTTGAGCATTCCGGTGATGGCGGGAGGCATTGCAAAATACGCGGGAGAGTTCATCTCGCTCGGTGTCGGCGGCAGAGCGCTCGGCATGGGCGGAGCGTTCGTGGCATTGGCAAACGATGTCACGGCCGGATACTGGAACCCCGCCGGCCTCTCCCACATCAACTATCCGCAGTTGGCTTTGATGCATGATGAGCGCTACGGCAGTTTAGTCAACTATGACTATGGTGCGGTCGCGCTCCCCGTCGGGCCGACGACAAGCTGGGGCTTGAGTGTCATCCGTCTCGGCGTGGATGATATTCCCGATACACGCAAAGCCGGCATCGACGCCAACGGCAACTACACCGAGGACCCCACTCAGTTCACCCGGATCGATCCGAGTCGCGTCACCTACTTCAATGCTGCCGATTGGGCGTTCTACCTGACCTACTCGAAGAAGCAATCGGAGGATTTCTCGTACGGAGCGAACCTCAAAATCATTCGTCGCGAACTTGGCGACGCCTCCGCAACCGGCATCGGCCTCGATATCGGCGTGTGGTACAGCATCACCGACAAGATTGTTCTCGGCGCAAACTTGCAGGACGTGACGACGACCTTCCTCGCCTGGAATACAGGAACGAACGAACTGATCTCTCCCACGGTGAAGATCGGCTCGGCGTACTTCATTGAAGCGCTCGGCGGACGGTTTGCGCCGGCTGTGGACTTCGACATCCGCTTTGAGAATAGGAAGTCTGCCTCCACGTTTGCGCTTGGCCCGGTCAGCTTCGATGCGCATGTCGGTACGGAGTTCCTGTTCAAGGACGCCATGGCCTTCCGCGTCGGCTACAACGATGTGAAGCAAGTGTCGTTCGGGGCCGGGCTTCGTTTGCCGAAGCTGAACATTGATTACTCCTTTGCGCGTTTCGCACAAGCAGCAGGCGAGCGCCTCGATGATACGCATCGCATCTCTCTCATGTTCACGCTCGAGGCGGAACAGTTCCGCAGGGTCGAAGGCTACTGAGGTCAGCTTGTCGTTATTCAAGCCCCACCCTTCGTGATGGACAGCGGAGGATGGGGCTTTCGCTTTTATTCACTTCCACGCGCCGAGCATCCGACGCACGAGCACAAGCTGACCGAGATGATAGGCGTTGTGGTCGGCTACCAGAAGGGCCTCACGTAAAAGTGTCTGTCCGGTGCCGTGCGGAATGCGCGCGTAGAGATCGTTCGCCGGATCGGCTACAAGATCAACCATCGCCTGCAAGTCGCGGCGGAACTGCTGCACGCTTCGCTCCCACGCGTCGCTCTGCGGAGGCGATGCGGCATGCGGCCAGTAGCCTGCCGGCCACTCCGGCGAGACGTGCTTCGCGTCCCGGCTGAACTCCAGGATGTCCCACTGTGAAATGCGGAGATGTTCGAGCAACTGCCAGGCGGTGTAGGGGATGCCCTCCAACTTCGTTCCTGCAAGATGCATTGGAAAATCCCGAACCGCAGACTCGAAACTCACGTGCGCATGCTCTCCTCGCAGAAGTTCCTGCACATGATGCCGCAATGCCTCGTCGTTTGACGACATGATCTCCTCCGGCTTGTTGTGAAAGAATGCTACCGAAACGCAGGCAATATACCGAGCTGGAACGGCGGAAACAATCCGAAACGCGGCGGGTGTGGTACATTCTGTGAATGCAGCTTCTCCCCTGACGCGTCACACTCCACCTTGATTTACTTGGTCGTCAGCTCGACGACGCCATTCCATTCGGGTGGAGGAGGGGTGAGCTTGAATTGCTTCGATCGCTCCAGATGAAGTTGTGTTGGATAGTCGTGCGGGCGGAGCTGCAGTGCCTCGCTGAATTTCGGAATCGCCTCATCCCACTGTCGGTTGCGATAGAAGCAAAGGCCTTCCGCGTAGAGCTGAAGGAACCGCTCGAGCGCGGGATCGGATGAACCGTCCCTGCGCTGCATCAGCTCGAACGTCCGCAGCGGTTCCGAGCGGCCCTTGACGGCAATCAAATCCAACTCTCTCCCCACAATCTGGTGTTTCACGCGATCATACGTTGCCTCGCTCACCATGATGCCGGTGTGATACACCTTGTTGGCTCCTTCAAGCCGCGACGCGATGTTGACGCCGTCGCCGATGACTGTGTAGTCGAACTTTCCGGTGCCTCCCATGTTTCCCACCACAACTTCACCGGTGTTGATGCCGATGCGCACATGCAGCATGGGTTTACCCTCCTCGCGCCACTGCTGCCTGATTGCTGCCAGTTTCTGCTGCATGTCCAGCGCAGTGCAGCAGGCCCGCAGTGCATGGTCCTCCTGCGGCAGCGGGGCATTCCAAAACGCCACGATGGCATCGCCGAAAAACTTGTCCAGTGTGCCGTCATGCTCGAGAATGATCGCTGTCATCTCACTGAAGTATTGGTTCAGCAGGTTGACAAGGTCTTCGGACGGTAGTCGTTCAGAGATCGTTGTAAAGCCTTCGATGTCGGCAAACATGACGGTGAGTTCTTTTCGTTCGCCGCCGAGCTTGAGTTTCTCGGGGTGCTGAATCAACTCCTCCACGACCGTCGGATTGACGTACGTGCTGAACATGGACTTGATCATCAGGCGCTGCTTGCGCTCGGTGACGTAATGGTAAGCCGTGCTTGCCACGTACGCGATCACGACTCCCACCATCGGTCCGACGGCCGCTATCACAATGTTGTATTTGGTAAAGAGAAACACCGCAAGGACACCAACAGCGATCACCTCCACGGCAACGATCAGAAATCCCACCAGCTCCAGCACGAAATGCCGAAGTCCCCTGCTGCTTCGCAGGGCCGACGTCCCATAAAAGGTCAGGAAGGAAGAGAAAACAATCACGAGAAAGTCAACCGGTACGGGCAGCCGTCGGAGAAATTCGCCGCGGAGAACGCTCTCGATGACGTTGGCGTGAATCTCGACGCCGAACATGAGATTCTCGCTGTGCAGCGACGGCTGCGCGAGTGCAACCGGAAACAGGTCATGATCCTCAGGCATCGTGGAGCCGACCAGTACAATCTTGTCCTTGAATGTCCCGTCGTACTTGTAGCCGAAATCGGGATCGCTGAACGTGTTGATCTCGTGACCTGTAGCCGCCTCTTCCGTGGTCGTAACGGTTTCGTCGTCCAGCACATCCACAAACTCGATGCGACGGAATGTGCCGCTGGGGCCGTACAGGTTGATCAGAAACGAGGAAGGGTCATACTTCGGGATGCGCCGGCCGGCGAAGAGAAACGCATCGGCCTGATTCTCCGCGGTGGTCATAGGAGGAAGGCGGAGGAACTTGTTGAGCACGGCAAAGCTGAATGTTGGAACACGTGTCGTGTCTCGCGTACCATCAGCTGCGGCATAGCCCGTTTCGCCGTAGGGACTGTAACGCCTGTAGACGCCGTCGGCATCGTTGCGGATATTGACGAGCCCGAGCGCGCTGTCGATGTCGAAAAACCGGTTGCCGTAGGTTTCCTTTCCCCGCCTGATTTCGAACGCGTGTTGCTGCGTGTCCATCTTGCCCGCCAGTACAACAATGCCCGTCTCGCGAATAGCATCGCGGAGGGCATCATCGTTTGCCGCGTCATGAGCATCGGGGCCGGTGAGAATGATATCAATACCCACCGCTTTCGCACCCGCGGTCTTGAGATTGCGAACGAGATGGGCGTAGTACGAGCGGGGCCAGGGCCAGCGCGCGGAAAGAGACTTGAATGATTCGCCCGAGACTTCGACAATGACGACATGACTCGAGTCGGGAATGGCGGGATGTTTGCCTCGCTCGCGAAAGCGGTAATCCAGCGAGGCAAGCTCCAGTCGCCCCACTATCCCCAGCTGCAGCACCTCTTCATGCGCCACCACAATCGTGACAAGAGCTGCCGCAAGGGCAACAAGGAATTTGCGCACGCGCGGATTCATCAGTACTCAAGTCGGTACTTCAAACTCCAGAAATCGTCGTTGGGCGTTCCTTTATTGTGGAAATAGCTGTACTGAAGCAGAAGGTACATGTTCGGCCGCACGTTCCATTGCGCCGCGTAGTCGAACGTGAACCGGGAAAAATCCCCGAAGGTGGGACTGAAGGAAACCGACAGCGCGGCGATATCCTGCGCAAAACTGTATCTGCCGTACGCAAGTACGGTGGAGTAGTTCAGCCGTGTTCGCGGCGAACCTCCGGGCGAAGGGAATTCATTCACGTTCAATGTATAGCCCAGCGTCGTTTGGAGCGGAACAGCATAACGCGTATTGAGCGTGGCCGAGATGGCGATGTTCTTGACGTCAAGGTTGCGCCGGGTGAAGTCGTTACGGAACGACGTCGCCATCGTCACAGACGCGACATGGTGCGCGCCATAGGTAAAACGCTGCATCGCATGGAGATAGTAGCGATTGGTCTTATCGTTCACCGCGCTGATGGAGTCGGGGCCTGTGATGGTCATGTTGTTGACATTGGCGAAATGCGCGTAGCCGACACTGATGCTGGGCAGTTCGGGCGGAGGATCGTAGGTGAGGGCAACATTGACCGTGGTGAATCGGGTCGTCGCCGCTTTGGCTTTGCTCGTGTTGTCGTGCAGCCGCTCGTAGCTGAGCGTGACGAACATGTTCTGTTCCGGCAATCGGAGGCGATCCATCAAGTTGAAGCCGGCCACATCGGTGCGCAGAAAGGTTTGTCCAAAGGACATATAATCGCTGCCGCGATGAATGTAGCTTATCTTGAACGCATTATCGAAGTAGTTCAGCGCAAGCCCCACGTCGTACGCAAACGTCGAAAGCTTCTTGAACGAAAGAGGCCGAAGATTGTCGTTGACCGTGATGAAGTTCTTGAGCAGGTCTCGCGCGTCTTTGATAGCAGCAGCATCTTTCTTGTACACGCTGTCGATGTACGCGTCGGTGAAGTTCCCGCTGGAGATATCGCTGTTGTACGCGCTGAACGCCGCCTGCGCGGACAGCTCGATGCGGTTCATGTCAAACTTCGAAACAAGATCCGTCCCCACCACGAGGTTCTCCTGCGGCCGCGTGCCGAACGTAATAGACCGGACATCATCCTTTGCCTTCAGCCAGGTGAAACCGATCTGATACTTCTCGCCTGAACCAAAGCTCGGTCGCACGATGAAGATGTCCCGTGCGTACGTGCCGTACGTGTATTTCCCCCACGTGACGGAATCAATGCGGGCGTAAGCCGCAAAAGGGTCCGCCTGCTGTTCGATACCAAGTTGGTCAACGGGAATGGTTTTCACCAGCGCTCCCTCCACCGCTCGCGTCGTCTGGCCCAGCGTAAGGTCCACGTTGAACTTACCCAACCGTACGGACGTGTTCAAGCCTCGCACCCGCTTGCCGCTGAGAATCAGATTCGGATAACCCGGATAGCTATCCCCGTACCCGATGAGCAGCCATTGTGATTCGAGCGACGCGTAATAGCGGTTCTGCGGTTGACGCGAGGGCAGCTCATCGGAGGTGACGAAGACGTTCGCATTGAAGCGCCAATCGCCCTGGCTGCCGCTGAACCGCGCGCTGCCGCGATTGTACCATGTTCGGATGTTGCTCACCTTCTCGTTACGCGATTCGAGATCGACGCTACCGGTGTAGACGAACGGCTGAAAGGGCAGGGCAAGCGGCTCGGGTTCGCCGGCGACATAGAACTGCATGCTCGCCTGGCGGTGGAGATTTCCCTGCCGGTTATACAGCAGCACCGTCACGCGGTGCCTCCCGGGCTTCAAGGAAAGACCATGATTGCTCGGCACATAAACCAACAGGTCGCCGGTCAGGACGGCGTCGCGCGACACATCCCTGCCGTCAAGAATGATTTGCGTTGCCCGACGTACGACCATCGTGTCTGCACGCAGAAGCGAGACAGAAACAACAACATCGGCCGGGTCGTATGTCGCGTTCGCCTCCGGACTTAAGAACACAAGCTGCAGATCGTCCTCTCGTTTGATGACAGGGATCTGCAAGGTGCGCGTCGGCGGGCGTTCAAGGGGATCGGTGCTTTCGCTCAACGGATGCGACTCCAACCCACCCGATCGTTTAGCCAAGACCAAGTAGTATTCCAGATACGGCGGCTGGACAACACCAGGCGGCACGACAATGAACGCTGTGTTGCCGCGCAGATCCATCTCCCGCCGGTTCCAGGTCCCTTCGCCAAAGCGGCGATACAGAAAGTACACACGCTCGACGGTTTCACCGCGATACAAATCGACGCTGATCGTGAGCGGTGTTTCGCTGACAGCTTCGGTGGGGCTGATCGAAGCGACGAGGGATGAAAGCTGTGCAAGCGTTGGGAACGGGAGTGCGAAGCAACATGCAAGAAGGAGGGCGCGGATGCCGGTCGAGACCCTGCCTCCGCGCTCGCAGACGGCAATACTCATTGTTGCTTGTATTTGATCTCGATCCGTTTCTTGTTCCCCTTCCCATCGTCCAGTTCAATGTCGAGGCGGTTCTCCTGCTCGGCAATTTGGGCCGACGCCTCAGCCGCTTGTTTCTCTTCCGGCGTCGAGGGACGCATCTGCACGTTCCCATCGCGCGTCGAAAGTCCGGTATAGCCCGCGCCGACATCAACCGACTGGGTTGACACCTTGTTCGTCAGACGAACAAGCCCCTCAAGCACAATGAGCTTGTCCGTCGAATCGGTTGCTGTGAACTGGCCGCTGGTGCCGCGAATCGAAGCCACCGATGTGGGCGACGTGAAACGGAATTCTTCTCCCGGTTGCTGCTTCTTAATGTGGAACCCGATGACACCGCGTTGCACCTCCGCCGATTTCGAAAAGGCATTGCCTTCCTGCACTCCCGCGATCATCACTTCGGACTTTTCCCGCACGCGCAGCATGCTGTTGTCTTTGAATTTGATAACTGCAACGGATTTCTCGCCTGTTCGGACGCGTTCGCCCGAAGCAAGCACTTCGCCGCGCTGCGCCGGCTGCCAGTCTTTCCCGACCTGCATCCGCATCACATCAAGAATCACTTTACTGATCAGCGCGATAGCCGTATCGCCCGCGGGCGGCGCTGCGCCCAGAGCAAGCATGCCGCTCATCAACAGAAGTATCGAAACACGTGTGGGTTTCATCGCAACTCCCCTTTCTGAGACTATTCCAGATTCACTGCGCCGACCGCCTCCGGATTCGATCGGATGTCATTCAGCACCCGCAGCAATTCCGTCAACGAGATCGGCGATCCGTTCAAGCGATACGTACCGGTGGGGGAGAGATTTTGCGCACGAATTTGATCGAAGATGGGCCTGTACACCGGCGGAAGAGAGCGCTCAAGGTCTTGCAGCAACCAGGCCAACGATGTCGAACGCGTCGTGGAGATGGTGAACGAACGGAGAGCGCTGCGCTGCTCGAGGTTTGTGCCCCCGGCCGCACCGACAAGGCCGGTTACGTACCACACGTAGGTCTTGCCCGGCTGCAAGACGCGTGCGTTGGTCGGATAACGCAGCGATCGTGTTTCGACGGTTGCCGTGTGATGCGGCGTGCCGGTTGCCGTTTCTTCGAGGCTCCGTTGTCCGGGAAGTTTTTCGAAGATGGCGATCGTTGCCCGCGGTCCATCGTACTGCCACTCGAACAGCGGGAATTCTTCCGTCAGCACCTCGCCATCCTGCGGCGCGAGCAGAACAGGTGTGGAAGGGTTCGTCAGGACAAACGTGAATTGCTTCGTGTCGGTGTCGGGGCCGTTGACTTCACGGACATTCACGGTAAAGATGTAGCTGCCGGCCGGCATCGAACCGCTCGGCAAAGCGATCTCCAAGAACTTTGCTTTTGCATCGTTGTTGAAGATGTAAGTCTCTTGCGCTATCCCACGCCCTCGGCCTAACTCCAGGTTGGTCACCGTGCGTGTGCGCTCGATGGTGAACGGAACGGAAATGAAACGAGCCGCGTTCTCATAGCGCTCGCCATTGGCTAACAGAACATCGAGGTTGATCGTCATAACCGCCTGCACGGTTCGTGGAGCGGTCATCGTAATCGTGAACAGCCACTTCGGTGTGGTGGAGTTCAGATAGTCCAGGTCGTTGATCGTCAGGGAATTGACCGGAGCTGTAACCGTGGTGACCGTGATTTGCGCCTGGGTGGCTACCGGAAGGCAGATGAGCGGAACACTAAGCAGCAGGTATCGCCCCCCATTGCATACGCCTCGAAGGAATCGCTTCATGAGTTTCCCCTTCCTGACTTGTGTATGTACAGACAACATTCCCCTGCGGGAAATGATAACAAAAACTGCGATTGATAGCAACAAGAACTATCCCGTTCCGGTGGAACAGCGAAGGCAGCACCCCCGCGAAGGCTCAATCAAAAGTTCCGTATGTCGTTGTACACGGCAAACGCCATGAAGACCAACAGCAGCACGAACCCTGTGCGCTGGATCGCCAGTTTGAGCTTTGTCGGAAGCTCGCGTCCGATGATACCTTCGACGATCAGGAAGATCAGATGCCCGCCATCGAGGGCGGGGATGGGAAGGATATTGAGAATCGCGAGGCTGACGCTCAGCAAGCCCATGAACTGAAGATACACTTCGATGCCGACGTCGAACGATTCTTTCGCAAACTTGCCGATGCGGATAGGCCCGGCGAGCGATTCGGAGAAGGATACCTTACCGCGTATCAGACTGATGACACCCGAGATGGTGCCGGTGACAACCTGCTGAACCTCTCGGGCTCCCTGGCCGATGGCCTCAAACACGGAGTATTCGGTCTTCTTCACCGGTCCGGCATAGCCCGCCGAGAATTCTATTCCGATCAATCCCTTTTCTGTGGGGGTGATGGTTCCGGAAAGCACGCTGTCGCCGCGCTTCCATTCGATGACCAGCGGCTTGCCTGCGTTGCTCTTGATCGTCTCGACGATCCGAATGGCCTGCACGGGGCGGCCGGCAATCGTCAGAATGCTGTCGAGCGGTCGGATGCCGAGCTGCTCGGCCGGCATCCCCGCTGTGACTTTCTTGACAACGACGACGAAGTGCGCAGGAAGGAGGCCAAAGTCGGACTCCGCCTTCGCGTCCATCGGCGCGCCGTGGGAATGCACCTGCACCGTGCGCCCGTTTCGTTCGACGAGAAAGCGGAGGTCGCTGCCAATGTTCTCCAGATAAATTGCGCGACGCAGCGCGTCCCAGTCGGCAACGGGTTTGTCGTTGACGCTCAACACCCTGTCTCCCTTCTTGAACCCCGCCGAGTCGGCAACGCTGCCCTCGAAGACAAACCCGACCTCCGTCGTGTCGTACACGGTGCGGCCGTGAGCATAGGCCAGCGCGCTGTAGATGCCCAACGCTAACAGGACGTTCATGATCACTCCGGCAGAAATCACGATGATGCGCTGCCAGATGGGTTTGGATCGGAATTCCCACGGCTGCGGCGGCCGGTTGATGAAGTCCGTATCGAAGCTTTCGTCAATCATCCCCGCGATCTTCACATATCCGCCGAAGGGAATCCAGGAGATGCAGTAATCCGTGTCGCCGATCTTCTTGCCGAACGCACGCGGCGGAAAGCCGATGGAGAACACATCCACACGCATGCCGAAGAGTTTTGCAGCGATGAAGTGGCCGAACTCGTGCACAAACACCAACACGCTGAGGATCACGATCGTGGAGATCAAATAGTCCATGGTCTTCCTTTCCCTCCCTAATGAACTGTAGCTGCAACCTGCTGCACAAACCCGCGGGTCTCGCGGTCAATGCGGACGATGTCCTCAAACGTGGCGTTGTGCATCGGCGTGTGGCTCTGCAAGGCATCCTCGATCAACAGCGGAATTGCAGAGAAGGGGATTTCCCCGTTCAGAAACTTTTGCACGGCAACCTCGTTGGCGGCGTTCAGCACGGCGGTCGCGCTTCCGCCCATCTCCAACGCTTGGAATGCAAGAGCGAGGCAGCGGAACTTCTCAACATCAGGCGCGTCGAACGTCATCTCCTGCAGCCGGGAAAAATCCAGCCGCCGATACGGCGCTGCAGGACGATCCGGATACATCAGGGCGTACTGAATCGGAATCTTCATGTCGGGAATGCCGAGCTGGGCCTTCGTCGAGCCGTCCTTGAACTCCACCATCGAATGAATGATGGATTGAGGATGAATGACGACCTGAATTTTCTCGGGCGGAAAACCGAACAGCCAATGGGCTTCAATCACCTCAAGCCCTTTGTTCATCAGCGTTGCCGAATCGATCGTAATCTTGTTTCCCATCCTCCACGTTGGATGATTGAGCGCGTCGCGGACGCTGATCGAGTGGAACGCCTCCTTCGGCAGCAAGCGAAACGGCCCGCCGGAAGCAGTCAGAATGAGGCGCTCGACGGAATCGGGATTCTCTCCGCGCAGGCACTGCAGGATCGCGCTGTGCTCGCTGTCCACCGGCAGCAAGCGGACGCCATGCGCGCGAACAGCATTCATCATGATCTCGCCCGCAACCACCAGCGTTTCCTTGTTCGCAAGCGCGATGTCCTTGCCGGCTTCGATGGCACGCAACGTAGGCTTCAGGCCCGCGAACCCCACAAGTGCACTGACGACGATATCAACGTCCTCGCGCGTGACAATCTCACACAGACCTTCCTCACCTGCGAGCACCTCCGTGGCCCCGTTGAGGACTTTCCCCAACATCGAGGCGTTGCATTCTTCCAACACCACAACTCCGCGGGGCTTGAATTGCTGCACCTGCTGCTGCAGCAACTCAATGTTGCGATGCGCCGTCAGGTAACTGACGCGGAAGCGCTCGGGAAAGTGCGAGATCACTTCGAGCGTACTTCGCCCGATCGAACCCGTCGAGCCAAGAATTGCTATGTTCTTTCTTTTCGTCACGTTATCAAGGAAAATTGCTGCTGCGCCTCCCCGAATCAAGAAACAAAATCACCAAGTGAGGCGTTGTGATGAGTACACTTGGTGATGGCTGTTCTATGTGCGTATTCCGAAAGCAAGGTACGTAAATCGCCTCTGCTTCGCAAGGTACGGTCGGTTGTTTCCTCATGCAATTTTGATATATTGAGTTCAACAATCAGCGGCGTTCGTGCGATTGGGAATTGGTAGGATGAACGATGCGCTCCCTTACTCTGACAATATTGCTCCTCGCTATCGTCGCTGGCCATTCTCCTGGCCAAACACGAATCTATACCGACAGAGGACACTGGGTGGGTCTTGGAGTTGGCGTTATCGGAGGCGATGGTCGATTTGCGGATCGTTGGACTGCGAGGGCAATGTATGACTGGCGGTTTGATACGTTCTGGTCGCTACCTGTTGAGGCTTCGGCCTTTAAGAGAGTTTCGATCAGGTACGACGGTGCCCAACTCCACAGCCATAGTTCAACCGTACTTGCCCTGAGTATAGCGTTGAAGCTTCGCGTTGTATTGGGACGTCTGAACACAGACTTCTTTGCACAAGCCGGGGTTGGTGCAGGATCGATGTATCCGGTCATCCACTACGCTTACGGCGTGGAATATGGAATCGCCGAAAGGCTTGCTCTCACTCTTCAAGTAAGACGCCATACATCGAATCTTGAAGTGAACAACAATTTTTACACACTCGGGGTGAATCTGAACCTCACCTCCGATAGGTTACGCGAAGAATATCTCAACGACAGGTGAGAGGGGGGTTCCGTCCGAATCGGTTTCGAAATATTCATCCTCGTGCAGTGAAGGACGGTGTTCGGTATGAGCCGAAGAATTATAAGATTGCTCCTGTTTACGGTTCTGTGCAGCCCGCATTTGTGGGCACAGGACACAAACGCCAAATTCCGTCTTGCTCAAAGTTATGAGCAGGGGGGTGACTTCGAAAATGCCGTTCCTCTCTATCGCGACCTCTACGCGCAGGAGCCTTCCAACTACATGTACTTCGACGGGCTGCGGCGATCGCTGCTGCAGCTCAAGCGATACGATGAAGTGATCGGGCTTGTTCGCCACCGTCTGAGGACGTATCCGAACGATGCGAACCTGCTTTGCCTGCTGGGCAGCGCGCTGTACCAATCGGGGAAAGAAAAAGAGGCCGACGCTGCGTGGGAACAAGCCATCGCAGCGGAGCCGGCAAACCCAAACGTCTATCGCCTTGTGGCAAACTCGCTTCTCGAAAACCGGCTTCTCGACAAGACGGCCGCGGTGTACCGCCGCGCTCGCGTCGCGTGCAACGACCCGAATCTCTTCACGCTCGACCTTGCACAGCTCCTCGCAGTGAGCATGGATTATGCGGGCGCGACAACCGAGTACGTGCGCTATCTCGCACAGGCACCGATGCAGCTGCCGTATGTGCAGAACCGCATGGCGCAGTTTACCGCCAAGGAAGACGCGCGCGCTGCAGCCATCAACGCCGTGCGACAGGCCCTCCGCACGTCCAGCGACATGAACCTGTATCGTCTGTTGGGGTGGCTGCTCATGGAGGGCAAACACTTTGACGAGGCTTTCGAGGTGCACGCGACGCTCGACCGCCTGGCAAATGCAAAGGGGGGTGAAGTGTTTGCCTTCGCGGAGCGGGCTTACAAGGAAGGGGCCTTCGAGGTTGCTGCCCGCGCGTACAAGGCCGCTATTGATGCACCGCTGTCGCCGCAACGACTCCCCTACGCCCGGTTCGGCTACGCGCTGGCGATGAAGGAGCTCACCCTGCGCGCCGATACCGCGCAGACCTTGTTGCCGCAGGGCGGAACCATCCCTGAAACGCAGTCACGCTACGCAACTGCCATTGATTATTTTCGCAAGATCATCGAAGACTACCCGAGCTCCGACTTCGCTGCGCGGGCAGCTTACCAGATCGGGCTGATCCAGTTCGAGAAGTATTTCGATCTCGATGCCGCGCTTGCATCGTTCACCGGCGTGCAGCAAAGCCTCCCCTCCTCTTCGACCATCCAGTACGACATCGCCATCAAGATCGGCGAGGTGCTGACGGCCAAAGGAGACACGGCAAACGCAAGGGTCTGGTTCCGCAAAGTGGTTGCCGTGCCCACCGCAACGCCGGATCAGCAGGATGAGGCAACGTACCGCCTTGCCGAAGTGGAGTACTTCTGCGGAAACTTCGCCGAAGCACTGAAGAATCTCGAGTCCATCAGCACCAACCTCAAAGCCGATTACGCCAACGACGCGCTGCTGCTCACCGCCTTCCTGCAGGAGAACACGATCACGGCTCCCGCCCCGCTGAAAGAGTTTGCGCGTGCAGAGTTCCTCACGCGACAGAAAAAATACACGGAAGCAATCACGATCTTTCAAGCTCTGGTCGAGAAGTATCCACAGGCATTGTTCGTTGATGACGCTCTGCTGCGCATCGCGATGCTGCAAACCCAAGCGGGCCGCTACAACGATGCACTCCTTACCTATCACCAGCTCCTGCATCAGTTCAAGGAAAGCAGCATCGCGCTGGACCGGGCACAGTTCAACATTGCCGAGCTGTACGACTATCGCCTGAAGGACAAGGCCCAGGCGATTGCTGCATACGAACGGCTGCTTGCCGAGTATCCGCAATCGTTGTTTACCGAGCGCGCACGCAAGCGCATCCGCGAGCTGCGCGGTGATTCACTGTAGGAAGCGGAGGAGAAGATGAAGCACGGAAACCGCACAATCGTCCTGCGCATCATCGCGGCGAGCCTGCTGTTGCTTGCAGGCGTTCGCAGCGGAGCTGCTCAGGGGAAGATTCTGATCCCGATGGACCTCACGCAGACCGACCATCTCAAAGCGTACGGCATCGCGTACTGGACGCTCACGAAGGGCATCGAGATAGATTGGCTGCTGAACTATCGCGGCGGCTCGTTTCTGATGGACTACGCCGAGATGATTGCCGCCGAGTGCCGCATCCGCGGCGTGGCGTTCTCGCCCATCAGCGCAGCCGATGCCGCGCAGATCTACGCCGAGGTTCAGCGCGAGGATAATAACATGGATGTGATCCGTCTCGAGAAAGCACCGAAGGTGGCGGTGTATGTGCCGCCGGGCTTCCAGCCATGGGACGACGCGGTGACGCTGGCCCTCGAATATGCCGAAATCCACTACGATAAGGTGTGGGATGATGAAGTGATGGCAGATAAGCTGCACGAGTACGATTGGCTTCACCTGCATCACGAGGATTTCACCGGACAATACGGCAAGTTTTACGCTTCCTTCGCACAGGCAAGCTGGTATATCGAACAGCAGGTAACGCTCGAAAAGGAAGCGAAAAAGTTAGGCTTCAAGAAAGTGTCTGAATTGAAGAAAGCCGTGGCACGCAAGATCAAGGAGTACATTGCGGGCGGCGGATTCATGTTTGCGATGTGCTCGGCAACCGACACGTACGACATTGCCCTCGCCGCGGAGAACACCGACATCTGCGACGTGATGTACGACGGCGATCCGCCCGACCGCGATGCGCAGCAGCGGTTAGATTACTCGAAGACCCTCGCCTTCACCAACTTCACGCTCGAGCGCAACCCGCTCCGCTACGAGTACTCGGACATCGATCAGCCGCCGAGCGATCTGCTTGGCTTGCAGAATCCGGAGACCGACTACTTCACACTCTTCGAGTTCTCGGCGAAGTTCGATCCCGTCCCCACCATGCTCACACAGAACCACGTGAACGTGATCAAAGGCTTTCTCGGTCAGACAACAAACTTCAAGAAGAGTCTCATCAAGAACACCGTCACCATTCTTGCCGAGAAAGAGGGACTCGATCAGGTGCGCTACCTGCACGGCAACTACGGCCGCGGCACGTTCACCTTCTACGGCGGCCACGACCCTGAGGACTATCAACACGCCGTCGGTGATCCGCCGACCGATCTCTCATTGCACAAGAACTCGCCGGGCTACCGACTCATTCTCAACAACATTCTCTTCCCGGCTGCAAAGAAGAAACAACAGAAGACATAAAGATGTAGGTAACCAACACGATTGCTTTTCGTATGCTGTATCGTCCGACCATCCATCAACAACCAAAGGTGACACCATGAAGAAGTTCGCGTTCATCGTCGCAGCACTGGTGGCTCTTTCCGCCGCATCGTACGCTGCAAGTCCTGTCCGGTTCGGCGTTCAGGCAACCGGCGCCAACGTCAACGTTCCGAAGCCGCTGAACGAAATCTATGGTTTCGGCTACGGGGGCGGCGTCCATCTTGATTTCAACCTTCCCGTTCTTCTCTCATTCCGTTTGCAAGGGGACTACGTTCGCTTCTCGGCAGATCAGGGAAAGTATCAGCAACTCCTTGCGTCGTTGGTGGGCGGTACGGCGGCGAGTGATTTTTCCATTGACGGTGGGGCGATCAGCGTCTGGTCGGTTTATGCCAATGTGAAGTCGAATTTTCTGCCGCTTCCGCTCATCTCGCCCTACATAACAGGCGGCGCGGGCGTTGCGAACCTCAGCGCAGCAGAGGCCACCATCAAATATCAGGGGCAGCCGGTCACCGGAGTTCCGGCCGTGCCGGGCGAAACAAAATTCTCGGCCAATCTCGGCGCAGGGGTCGATTTGAAGTTAGGCGTGGAGCTGTACGTGGAGGCGCGCTACACATGGATCTTTACCTCGGGTGAGACCAGCACCTACATTCCCGTTTCCATCGGCATCACGCTGTAGGATAGGACCTCGGGGGCGCGGCGGGCACGCGTCCCCGGGGACTCACTTATTCCCCTCTAACTTCTCCAATGCCTCGTAGTAGCGTTTGATGAGTTCCTGATAGTCTCTCGCGTATCCTTCTTCGATAGCCTTTTGCAAATCCTGCTGCAGTCTGTTCCGTCCCTCTTGCGTGTTCAGGTCAATCCCGCCGGGACTCTTGCGCGCCACGTTGGTTCCTGTTTCTGCGCGGCGCTTCTTCTCGAAATCTCGTTCACGCGCCGAGCGTTGTGAGTCGAGCAAGCGTGAGAGGATGCGTTCCTGCTTCTTCAGCGTCTCGGGATTGACGTTGCCTTGCGCGAGATCGGTTTGTACTTCGCGCATCTCCTGCGCGATCTTGTTGAGATCGCCGAGCATCTTGCTCAGCTCGCCGCTCTGCGCGGCTTCCTTCGCCAACTGTTCAAGCGATTTGCGTACCATGCCCTGCTCGGCGGCGAGGCGGCCCAGTTCGGCAAGCTGTTGCTGCGACATTCCCTGCAGGTTCTGCGTGCCTTGATTGATGCCCTGCTGCTGTCCGGTCATCTGCTGCAGTCGCTGCATGAAGCCGGCCATGCCCATGCCCATCCCCTTCCCCTGCATCATGCCCTGCATCGCGCCTTGCAGCAACTGCGAGGCTTCGTTGAGTGAGCCCATCGCGCCCTGCTGCTGCCCGCCGGCCTGCGGACCGTTGCGCTGGTCCAGCGACTGCATCGCCTGGCTCATCTGCCGCATCGCATCGCCGATGGCCTTGCCCAGCTCCGGCGTGATGGCAAACGTCTTCTGTGAAAGTCGGGACAGCCCCTGCGTTACATTTGCCAGATCACGCAGGATTTCCATTTGCGCCTGGGCATTGTCGCGGAACTGCTGCGAGTTCGGCTCCAGTCGCCGTGCCTGATTCTTGAGCGCCTCCTGCCGTTTCGAGAGACTCAGCAAATCCTGCAGGGCGCGGCGCATCTCGTTCACAATCTGTCGCTGTTGATTCTCCTGCATCGCCTGCTTCATCCGCTGCATCCGCTGCATGAAACTTCCCATCTTCCGCATGGCGCTGCGCTGGTTCTGCATGGCCGATTGCATGTCCTGCTGCTGCAACTGCTGCGCAATTTCGTCCATCTGCTTTTCGAGATCGGCCTGCTCCAACTCGTTGCGCGCGTCCTGGATCTCGTTCAGCGGCATCTCGGCGGGAAATTCTTCCATCTTCTTCTGCAGCTCGGCAAGTTCTTTCTGCAGTTGCTCAAGCTGTTCCTTCAAGTCCTTTTGCTGCTGTGCAAGCTCGTTCAGCTTGTTCTTGTCGGCAGGATTGATCTGCTCCGTCTGCTTCTGCACCTCTTCCTGTTTCTTGAGCATCTCCTCCGTCCGCTTCACCATCTCATCCACTTTCTGCTCGATCTGGATACGTTTCAACAACTGAATCGTCCGTTCGATGCTCTTGCGGAAATTTTCCTCACTGAACTGGAACTGCTGCATTGCCTGCCGCATCATTTCGGGACTGAGCTGCATCATGGCCTGCTGCATCTTCTTCATCGCTTCGGCAAATTCGGGCGAGTTCAGTTCCTCCATCAGGCGCTGCAGCTCCTGATACTTCTCCAGCGTTTCGTGCGAGAGCGTCTCGCTTTTCTCCATCTTCTTAACCATCTCGTCGATGGTTTTGTTGACCTCCGCCATCTTCTTCTGAATCTCGTCGTACTTCTTCAGCATCTCCTCGGCCTTCTTCTGCTGCTGCCAGTCCATCTTCTGCTGGTTCTTCTTCATCTCCTGCTGGAGCTCTTCCAGCTCCTTGCGCGCCTGCTCGGCTTGCTTCAGTGCCTCTTTCATGCCTTCGAGACTTACCTCGTGAGCCTTGTCCACATCGGCGAAGACTTCTTCGAGCGAGGGAAGGCGCAGGATGTAGGTTTCGCTGCGGCCCGACTTCGGACCGCTCACATTGTCATTGTCAAACACTTCGAGGTAGTAACTGACGACGTCTTCCGGAGCGAGCGAGAGATCCTTCAGGCTCCAGAGATGCGCGGCATCCATCTCGTTGGTATGAACGGTGGGCAGGGGCACGGCAACGAAGCGAAAGTCGGGCCACGGCTGCTCATAGCGCGAGTGAATCAGGCGGTATGCAAGGCGCAGCGATGTGAAACCGTAGTCATCAGCAATACGATAGAGCATGTTCAGTTGCGTGTTCTCGGCAATATCCATGTTCGCACCCGGAAAGATGATTGCGGCCGTCGGATGCGCGTCGGGAACGATCTTGAGCGTATACTGAATCGGATCGACACTGGAGATGCCTTCCTCGTCTTCGAGGTGGATGGTGTACTGGCGCTCATTCATCAGCGTAATCGTGCCCTGGGCGGTGCTGCCGTGAACGGTGAGCCGTGCAATGCTTGAATCGCTGAACAGCAAGCGCGCCCCGGCGAGCGGCTTGTTGGAGTCGATCCGGATCGCAATGCGCGTGCCGCGCAGCGCCGTTACATCGCCCACGTTGTCGTCGAGCTGGCGCGACGGCAGCTTTGCATACGCCGGAAAGTTCAAGGTGAGCCGCAGCATCTTCACCATCGGGCGGTCGATCACGCTCAACGTGTATTGATCGCTGCTGACGTCTCCCGCTTTCACCGCGTAGGTGGTGGTGGATTTCAGAGAAGAGAACTCGTGCGTGAACAGTCCTGCAGCGTTCGGGGTGAGAGTCCGTTCCTCGAATTGGAGCTGGCCTTCGGGCTTGCTCAGAAGGACGAGCTGTTGAGGAAGCTCCTCGCGTGAGCTTGCCGTCGTCTCGGGCTCGAGACGTACCGTCACCGCCACGGAAGCCCCCTTCACCACCTCAATATTTCCCGGCTGAACAACGAAGCGAAACGGAAGCGGCGGAGCGAATGACTGGCTGTAGTGCCACAACCGGTTGGCGGCACCCAAGAATCCGACGGGCGAAGCCAGCGGAAAGAGCACGGCCGCAGCCACAACGACGCCAAGGACTTTTGCCATCCTCCGGGCAGGCGCAAAGCTGACCGCCCGCGTGAAATCAAGCGGTTCGATTTCTTTCCGAACATCTTCAAAGGATGCATCAATGAGCTCGGGCGAGAAGAGCTGCGTCTTGTTCCGCTCGGCGGAGAGCTGAAGAATGTTGACAAGATGGTCGTTGATGCCGGGAAACATCCTGCCGACTTTGGCCGCCGTCTGCGTATCGCTTTCCTGAGGCAGCACCCGGAAAAGGGTCAACAGCGGGCGCAGCACACACCAGGCAAGCAAGCCCAGCCCACCGAGCGTGATGACCCAAAAGATCGTTGTTCGGGCAACCGTGGAGAGATAAAGCAGGTGTTCCACCAGCAGTGCAAGGAGGAGGGCCCCGATGATGATTGATGCAGAAAAGAAGAGGCCGTGTAAAAGAGAAGCAAGACTCTCTCTCTTTCTCACAAGAGAGAGACGCGTGACAAGGTCACTCAAGATTCTCGGCGTTCCATCGCTCATGATCCTCTCTCCGTTCAGATTCATACTGCTGTATGATAGGCATTCGGTTGAAGACTCGCAACCGAACATTCACTCCCGACGCCCGCCCGATGTCTCGCCTACTTCCGTTCCAAATACAGTCCGGCCCCCGGGCCTACGGGAATCTCAAGACTGATCCACACAACAAGAAACAGTGACCACCCGAGAAGAAAGACGATGCTGTAGGGCAGCATAGTTGCGATGATCGTTCCTATCCCGGCCTCTTTGATGTATTTCTGAGCGAACGCGATGATGAGCGCGAAGTACGACATCATGGGCGTGACAACGTTCGTCGTCGAGTCGCCGATGCGGTAGGCCGCCTGCGTCAGCTCGGGCGTGAAACCCAACAGCATGAACATAGGGACGAAGATCGGCGCCATAACCGCCCACTTTGCGGAGGAACTTCCCATAAAGAGATTCATTGCTGCTGCCACGAGAATGAAACACAGAATCAACGGGATGCCCGTCAGGCCGATGGATTTCAATAACTCTGCCCCCTTGATCGCTGTGATCAGGCCGATGTTCGTCCAGGAGAAATAGGCGACAAACTGCGCGGCGAAGAACACCAGCACGATATACACGCCGAGACTGCTCATGGATTTTCCCATCGCGTTGATCACGGCGCTGTCGCTGCGCAGCGATCGCGTGGCAATACCATAGGCAACGCCGGGCAAGAGAAATACGAGGAAGATGATGGTGACAATGCCGTTGAGGAAAGGAGAGTGCAGCAGGTCGCCTGTTTCCGGATTGCGCAGCACGGCGCCTTCCGGGATCGTTGCAAGGGCAAGCGCGCCCGCACACAGAAGCACAACCGCGCCGGCCACCTTCAGGCCGCGCCGCTCTTCGGGCTTGAGCTGATCCATCGCGAGACGTTCTTCCGCGCCCGTGTACTGTCCCAGGCGCGGTTCAACAATTTTCTCCGTCACGAACGTACCGAGAAGGGTGATAAGAAATGTCGACGCCGCCATGAAGTAGTAATTGGCCGCGGCGTTGACCGTATACGTCGGGTCAACGATGCGCGCCATCTCCTGCGTGATGCCGGCCAGAAGAGGATCAACTGTCCCAAGCATGAGGTTTGCGCTGTACCCGCCGGAGACGCCGGCGAACGCAGCCGCGAGACCGGCAAGCGGGTGACGCCCGAACGCATGAAAGATGATCGCGCCCAACGGAATGAGAATGACATAGCCCGCTTCGGAGGCCGCATTGGAAAGCACACCTGCAAACACGACAACCGCGGTAACGAGCCTGCGCGGGGCCGCAAGCACAAGCGCCCGCAGTGCAGCGGTGAGCAATCCTGAACCTTCCGCAACACCGACGCCCAGCATCGCCACGAGCACGGTTCCCAACGGAACAAAGCCCGTGAAGTTCGTCACCATGCTGGTGAGCATGCGGCGGAGGCCGTCGCCATTCAGCAAGCTCACAGGCACAATCGCTTTCCCGGTGCTGGGGTGCACCGCAGTGAACTCCAGTGTGCCGACGATGGCCGAGCCGACTACCACCGACGCGGCAAACAATGCAAACAGCGTCGCCGGATGCGGCAAGGCATTCCCCACTTTCTCCACAAGGTCCAGCATACGATAGAAAAAGTTGTTCGTCGGTGTAGTGCGTGCTTGCGCCATGCGTGATCTCCTCGGATAGCGATCTGTTGAGTGGAAGGGGTTCGGCCGTTTCAGTTCGTCAACGCCCAAACCACAATGTTGGTTCCGAAGCGCAACGCCTCCTCGCGTTTCTCCGGGGGGTCATGGTGAACATCAGGGTCGGCCCAGCCGTCGCTCGGATTGCTCTCGTAGGTGTAGTACACAACGAGGCGCCCGTTGTGGAAAAGCCCGAACCCCTGCGGCGGTTTCTTGTCGTGTTCGTGCGTCTTCGGAGGCCCGTTGGGGAATTCGAACTGTGTATGATAGAGGGGGTGAGTGAAAGGCAGCTCGACGAGATCCTGTGCTGGAAAAATCTTCTTCATCTCACGCCGGAACGCTTTATCCATTCCGTAATCGTCATCGGCGTAGAGGAACCCACCGTTTTGCAGGTACGTTCGGAGGCGTCGCACCTCCTGATCGTTGAAGGAGATGTTGCCGTGCCCCGTCATGAAGATGAAGGGATAGGTGAAGAGCTGTTCGCTGTTCACATCCACAAACTCATACGTCGGCTCGACAATGATGCCGGTATGTTCCTTGACGAACTTCAGCAAGTTCACCTCTGCGGACTGATCGTTGTACCAATCGCCGCCGCCGGAGTATTTGAGGCGGGCAATCTTGAAGGCGCTGGACACGACGGGAGCCTGCGCAAGCCCCTCGCCGAACACAAACAACCCGATGAGGCAACATGAAATAAGCTTCATGAATCTTTCCTGCAAGGATACCTGATGCGCTATTGTGCCGATGTCTCAAGGTATGATTCCGCCTGTGAAGAGTCAATAAACGCCGAAGACAGCTTTCTTGCGAAACGTCTCATTTTTATGTACCTTTATGTCCCGTTTCGGTGGGTCGAAACGGTTTTTTTTCTCACATGGTCTGTGCATCGCAGCGAACATGTTTGACGATCTGAGCAGAAAACTGGAGGGCGTCCTCAAGCGCCTGAGAGGGCAGGGGAAGATTTCGGAAGCCAACGTGGCCGAAACCCTGCGTGAAGTCCGCCGGGTGCTGCTGGATGCCGATGTCAACTACAAGGTCGCCAAGCAGTTTATCGACGACGTCCAGAAACGGGCGGTGGGACAAGAAGTTCTTACCAGCATCACGCCCGGCCAGCTCATCGTCAAGATACTCTATGACGAACTGGTAAAATTGTTGGGTGAGAAGCACACGGGCCTGCGCTTCTCGCCGATGCCGCCGACGGTGATTCTTGTTGCCGGACTGCAGGGTTCGGGCAAGACGACCTTCTGCGGGAAACTGGCAGCCCACCTGAAATCGCAGGGCCGCAGCCCGCTGCTGGTTGCAGCCGACATCCATCGGCCGGCCGCAATTGATCAGCTCATCACGCTCGGCAGCCAGATCTCGGTGCCGGTCTACGCCGATCGCGCAGCCACCGCAGTTCAGATTGCCCGGCAGTCGCTCGACCACGCACGAAAGAACGCGCGCGACACCGTCATTCTGGATACGGCAGGGCGCCTGCATGTGGACGAAGAGATGATGCGCGAGGTGGAAGAGATCAAGGCCGCAACGAAGCCGCACGAGATTCTCTTCGTCGTGGACGCAATGACCGGCCAGGACGCGGTCAATACGGCGCAGGCTTTCAACGAGCGGCTGAACTTCGATGGCGCCGTGCTCACCAAGATGGACGGCGATGCGCGGGGCGGCGCAGCACTCTCACTGCGGGCAACGGTCGGTAAGCCGATCAAGTTTCTCAGCGTGGGAGAGAAACTCGACGCGCTGGAGAAGTTCCATCCCGAACGCCTTGCGTCGCGCATCCTCGGGATGGGCGACATCGTCACGCTCGTCGAGAAGGCGCAGCAGACATTCGATCAGGCGAAAGCCGACAAACTGCAGCAGAGGCTGCGCAAAGCGCAGTTCACTTTCGAAGACTTCCTCGATCAGCTCCAGGAGGTCAAGAAGATGGGACCGCTCAGTCAGGTGATGGGCATGCTGCCGGGAATGAACAAGCTGCCGCAGAACGTTCAGGTTGATGACAAGGAGCTCGTGCGCATCGAAGCAATCATTCAATCGATGACGAAACAAGAACGCGCCAACCCCGACCTGCTGAACGGCAGCCGCCGCAAACGGATCGCGCTCGGCAGCGGTACAAGCGTCCAGGAAGTCAACAAGCTGATCAAGCAGTTCGAGCAGATGCAAAAGATGATGAAGAGTTTCGGCAAAGGCGGCGGGAAGTTCAAGATGGCGCAGCGCATGAAGGCGGCATTCTAAGACACGCCGGGCCGCACGCCAGCGATGGACGATTGTCAACGTCAACACAATTCATAATTTATTGAGAGGAGAACCACATTGGCAGTACGATTACGCCTGCGACGGATCGGGAAAAAGAAGATGCCCCAGTATCACATCGTCGCAGCGGATTCGCGCGCAGCACGCAACGGCAAGTTTCTGGAGGTGGTGGGCCGTTACGAGCCGCTGCGGAATCCTGTGTTCATTGAAACAAAAGAAGATCGTTTGATCTACTGGTTGAAAATCGGCGCGCAGCCGAGCGACACGCTGCGAAGCTTGCTGCAGCGCAGCGGTATGTGGCTGAAATGGAACCTGCTGAAGAAGGGCGCGGACGAAGGGACGATTGCCCGCGAGATGGAGAAGTGGCAGATGGCGCAGGAAGAGAAACGCCGACGCGACGAAGAGCGCAAGGCACGGCGCGCCGCGGCAAAGCGGAAAGCTCGCAAGGCCGCAGGCAGCGAGGCCTCACCCGCTGCGGCACCGGCCACCGCCTGAAGCCACACAGCCCGGAAAGGCGTTTTCCACTCACCACCGACGGGCGTTGCCGGAGAGTGTCAGGTCTGAAGCAGGAGTTGACGGGTACGATCTCACAACAATCACAAGAGGCGCGCTATGCGGGAGTTCCTGACGTTCATCGCCAAACACCTCGTCGACAACCCGGATCAGGTCATTCTCGATCAGGAGGAGAAAGACGGCAAGGTCATCTTCAAACTCCAGGTCGGTCAGCCTGATGTGGGCAAGATCATTGGACGGAAAGGACGAACTGCGCAAGCATTACGAACACTGCTTGCTGCAGTCGCGGCCAAAGAAGGAAAGCGAGCTGTCCTCGAGATTGCAGACTGATGCAACCATCCAATGAGCAGAGAATTCTGATTGCGGTGGGAAAGGTCGTCAAGCCGTTCGGCATCCGGGGCGACCTTGTTATTTTCCCCATGACGGACAGCGTTGAGCGCTTCAAGAACCTCAAGCGCGTGTTTGTCGGGCACGACGAGCAGAAGGTTACCGAAACGAACGTAACACACGTCGTGGTGGAACCGCGGGGGGTGCGCCTTCGGCTCTCCGATTTCGCCTCCCGCACGGCGGCCGAATCGCTGACAGGCGCGCTGCTGTTCGTAGCGCAAGAGGACGCCATCAAACCGAAAAGGGGATCTTATTTCATACACGACCTGATCGCCCTGAAGGTTGTCGATACGGAAGGCAACGACGTGGGCGTGATCAAAGAGGTAATGAAATACCCCGCGCATGATGTGTACGTCATCGAGCGCAACGACAACGAGATCGCCATTCCGGCGGTGAAAGAGTTTATCAAGAACATCGACCTCGAACGACGCACGATGACGGTCCAGCTCATCGAGGGGATGTTGACAGAGCCGGACAGCGTACACGAGAAGACATGATGCGGATTGATGTTGTCACAGGATTCCCCCGGCTGCTGCACAGCCCGCTGAACGAAAGCATCATCAAGCGAGCGCAGGAGAAACGGCTCGTCGAAATCGTTGTGCACGACCTGCGGGAGTATGCCACCGACAAGCATCGGACGATCGACGATACGCCGTACGGGGGCGGCGCCGGAATGATTCTCAAACCGGAGCCGGTGTTTGCCTGCATCGAGCATTTGCAGAGTCAACGCCGCTACGACGAAATCATCTACATGACGGCTGACGGCGAGCGGCTGACGCAAAAGATCACCAACGAATTGTCGCTTGCTTCCAATCTTGTTCTGCTCTGCGGGCATTACAAGGGGATTGATGAACGCATACGTGAAGCGTTGGTGACGCGGGAAATCTCCATCGGCGATTATGTGCTGACGGGCGGCGAGCTGCCTGCCCTCGTCCTCATCGACGCTGTCGTTCGTCTGGTGCCCGGCGTTCTCGGCGACGGCGAATCGCTGCTGACCGATTCGTTCCAGCAGGGTTTGCTCGATGCACCGTACTACACCAAGCCGGAGGTATTCCGCGGCATGCGGGTCCCTGAAGTGCTGCTCTCGGGCAACCACAAGGAAATTGCGGCGTGGCGCGCCGAGCAGCAGCGCAAGCGCACGGCACAGCGCAGGAAGGATCTGCTGCACGAGGAGCACGCTGCCGACGGCAGCGACGACGAGGGTGCATAGCCTCAACCAGAGTGTCAGAAAGAAAATCGAAAAAACAGTCAGGAGAATTCATCATGGAAAAGCTGAAGCTTGTTGAAGCCACACAAATGAAAAGCGACATCCCCGCGTTTGCCCCGGGAGACACGGTCAACGTTCACGTGCGGGTCATCGAGGGAGACAAAGAGCGCGTCCAGCAGTTTCAGGGCGTGGTCATCGGTCGGCACGGGTCGGGAATGAACGCGACCTTCACCGTGCGCAAGGTATCGGACGGGGTCGGCGTCGAACGCATCTTTCCGCTGCACTCCCCGCGCATTGCGAAAATCGAAAAAGTGAAGGAGGGTTCCGTCCGCCGGGCAAAGCTGTACTACCTGCGGAACCTCGCCAGCAAGCAGATACGCCAGAAAACCTCGGCGCAGTAAGCTCGCGCTTTCGACGCGATGAGAAGCATGAACGAGCAGCCTCACAGGACAAAGCGGCTGGGCATTCCATCCCAGATCTCCACGCGGCCGCTCACCGATGCGCTGCGGGGGCACCGCTCGTGGTGCCTTATTCAGGACATGCGGCCGACTCTCGCTCGTCTGCTCCGCGAACGAGAGTTACATGCCGCGCTTCTCTCTCCGCTCGATTACGCAAAAGAAAGTTCCGATTACTGCATCGTGCCCGACGCCGCGGTCAGCTCCACGGGCAACGGTTCGGTAGTGGTTCGTTTCAGGGATGGCGTCAGACAGATTACAACGCTGGCGGTGGACCCTGCCTTCGCCTCCGAAATCATTCTCACCAAAATCATTCTTGCCGAAGAGTTCAACCTCGAGCCGGCAATCCTGCCCATGCACGCAACGGTGGACGTCATGCTGCAGAAGGCCGACGCCGCACTGCTGACCGGCGATGCGGCATTTGAAGCGTGGGGTTCTTCAGAAAACATCATTGATGTGGTAGAAGAATGGAACGAGATGACCGGCTTGCCGTACGTGCATGCGCTCTGGTGCGCATGGCAAAGCGATCTCACGCGCAAGGACGCGGAGCTGCTCCAGACCGCGCGCCTCAAGGGCGTGGAAGGAATCCCCGACATTGCACTGCAATTCTCCAAGGAACGGCGGCGCGGCGTTCAGGAATTCCTCGAATCCTTCTCCTACGAATTGGCCGCCGATGCACGCGAGGGCCTCGCTGAGTTCATGAAGTACCTGTACTACCACGGCGTCGTCGCGGACGTTGCCGATCTCAACTTCTACAAAGCCGAACCCGAAGCCGACACGCTGCCCAAAACGCTCTCGCCAAATTGAATCTCTCGCCGCGCTTGTGTAGATTGGCTTGAGTTTCTGTCTCCCACACATGCTCAAGTCTCTCACCATAAAGAACTACGCGCTGATAGATGAACTGACTGTTGACTTTGCCAACGGTCTGGATATCATTACCGGCGAAACCGGCGCGGGCAAGTCCATCATCATCGACGCGCTCGGCTTGATTCTCGGTGAACGCGCCACTGCGGAAGCAATCCGCACGGGGGCAGACAAGGCCGTGGTCGAAGGCATCTTCTCGATCAGCGACAATCGAAAACTCCACGCCCTTCTGCAGGAACAGGAACTGGAAGCGGCCGACGAGCTGATCGTGCGGCGAGAGGTTTCCACAAAAGGGACAAGCCGCTGTCTGGTGAATGACTCGGTCGTGCCGCTCGCCGTGCTGAAGAAGATCGGCGAGCAGTTGGTGGATCTGCACGGCCAGCACGAGCATCAGTCGCTGCTCCGCACGGAAACGCACATTGAAATGCTGGACGAATATGCCGGCGTCGGCGATCTCCTGGAGGAATATCGGACCGCATACCGCTCGCTGCGCGCCGTATCGCAAGAAATCCAGTCGGTGCTGGCGCGCGAAGCACAGCTGAACGAGAAACGCGATCTCTACACGTTCCAGCGACAGGAGATTGATGCAATAGCCCCGCAGCCGGGCGAGGATGAACAGATTGAAGCCGAGCTGAAGATTCTGGAAAACGTCGAGAAGCTCGTCAATGCAACATCGTTGTTGTACGAGATGTTGTATGACGGCGATACGTCCGCGCACGATCTGCTGAGCAAAGCCGCCAAACAGTTAGATGAACTTGCGCGGATCGACGCACGATTCGAGGAGTACGCACGGGAGTGCCGCTCCGCCGAAACGATCGTCAACGAAGTGGCGAAATTCGTTCACCAGTACAGCGCGAGCGTGGAATTCAGCCCCGAACGGCTCGAGAAGTTGCGTCAGCGACTCGGGGTCTTGTTCAGCTTGAAAAGAAAATACGGCGGCACGCTCGAGGCTGCACTCGCCCATCGCCAGCGCATCGAGCAGGAGCTTGCCGCTGCCGAAAACGTCGAGGCGACACTGCAGAAGCTGCGAGAGAAACGCGAGGCCGAACGGGCCGCGTGTGCACGACTTGCCCTTCAGCTCTCGTCACGGCGGCGCGAGGCATCCCGCAAGCTCGACCGAGAAATTGTGCACGAGCTGACGGCGCTGGGCATTCCCAACGCCCGGTTCACGACACAGATGCGACGGCAGCAGCTCTCGACCGATGGCAGCGAGGATGAGGAGTACGTGCTGATAGAGAAGGAGAAGGTCCGCATTCACGCGCGGGGCTGCGACGACGTGGAGTTTTTCATCTCCACCAATCTCGGCGAGGAAGTGAAGCCGCTGGCAAGAGTTGCTTCGGGAGGCGAGGTCTCACGCATCATGCTGGCACTGAAGAGCGTTCTGGCAAAGGCAGACCGGCTGCCCGTGATGATCTTCGATGAAATTGATGTCGGCGTCAGCGGGCGCATTGCACAGGCAGTGGGCTTGAGCATGAAGAATCTCTCGCAACACCACCAGATCATTGCCATCACGCATCTGCCGCAGATTGCCGGACTGGCGGACGAGCATTTTGTGGTGGAGAAGGTCGAAGAAAAAAAAGGTTCTGTACGCCGCACCACAACCACCATCCGCAAGCTGACGCGCGACGAACGAGTGCGTGAAGTAGCCAGACTCTTAAGCGGAGCAGAAGTGACCGAAGCAGGCTTGAAAAGCGCGCGGGAGTTGATGGGGGTGAAGACGCCCTCGTAGGTGCAAGGAACGGGCGCCGCATGCTCTGCCTGTCGCAACGAAAATGACGCCGCCGCCGTAGAGCCAGGAGGTTAGTATGGGAAAAGAAATTTGCAATGAATGTGGGAGAAGCGTTAAGCCCGGTTCCGGATTATTTGTGAATAGAATTCACGACTTCAACGATTATGAGACGCTGGTAAAGATGGGTAAGCCATTCCCAGAAGGGTGTTTTATTTGCATTGAATGTGATAAAAGACTTGAGCTTGAAAACTACTTCGCGAGGTTCAAGAAATGAAAAACCTGGAGAGAGTTATCTACTCCCTGAATGTCGAAGACATTCAAAACGTCGCCCGGGAAACGCTTGCCCGAAAGTTGACCGAGAGAGAAATACGTCTGGTTGGGGAAGCGATTCCAAATTACATCAACTGGTTTGATGCGATTGAATTTGCTATTCAGCAACATAACCTGAGGCCGAGAAAACGGAGGTGAATCTCATGCCCCTCCACCTCTACAACACCCTCACCCGGCAGAAGGAAGAGTTCAAACCTCTCCGCGAAGGCTACGTCGGCATCTACGTCTGCGGACCGACGGTGTACGGCCATTCGCATCTCGGTCACGCAAAGAGCTACGTGTCGTTCGACGTCATCGTTCGCTATCTGCGCTACCTCGGCTACAGCGTGACGTACGTGCAGAACATCACCGACGTCGGGCATCTGTTAGGCGATGCGCACGAGGGTGAAGATCGGATTCTGAAGACGAGCCGCGCCGAACAGAAGCACCCCATGGCCGTTGCGGAGTTCTATACGCGCAGCTACTTCGAGGACATGGATGCACTCAACGTTCTCCGTCCCGATATCTCGCCGCGCGCAACGGGCCACGTCATTGAGCAGATTGAGCTGATCAAACACCTGCTCGCAAAAGGGCTTGCCTACGAGGCAAACGGCTCGGTGTATTTCGATGTTCACGCGTTTGCCGACTATGGAAAACTTTCCGGCCGCACGGTAGAGGAGCTTGAGGCAGGCGCGCGGGTCGAGGTCAAGGAGGAGAAACGCCACCCCGCCGACTTCGCGTTGTGGAAGAAAGCCGACCCGGAACACATCATGCGCTGGCCGAGTCCGTGGAGCGTGGGCTTCCCCGGATGGCACATCGAATGCTCGGCTATGTCCATGAAGTATTTGGGCGAGAGTTTCGACATTCACGGCGGCGGACTCGAGAATCAATTCCCGCATCATGAATGCGAGATTGCGCAGAGCGAAGGTGCAACGGGGAAACCGTTCGTGAAGTACTGGTTGCACAACAACATGGTGACCGTCAACGGCCAGAAGATGGGCAAGTCGTTAGGGAACTTCACCACACTCAAGGACGCGTTCAAGAAATGGAAACCGGAAACGATCCGCTTCTTCATCCTCCAGAGCCAGTATCGGAGCACGCTGGATTTCAGCGACGAGGCCGTTGATGCTGCAGCGAAGGGATTGGAAAGGCTCACCAACACGTTCCGCACTCTCCGTGAGCGCATCAAAGCGGCGGCCGAGGATGGCAGCACCTCGCCCATCAATCTCACACGATACAAAGCCGCATTCCTCGCTGCGATGGACGACGACTTCAACACGCCGCAGGCAATTGCGGCGCTGTTTGACCTGAGCAGGGATGTGAATCAGTCGCTTGCCGGCGGGACATCCATGAGCGCCTCGACCATCCGACAGATTCTCGATCTCTACGAGGAGCTGGGCGGGAATATCCTCGGACTGACGTTCGGTGCCGCCGCTGCTGGTCACGACGCAGCGCTTGTGGATGGACTGATGAAGCTGATCCTCGAGATGCGCTCCGAAATTCGCGCGCAAAAGTTGTACGCCCTCTCCGACAAGATCCGCAGCGCGCTGCAAACGCTGGGCATTGTCGTTGAAGATCGGAAGGGGGAAACAACCTGGCGCAGAACGTTGTGAGGATGTATGACGAACACTTCGATCATCGCAAACGGGATCGTTCTTACCTGCGACGCAACCAATCGCTGCGGTCCGTATCATCTTCTCGTTGCCAACGGCCGCATCCTCGACATTTCCGAAAGTTTCGATAAGCTCGTACGAGACAATCCCGACGCGGAGATTATCGACGCATCTGACAAGCTCCTGCTTCCCGGCTTCATCAATGCACATTATCACACAGAGAGCTTCCTTCTGCACGCGCTGACGGACGGGACGCACTACACGCTGTGGAACGAGAACACGACGCTGAAGCAAACCTCCGAACGGCTGATGCATACGTCAAGTGCGAAAGACCTCGATGTGCTGTACGGGACCGTCTATGCCGCACACGCCCGATGCGGCACAACATGGGTGGGAGAGTTTCCGCCGTGCGTGCATGAGGAGAGCCTCGTGCAGATCGCGCGAGCAATCGAAACAAGCCGCCTCGGCTGCGTGCTTGCTCTTCGGACGTGGGATCACATTCGCGGGGCGCGGGCGTTGGGCAGCAGAGGCCTGCGTGTTGCGGTAAGTCTCGGCGAAGAACGCGACATGACGGTCTACAGCATTGAAAACGCTCTGCGGGCTGCAAAGGACCTCAAGGCATCCATTCTTGCCCACGTTGCCGAACAACGCGAAGACGCGGACACCATGTTGAGGAATTTCCAGAAAGGCATCATTACCCTGCTGCAGTCCTTCAACGCATTGCGCCCCGAGACGATAATTGTACACGCAAACCACATCACGGAAACCGAAGCAGCGATGGTGAAAGACGCGAACGGCACGGTCGTCGTATGTCCCCGCTCCACGGCGGCAAAACAAACGGGCTATCCCGCCTTGCGTCATCTCGCAAAGCGTTTCGTGCGGCTCGCGCTCGGCACTGATTGGGGAAGCATTGACATGGTAGAAGAAATGCGCTTCGTCAGTCAACTGCCGCTTGTGGTTCCGGGGCTGCGGGCATTCTCGCCGTTGGAGATCGTTCGGATGGCAACCATCAACGGCGCAGCCGCGCTCAACATCCACAAGGACACGGGATCGCTCGAAGTCGGCAAACGGGCCGACATCGTGTTCTTTTCTCTCAACTCTCTCCGCGTTGCTCAACTGAGCAAACACTCCCGCGCCGAAGAAGTCGCGCGCTGCGTGGTTGATATTCTTACCACCGGCGACATCTCCGACGTGATGGTCGCAGGAGAGTTTGTCCTTCGTGACCGGACACTCGCCCGCACCTCGGAACCTGAGCGTATCGCGGAATGGCGCGGGCTTTGCTCACGATACCTTCCGGGTCAACCGGCTCTTCAAACGCCCGTGCAGCCCGCAGCACAGCCGGCCAACATTATCCCCTTCACGCAGGAGCCGCGCGAACCGCAGGCGGCCGAAGGATTCGAGTCGGGATTTCCTCCGTCCCCTTCACCTCCCGTTGCCACAACCCCGGAGGTTCCCCCACATCCTTTCGCAAACAGGCCAAAGGTTCAACGAGAGCCTGCGAAGATCGAGCTGCCGAAGAATACGCGAACGGTGTTCGGCGAGGATGAAGATATTTAGTGGTTGGATGGTATCCGAAGTTCCTCGTTAAGCCTTCCTGTTGGGGTGACCGGTGACCTCCTCACTTGGTATTCGTTGCCCGTCTTTCTATATTGAGATTGAGTTCGAACCAAGTCGTTCTCTGAACTGTTCTGAATTGTGAACGTTCAATCCCGTCGTTGTTTATCAAACGCAACAGCGCAGGTGGAAGTGTTGCGTTTGCAAACACGTACGGGATTGCAAAAGAGCGAACAAATCAAACCACGCGGGGCAGGTTAGTGTCCAACGGTTGGCACTGATATTGCCCCTTCGGGGATAGTCCACGTCATGATCTAAGGAGAAAGGGAGGATTCGTCATGAAGAATCTTCTAACGGGTCTGGTTGCGCTGGTCGCTTTTACGATGGTTGCATCGGGTTGCTACACCCAGTTGAAGACGGCGCGCGAGGAATCAGAGCAAGAGTCTGAATACACTGAGGGCGATCGAACGTACTCCGAAGAGGGCACGCGCTACGATGACGAGTACGACCCCTATTGGTCGCCGCGTCGTGCATTCTACTTCTATTACTATTACCCATCGTTCTCCGTCGGCTTTTTCCCCTGCGACCCGTGGTACTGGCGGTCAGGATGGTACTACACGTACTACGATCCGTTCTGGACGTGCGGGACGTTCTATCCGGGATACTATGCAGGATGGGTGTGGTGGGGGTATCCTTATCCACGATGGTGGTGGCATCCGTACGGATGGGGCTACGGCGGATATGCCGGCCGATATGGCCACGGCTCAACGCGCACAATTGGCGTGACGCGAACAACAGGCGACACGCGCAGCGGCTATGGTCGCGGCAGCGGCGGCAGCGATGCACTCCCATCAGGCTACCGGAGTGGAGGTGGCAGTGGAGGAGGGCGATCAGGTGCAGAACAACCGCCGGCCGGCACGCGCATTTCAACGGGAAGGAGCGGTGGTAGCGAATCAGGCGGAACCGAGGCGCGGGGATCGCGCAGCGGAAGCGTTACGCGCGGCGGCAAGACGCGCAGCAGCGGCGGGCGTGAAGCAACGCGCGGAGGCGAAGTGCGGACTCCGCCGAGACCGGCACCTTCGGTCGCACCCGCAAACCCGGGTGGCGGCGAGAGAGGCAGCAGCGGTCGCTCGGGAGGCGGCAGATCATCGGGAGGCGGGGGCTCGTACTCTCCACCGGCACACTCATCACCACCGCCCAGCTCAGCGCCTGCTCCATCGACACCGAGCGGCGGCGGCCGCAACTCGAGTGGTCGTGGCGGGCGGTAAGCTCTCAAGAATTTCATTCGTCGAGACACAACATTGCAAGAAAGAGGTGTTGATACGGTGAAGTATATCTCAGCGGTTCTGGTGGTTTTATTCTTCGGTTCGGCCGCGCACGCGCAATTCCCTGAGGACGCCCTCCGCTTTGCAACACCCGGGCTGGGTGTCGGCACGCGGGCCATCGGCATGGGGGGCGCGTACACCGGTGTGGCGAACGATTACAGCGCGCTGTTCTGGAATCCGGCGGGTCTCGCTCAACTCGAACAGGGCGAGTTCTCGCTCGGCCTTTCACATCTGAGCTACGGCAACACAAGCTCATACATCGGAACGGCACAATCCTACACGAACAATGCAACCCAGTTGAACGCGCTCGGAGTTGCATTCCCTATTCCCGTCCGGAGAGGAAGCCTCGTGTTTGCCTTCGGCTACAACCGTCAGAGTAACTTCACCACCGGCGTAGCCTTCGAGGCGTTCAATCCTACAGGCAGCATCATTCAAACCTACACACGTGACGGATCGCCGGTGAGCGGAGAGCCGAGCGGTATTGCCTGGGAGTTGTACCTTGCCGACACCACCCGTAATGCTCAAGGCCAGCTTGTGTACTTTAGTCCGATTATCAACCGCGTAACACAGGTGGGAAAGGTCCTTGAGGGAGGCGGGTTGAACAACTGGTCGGCGGCCGGTGCCATTGATATTGCCCGTAACGTCTCCGTCGGCCTGACGCTCAGTTACGTTACAGGCAGCTACACGTATGATCGTTCATATAAAGAGCAGGATAATCGAAACATCTACAGCAGCCCGATCAACGGGAGTCCGCTCCAATTCGATCAGTTCACGCAGGATGATTTTGTCGACAGCGACCTGTCCGGCTTCAACGCAAAATTGGGATTGATGTATCGTGTGCCGGACAGGTTCCGCCTCGGCATAACTATAAAGTCGCCCACCTCGTTACGTGTGAAAGAAACGTTCGGCACGACCTACAAGGCCTTCTACGATAACGGCGACATTGTCTCACCCGACCCGAGCAACCAATCCGGTGAGTATGATGTGCTGACCCCGTGGGTGTTCAGCGCCGGTGCATCTCTTGTCGTCCGCGATCTTGTGCTCTCGGGCGACGTGGAGTACACCGATTGGACACAGCTTGAATTCCGCAACGCCAATCCCGATGTGATTGCGTTGAACAAAGATATCAAGGATATCTTTCGGGCCACTGCCAACCTGCGCGGCGGTGCCGAGTACGACCTCAAGGAGATAGGCGTGCGCCTGCGCGGTGGGTTTATCTACAACACCTCGCCGTTCAAAGGCGACCCGAGTTCGTTCGATCAGAAGTATGTGACTGCCGGCCTCGGCATTCTTCTGAGTGAAGACACGATGCTGGACCTCGCCTATGCCCGCGGCTGGTGGAAGACGTTCCGCTACAACTACACCGGCAGCCCGCAATTGTTGGAAGATATCGCGACCAACAATTTCGCCCTCACCTTCTCGTATCGCTACTGATTGCAAGACGCACGTCGTTTGAATATATTGAAGTCCGTCCCAGCACTATCGGGACGGACTTTTGTGTTTTGTAACCTCTGGAGCCGCCCTTGTCCACACGAAAGAAGGTCATCCTCGGAATCCTTGGCGTCCTCGCGGTAACGCTTATCGCGGGTCTCTTCTTTGTTCGGTCGCAGATTCGCAAATCGTTTCCGGAAACATCAGGCTCCATCGCAGTGCCGGGCATTGTTCAACCCGTCGAGATTGTGCGGGACGACTACGGTGTGCCGCGCATTGAAGCACAGAACGAGCACGATCTGTTCTTCGCGCTCGGCTACGTGCACGCCCAGGATCGTCTCTGGCAGATGGACATTACACGCCGCATCGGACAGGGTCGCCTTTCCGAACTTCTCGGTCTCGTGACACTGGATTTCGACCGGATGTTCCGCATCATCGGCATACGCAGAATTGCCGAAGAAGTGGAGCGCGCGATCACTCCTGCCTCACGCTCGCGCCTGCAGGCCTATGCCGACGGCGTGAATGCCTTCATCACGTCTCACAAGGGAAAGTATCCCATCGAGTTCGATTTGCTGCGCTACGAGCCTGAACCGTGGACGCCGCTGCACAGCATCATCATCGGCAGACTGATGGCGTGGGAACTGAACCTTTCGTGGTGGACTGACCTCACGCTTGGCGCGCTTGTCGAGCGAGTCGGCTACGAAAAGGCCCGTGAGGTCTTTCCCTCCTATCCCCCAGAAGTGCCGCCGATTGTGCCGGCAAGCGAATGGCGCAAGGTTGTGAAACCGGCTTTGGCATTTCTCCAAACGGCTCAGGACTACTGCGCCTTCCGCGGCATCGGGGGTCTCCTGGGCGGAAGCAACGCGTGGGTTGTTGCTCCGCAGAAATCCGAATCAAACGCCGTTCTGCTCGCCAACGACACGCACCTGCAGCTGACCAATCCGTCCAAGTGGTACGAGGTGAGCCTGCACGGCGCCGGCTACAACGTCATGGGATTCTCCATTCCCGGCGTGCCCGGCATCGTTGCAGGGAATAATGCCGACATTGCATGGGGATTGACCAACACGATGGCCGATGATGCAGACTTCTACGTCGAGCGCATTGATTCGACCGACTCGAGCAGATACATCTACGATGGGCAGTCGCTTCCACTCACCATTCGTGAAGAAGAAATCCTTGTGCGGGATGACACCCTGCACTACGTTACCATCCGCTCCACGCATCACGGCCCCATTGTGACGGACATTCACACCATGCTGAAAAAGGCGCGCCTTCCTTTCGTGGCTTCAATGCGATGGACCGGCGCAGAGATCAGCGACCAGATCGAAGCGTTCAACATCATCAATCGTGCACACACCTGGCAGGAGTTTGTTGCAGGCGTGAAGGAGTTCAGCGGACCGGGGCAGAACTTCGTTTACGGAGATGTGCACGGGAACATCGGCTACTGGTGCGGCGTGTGGCTGCCCAAACGTCCGCCCGCCGTTCAGTCGCTGCTTCCGCTTCCGGGCTGGGAGACATCCACCGAGTGGCAAGGGTTCGTGCCGTTCGAGCAGCTTCCGCATCTCTACAATCCACCCGAAGGGTTTATCGCAACAGCAAACAACAAGATTGTGGACGACAGCTATCCCTATCACATCTCGGCGTTGTGGGAGCCTCCTGCTCGGTTCTTGCGGCTGCGAGAAGAACTGAGCAAAGAGCAGAAGTTCTCTCCTGCGGACTTCGAGAGGCTGCAGAATGATCAGTTCTCCTACTATGCAAAGCGATTCACGCCGTACATTCTTGCAGCGTGCAAGGGGAAGCTCGATCCGCCGTATGGGGAGCTTGTGATGGATTATTTTTCTAACTGGAACTTCGTTTTCTCGCGCGAGGATATCGTCACGGCCATCTTCCAACAATTTCTTACCCATCTGATGAAGAATCTGTATGAAGATGAGATGGGCAGCGATCTCCTGCACGACTACCTGCTGCTGGTCAACATCCCGCTGCGCGTTACCATGCGGCTCGTCGAGCAAGATACCACATCATGGTTCGACGACATCCGCACAAGCGCGGTCGAAACGCGGGACGACATTCTGCTGCAGAGCATGAAGGACGCCATCAACGCCCTCCGAACGACATTGGGTGATGAAACGAAAAACTGGCAGTGGGGCAACCTGCACACGGTCACGCTGCAGCATCCGTTCGGACTGAAGAAGCCGTTGGACAAGATTTTCAACATCGGACCGTTCCCGTATGGCGGTGCATCCACTGCACTCACCAGCGGCGAGTACAGTTTCAACGATGCATTGCAGCCGGGTCCGTTGAATGTTCCGTTCGGCGTGACCGTCGGGGCTTCCTTCCGCCGCATTGTTGATATGAGCACTCCGTTCGAGGCACGATCGATTCTGCCCAGCGGACAATCGGGCCAGCCCTTTCACGATCATTTCGATGATCAGACGGCGCTGTGGCTGAATGGAGCGTACAAGACGGTCCGCGCGGACAGACAGGCAACGCAACAGCATGCTTCACGCTTAACCCTCATGCCACCGCCATGATCTGTTCCCCGAGCACTCAAGCTGCCCTTGCGCGTGCTGAACGCGTCGTTGCTTTCACGGGCGCCGGCATCTCCGCCGAGAGCGGCGTCCCCACCTTCCGCGGCACCGACGGCATCTGGGCGAAATTCAAACCCGAAGAGCTTGCCAACCTCAATGCCTTCCTCCGCAATCCGGAATTGGTGTGGGAATGGTACGCCGCGCGCAAGAAGGTGATTGCAGAGGTTCAACCCAATCCAGGACATTATGCCCTGGCGGAGATGGAACAGATTTTTCCGTCGTTTGCAGTCGTCACACAGAACATCGACAACCTCCATCGGCGGGCCGGCAGCAAGCGCGTGTTCGAACTGCACGGCAACATCGAGCGCAACTACTGCATGCAGTGCGGCACGCCGTTTACAAATGAGTATGTCTTGCAGGGACCCGCTGTCCCGCGCTGCCACTGCGGCGGTCTGATACGGCCCGACGTCGTATGGTTCGGCGAGTTCCTTCCCGAGAACGAATGGGCGGGAGCGGAACAGGCATGCCGCAGTGCCGACGTCCTGCTTTCCATCGGCACATCGGGCGTTGTGTATCCCGCAGCGTCCCTGCCTCTCGAAGCCAAGCGCGGCGGCGCGTACATCATCGAGGTCAATTGCGAGACAACGCCGCTGACGGACTACGCGGACGAATTCTTGCAGGGCAAGGCCGGCGATATCCTGCCTCTGCTCGTCCGCGACATCAAACGCCTACGGTCATCCGTTCCCCAACGAGAGTAGGAACGCTGCATCCATGACGCCCACGCGCTTTAACAACACCAAGATCGTCGCAACGCTCGGCCCGTCCACCAACTCCGTGGACATGATCGTCCGGCTCATTCAGTCCGGCGTTGATGTAGTCCGATTGAATTTCTCGCACGGCACACAGGAGGATCATCTGCGGGCGTTGATGAACCTTCGGGAGGCCGTGCGACGAACGAACGACCTCGTGGCGGTGCTCCAGGATCTTCAGGGTCCGAAGATTCGCATCGGCGATCTCTCAACGCCCTTCATTGAACTGCGGCAGGGAGAGACCTTTACGATCACGACCGACCCGATCATCGGCGATCGAACACGGGTGGCAACGACGTATGCTAACCTTACGCGCGATGTTCATCCGGGCGATGTGATCTTGCTGGACGATGGAAAACTGCGCGTGCGGGTGATGGAAGTCCGCGGCAACGACGTTCGCTGTGAGGTGATCGTGGGGGGAACGCTTTCCGCTCACAAGGGCATCAACCTTCCCAACGTCGCCGTCAGTACGCCGTCGCTGACGGCAAAAGATATTCGTGACCTTGAATTCGGCATCGCACACGATATTGATTACGTTGCGCTTTCGTTCGTCCGCACCGCCGATGACATCCGCCAGCTGCGCAAAGCGATTGTCGAGAGAATCGAGAAGAGCCGCTTCCTGCCTATCGTGGCAAAAATCGAAAAGCCGCAGGCCGTCGCCAACATGGACGAGATCATCGCAGAGGCGGACGCGATCATGATCGCCCGCGGTGACCTTGGCGTCGAGCTGCCGCCCGAAGATGTGCCGATGCTGCAGAAGAAGATCATCCGCAAGTGCAACGACGCGGGCAAGCCGGTGATTATCGCAACGCAGATGTTAGAGTCGATGATCAACAGCCCTACGCCCACGCGCGCCGAAGCCAACGACGTCGCCAACGGCGTCGTTGACGGTGCCGATGCGGTGATGCTCAGCGGCGAGACCTCGGTAGGACGATACCCTCTCGAAGCGGTTCAGATCATGGACCGCATCATTCGGAAAGTCGAAGCCGAGCATCTCGGCACGCATCGGATTCTCGACCATCCTCACACGGGCGTGAGCAGCAGGCACGACGCCCTCGGACGCGCGGCGTGTGTGCTTGCCGAGCAGATGCATGCCGCCGCGATTGTGTGTGTGACGCATTCCGGCGAAACCGCCCGTGTGCTTTCGCACTACCGTCCGCGCACACGCATCATCGCCATCACCGACCGCGTCAAAATCCTCCGACGACTAAAGCTGATCTGGGGCGTGCACGGCATTGTGGTGGAATCCCTCGAGCCGGATTCGGACAAAGCCGTGCGGCAAATCCAGGACAAGCTGTTGAATCTGGGCCTGATTCAACGCGGCGAGTACATTGTGCTGCTGGCAGGACAGCCCTTCTTCGCCCGCGGCTCCACGAATTTCATCGAAGTCGAAAAGGTAACGTGAACGTGCCGTCATCGAGTACCGTGGACACATCTGCCGTCATCACAGCAACTGCTGCGCACGTTCAAGCCAGGCTTTCCGGCGAAGGTTCGGGGCATGATTGGTTCCACGTCGAACGCGTCTGGCGGATGGCAACCTATCTTGCGGAGCAGGAAGGGGCCGACCGTTTCGTGACCGAGCTTGCCGCCTTGCTGCACGACGTGGCAGATTGGAAATTCTCAGGCGATGCGACGGCCGGAGCGCGCGAGGCCCGGGCGTGGCTCGAGAGCCTCGGCGTTGAACGGGCAACGATTGATCATGTCTGCGACATTATCGCGCGTGTCTCGTTCAAAGGCGCCGGGGTCCCCGATCGGATGCCGACAAAGGAGGGAATGGTTGTGCAGGACGCCGACCGCCTCGACGCGCTCGGGGCGATCGGCATCGCGCGCGCCTTTGCGTACGGAGGACACGCCCACCGTGAGCTGTACAATCCCTCCCTTCCTCCAACACATCACCACTCCTTTGAAGAGTACAGAAACAACCGGGGAACAACGATCAATCATTTCTACGAAAAACTCTTGCTCCTGAAAGATCGCATGAATACGCCCACCGCACGAACGATCGCCGCACAGCGCCATGCATTCATGGAAGAATTCTTACAGCGCTTCTTTCGGGAGTGGGATGGTAATGATAGAGAGACTGCTTATCAGAAGAGGACGTAGCAATGAACCGATGGACGTTTCTTCTCGTCATGATGTTTTCGATGAACGGGTTCGCACAGCCGGACTATCCCTTCACGCCCGTGCCCTTTACGGAGGTGAGGCTTCACGACAGCTTCTGGCAGCCGCGCCTCGAAACCAATCGAACGGTCACGATACCCGCCTCGTTCGAACAATGTCGCCTCACGGGCCGCATCAAAAACTTCGAGATGGCGGCCGCGCGGGCCGGCAAGTTCTGCACAAAATACTCCTTTGACGATACCGATGTGTACAAAACCATCGAGGGGGCATCCTACACACTCAGTACGCATCCCGACGCAGGTCTCGACGCGTATCTCGACAGCCTCATTGTGCTTGTTGCCCGCGCCCAGGAGCCTGACGGATATCTCTTCACCGAACGGACGATTGACCCCGTTAACACGAGCGCGAGAATCGGTAGCGAACGCTGGGTGAATGAACGGCTGCACAGCCATGAGCTTTACAACGCAGGACACCTTTACGAGACTGCCGTAGCGCACTATCGGGCTACCGGCAAGCGCTCATTGCTCGATATCGCACTCAAGAACGCCCGGTTGATTGCCGCAACCTTCGGTCCCGACAAACGCCGCGTTGCACCGGGGCATCAGGTGATCGAGATGGGGTTGGTGAAGCTCTTCCGCGTCACCGGAGACACAACGTTCTTGCGTCTGGCAAAGTTTTTTCTTGAGGAACGCGGGCGCGTTCGGTATGACACAACGAGCAACGACGTCTTCAAGAACGGCATGTACTGGCAGGATCACCTCCCCGTTGTTCGACAGCGTGAAGCAGTCGGGCATGCGGTGCGTGCGATGTACATGTACAGCGGCATGGCCGATATTGCCGCACTGACACGGGATACTGCGTACGTGCAGGCGATTGATGCATTATGGGACAATGTCGTGTCAAAGAAGATGTATGTTCATGGCGGCATCGGAGCAGCGGGAGACGGCGAACGGTTCGGCAAGAACTACGAGCTGCCCAATCGCGATGCCTACTGCGAAACCTGTGCGGCAATCGGTAACGTGTTCTGGAACCATCGCATGTTCCTGCTTCACGGACATGCGAAGTACATAGACGTTCTCGAACGCATTCTGTACAACGGATTGATCTCCGGCTATGGCCTGGATGGCAAAACCTTCTTCTACACGAACGCCATGCAGATCAGCAAACATTACCGGCATCCGGACATCGAGCTTTCGCGCTCCCCGTGGTTTCCCTGCTCATGCTGTCCCACCAACATCACCAGATTCATTCCCACGATTCCGGGATACGTCTACGCACGAAGAGGGAATTCCCTCTTCGTCAATCTTTTCATCGCAAGCGAGACGGACGTGACGCTCTCGAGCGGCATACGCGTCGCTGTGCAGCAGGAGACAAACTATCCATGGCAGGGCAATATCCGGCTGACCCTGCGGCCGAAAACACCTGTACGATTTGCGCTCCACCTCCGCATCCCCGGATGGCTGCAGCAGCCCGTTCCGTCGGATTTGTACAGCTATCTTTCATCCGAGAGCAACTCATACTCACTAACGCTCAACGGACGTGAGATGAAGCCGCAGATACATGATGGTTATGCCGTGCTCGATAGAACGTGGAGAGAAGGTGATGTTGTCGTCCTCGAGCTTCCGATGACTGTTCGCCGCATTGTCTCCCATCCCGCAGTCAAGGAAAATGCCGGCAAGGTGGCGTTGCAGCGAGGACCGTTGGTGTATTGTGCAGAATGGATTGACAACGCGGGGGCGACTGGCAACATCATCCTTCCCGACGCCGTGCCGTTGAGAGCGGAGATGCGTACCGATCTCTTCGGCGGGATCGTCGCGATAACCGGTGAAGTCCCCGCCTACAAACTTGCCGAGGACGGCATCACCATCACAACCGTGCGGCAGCCGTTCGTTGCCATCCCCTACTACACGTGGGCACACCGCGGTGAGGGAGAGATGACCATCTGGCTGCCGCGACGTACCACTGCACTCGAAATCATCTCCAACTAAAAACACCATGGAATCTGCGCTGACGATGGAACGACTTGCCGACGGCGTGTTATGGTATGTCGTATTTCTGTTCTCCACCACGCTGCACGAAGCCGCACATGCCTTCACGGCGATGAAGTTAGGCGACTACACCGCCTATCATGGCGGGCAGGTGACGCTGAATCCTGCGCCGCACATGCGCCGCGAGCCGTTCGGGACGGTGATCATGCCGATACTCTCGTTCTTCATGAGCGGATGGATGATGGGATGGGCAAGTGCACCGTACGACCCACACTGGGCGCTTCGCTATCCACGTCGGGCAGCCCTCATGTCGCTTGCAGGCCCCGCAGCAAACTTGCTGCTCGTGGTGTGCGCCGGCGTGCTCATCAGACTCGGCATGGCGCTCGGCATTTTCGCCCCTCCCGAAAGCATTACCTTCATGCATCTCACCGATGCACCCGGCGGCAGCCTCTGGACGCATGCTGCAACGATGGTGAGTGTGTTCTTCTCACTTAATCTTCTGCTCTTTGCGTTCAACCTTCTGCCCGTCCCGCCGCTGGATGGCAGCGGTGTGCTGCCGCTGTTCATGAGCGAACGGTTGGGCCAAAAGTACATGCGTCTCCTGTATCGCTCAGGTCTTGCGCTCGTCGGCCTGATTGTCGCGTGGCAGATGTTTGGGTACGTGTACAGACCGCTGCACTTCATTGCCATCAATTTGCTCTACCCGGGGCTGCATTATCAGTAATCACGCTCATCATATAGTTGGAGTCTCGGTATTGACTTTGCCTGCACCACGCCATGCACCTCGAATCCGCAATCCTCAAAGAACACTCGAAGCGTAACACCATGCGCATAGCGCGATGGGTGGGGAGCGACCGGCGGCGCTTCGGCCAATTGATGCGCTGTTTCTTGAAAGGTGAGTATCGTATCACGCAACGCGCGGCGTGGATCGTCTCGTGCTGTGCTGAACAGCATCCCCAGCTTCTCCTACCCTACCTCGGAAGGATGCTCGATCGGATGATGGAGCCGGGAGTTCACGTAGCGGTGAAGCGGAACGTCGTTCGCATTCTTCAGTTCATCACTGTTCCGAAGAAGCTGCAGGGAAAGGTGGCAACCATTTGCTTCGGCCTCCTCACGTCGCAACACGAGCCTGTTGCTGTCCGCTGTTTTTCCATGACCGTCCTTGCCAACATCGCCCGGCAGGAGCCTGAGTTGAAGAGGGAACTTCGGCTTGTCATCGAACAGCAACTTCCATGGGGAACTCCGGGCATCAACGCGCGCGGCAAGAGAATCCTCAGGCAGCTGAATCATCTGGGACACGTGGACTCTTGATACATGGATTCGCGAACGGGAGTCTCCGTGTGCCGTTTTCTAAATCGTGCTCTTCCTTCCTCTGTTCACCTGCTTGAGATACTCCATCAGAGGCTGGAAGTAGTCCAGCATGGCGCGTGCGCTCAGATCCTGACCCGTGGTTTCTTTGAGGACGGCGCGCCAATCCTTGCTCGCGCCGTGTTTCATGATGCTGCGCAGAAACGCCGCCACCTCTTTGTTGCCGTAGTAGTTGCACGAACGAGGATCCTGTTTGAGGATCGTGCGCGCGATGTGCTCGTGCAATTGGAACTTCAACACACACGAGAGGGCATAATCATAATACTGCGCCGGGTCGTCAATGATGTGGGTTTTCGTCGCGGCATCGCAGTATTGCTCGCCGCGTGGTGAGGGCGGAACGATCCCCTGATACTGCTCTACGTACTGCCACCAACGACTGTTGAACTGATCTTTCGGCAGATCCTGCTCGTAGAGATCGTGTTCGAAGTGCGACATCGTTCCGGCGGCAAAGGGGATGAACACGACCGAGCTGCTGGCAAGCGCGTCGTTCAGCAGCCATTGTATCTGATCGATCGTTACGTCCGGCGACATCAGCCCCACCGCTTCGAGATAGGGCCGCTGCATTGATGCGATCGCCATCAGGTCGCCGATGCCTTCGTGGTAGCTACGGTTTGCTCCGTCGCGCAGCACCAGCGGCACGTCGGGGTTGGAGTATTCGATGAAATAGTAGATGTGGCCGAGTTCATGATGGGTCGTGCGGAACCAATCGTCGTTCGGCTCCACACTCATCAGTGAGCGATAGTCATCTTCCAGATTCAGATGCCAGGCCGAGGCGTGGTTGTTCTTCTTGCGTGGCGATCCCGGCTCGACCGGATAGAGGTCGGATTTCTCCCAGAATGTCTGATTCAACTTCGGGAAGCCCATGCTGACGTAGAAGTTCTCGGCCTGCTGCACAATCCACTCTTTCGACTTGTCCTTGAACAGCGCGTCGAGGTTCACCGCCTGCACAAGACCCGGCCAGTTCTGCCCCCACCGATTGGGCAGCCAGTGTGCCGGCAACTTTTCGGGCACCGGCTGGTTGTAGCGCCGGGCGAGTTCGTAGCGCGCGTAGGTATGCAGCTCGCGATAGAGCGGTCGCAGCTCGGCAAGCAGCTTGTTCATCAAGTCCATCATCTCCTGCGTGCTCATGCCGTAGTCCGCGACCTCAAGCCCGAAGTACGAACTGTAGCCCATCTCGCGCGCAACGCGGTTGCGCAGGTGTTGAAGGTCCGCCAATCCATCCTTCAACTTCATTCCTACCCCTTTCGAGGTTTCCCACGCCGCGAGCCGTTCGTTGAGGTCCCTCGACTCCTGCAGGATGCGATCAATGTCGTTCGTCGTTACCTTCCTGGGTTTCCCGTTCCGGACCGTCATCACATACTCGTATCCGTAGAGAACACTCGTCTGTTTTGTGGTAGCGGCGATGAGCGAATCCACCGCAGCAGGGATGGTTCCGGGGCTATGTGCTGCTGCGAGCCGAATTTTTTCGAGCTGCCGTACCTGAAGCGGGTCCAGCTTTTCTTTCTGCGCGAGAAGTGCCCGTGTTCTTTCGATGACTTCGACGCTGCCCTGGAACTTTGCGAGCGCTTTTGTTGCTTCGGTTGCAAGGCTATCATGCCGGTCGCTGATGTCGGTGTTCGCCAGCCACTGTGCTTTGTTGGCGTCGTACAGAAGTTTCTGATAGTGCGCGGCGTACGATTGCAGAAAGTCTTCCGCCTCGCGCTTCGGATCGCCGGCGCATGAAATCAGGACACCGGCTGTGCACACAAGAATAAACAGACGAGCAAGCATGTCAATCCTCCATTTGTCAGAGAGAAAAGAGCCGTCGCGCCCGGGCAGCGTCCCGGTCACCGGCGGCGGTTGCGAACGAGCGATGCCGCGATGGCAACGGTGAGCACCAATCCCACGACCGTCAGAGAAACAACAATCGGGACATGAACGAAATCTTCCACCAACATCTTGCATCCGATGAACACCAGGATCAGCGACAGCCCGAACTTCAAATAGTAAAACGTATTCATCACGCCTGCCAGCAGAAAGTAGAGCGCGCGCAGGCCAAGGATGGCAAAGACGTTGGACGAATAGACGATGAACGGATCCCGTGTTATGCCGAAGACGGCCGGAATGGAATCCACGGCAAAAACCACATCGGTGGTCTCGACCGTTATCAAGACCAGAAACAGCGTCGTGATGTAGATTTTCCCCTGACGTCGGATGATGAAGTTGTGGGAGTCGAAGCCCGGTTCTACGCGAAAGAATTTTCGCGCGAGGCGGATGAAGATGTTCTTGTCCGGATGGACTTGTTCGCCGCTGCCGAAAGCCATTTTCCATCCGCTGACGATCAGAATGATACCGAAGACGTACAGAACCCAATCGAACCGAGCGATGAGCACGGCGCCGAGCGCGATGAAGATGCCGCGCATGATGAGCGCGCCCAACACGCCCCAGAACAGGACACGGTGGTGGTATTTGGGCGGAACGCCGAAATAGGAGAAGATGACGATGAACACAAAGATGTTATCTACCGAAAGAGCTTTCTCCATCAGATAGCCGGTGAGGAATTCCAGGCTGACGCGCGTCGCTTCTGCCGCGCTGCCGGTTCTCTCCTTTACCCAAAAATACAACCCGAGATTGAACACCAGCGAGAGCGCAATCCAGATGACGCTCCAGACGGCGGCTTCCCGTACACTCACCGGCTCGTCTTTGCGGTGGAACACCCCGAGATCGAGGGCGAGAAGAAAAAGGATAAAAATGTTGAAGAGAATGAAAAGAAGAAGTTCGTTCTGGGGCATCCGGTTCAGTCTCCACGTTCGTCAATCTGTGCAGTGAGCCAGCGGGTCATTGCCTGAAGACTTCGCTCGCTGATTTCGTGCGCCATGGGATATTCATGATACTCGACGCGCGCTCCAGCATCCTCCAGCCTCGAACGAATGATGCGGCTTGCCTCCACGGGAATCAGCTCGTCGTACACGCCATGCGCAATGTAGAAGCTCTTTCCGCTGATTTCGCTCCAACGGTATGTCAGATGTGTCCCCTCGGCAAGGTACCCGCTGTTGGCGATGACACTGCGGAACAAGGACGGTTGACTCAACGCCATCGCCAGCGCCATCACCGTCCCCATGCTGAACCCGAGAAGATACAGATGCCGACGATCAATCGGATAGTACCCGAGCGCGTCGTGGATGAACTGCAGCAGCCGATCGCAGCTTTCTCTGAACTGCACGGGATCGGGTTTGCCGGCGTCATAGAAATCGTACCACTTGTATCCGCCCCATTCCAACGGGAACGGCGCACGCACGCTGATCGTAAGCAGGCGAGGATCGAGAACCTGCGCGAGGCCGGCAAGGTCATGCTCGTCGGCGCCGAGGCCGTGTAGCATGATGACGGTGGGATGCGGCGCAGGCGTGTCCGCTTCCGGCTCGAGGACGATGTGATGGAGCGTTGAGGTGATGGGGACAATCCGGTTCTGGCTCATTGAGCTTGTAGGGTATTCGTTTCGAGTTTCGCTATGCCGATTGGTATCATCGTTTTGCTCGCCGGTACTTCTCCTTGTACTTCTCGTACAGCATCGTATGCTTGCTTGTGAGATCAATGTTGCGCCCCTGAATGAACTCCATCTCCACCCGTGTTGCAATCTCCAACGGATCACCGTTGGTCACAATGAGCGTCGCGTCCTTACCGACTTCCAGCGAACCGATGCGGTCGGCCACGCCGAAGATTTGCGCGGAATACAACGTGATGGCTTTGAGCGCTTCCTCCTTCGGCAGTCCGTACGCCGCGGCTTGCGCCGCATGATAGGGCAGATTGCGTTCATGCGGCGCCTCGTCGTCCGAGATGATGGCAAACGGAACGCCGGCCTCGTACAGCTTCTTCGGAAGCGTAAACGGCTCATCGTATTTTTCAAAGCGCCGCGCCGGCAGCCGATGAATGCCTCCCGCTAACACGGGCACGTTGTGCTTCTTCAGCAAGTCCGTCACCCGCCAGGCGTCGTGCCCGCCTCTGATGATCAACTTCACGCCCTCCTGCTGCGCCCACGCGACCGCTGCCTGGATTTGCTGCACTTCAGTTGCGCTGACGGCAACGGGCACCTTTCCTTCCAGCACGGGAATCATCGCCTCCCACCGTACATCAGTGTTGTGGTACGTAATGCCTTTCTGGGCCTCGGCGTTTTTCGCAGCCATGTACGCCCGTGCATCGCGGAAGGCTTCCGCCAACTCCATCAGCGCCTTGTCTCGATCCTTCTTTTGTTCTTCCTCCGATTTCGTCACCCACCATCCGCGGGCGATCGTCATCGAAGGCCATTGCACCACCAACGCTGCCGGAGCCTTCAGCGTCATCTCCTCCCACGTCCAGCCGTCACTCATCATCACGGCCGAGAGGCCGGAGATGAGTCCGCCGCGCGGCGACGTGACGAAGGTCGTGATGCCGTTTGCCCGCGTGACGGGAATGATTTCGGATTCCGGGTTGACGGCAACCTCGGCGCGGACGTTCGGATTGATGCGACCTGTCTCGGCAAAGTCACGCGAAGCGCGTACGGCGCCAATCTCCATCAAGCCGATGTACGTGTCGGGACTCATCAGGCCCGGATACACATGCTTGCCCGTCCCGTCAATCACGTCGGCATTCTGCGGGATGGTGACGTTCGTTCCAACGGCGACGATCTTCCCTCTGTCGAACACAATCATGCCGCGCTGGATGGGAGCGGAGCTGACCGGATGAATCGTCGCGTTCTTGATGACGATGGGCTTTTCCTGCGGCTTCGCCGGAATCTGGCCGGCACCGGAGAAGGCATGAGGATTGACCACAAAAACACCGATCACTGCTTCCAGTATAAGAGCTCTAAGAAATCGAAAGGATGTGTTCATTACTCACTCCATACCCTGTGGCTATTCGTTGCTCGGATTCGATGTCAATCAACTGATGGTGTCGCCTCGGATCTGTCATCAACCTGAAACCAGAGGAACGGCTACTGCCTTTCACGTGGGGCGTCTACCTCATCTGCCCGATGCGACGGATGATCCACCTCGTCGCCGCGCTTGGGCATACGCGGCGCGGGTTCGGTACCCGTCCCTTTCTTCGCAGCAAGCGCCTTCTGGATCAGTGCTGCGCGCTGGCGCTGGACTTCATCGTTCAGTTTCTTGTCTTCATCGAGGTCAAAATACCTCCGGCCGTCCACCCACGTTTGCTCGCACCTGGTATAGGTGGAGAAGGGATGGCCGCTCCAGATAACGAAGTCGGCATCCTTGCCCGGCTCCAGCGACCCGACGCGGTGGTCAATCATCAACTGCTTCGCGGGATTCAGGGTGACGAACTTGAGCGCCTCTTCTTCGGCAACGCCGCCGTACTTCACGGCCTTCGCCGCTTCCCAGTTCATGCGGCGTGCAAGCTCGTCGCTATCCGAATTGAACGACACGAGAACGCCCTGCTCGTGCATGAGCGCTCCGTTGTAGGGGATCGCGTCGTAGACTTCCAGCTTGTACGCCCACCAGTCGCTGAACGACGAAGCGCCCGCGCCGTGTTTTGCCATCACGTCAGCGACTTTGTACCCCTCAAGGATATGCTGAAACACGCGAATCCTGAAACCGAAATCCTCCGCTACGCGCATCAGCATCAGGATTTCGCTTTGCACGTAGGAGTGACAGTGGATGAAGCGCTTGCCGCGAAGGATTTCGAGAATCGCATCCAGCTCAAGATCCCGGCGCGGCGGGATGCCGGATTTCTCCTTCTCCCACTTCTGCCAGGCCTTCTCGTAGTCCAGCGCTGCTTTGAACTCATCCCGAATAATCTGCTCGACGCCCATCCGTGTCTGCGGATAGCGCGTGGTAAAGCGATCGCCCCAGTTGGATTGCTTCACGTTTTCGCCGAGCGCGAACTTGATGGTGGGAGGACAGCCCTCGAACTTCATCTCGTCGGGCAGACTTCCCCATCGCAGCTTGATCATCTGCGCCTGGCCGCCGATGGGATTGGCCGAGCCGTGCAGGATGTGCGCCGCTGTCAGTCCGCCGGCCAGCGCGCGATAGATGTCAATGTCATCGCTGTCAATGATGTCACCGATCCGCACTTCCGCCGAAACCGCCTGCCGCGATTCGTTCACGCCGCCTGATGCCGCCATATGAGAATGGGCGTCAATGAGTCCAGGCGTTACGTGCTTCCCGCGTGCATCAATCACCAGCGCGTCCGGCGGTGCGGAGAGCTTGGCACCGACGCGAGAAATTTTTCCCTGTTGAATTAGAAGGTCGGCGTTCTCCAATTTCCCCTGCGGGCCGCACGTCCAGATCGTCGCGCCTTGCACAAGCACGGCCGCGGGCTGAACGGGTTTGGCCGCGAAGCCAAACTCACCGAGAGGATAGACGGGTGGGAACGACGCCATCCTCACCTCTTTCGGCTTCAGCGTATCCGGCTCCGGCACATACGGACCGATACGACGCGCGTTCCACGAGAATGCTTTCCCGTCCGACCACTCGCCGCTGCCCGATAGTGCATCCTTCCGCAACGCGGCGGACATACGCACAATGCCCGCGTAGCCGAGCGAATCTCCGGGGAACGAGAACGACAGGCGAAGCTGCGCAAGCACGACGTTCGTGAGCTTCGCCTCTTTCGTTTTCTTGATCGAACCCCTGAGCGACTCAGGCTCACCCTTGAGTGTAAGAAGAATCGAATCGGCCGATGCTTCGCGTGCGATACTCAACAGCCACGTTCCGCGAGGATCAATCTCAGGAAGAGGCTTGATCTCATACCGCGTACCGTCAATCCAGCTTTCGCGGATGATCGTCTTCTCGTCGAACACATCGCCACTCGTGACGATGAAGTTTGCCACCTTCCCAACTTCGAGGGAACCGAGCTGTCGTTCAACACCAAACATTCTGGAAGGAGAAATTGTTAGAGCAGCGAGCGCTGCGTCCCGGGAGAGGCCGCGCTGCACAGCCGTGCGTACCGCGGCGAGAAATGTCCCCGCATCCTTCAGCATGGCACCGGTCAGCGCGAATGAGACGCGGGCTTCATGCAGACGCTTCGGGTTCTCGGGCGCTTCGTCCCAATGACGCAGTTCCTCCAATGTGTATTGCAGCGCCTCTTCCGGCGATGAGACATTCGGTGCTTCAGGAAAGTTGATGGGAAGAATGATGGGGCGACGCGTGCCTTGCACGGCCTCAAGCCGGCGGTATTCTCTTCCGCTGCCGCGGACGATAAGGTTGAGGCCGAACTCTTCCGCGATCTTGTCCGCGCGCAGCAGGTCAAGCTCGCTGTTCGTCTCAATCACGACGGGAATTTTCTTCGTCAATACGTCGGCGAGTGCAGCAAGGGCCTCATTCGTCTCGGGGCGTGGGAGTGAGGGATTTTTCGCGTACGCGTCGTGTGCTCGGGCATACCACTCCGCGTCGTACATCGCTTGACGGATGAAGGCGATGATACCCATAAGCGAGCCGGGATATTCTTCCGAACCCCACTCGCCGGCAAGCTGCATGTGTTGGGCGACATTCGAACGCACCAGCATTTCATTCGGTTTCCCATCGCCGAGATTCACCACGGCACTCATGCCCTTGATGATGCCGCGCTGAGGAACGACAAGGGCGGCGGTGAAGCCCTGACTCCGAAGTTTCTCCGCCGCCTTTGCATCGGGCGTGAGAAGCTTCGCTGTGTTGTTCTGAGGCTGGGCCATTCTGTTCCAGTACTCGACACCGCGCGAAGGCTCGGTCTCCGGACGCTGCCGCTGCGGCTCACCCTCAGCCTGCGCCTGAGGCTTGGGCGCTTTGGGTACGCCGTAATCCGAATACGCATCAATGAACCCGGGGTAGATCCATTGCCCCCTCATGTCCCATACACGAGCATCTGCGGGGATGGGAATGCCGGCGCCGACTGCAACAATGACGCCGTTCCGGATGACAAGTGTTCCGTTTTCGATCACTCTGCCCGGCACAGGAATAATGCGGGCGTTCGTGAAGGCATGCACCCGCGGCGTGTTCTTGCGGATGCCTTCGGCTGGTGTGGTCTGCGCTGCACCCGCGCGCACCAGCAGCACCAGGAGTGTTGAGATGGTCATCCACCGGGGGACTGAGGCAAACATCACGGCAATCTTCCTTGAGTGTGAATGAAATGGCAAGTAGTCTCAGCGAGTGAATAATCTCTTGTAGACGGTAAAATCGGATGGTGAGAAGACGACGAACCGAACCTCCTGCAGCGAGGGGTGTTCCTCTACAAATGTCTTCACCGTCTCAAACGCGATGTTCGACGCGCGCTCGATCGGAAATCCATACGCTCCGGTACTAATGGATGGGAACGCGATGGTTTTGAGATCGTGCTCGACCGCGAGTCTCAGCGAGTTGCGATAGGCGCCGGCGAGCAGTTCATCTTCGCGATGGCCGCCGCCATGCCACACGGGGCCGACGGTGTGGATAACGTACTTCGCCTTCATCTTGCCCGCCGACGTGATCATTGCTTCTCCTGTTGGAAGGCGACCGTGCTTCGCGACGTACGCTTTGCACTCTTCGAGAATCTGCGGGCCACCCGCACGATGGATCGCGCCGTCAACGCCGCCGCCGCCCATCAAACCGGAGTTGGCAGCATTGACGATCGCATCGACATCCTGCTGCGTGATGTCGCCCTGAACAAGCGTGAGGGTCGTGGTGTGGACGACGATGTGCATACGCATGACACCGGGAAGGCTCACCAGGATTCCCGCGCAAGCTTCCAATGCTCGGGCGAACGCCACAGCGACGAGAGGAACAACTCGCGCATGAATGTGAATTCGCGGGGAAGCCTGTCATACAGTTTCGAGAAAAGTTCTTCGTGGGAAAGAAGCTCTTTCTTCCACTCTTCACTCTCCACCGACATGACCTTGTCGAATGTCTCGCGGGGCATCTTCAACCCATCCCACATGATGTCTTCATAACGCGGCATCCAGCCCAACGGACTTTCGATGGCGTAGCCGCGGCCGTGAACGCGGTCGATGATCCACTTCAGCACGCGCATGTTTTCGCCGAAGCCGGGCCAGATGAAATTCCCGTTCTCGTCCTTGCGGAACCAGTTCACGGCGAAGATGCGCGGCGGATTCGGCGTGTCGCGTCCAAACTGCAGCCAGTGGTTGAAGTAGTCGGCGATGTGATAGCCTGCGAAGGGCAGCATCGCCATCGGGTCGCGCCGCACATTGCCGATCTGACCTGCCGCAGCGGCGGTAGTTTCCGAGCCCATCGTTGCAGCCAGATAGACGCCGAAGTTCCAGTTGACCGCCTGATACACCAGCGGCACAACGGAGCTTCTCCTTCCCCCAAAAACAAACGCGCTGATCGGTACGCCGTTCGGGTCTTCCCACCGCGGATCGATCGCGGGGTTCTGATGCGCGGGCACCGTGAAGCGAGCATTGGGATGAGCAGCAGGCGTTCCGCTCGCCGGGGTCCAGTCTCTCCCGCGCCAATCAACCAGATGCGGCGGCGTGTCGGTCAGTCCTTCCCACCACACATCACCGTCCGGTGTTTGCGCGACGTTGGTGAAGATAGTGTTCGCTCGGATGCATTCGATGGCGTTGGGATTGGATTTCGGCGATGTGCCCGGCGCCACCCCGAAGTATCCTGCTTCGGGATTGATCGCGTAGAGCCGTCCGTCGTCGCCTCGCTTGATCCATGCAATGTCATCACCGACGGTGGTGACCTTGTAGCCTTCGAATCCTTTCGGTGGAATGAGCATCGCGAAATTTGTTTTGCCGCATGCGCTGGGAAACGCCGCTGCGATGTACGTCTTCTCCTTCGATGGTGTTTCGACGCCGAGAATCAGCATGTGTTCGGCGAGCCAGCCCTCGTCGCGCGCCATCACCGAGGCGATGCGCAGCGCGAAGCATTTCTTGCCGAGCAATGCGTTGCCGCCATAGCCGCTGCCAAACGACCAGATGGAGCGCTCTTCGGGAAAATGCACAATGTACTTGTGCTCCTTGTTGCAGGGCCATGGCGCGTCCTTCTGTCCGGGCCCGAGCGGCATCCCCACCGAGTGAAGGCACGGAACAAATTCTCCGTCACCCAGAACGTCCAACACTTTCTTGCCCATGCGCGTCATAATCTTCATACTCACCACCACATACGGTGAGTCGGTGATTTCAACACCGATGTGGGAAATGGGCGAGCCTAACGGTCCCATGCTGAACGGAACCACATACATCGTCCTCCCGCGCATGCACCCATCGAATAGACGCAGCAATATCTCCTTCATCTCGCGCGGGTCCATCCAGTTGTTGGTGGGGCCTGCGTCTTGCTTGCGGCGACTGCAAATGAACGTGCGATCTTCCACGCGCGCAACATCGTCGGGGTCGGAGAGCGCAAGGTAGCTGTTGGGTCGCTTGTCGGGATTGAGCCGCTTGAATGTTCCCGATTTCACAAGTAAGTCACACAGCCTGTCGTATTCCTCCTCCGAGCCGTCGCACCAATACACACGATCGGGCTTGCAGAGTTTTCGCATCTCCTCGACCCATGCCTGCAACTTCTGACTCTTAATGTGTGTGGGATTCAGCATTCCAGACTCCCTCTCAAGTGATGACAGTGGAAATCATTCCCTTCGGCTCCACGAATCTCGACTCCATGATGATTGGGGAAAACAGATACTTGTGGGGATTCATCGAATTGCGTGGGTTAAGATAGGGAGTATGGGGGAGGATTTCAAGAACACTCATGCGCGTTCTTCGTCGGCGGCGAATTGTTCTGGCAAGGGGTTTATTGCAAAAGAATTCTCCCTGCTTGTTGCGCTCGGCGGGAAAAGAACATATATTGAGCCGCAGCCACGTTCCTATCCTTTCATCAGCATCATGGAGGATGCTATGTTTCCCCTGCATAGATTCGCTCCAACCCTTCTCCTGCTCTTCGTTCCCTGCCTCATCATCGCCCAGCAGGAATCGCCGTACAAACTCAAGCCCGTGTACACGCCCCCGCTGCAGCGACCTGCATTGGAGGTTTCCCGTGCGGCTCTGCCGGCGAAGGCAACAGGCGCTCTCCCGGCCTTCGACGGCGATGCATTCCATCTCAACCTCGGCGCCGAGGCGCGCCGGGCAACACAGGAGGAGGCACGCAGTGTACTGAATGCCTACCTGAGTGCCATCGGATATAAAGGATCGCCCGATGACATCTCGTTTGTTCGTACCGTGCGCAGCGGCGAGACGAACAAGGAGACCCTCGAGAAGAGTATTAAAGAAGGGCAAGAGCAAACGCGGCGGAAAGTCGTGGGCAAGTTTGGACGAACGAACAAAGCCATCGACGAAGGCTTGCGCGAATCCGCCGATGAACTGCGCAGGCAGGCGGCAATGACGGACGAGATTTTCGTGTTCGAGCAACGCTTCAAGGGAACGCCCATCGAGAACGCCGGCGCACGCGCTGTCGCACACGGCACCGCAGGGCTCTCCTCGCTCTCCGGGCGTATCTTCTCGACCATCAACATCACCAACACGCAGAAGCTCAACGCCGACGGCGCCATGCGTGCCGCGCGAGAGTATGTCAGCAAATCCGCCAAGCTCGATAACATCGGCAATGCCCGGCTTGTGTTGTTGCCGTACGGAGAGGGCTTCCGCTACGCGTGGAGAATGGACGCATCGGTGGAAGACGGTCCGTACGAAATTTGGATTGATGCCGAGAGCGGAAACGTGCTGCAGCTTGAGCCGCTGTTTTCGTACGACGCCGCGCGTGGGTTGGTCTTCAATCCGAATCCGAACGTCGGTACGGTAGAGAAAACGTTCGAAGTCGACCCGCCTTCGGGCAATACCTATCGCCTGCGTCTGAATAACGTGTTAGATGTGAACAACAACGGCGCTGATGGTGTGAGCAACGGCGATCTGACCATCTCTTCGGTCAACGTCACCGAGGCAAACTTCAACGTCAATCCCATCAACGGCACTGTGGTGGCGCGAACGAATCAGGCGAACTACAACTCCCGCTTTCAGGAGGTGAATGTGTACGCGTGGGTGTTCACCACGCGCAAGACGTATCTCGATCTCGGCAGTCAGAACTTTCCCTTCATCACCGCAACAGTCAACCACAATAACCCGTGCGGGTTCGGCATCAACAACGCATGCGCAAGCGGCACAAACAGTCTCACCTTCGGCATCGGCGGCGCAACGACAGGCACCAGCACGGCGTGCAGTCAGCTCTTTAATTCCGCCATTGATGCCACAGTCGTGCTGCACGAGTTCGGTCATCTGCTGAACCGCATACAGGTGAATGCGGCGGGCGGCACGATGACGCAGTCCATTAACGAAGGAATGGCCGACTTCTGGGCATGCACATTCAACAACACTGATACATTCGGGGCGTTCTGGAACAACAACTGTCCTGCACCGGTACAGACGAGCTTCGTGCCGCGCCAGGCCGAGCCACAGGATGTTTTTCCCGAGCACATCATCAACTTCGGCGACGGATTCCCGCACAGCGACGGACAGATTATCTGCTGGGCGCTCTGGAACTCGCGCACCGAGTTGAACGCCATTGATGCGCTTGGAACGTTCAGCATCAATCTCAATCTCGTGCGGGCACTGGCGAGTTCGGGGGTGGGCGTGGTGGCAGGAAGTACACACCAGCGCGTGCACGACGCGTACGTGAACCTGCTGCAGAATCTTGTCTCGCGCTACAGCACGAGTCGCTATGCGCACAAGATTCTCACGGGCTTTGCCCGTGCGGGCATCTTCCTGAGCGATCGCGAAGCCATTGTGGACATCAACGACGACTACCTGAATCGCAACGACGCCAACGGACCGACGTTCACGATCTGGACGGGGCGCGACTACACGTTCAACGCCAACGGCAGTGCCAACACGGGCAATCAGCCGTTCAACACGCGCTTTACGGTCGAAGTTGCTAACGACGAGGCGTTCACCGTCAACCTCGTCTCCAGCGGCTCGCTCGGAGGAGTTGTCGCCGCCGACGGCGGACGCGCAACGTGGACACTCCCGCAGGCCAACTGGAATACACTCAAAGCACAGAACCAGCTCTTCTACCGCGTACGAACAACCGACAACGCCGGCGGCAATGCGCGTACTTCCGGCAACCCCGGCAACGGGTTCCTGACGAACGTCCCCGCCGCGAAAGCGTTCATCAACGAGAGTGGTGAGTGTGAATGCGCCTGCTCGGCATCCGCACAAACCTCCTCCCAAGGCGTTGCGTTGGTGACGTTGATTCCGCTGGTCGGTGCAATGCTCTGGCGTCGCGCCCTGAAACGCGCCGCCTGATTCGATGCGTCCGCGCATTGTCGAAACGCTCAACGCGTGGTCCGGTACCGAATTGTTCGGCTGGCTCGTGCCGGACCCCGCTTTCGTGTACGCGCTTGCGATGGCCGTTGTCGGACTGGTGTTCGTTCGAAGGGTGGGGAAGGACGGTCTTGACCCGGTGCACGCATTGGGCGCAGCAATCTGGGCCATCATCGGCGGATTGATCGGCGCGCGGGTGTTCTTTCTCATCCAGCACAACGACCTCCTGCTGGCCCGACCGTCTATCCTCTTCGATCTGAACGGCGGGACGGTGTCATGGGGGGCGTATCTCGGCGGCTCACTCGCGTTCATTCTCTACCTTCATCGCTCACACCAACCCTCGCTGCGTTATCTTGATGTGCTGGCATCATGTCTGGGCCTCGGGCCTTTCATTGCGCGGTGGGCGTGCTTCCTCAACGGAGATGACTACGGCACGCTGAGCAACGTCGCATGGGCCGTTTCGTTCCCCCACGGAAGCTACCCCTTTGCAGCACAGGTGCAAGCGGGGCTGCTCGACCCCGTCGCCGAGCTTTCTCTCCCCATTCATCCCGTTCAACTCTACCTCTCGCTCAAAGGGCTGCTCCTCTTTCTGGTCTGCACGATGCTCTGGAAGCGAAAACTTCCCGACGGATTCCTCTTCGCAATCTACTGGCTCCTGTTTGCCGCTGTTCGATTTGCGTTGGAGTTTTTCCGCGGAGATAGTACACGCGGGTTTGTGGGGGGACTTTCCGTCGGGCAGGGTATGGCGCTGGCCGTTTTTCTTGCAGCGGGGGTGATGATGGCGTTCATCGCATGGCGGAGAACGTCACCGCTCGTCAAAGAAAAGATTGCCGGAGGAATTGAGTGATTTCACCCCGGCGCTAAACCACTGCGCTCCACAGCTTGATCGTGGAGCGCAATGCGTGGTCGGGCAGGCGTGTCGTACAAGCTGCTGCGTTCACTGCACGGACTTTCCGTTCTTCAGATACTCCTTCAACCAGTCGAACACCGTTTCATGCCAGAACTTGCTGTTGGCGGGCTTCAGAATCCCGTGTGCCTCATCGGAGAACCAGATGAACTTCGACGGCACGCCCTGTCGCTGCAGCGCAGTGAAGAGCTGCATCGCCTCGGAGATCGGCACGCGATAGTCACGCTCGCCGTGGAGAATCAGCGTCGGCGTGCGGAAATTTTTGGCGTAGATGTGCGGTGAGTGCTTCACAAACTCTTCCCGATTCTCCCACGGGATGCCGTGTTCCCACTCATCGAACCACACCTCTTCCGTCGTGCCGTACATGCTTTCGAAGTTGTACACGCCCGCATGTGTGACGATCGTGTTGAAGCGGTTGCCGGTATGGCCGAGAAACCAATTCATCATGTACCCGCCGTAGGAGGCACCGGCAGCGGCCTTGCGAGTGCTATCCACGTACGGCAAGCTGCATACGAAGTCAAGTCCCTTCATCAAGTCTACAAACACCTTCCCGCCCCAATCGCGACTGATCTCGTTGACAAACTTCTGTCCGAACCCCGTGCTGCCACGCGGATTGGGCGCCATCACCACATACCCCTGTGCAGCCCACACTGCAGGATTCCAGCGGTAGTGCCATGCGTCAAGCCACGCGCCCTGCGGACCGCCGTGCACCATATACACAAGCGGATACTTCTTGCCTTCTTCCATAATCGGCGGCTTGTGAATCCACGCCTGGACTTTCGTTCCGCCCTCGCCATCGAACCACACGCTTTCAGGTTCGGGAATCGTCAGCGCTGCGAACAGCTCATCGTTCACATGCGTGATCTGCATGAAGCCGCTTCCGTCAAGATTGACCGTCGCAAGCTCGACCGGACGCGTGGCACGCTCATGCATGAACAACAGACGTTTGCGATCGGGCATGACCATGATCGAACGATTGACGCCGCGATCGAACACCTTCTTCACATCGTTGCCCGTGACGGAAACGACAAAGATCGGCTCGCGGCCCTGTTCCTCGGACTCGAAGAAGATGCGCTTGCTGTCCGGAAACCACACGGGCGCGCCGACGCTCGCGTCGAAGTTTTCCGTCAGGCTGCGCGTTCGGCGCGTCGTCCGATCGTACAGCATCAGCTCCCATCGGTCCGCCTCGAAGCCGGGCGTGCGCTGGGCGCGGTAGAAGAGATATCTGCCGTCCGGTGAGTAGCGCGGATAGCCGTCAGCGGCCGGATTGGTAGTAAGCTGTCGTGGTTCGCCACCGCTGATGGACACCGTGTAAATGTCATGATTGGTGTTCCAGGCTTCTTCGTGCACGGGCAGCGGCGTGGCAGTGTATGCCAGCTCTTTGGAGTCCGGCGAAAACGCGAAGTCCGTGCCCGCTGAAAAGGTAGATGACGTCGGCACCGCATCACGATCGCCGGGAGTGAGATCGCGTGGGACGGTCGGAACATCAATGCCTGCAAACGGCTGCACAAAGATGTGTTTGCGCTTGCCTTCGACCCAACCGTCCCAATGCCGATACAACAGCCGCGTGATGACGCGTGCTTTCACCGTGCTGTTCTTCATCTCCTCCAGCCGATTGCTGTTCAATGAATCGGCTTGCTCGAAGGGTAGATGGGAGAACTCGGGAAACACTTCGGACACAAAAGCGATCCATCGTCCGTCCGGCGACCAAACATGCTGCGCAGCTCCGGTTGCAAGGCGTGTAAATTGCTTCGCCTCGCCCCCATCGGGACTCACGATCCAGATTTGGGATGTGCCCGAGCGTGTGGACTCAAAAGCAATCCACTTGCCGTCAGGCGACCACATCGCCCGGCGATCTGCGGCAGGATCGTTGGTGAGTTGTCGCGGCGTGCCGCCGGCTATGGGCATCAGCCAGATGTCCGTCAGGTTCTTGTTCTCCTTCAGGTTCGGAGTTGTCACGGTGTAGGCTACCCACTTTCCGTCGGGCGAGATCGCCGGCTCGGACACGCGTTGGATTTTGAAGAGATCGTCAAGCTCGAGCGGGCGCTTGTCCTGCGATTTGCTTTGCGTGAGCAAGACGCTCACAACGATGAGTAGTACAGCATTCTTCAAGGGCATACGAATTCTCCCAATAGTTGTTGTTGTACCAGACAGATGCATAGCACGCGGAGAGATTCTGGCAGACTACTCGTTCCCGGCACTCACCGACTCCGCGGTGGCGTCTTATCCTCTTTCAGAAAGTTCTTCCACATCATAGACTCCACCGGTTTGTCCGTTCGCTCGGTGTACTTTGCGGATGGTTTAGTTCGATAGTTCGTCAGCACCTCGCCGTCCACCTCAAAGTAGATGAGCTGGCCGATGGGCATGCCGCGATAGATACGCACGGGTTGCTTGACCGAAATCTCCAACGTCCACGTGTTGCAAAAGCCAATGTCTCCTTTCCCCGCCGTTGCATGAATATCAATCCCCAATCGTCCGATGCTGCTCTTGCCTTCGAGGAACGGAACATGCGCATGCGTTTCCGTGTACTCCTCCGTCACGCCGAGATAAAGACGGTGAGGCAGAAGTATCAAACCGTCTTCAGGAATTTCGAGATACTCAACCTCGTTGTGCAGTTTCGCATCCAGAATATCGCTCTTGTATGTTGCAAGCCATTTGCCGAGATGCACGTCGTAGGAGTTCGAGCCGAGGTATTTCCGGTCAAACGGCGAGATGACGATGGTGCCTTTCTCCATCTCTTCGAGGATGCGTTTGTCGCTGAGGATCATGCGGGGATGGTCAACGGAATTGTGGTTATAGTCATGCTTAATTTAGAAAATTCCCTGCGAAAAGCCATCGATGATCGATTCTTGAAGAGCATCGAGATACT
>JBBIRR010000015.1:0-75067 GCA_037441705.1 Ignavibacteriales bacterium
TAATCTTAAACTAATGGCTAGTTGTTAGGGATTGGGGCTGGTGATAATAATAGGCGGCAGGTTGTTAAGCTGGATATCCACCCAGCCTGTGAGCTGATTGCCGGCATTATCCTTAACTACCTCCATAGGAATTTTCCAGTCGCCGTTGTTATTTCTACTAGTCTTAAGCCACACGCTAATGCCTTGACTGGTAGCAGTGCTTAAGCATTGGCCTTTGGCATCATACTGGAAATACTCACGATGGCACCAATATATGCTGTTGTCTGTGTCTCTAGTCCTTAGGCTGACTTGCTGCGGCGTATTTACTATTAAGCCACTAGCATCGCTAAGCTTAACCTGCATAGTTGGGAAGTTACTGTTGGTAAATCCCACGGCTGTACAAGGATATCCTGCAAGACAGCCGGTAATATGCGCAGGGTCTGGACGGATAGGATTATCCTCGCAAGGCACCAGCTCGCCGCCAGCAGCCAAACAGGTGGCAGTGTAATTGCGGGTGGTTGTTTTATTGGTAAGAATTTGCACATCCACAGCGGGCGGCACAACATCCTTGACAGCGTTAAGGGCGTAGTTGTTAAAGTTGCCAGCCATATCAACAATAATCGCCTGACCGGTAATAGGACCGTCGTCAAAAGACGAGAGATCAAAGGTCATTGGCAACCAGCGCCCGTCATCCAAACACACGGCGCTATCTGCCAGCAGATCATCGGCTCCGCTGCCCACCAATTCCACATAAACCGTTAAGGTGTTGGGCCAGTTGTCGGCGCAAGTGCCAGACAGGGTAACGGACGATTGATTGGCCTGATTAACGTAATACTTGCCGGTGCCGGCGTTGAAATAGCCAAAGCCGCTGAGATCAAGGGTAAGGGTTGGTCGCACAGTATCGATATCCCAAGCTTGGATGGTTTTAACCGGGTTAATGTTGCCGGCGCCGTCTTGAGATGTTAGCTCCACGTGGCGTATTTTAAGACGAGTGAAAAATATTTGCAACAGATTTTTTAAAAAAAGTGTGAAAGGGATTGGCTTCCTTTCACACTTGCTACGATTGTTCCTTTGATGAGCCTTGCGGCTCATCACCTCACCACCACCAGTTTTCTGGTGGCGCTGAATGAGCCTGCTTGCAGGCGATAGAAGTACACACCGCTGGCAAGATGACCTGCATCGAAATGCACGGACTTGAATCCCGCATCCTGCATTCCATCAACAAGCGTGGCCACTTCGCGGCCCAGCAGATCATACACCTTCAGACTCACGAATCCCGACACCGGTAGCCCGAACCTGATAGTTGTGGACGGGTTGAACGGATTAGGATAGTTCTGGCTGAGCGAGAACTCGGTCGGGAGTCCTTCTCCTTCTTCTGCGCTCGAAGGCTGATCCGTGAGGAATGCACGCACGATGAGGTCCGCCGTGGGCATCGTTTGCCAGCCCGAGGATGTCGTGAAGTACCTGCTGCGCTGATCGATCGGCGGAGTCAGGTCGCCGCCGATGCCCGGCGCGCCCGGACTCGTCGGCAAGTAGCTCAGCACGACATGGAAGTCGCCGCCGGTAATCGTCGGCGGATCATTTGCCGGAAGTGTTACGATGAAGCTGTCCACGCCGCTCGACTGGTACGTAACCGCGGTGTAGGGTCCCGCTAACATCTCGCCCGGAAATCCCAGGCTATCGCCGTGAATCGAAACGAGAATCGGACTGTTGCCGTTGTTGGTAAACGCCTTCACACGATACACGCGCGTCGGATACTCCAGCGGCGTGAAGCGAATGCCGAACTTGTTGTTGTTATAGGTGAAGTCCACAACGTAGAACACCTCCGGAACACCGTCGTCGTAGCGGAACTCGGTGAGCTGCGGATCGCTCACCGCAAAGTTGCCGACCGAGGGCGAGTAGGGTCCGAAGTAGTTCTGAGCTGAAACGGTGATGTACCCGCGCAGTTTGTATTCGTACCACCCTCTGGCAATGACGTTCGAATCGGTGAACGCTTGCACGCCGCGCGGAAACTCGCGCCACAGCACGCCGTTGCGATACAACTGCAGCGTTACGGGAACGGTCAGCGGGTCGCCGTTCAAGCCTTCTGCAGGGTCGGTCCACGTGACGCGCAAGAAGCTTCCCTGCTTTGCGACGGTGATGTTGGTTGGTGCCTTCGGCGGTGCAAGAAGATTGATGGGAATCCTGATGTCGCCGAAGCCCGACGGCGTGAAGACGCTGACCATCGTCTGCGGCCACCAGCCGTGGAAGATCGCCGTACCCGCCTGTCGGCTGATCATGAACAATCCCGCTCCCACTTTCTTGCTCGGTCCATACACCTGAAGGTGATTCTTGTCGAAGAAGCTGATGGGGATGCTCACTTCACCCGTCACGTATCCTGCGGATGACGAAAACGCCGTCTCGGCGTCGCGTACGGTATCCACCACCGAATTGACGCCGCCGCCGGTGTAGATTTCTCTGAAGCGAACGGTCGAACCCGCAGAAAAGTAGTACGCCCAGTAGTTGCCCTCGCGCAGAAGCGGCTCGGTCCCGACAGGCTCGAAGCGATTGTTGTTGTTGTCATCGAAATACAAACCGAATCCTTCCGCCTCCTGCAACCCGTCGGTGTTCAGGCGATCCTCGCCTGCGATGTAAAGTCTGCCGGCAACGCTATCGTACTTGAAATACATGAACACGCTGCCGCGCGGAAGCGACACACCGCCGCCGTAGCCAAAAACATCCGACACATCGACGCGCAGCGCATCTGTCCACTCGCCCGGACTCAGCACGCCGTCGATGCTGGGAAGAACGACACGGTGTGGTGCGGTGATATCGAATTGTAAGAACGAGCTGTCAACCGTTCCCCACGCCTCGTTCGAGTACACACTCTCGCCCTGACCGTAGATCGCCGTGATGACGTAATAATAATCCTTCAACGGAATAGCTGTGCTGTCGGTGTATGATGAAAGCGAACCGGCGATCGTTCGCTTCAAGTAGTACGGTCCGCCGGAACGTACTGCGCGGTAGATGCGGATGCTATCAGGAACGAGGGCTGGCGACGAGAATGGAGTTGGGAGCGGCAACAGGCGCGTCGCTCCGGTCGGCCGCACGGCGACAGCATCCGTCACGTGATATTCATCGGTCGCAAGAAGCTTCTCTTGCTGTCGTGTGGGCGGCTCGGGCGGAACCATCCACGTGAGCTGGATGCGTGACTCCAATCCATGCGAGGCGACGAGGTTGGTCGGCGGGGCGCCCGTAGGAGCAAGCGTAGCATTGACGTTGCGCGTCGTGTCGGTGCCCGTCACGACAACACCGGTCACGGTTGTTGCCACGTAGCCGCGTTTGGAGAATCGCACGGTGTAGGTACCCGGGGGAACGTTCGGCACAACATACCGACCGAGCGAGTCAGTCAGCGCTTGCCGCAGTGTGCCCACCACCTGCACCAGCACACCGCCATGTGCAGGCGGCGCGCTCACCGTGCCGGCTATCGCCCCTCCGCCCAAATCAACGCCGATGTTGTACACGTTGCCGCCGTTGCCGAACTGTCGCGCATGCACCGCCTTCCCGCCTGCAACCACGCTCCGACCGTCGGCGGAGATTGCGACGGAGAACATCGAGCCGGGTGTGTTGACCGTAAAGACGGGAGTGTTCGAGTTGCGTTCGAAGATGTACACATCGGGCAGAGCGTTGCCGAGATCGCCCCACGTTACCGCCGCGCCGAACGAGCCGTCATCCGAGAGCGCAACCTGTGCCACCTCGTCGCCGACGTTGGGCAGCACCCAGTTCGGCGTACCTTCACCGAACGTGTCGAACATGTAGATCGAGCCGTCATAACCCGCGCTCAAAAAGATGAGCGAGCCGGCCATGATCGTCGAGCCGTCGGCGGAAACATCCACCGCACTTGCCCAGTTGGTGAATGTGCCGGCAGGGACTTTGTACTGCCACAGCAGAGTGTATCGGTTTTGCGAAGCGTTCCAGACATGCGCCTTGATGAATCCGCTGAGTTCGGCAATGGCCATCACTGAGGCATCGCGGCTCAGAGCGATGCGCGACTCGGTGTTGGCGATCTCGAATTCCGTGCGCAGCGTACCGTTGTTGGCGTTCAGAATCCAGCCGTAGAACTTGCCGTTCACCGCCACCGTGGATTTGTCCGGACTGAGGTTGATGCCGTAGATGCCCGTGCTCTGTGCATCGCTGAAGTCGAACGTCCAGACGGGAGTTGGTGATGGCGGAGCAAACGCGTACACGCGATGCATGCCGCCCGAAAGGGGAGAGGCAGTTGCACACACCAACAATGTTCCATCGCGTGAAACGGCAATCGGTCCGGCACGCCGTCCATCGGGAATGGGGAAGTCGAACGTGATGTTGCCGGTGTTCTTGTCGAAGAGGAAAATGTTCTGATACGACGCGGAAGCAACGATGTTGGCATCAGCCGAGAGAGCAACGTACACACGATACGCGTTCGGATCGGCGGGTTGTTCCCACAGCGGCACGGGACTGATGTCGTTGTGGAACGATGCCCGCGGTTCGTTCAGGTACCACCCGATGAACGGATTGCCGCCGTTGGTGTTGACCGTGACGTCCTGGGCGATGGAAGTGGCATGCGTGCTCGTCCATTTGATGATGGATTGAACACGAGCAGAGTGAGGGATGGGCGCGCTGCGTTCCTGCTCCAATCTCCTTGGCGCCGTCGTGAGAAGCGCGTTCGCCGGTGTTGTTTCCAGCCGTTCGAGCCGCACGCCGTCACTGACCTTCGATGTCGTTCGCGTTCCGACAGACTTGTCTTTTTCAGATGCGGAAACGGATGTTCCCAACGTTGCCACCATCAACACGAGAATGAGGAAGAGATGCATGAGGGGACTCCTTTCAGATTGATGTGTGATTGAACTGCAAGGGCTCGCATCGTGCGAGAAATTGCGGAGAAAGGAACTCTGTTCCGAAGGAATATCGAAATGAAGTTCGGGAAATGCAACTGGCCGATCCCGAACGCTGTGCGAGGTTCGGGGTTTGAGGGTTGATGTTCAGATGCGGGATGCAGGATGCAGGATGCAGGTCGATTCTCGTTCTGGATTCTTCGCTCGCTGCGCTCGCTCAGAATGACGCCGCAGGATCTGCGCCCGCCAAAATCGTCGTGCGGGTGCGGTGGGAAGATTCAATCGAAGGGGTTACGTTTCGGTGAAGCTGTACATCGCGTTCGGACCGCTGCGTCCTCTCCCACCGAAACGTACGGCACGCGGGTGGCGATTGAATCGTGCGTTACGATTTTGGATGTTCTCTTGGTTACTTCTCTTCCAAAGAGAAGTAACAACAAGTAAAGCGTTGGGAGTGGACGCAAACATTCAGCATTCTTCAGATCGGGAGCCGTGTCTACTCGATTGCGCGGAACACCCTTCGACTTCCGTCCCGCCTGAAGAGCGGCGGGAGTGCGCTCAAGGTGACACAGCGCCCGGACGTCACGGCTTATGTGCCCTGCACCCCGTGCCGTGAAGGGAGGGCGGTAACGTGAGCTTATGGAGGTGTGCGCGACCATGTTTAATCGCGGATGCGCGGTTCGACCTTCAGGGTCTGAGGGTTGATGTTCAGATGCAGCATGAAGAATGCAGGATGATTCTCGTTCTGCATTCTTCGCCTCCGAAAAGCGAGGCTCAGAATGACACGAGCCGTGGCCGGCGGCGACATCATACTCTTGTCTCTTGAATCTCTTCTCTTTTAGAAGTATTCTCTATTTGGATTCATGGTTCGTTGCTTCTACTATCCATTCATTCAGCAATCCATCACTCATTCAACAATCCGTTATGACAACGTCTTGGTCCGGTATCTTTCCTGCGCTTACGACAAAATTCACCGAAGAAGGCAAGCTCGATTTCGCCGCGATGGAGCGGCACTTCAATTTTCAGATCGAGTCCGGCGTGCACGGACTTATCGTTCTCGGCTCGTTGGGCGAAAACCTCGCCCTCACGCCTATCGAGAAGCAAGAAGTACTGAAGCTCGCGCTGAGCGTGAGCGGCGGAAGGGTGCCCGTACTCTCCGGTGTTGCCGAGACCTCGACTGCGATGGCATGCAACTTTGTGCAGCAGGCGCAGGCAAACGGCGTGAATGGTTTCATGCTCATGCCCGCGATGGTCTACCCCGCCGACCGTCGGGAAACGCTCGCCTATTATCGCAGCGTCGCGCAGGCAACGGATCTCCCGATTATGATCTATAATAATCCGGTCTCGTACAAAGTTGACATCACACCGGACATGTTTGCTGAACTTGCCGATGAGCCGAAGTTTGTGGCGCTGAAAGAATCCTCCGAGAACATCCGCCGCATTACCGACATCATCAATCTTGTAGGCAAGCGCTATAAGATTTTTGTTGGGGTAGATGATCTCGCGCTGGAAAGTCTGTTGCTGGGCGCCGACGGTTGGGTGGCAGGACTGGTGTGCGCTTTCCCCCGAGAGACCGTCGCATTGTACAACCTCGCGAAGTCGGGAAAGCTTGACGAAGCTATAGCGCTTTATCGTTGGTTCATGCCGCTCTTGCACCTCGATGTGTCGCCGAAGTTCGTCCAGTACATCAAACTTGCCGAAACGCTTGCCGGCGTAGGAACCGAACACGTCCGGCCGCCCCGGCTGCCGTTGATCGGCGAAGAAAGAAGTCGTGTAGAACAGATTATTCTCAAAGCATTGCAAGCACGACCCCAATGCTGAATCCACAATCATCCAGCCTCCTGAATCGAGAATCCAGAATCCCGAACGCTCAACCATGAATCAGTTTTCCAACTTCATCAACGGCGCGTGGGTTGCATCATCCCACACATCGAAGAACATCAACCCATCCGACATCAGCGACATCGTGGGTGAGTACGCACAGGCGGATGCGGCTCAGGTAAACGAGGCCGTTGCGGCGGCAAAGGCTGCGCAGCCGATCTGGGCGGCGAGTACGCGGCAACAGCGCTTCGATGTGCTCGATTTTGTCGGTTCCGAAATTCTTGCGCGAAAAGAAGAATTGGGGAGATTGCTTTCTCGGGAAGAGGGAAAGACCCTGCCCGAAGGGATTGCCGAGGTTACCCGCGCAGGAAACATCTTCAAGTTTTTTGCGGGCGAAGCACTGCGGGTTGGAGGTGAGCATCTCAACTCCGTTCGTCCGGGAATCGAGATTGACACATGGCGCGAGCCGCTTGGTGTGGTGGGCCTCATCACGCCATGGAATTTCCCGGTCGCAATTCCCGCGTGGAAGGTTGCTCCGGCGCTTGCCTTCGGCAACGCCGTGGTGTTGAAACCTGCCGAGTTAGCGCCGGCCTGTTCGTGGACTCTTGCCGAGATCATTTCTCGCTCGGGCTTACCCAAAGGCGTATTCAACTTAGTGATGGGAAAAGGAAGCGTCGTCGGCAACGCCATCGTTCAGCATCCCGACATCGCAGGCGTGAGCTTCACCGGGTCGGTGGAAGTCGGGCGAACGCTTGCGCCGGCGCTTGCCCGGCGGCTTGCTCGCGTGCAGCTCGAGATGGGCGGCAAGAATCCGCTGGTTGTCTTAGATGATGCCGACCTGAATGTTGCGGTGAATGCGGCGATCAACGGCGCGTTCTTCTCCACCGGCCAGCGCTGCACCGCATCCAGCAGGTTGATTGTGACAGAAGGAATCCACGACCGGTTCGTGCAGGCGATGGTGGAGCGCATGAAGTCGCTGAAGGTTGATGATGCCCTCACCCCCGGCACCGACATTGGACCCGTGATTGATGAAGCGCAGTTGGAGAAGGATCTGCAGTACATCGAGCTGGGCAAGAAGGAAGGCGGCAAGCTCCTCTTTGGCGGCGAGCGCCTCACACGCGCAAAGAATGGTTACTATCTTGCGCCCGCTCTCTTCGTCGAAACGACCAACACGATGCGGCTGAATTGCGAGGAAGCGTTCGGCCCGATCGCGGGCGTCATCCGCGTCAAGGATTACGACGAAGCGCTTGCCGTAGCTAACGATACGGAGTTCGGACTGTGTGCGGGAATCTGCACGACGTCGCTGAAGCATGCGTCGCATTTCAAACGCAACGCGCAGGCGGGCATGGTGATGGTGAATCTCCCGACTGCCGGCGTCGACTACCATGTGCCGTTCGGCGGCCGGAAAGGCTCCAGCTACGGCACGCGCGAGCAAGGCGCGTACGCGAAAGAGTTCTACACGGTGGTGAAGACGTGTTATGTGGCGGGGTGAACCTGTTGATTCACGAATTATCGTGCATGTTTGTTTTTTGAAGGATGATTCATCATCCTTTGTTTGACCAGCGTGATGGTTTACCGTCATGCGAGAGAACAACCGCAGTTCGATGGGGGATCACACCACAACAAACGGAGGGTGACCATGGGACAGGTGTATTACAAATTGTTTTATCATGCAGTCTGGCGAACGAAGCATAATCTGCCCGTCATTACCCCGGCGATAGAAAACGTGTTGTATCCTTTCCTTGGGAACAAAGCGAAACGGTTCGGTTGTTTTCTGCACGGCATGGGAGGAACCGATGATCATGTGCACATTGCCATCGAAATTCTCCCCGCGGAATCGGTGAGTGATATTCTTGGCAAACTGAAAGGCAGCAGTTCGTATTTTCTGAACGAGGAACTGCAGATCACCAAGGACTTTCGTTGGCAGGACGGGTTTGGCGTGTTGTCGTTTGCTGAACGGGATTTGCCTCGCGTTCTCCGGTATATTCACCGACAGAAAGAGCATCATCAGAATAACACGTTGAATGATGCCATGGAACGGGTGGAGGATGAACGCGAGCCATCACGGGCCATCGTGAACGATGACCCCGGGCAAAAGAATCATCCTGAAGGATGATGGTGCCGTTACAGTTTCAGGATGGTTCACCATCTTTTTTCGAAACAGGATGACGGTTCACCGTCATCCGGAAATATGCGAAGCAAGATATGCCACAATCCACCTTTTTCTGCATAGACGCGCATACCTGCGGGAATCCCGTTCGTGTTGTTGCGGGCGGCGGTCCGCTGCTGAACGGAACAACCATGAGCGAACGGCGATTGGATTTTCTGAAACGGTATGACTGGATTCGTACCGGCCTGATGTTCGAGCCGCGCGGGCACGATATGATGAGCGGCAGCATTCTCTATCCGCCCACGCGCGACGATACGGACATCGGGATCCTCTTCATCGAAACCAGCGGCTGCCTGCCCATGTGCGGGCACGGAACGATCGGAACAGTGACGGTGATGATCGAGCACGGTCTCGTCTCACCAAAAACTCCAGGGAAGCTGCGGCTCGAAGTCCCGGCGGGAATTGTTGAAGCCTACTACGAGATGGAGGGAACGAAAGTCAAAAGCGTCCGCATCGTCAATGTGCCGTCGTTCCTGCATTCCACCGGACTTGAAGTGGAGTGTCCGGACCTTGGCATGCTCAAGGTTGATGTTGCATACGGGGGAAATTTCTATGCTATCGTCGATCCGCAAGAAAACTATCGCGGTCTCGAACATATCACTGCGGCGGATGTGTTGCGATGGAGTCCGGTCGTGCGCAAGCGCATCAACGAGCGGTATAGCTTCGTTCATCCAGAGAATCCGACGATCAAAGGGTGCAGTCACGTGATGTGGACGGGAAGGGCAACCCATCCGGAAGCGACGGCCCGTAATGCAGTCTTCTACGGCGAGAAAGCAATTGACCGCTCACCCTGCGGCACCGGAACCTCGGCCCGCGTTGCTCAGCTCGCAGCCAAAGGCTGTGCGCCGCTCGGCTTACCCCAACTGAATGAAGGAGAGGTGTTCGTGCACGAAAGTATCATCGGCAGTCTCTTCAAAGCCCGCATTGAAGGACGCGCAAAGGTGGGCGCGTACGATGCCGTCATCCCAAGCATCGAGGGGTGGGCGAAGATTTACGGATTCAACACCATCACGATCGACAAGGAGGATGATCCGTTCGCGCACGGATTCCAGGTGCTATAATCAGCAAAAAGTTGAAAGCACAACCTTGACCCCGTTAACAGCGCTCAAACTGCTCTTGATTATCCGTATCGCATTCTGTATGATATGAACAGATGAAGATAACTTTCTCACGACATGCCAGACGAAGAATGAAGCTTTATCAGATTGACGAGGATGACGTCGTTGAGTCAATCATGAATCACTTCAAATCAGTTGACGAAAGCTCGAAATTGTAGACGAGAAACTCAAATCAAAGTACAGCTATCCTTTGAAGACGGTTGTTACAATCGAACACGGTGAAGCCATTGTTGTTACCACATATCCCCTGAAAGGTAGACGAAGGCCATGAAGATTTTTTATGATAAGCAATCCGACAGCGCTTATATCGAATTGTCGCAAGACAAACCAACTGGCGTTGTGGAAGTATCAGAAGGGGTCAATATCGACAAGACAGAGAACAACAAAATTGTCGGCATCGAGTTGCTTGATGCATCCAGAAAATTCCCAATTGATACCCTCTTTCGATTTGAGGTGGAGCAAACGGCATAGGAGCCGCTCCATCTTACTCCGTTCTGTCTCACCTGCAATCATGCGATGAATTCGAATCCCAATGTCGTTATCATCGGCGGCGGAGCCATCGGCCTCTGTTCCGCTTACTATCTGCAGAAAGCCGGGGCACAAGTTACTGTCATTGACAAAGGCGAGTTCGGCCACGGCTCGTCGCTGCACAATGCGGGGTACGTGTGTCCGAGCCATTTCATTCCGCTTGCATCGCCGGGCATCATCTCCCAGGGATTGAAGTGGATGCTGAACCCGGTCAGTCCGTTTTACATCAAGCCGCGGTTGAACCGGGACTTTCTTGCGTGGGCGTGGAAGTTCAAGCAATCGTGCACCGACGAGCATGTACGCCGGGTTGCGCCGTTGCTGCGTGACTTGCACATCGAGAGTCTGAAGCTGTACAAGGAGTTTGCGGCGATGAAGGCATTCGATTTTGAGTGGACAGAAAAAGGGTTGCTGATTCTGTACCGTACGGAACGAGGCAAACACGATTGTGAAGAGGAAGCAAGGCTCGCGGCGGAGTTGGGTGTCGAGGTACAAATGCTCGGTCGCACCGACGTGCAAGCGTTGCAGCCCGAGGTCGAGATGCGCGCACACGGCGGTCTCTACTATCCTGGCGACTGCCACCTGACTCCGGCAAAATTCGTTGAAGGACTTACGAGGCATCTCGAGCAAAGCGGAGTGAAGCTGGTGAAGAACACAGCGATCTCCGGTTTTGAGGTTCGGGGGAATCGAGTCAGTGAAGCGGTGACGACGAACGGAAGTATTGCGGCGGATGAGTTTGTATTGGCCGGCGGCTCGTGGTCTCCGGAGATTATCAAGCCGCTCGGACTTCGTTTGTTGGTGGAAGCGGGCAAAGGCTACAGCGTTACGATTCCGCGAACGGAGAAGAAGCCGCGCATTCCCTTCATTTGCACTGAAGCGCGCGTTGCCGTTACCCCCATGGGCGACACGCTCCGCTTTGCCGGCACGATGGAGATTGCAGGTGTGGACACGAGCATCACACGCCGGCGTGTAGAGGCAATCCTCAATGCCGTTCCGGGCTACATGGGCGGATTCCGGCCGTCGGAGTTCGATCACGTAGAACCATGGGCAGGCTTGCGCCCCGTCAGTCCCGACGGCGTACCATACATCGGAAGGTTCCGCGCATACCCGAATCTGATTGCCGCAACCGGACACGCCATGATCGGCATGTCGCTGGCCCCGGTGACGGGGAAGGTGGTGGCGGAGATCCTTGCTGCGAAACCAATTGCCTTTGATCTCCATCTGCTTGATCCGGATCGCTTTACCACGACTTAAGGTTTCGTATGATAACTGCCACCCGGCTTTGACTTTCAGTTGTGTTACCGCTAAATTGGCGGCAGAAGAAGGGCGAGATGATCAGAAGAATCAAAATCGAAAACTACAAGTCGTTTGAAGAGGTTGAGGTCGGGCTTCGTCCTCTTACGGTGATTTTTGGCCCGAACGCCTCGGGAAAGAGCAATCTCTTCGATGCGCTGAATCTCGTTGCTCGCATAGTCACTTCAAGAAATCTCAAAGAAGCGTTTGAACATCACCGCGGCTTGCCGTTGGAAGCCGTTCACTACAGCACAGGTTCTTTCGCAGATCTTTTGAAGAAAGACACTCATAGAATCCTCTTTGAGATAGACGTGGATCTGAGTGATATTGTTGTGGAGGAGATCGAGCAACGAATTCGTGATCTGCGCAAAGGCATAGAGGCCGAAGGCGGGGAGTCCAACCTTCATGAAAAGAGCAGAATCACGGAACGGTCTCTTCGCTACAGAATAGAACTGGAGATTCAGTCGAAGAGTGGTGTCCTTCGGGTGATGGACGAGCGTCTCTCAGCACTCCGGAAGAAAAGCCTCGAGGAGAAAGCAAGAAATCCCTTTATCGAGAAGGTGGGCAACAAGCTGAGTTTGAGAATGGAAGGGCAAGCCCACCCTACAATGCACGAGATCGGATTGGACTACGCAATCGCATCCACGCCATTATATGTTCCTCACTACCCTCATTTGTCTGCTTTTCGTGAGGAAATGTCTCGATGTCGGTTCTACTATTTCGAGCCTCGCGTTTTGATGCGAGAGGCCAATGCTATTGCCGATGTGTCTGTGCTGGGTCCTCGGGGTGAGGAGTTGGCTGCGTTTTATCACACGCTTTCTCTCCGGAACGAACAACAGTTTCGTGCACTGAAGCTTGCCGCAAAGCAACTCCTGACGCGTATTACTGATCTTGACGTTGAGAAGACAGAAAAGGCGGAGGTATTCCTTCGAGTATGGGAAGATGGTGCTTCATATTCGAACCGGCTGATCTCGGAAGGTACTCTTCGGGTTCTCGGACTGCTGGCTGCTCTTTCTCCGACCTCTGGATCAACGACTGTTGGTTATGAAGAGCCGGAGAATGGAGTTCACCCAAGGCGGTTGCAAACTATTGCCGAGCTTCTCAAGAACGCCGCAAATGGATCTCGGCAGGTGTTGGTCAATACACACTCGCCTATTCTTCCTACATACTTTGACAACGAGGATTTGCTCATCTGTCAGAGACACGGGCCCTCGACGAGGTTTATTCCATTCTCCTCGCACGGTGAAATATTTCGCTCGCACGAAATCGAAACGTACCTGGAGGAGCGCATCGTGCGAGGAGACTATGGCGGCTAATCGCATCATTGCCTTTTTTCTCGAAGATAGCGCTCAAGAAGCCCTTATCCCCTCCCTTGTTCGACGGCTCATTGCAGAAGCAGGGTTGAGTACCGAGAAATTTGAGTTCCTCATCTTACACTCCCGAGGTGGCGGATCACTTCGATCATTCAAAACATTTCTCAAAGATGCCAGAAAACGCAGGTATCTCATTGACCTGCTCATCGTAGGTTCGGATGCGAATTGCAAAGGCTTCAGCGAGCGCAGGAATACTATCCTGAAAGCGGGAAGAGGCTCTCCTTATCTGGACAGGATCATTCCAGCAATACCCGATCCTCATATTGAGCGGTGGTTTATGCTGGATATGAAAGCGCTGAGTAAGGCGTCTCAACTTGCTTTGCAAGGAGAACTTCCAGCCTACAAGTGCGATAAGGGTCGCTACAAGGGGCTCCTCCGAGATGTTTTCCAGAGGAGCGGTGTTGCCCCGCCACTTGGTGGCGTTGAATATGGACCGGACGTCGCGGTTGAGATGGACCTCTATCACGCCTGTAAGCTGAATAGTGGCTTGGATAGTTTTGTGCGAGAAGTCCGTGCCTGGCTAAAGCAAATCGAAGTCTCATGATCTTCTTCTCAAAACTCAAGCACCTCCCCAATGCTTATCAAACAAAAAATTCACCAGGCTCAAGCTCTCCTCAAGGAGTTCGATGTTGACTGCTGGCTTACGTTCGTGCGCGAGACGGCACTCAACGGCGATCCTGTTCTGCCTTTCCTCGTGGATGGCGATCTGACATGGCATTCAGCTTTCATTATCACCCCCCAGCATGCCTATGCCATCGTCGGTCAGTACGATAAACAAGGCGTGGTAGATGTTGGAGCGTACGACGACGTGATCGGCTACGTGAAAGGCATCAAGGAACATTTTCTTGCACTGATGAAGAGCCTCGATCCGCGGAAGATCGCCGTCAACTACTCGGTGGGCAGCGAAATCTGTGACGGCATCACGCACGGGATGTACCTCACGCTGCGCGACTTTTTGTACGAGCTTGATATGCAGGACAGGATTGTTTCGGCGGAGAAGATCGTCTCAGCGTTGCGCGCGCGAAAGACTCCGGCAGAGGTGGACAACATCAAGAACGCCATCAGCATCACGGAACGCATCTTTGCCGAGGTTGCTTCGTTCATCGCTCCGGGCAGAACGGAGAAGGAAATCGCCGCGTTCATGAAGCACAAAGCCGACGCCGCGGGTGTCACCTACGCGTGGGATCCGCGTTCGTGTCCGGCCGTCTTTACCGGACCGGATACAGCCGAGGCGCATTACGGTCCGACCGATCGCGTCGTGCAGCGTGGGCACATTCTCAACATGGACTTCGGGCTGAAATACAACGGCTATTGTTCCGACCTGCAGCGAACGTTCTACATATTGGAAGAAGGCGAAACCGCCGCGCCTCCCGATGTGCAAAGAGGTTTCGATACGATCGTGACATCCATTGAACTTGCGCGGCAGCAGATGCGGCCGGGTGTGCAAGGAGTTGAAATAGACAAGACGGCACGTACGTTCATCACGCAGTCAGGCTATCCGGAATATCCTCACGGGCTTGGTCATCAGGTTGGGCGTTTTGCACACGACGGCACCGCATTGCTCGGCCCGGCGTGGGAGAAGTATGCGCAGAAGCCGTTTCAAAAACTCGAAGCCGGCATGGTGTTCACGCTTGAGCCCCGCTTGCCCGTTCCCGGTCGGGGCATCGTAACGATCGAGGAGATGGTTCTGGTGACCGAAAGCGGAGCGGATTTTCTCTCTACCCCACAGAAGCAACTTACCCTCATCTAACGTTCAAATCCATAAATTTTAGGGAATTTATGGATCGGCGCTCCATAAATTCTTGAAAATTTATGGGAATTGGGCTACATTCTCTTAGGCCGAATCCGAGTCGCAAAATGAGAATCAAGATTTCTCTCAGCCTATCCACTATTCATCCATGAATCACATTGAGCGGGCCATAACTCTCGAAAGCCAGATCAAACGGGGAAAGGTTGTGGTGATCTATGGACCAAGACGTGTAGGCAAAACGACCCTTCTGACGGACTTTCTTTCCAAAACAAAACTCAAGTACAAGCTCGATTCCGGTGACAACATCCGTACGCAATCTGTGCTTGGCTCTCGAGACTTCTCGCTTCTGAAAGAGTATGCCGCCGGCTACGAGCTGATTGCAATTGATGAAGCTCAACAGATTCCTAATGTGGGGATGGGGCTGAAAATCCTTGTGGATCAGCAGCCGAACCTCTTCATCATTGCGACAGGATCGTCGTCGTTCGATCTTTCGCAATCTGTCGGCGAACCGTTAACAGGTAGGAAGAGCACGATCCTGCTTTACCCCATTTCTCAACTTGAGCTGCTCAAGAGCAGCAATACTTTTGAGTTGAAGGAACGCCTGGAGGAGTTTCTGGTTTTCGGCTCGTATCCGGAAGTCATCACAGCGTCAACCAGGAATGAAAAAAAGGCCTTGTTGCGAGAGCTGGTTGACTCCTATCTCCTCAAAGATGTGTTGCAGCTTGAGAGACTCCGAGGGGCGAAACAACTTCTCGATCTCCTAAAACTTCTTGCCTTTCAAATTGGTAATCTCGTTTCGCTCAACGAGCTGGCCGCACAAGTTCACATGGATGTGAAGACCGTTGGAAAATACCTCGACATTCTGGAGAAGGCATTTGTCATCAAGCGCGTTGGAGGTTTCAGTCGCAACCTGAGAAAAGAAATTGTTGCGAAGAACAAGTACTATTTCTACGATAACGGTGTGCGCAATGCTGTGATCTCGCAGTTCAATGGATTGGACAGCAGGAATGATGAGGGGGCGTTGTTCGAGAATTTTATCATGATGGAGCGCCTGAAGTTTCGCGAATACAAGAACGTCTTCGGCGAAACATACTTCTGGCGCAGCTACAGCGGCGCGGAAATTGATATTGTAGAAGATCGCGACGGCAAGATCTTCCCCTATGAAATTAAATGGTCACCGAAAGGGCCGCAGCAGGCACCGAAGGAATGGACTGCATCATACCCGAACGCAGAGTACCACATCGTGACGCGAAAGGATTACCTCTCCTTCATCACATAATCGTGGCTCTTCTCATCGGCCCGCTTGCACCGTACCGCTTGCTTCTGCACGCGCGAACGGAAGGCGAGCCGGTCGGCTGTAGAATGTCCGCTTCAACGCGCCGGCGAGCTTGCCATTATCCTGCCGCAGCAGTTCATACGAGAAAATCACCTCGCCGTTGTAGCCGCTCACGCGGTTGTGGCGGATTGCTTCTATCAGTGCCTCCTGCGTAACAGCGCCGCTTCCCTCCTTCAACACCACCGCAGGGAATTGATACCGGTTCTTCTGTTTGATTTTGAGGGAGTCTCTGTGTTGTGCATCGAGCGTTCGCCGGTAAATCTGCATGTTGCCGGCGTGAACCTGCGGCGAGATGACATCGGCATAAAACTCTCCGTACGGATTCTCATGAATCCACGTGCGCCAGTCGTGAAGGTAACCGTTGAGCGCTTCGCGGTACGGCAGCGGCGCCCACATCATCACGAAGCGGGCTTTGAATGCCTTGACGCGCCTGTACAGTTTCTGGACCACGCTGTTGATGCGCACAGCGCGCCAGTATTTCCAATGCGTGTCGTGCACGTCCTGCGGCGGCGTGTTGCCTGCATGCGTTTCCTGAAACAGCGCGGTTGTGATGGAATCATATCCCGCTTCGATTGGTTCGGCAAGCAGAAGGTCGCCACCCTGCACGCCGTCCACGTCGTATGATTTTGCCACTTCGGAAAGCAAGGCGAGCACAAACTCCTGAACCTCGGGGTGAAGAGGGTTCAGCCATGCAATGCCGTTTCTTGTGACCGCATTTCCTTGCCGATCACGCGCGGCCCAGTGAGGCTTCTTCTTAAGCACGAGATTGTTCTCAGGCGGTCGTGGTGCCAGGCCAAGTCCAAACGTCGGGATGACGGCGAGGTTACGCTTGCGCGCCTCTTCGATCAGTTCCGCGAGAGGATCCCGTCTGCCCGGTTTATCTTGAGGTTGTCCAAACCACTGTTCCATCACGCTGCTCGGGTAGAGCGTGGTACCGCCGTTCCAGACGACCGGAAATACAGCGTTGAAGTTGTGGTCGGCAAGAAACTGCGTTGCCTCGGCGATGGTCTCACGGCTTGCAAAGAGGACATCATCCGTCAGCCATACGCCGCGCAGTTCGATGGGAATAGGCGGAGGCATGGTCCCCGAAGCGGAGCATCCGCTCATAAGCAGGATCAGCAGAATAACCGTCAGCGTTCGCAGAACAGACGACACGGAAGACATCATGGATGATTTCGGAAACGGATTTTTGACAAACATACGAAAACTCCCGATGGAGAAAAAGAGCACGACGTCTGTTGCAAGCGAGAGAAATTCCGTATTATGACGCACGTATCACTCTGCATGATGAGAAGTCATGACGCTGGATTTTCCTACACGGCCCGTCACGGTGGACTGCGTGATCTTTCAGGGCGACGATGTTGTGTTGATCAAGCGGGCGCATGATCCGTTCAAAGGTTACTATGCACTTCCGGGCGGGTTCGTTGATGTCAACGAAACGGTGGAAGAGGCATGCCGGCGTGAGGTGTTAGAGGAGACCGGTCTTCCGGTCGGCAACTTGCGTCTGGTGGGCGTGTACTCCGATCCGGCACGCGATACAATCCGCCATACGGTGGCGATTGCCTTTCTGGGCGAGGCGGAGGTTTCGAACCTCAGGGCGGGTGATGATGCCTCGCACGCTGAACGTGTTCGTGCGTGGCGGACACTCCCCCTCGCGTTCGATCATCGGCGCATTATCGAAGACGCCTGGCAGATGAAGAATTCGGAACGCTGACGGCTTACCTCAACGCTTGGCCTCTCAACAGAACTGCACGCTTCGGTGTTGGCCCTTTCTTGCTATTCCTACGCTCAATGTCTATATTTTTTCAGGGTACTGGTACTCGGCACAAGCAAGCAAACTCCCCATGACGGTGACGGAAATACAACCGCAGACAGTTCGGGCGCATGAAGTGTTCGGCGACTTCTGGTTCAATTCCGAGCCTGTTCTCATTTCGGCGTTGCGAGGACGAGTCGTTTTGGTTGAGTTCTGGGATTTCACGTGCGTCGGTTCGCTGCGTACGCTTCCGTACGTCAAGGAGTGGCACCGCAAGTATCACGACTACGGGCTTGTCGTCATCGGCGTGCACACCCCGAAATTCCCGTTTGCGAAAGATCCCGAGCTTGTGCAAAAGGCCGTCGAACGCCTCGGCATTCGTTATCCGGTGGTGATGGACAACGAGGGGATCATCGCAGCGCGCTACGACCAGCGGACATGGCCGTCCATCGTTCTCATCGACAAGCATGGCTACATCCGCTACCAGAATACCGGCGACGGCAATTACACGACAACCGAACGCGTTCTTCAGGCGCTTCTGTACGACACGCTCGCCGGAGAAAACCTGCCCACGCTGATGGAGCCGCTGCGCGAAGAAGATCGCGCAGGAGCCGTGCTCTACCGCTCGACGCCGGAATTGTTTGCGGGCTACGTGCGCGGCAGCATCGGGAACATCGAAGGGTACAGTCCCGAGTCCGTCGTCACGTACGCCGATCCCGAGTTCTATCTCGATGATCGAATTTATGCGGCAGGAGCATGGTTGAACGATCGGAACTGTCTGCTGCATTGCGATCGTTCGCCGGCCAGTCTTGTTGTGAGCTATCATGCGACAGAGGTGGATGCCGTTTTGCGGATGGACGGTGAAGGAGAAGTGGTGATTACGCAGGATGACCGGTACCTGAGTGCTGAGAATAAGGGAGACGACATCCGCATTGCCCCGGACGGAAAAAGCACCGTCGCCGTTTCCGGGCCGCGCGCATACCAGCTTGTCAGGAACAGACAATTTGGCGAACACGTCCTTCGCCTTTCGACGACGGGGGATGGGTTTGCGCTCTACTCATTCATGTTCGTCTCGAGCGTCATTCCCGAACTCGTCTCCAACACCTGAGCAGCTCAAGCACGGAATGTTTGTGAGACGGCGGGCAGTACGCTCGCCGTTGTTTGTTTTCGAGTCCGTTATGAAATCCTTTCTCGACATCCTCAACGAAAAAATCATTGTGTTTGATGGAGCCACCGGTACGCATCTGCAAAGTCAGCAGTTGACACCGGATGACTTCGGCGGCGAGCATCTCAACGGATGCAACGAGTATCTCGTCGTCTCCAAACCATCGGCGGTTGAATTGGTGCACAGCGACTACCTCGAAGCGGGCGCCGATGTGATCGAGACCAACTCCTTCGGCGGAACGTCCATCGTGCTGGCCGAATACGGGCTGGCCGATCGGGCCTACGAGCTGAATCTGAAGGCCGCACGAATTGCCAAGCGCGTTGCGCAGGATTTCTCCCGACCCGATCACCCGCGCTTCGTCGCCGGTTCGATCGGCCCGACGACGAAACTTCCCTCTCTCGGACATATCAGCTTCAAGCAGATGGCGGCAGCCTACCATGAGCAGGCAAGGGGTTTGGTGGAGGGAGGAGTTGATCTGCTGTGCGTTGAAACCTGCCAGGATATTCTGCAGGCGAAGGCCGCGCTGTACGGCATCTTCGACTATTTCGAGCAAGCGCGCCGACGCGTTCCGGTCATCGTCTCGGTGACGGTCGAGACGACGGGTACGCTTCTTCTCGGCACGGAAATCTCCGCAGCGCTCACATCGCTCGAGCCGTACGACGTGGACGTCATCGGAATGAACTGTGCAACGGGACCCGCGGAGATGTCCGAACACGTGCGTGTGTTGTGCAGCAGCAGCCCGAAGCCGGTGTTCGTCATGCCCAACGCAGGAATTCCCGAGAACGTCGGCGGGCGCGCACACTACAAGCTCACGCCCGAAGAGCTTGCCCACTTCATGACCCATTTTGTGACCGACCTGGGCGTAAGCATTGTGGGTGGATGTTGCGGGACGACAAAGGAACACATTCGGCACCTTGCGCGGGCCGTCGGCGGATTGGCTCCGCAACAGCGGAGGATTGAGTTCATCCCCAGCGCCTCCAGTCTGTATCAATCTGTTCCGCTGACCATCAACCCGCCGCCGGTGCTCATCGGCGAGCGCACGAACGCCAACGGCAGCAAGCAGTTCAGGGATCTTCTCGCACGAGAGGATTGGGAAGGAATTGTTGCCATGGGACGTGAAGCGGTAAAGGAAGGTGCTCACATGGTGGATGTCTGCGCGGCGTATGTGGGCCGCAACGAAGCGAAGGACATGCACGAGATCATCTTCCGCTTCAACACGCAGGTGCCGCTGCCGATCGTCATTGATTCGACCGAAGCAAACGTGATCGAAGAGGCGCTGCAGCTTATCGGCGGCAAGGCAATCGTCAACTCCATCAATCTCGAAGATGGCGAGAAAAGGATTGACGACGTCGTGCCTCTCTGCAAGAAATACGGCGCGGCCGTCATTGCCCTCACGATTGATGAACAGGGAATGGCCAAGACAGCACAGCGGAAGCTTGCCGTCGCGCGACGCATCTACGATCTCGTGGTCAACAAATATGCGATGAAACCGCACGATCTCATCTTCGACACGCTGACGTTCACGCTCGGCTCGGGTGATGAAGAATTCCGCCGTGCCGGCATTGAAACGCTGGAGGCGATTCGTCTAATCAAGAAAGAATTTCCCGGTGTGAAGACCATCCTCGGCATCAGCAACATTTCGTTCGGGCTGGCTCCGCATGTCCGGCATGTCCTGAACTCGGTGTTCCTGCACTACGCCATCGAAGCAGGGCTTGACATGGCCATCGTGCATGCATCGAAGATCATGCCGCTGTATAAGATCGACGAGCGGGGACGGGAGCTGTGCCGGCAGTTGATTTTTGATGAGAGGAAGTATGAAGAGGTGGTCGCGTGAGGACGCGGTTGATGTTGAGGAGTAATGGATTTGTGGAGTGCTGGATCGTTGGGCATGGGTGTGTGTTCGCAATCTGGCGAAGAGTATTTTGAAAAGATGGCTGATCAATCTCAAAAGACTCTGAAAGTCACATACGATCCTCTCACGGAGCTGATGGCGTACTACGCCGACAAGAAGGGCGAGAAGAAGGAAAAAGCCGTTCGCGCCGGGACGGTTGAAGAACGCCTCAAGAACCGCATCATTGACGGCGACAAGGTACAGATGCAGGCCGACCTTGACGAGGCGCTGAAGAAGTACTCGGCGTTGGATATCATCAACACGATTCTGCTGGATGGGATGAAGGTGGTCGGCGAGTTGTTCGGCAGCGGACAAATGCAGCTGCCGTTCGTGCTGCAATCCGCCGAAACCATGAAAGCGGCCGTCGCGTATCTCGAACAGTTCATGGACAAAGCCGACTCTACGAGCAAGGGAACGTTTGTGATCGCAACCGTCAAGGGCGACGTTCATGACATCGGCAAGAATCTCGTCGACATCATTCTTACCAACAACGGCTACAAGGTGATCAACCTCGGCATCAAGTGTCCGGTGGAGACAATGCTGCACGCCGCCGAAGAGCACCGCGCACACGCCATCGGAATGAGCGGCCTGCTCGTCAAATCCACGCTCATCATGAAAGAGAATCTTGAAGTGATGAACGAGCGCAACGTGACGATTCCTGTGGTGCTGGGTGGTGCCGCCCTCACGCGCCGCTATGTCGAGGAGGACTTACGTTCCATCTACAAGGGCAAGGTCTTCTACGCCAACGACGCGTTCGATGGACTGCATTTCATGGAGAAGGTCACCACGGGAACACTGGACTATCCGTCATCGGGGGAGGGTAACGAATCTGACGAAGAGAAACTAACCGGCGCCGAGGCGAAGATCGCGATGGCGATGAAGCAGGAAGGTTCTGTCTCTCGCGTTCAGCAGCAGAACGCTGCCGACGTCGGAACCGCGGGCCGTGGCTCGACGCGCGTTTCCGCCGTTCGACGTGATGTTCCCATCCCCAATCCTCCTTTTTGGGGGACGAAAGTCGTTGAGGACATCTCGCTGGACGAGGTTTTTCGATACGTCAACGATGTTGCCTTGATTCGCGGACAGTGGCAGGTACGCAAAGGGAAGCTGCAGGAAGACGAATACCGAAGGTTGTTGGAGGAAAAAATCTATCCCGACTACGAGAATCTGAAATCGAAAATCAAATCCGACAAACTGCTCCGGCCGAAAGTCGTGTACGGCTACTTTCCCTGCCAATCCGACGGCAACGATCTCATCATCTATCATGATGATCTGAAACGGGAACGCATGCGGTTCACCTTCCCGCGGCAGCGGGATGATCGCTTCCTCTGTCTCGCCGATTACTTTGCTTCGGTCGAATCCGGTCGGATGGACGTCGTGGCCTTCCATCTCGTTACCATGGGGACGGTTGCATCCGAACACTCGGCTCGGCTCTTTGCCGCAAACAACTACAAGGAGTACCTCTACTTCCACGGACTCAGCGTCGAGTCTGCCGAAGCGCTTGCCGAGCTATGGCACAAAAAGATTCGCGAAGAGCTGGGCATTGCCGGCAGCGACGCGCAGGACATTCGCCGTCTCTTCTCGCAAGGCTATCAAGGTGCCCGGTATAGTTTCGGGTATCCTGCGTGTCCCAATCTTGAAGATCAGGCAAAGCTGATGCAGCTTCTTGACGGCGAGCGCATCGGCGTTCGTCTCACGGATGAGTTCCAACTTGTACCTGAACAAAGCACGACGGCGATCATCGTGCATCATCCGGAAGCACGGTACTTCAACATTCGGTAACGCCGCCGAAACCGCACAACTGACTTGCCGTACCATGACCGGCACCGATTGTCGTTGCTGCGCGTCCTTGGTCATCGTCCTTTTCGCAAACCACAAGGTTCACCCATGAGGAGAACAACATGAAGCCCCTTGCCTTTGTGTTTTTTATGGTTGGATTTGGCTCGGCTGCACTCGGCCAGACCTTTTCGTCGTATCACTCCACTGCCGATCTGTCGCTCGCATCGCCCGGCGCGCTGCGAGTGGGATTGTACGGGTTTGACAATCCCGCGATGCTCACGTATCTCCACCAACCGGACGTCGAGTTTATCCTGTCGGATGCCGGCGGCACGTGGAGCGACCTTAACCGGTGGGGGCTGTTTGCGGCCGTCCCGAATTTCGGATTCGGGCTTGTCAAAACAAAAGTCGGCCCCGTTTCTGTCAACGACTACCGGCTTGCGCTCAGCTTCGGGAACAGAGACCTTGGCATAGGCCTCGGCTATGGATTCAGCGGAGGCGATCGCTCGGCGTTGGATCGTCGGAACGTCGTCACACTCGGAGCGCTTCTTCGTCCTGATCAGTACGTCTCCGTCGGCCTCGTCGGCAACGCCACGACCTCGGGCGGCAGAACGGAGGTTGCCCTCGACCTCGGGATCAGACCGTTGGGAGATGAGATGATAACGCTGTTCGCCGATTATGCTCTGCAGAATACCCAAACGCTGAAGCAGGGAAGCTGGAGCTACGGCGCCGTCGTCGAAGCCCTGCCCGGCATCCGGCTCACGGGACGAGTCTTCAACACGCACGCGTTTGCCATCGGTCTCTCACTCAGTTTCGGGAATGCGAACATCGCGGCTCATTCTACATGGGACAGAAACTCGCGGCACGCATTCAACACCTACAGCATCCGTCTCGGCGCGTACGACAGAACCGTTCTGACGAGACTTATGAAACGATCGAAGTATCTGGAGATGAATCTGAACGGAGCAATGAAGTACCAACGCTTTGTTCTTTTCGATAACGCCAACACCTTGCGGAACACGCTCGACGCCATCACGGCAGCCCAGGCGGATGAGACCGTTGCAGGCATTGCCATCAACACCTCGGGCATGCAGATCAATCGCGAGATGTTGTGGGAGATGCGAGAGAAGCTTAAGGAGTTCAAAGCATCGGGCAAGAGGGTTGTGGTCTTCGTGGACCGTCCGTCGTTGGAAGACTATCGCTTTGCGACCGTGGCGGATAAGATCGTTCTTGATCCGACGGGAATCATTACGCTGCCCGGTTATATCGTGGGCAGCACGTTCCTGAAAGGGACGCTTGAAAAGCTCGGCATCGGATTCGATGAATGGAGGTTCTTCACGTACAAGTCGGCCTACGAGCCGTTCTCGCGCGATCACATGTCGGATGCGGACAGAGAACAGAAGCAGAAGTTTGTGAACGATCTCTATGCCGGAGCGAGGCAGGACATCTGTGACGGTCGAGGTTTCAGTCCCGATCGCTTCGATCGCATGGTCGATGATGAAGTGTTGTATCTTCCGCAGGAAGCACGTGCAAAGGGACTCGTCGACACGTTAGGTCGCTGGGAGGAAGTGAAGGATATGGTGAAGAAGCTCGAAGGAGAGAACAAGAGGATGATCGGAGCCGGCTCGCTCGCGCAATTCAATCTGCCGCCCGACCATCGGTGGGGTGAGCGCCCTCGCATCGCCGTCATCTACGCGCTGGGAGTGTGTGCGATGGATGAAGGCATCAAAGCCCGATCGCTGGTGAAGGATGTGGAAGCCGCAGCCGAAGATCCGGGAATCAGAGCCATCGTGCTGCGCGTGGACTCGCCCGGCGGCGATGGGATGGCCTCCGATTACATTGCCGAAGCACTCAAGAAAGCGCGGAAGAAGAAGCCGGTCATCGTCTCACAGGGATACGTGGCAGGCTCCGGCGGTTACTGGCTTTCGATGTATGCCGATACCATCGTTGCGGCGCCGAACACGATCACAGGCTCCATCGGCGTGATCGGCGGCTGGATGTACAACAAGGAAGCAAAAGAAAAGCTGGGCATGAGCACCGATCGTGTGCAGGCCGGCAAGCACGCCGATCTCGGGTTCGGGTTCCGCCTTCCGTTCCTGGGTGTCGGCCTTCCCGACCGCAATCTCACCGCAGAGGAACGCGCCGTCATTGAACGTTCGATTCGATCCTTCTATCAATTGTTCGTAGAGAAAGTAGCAGAAGGAAGAAGAACCTCGGCGGACAACATCGAGCCTCTTGCTCAAGGACGATTTTATTCCGGAACGGAGGGCAAGCAGATCGGGCTGGTTGATGTTCTGGGCGGCATGGACGACGCACTTCGCATCGCGCGGCAGAAAGCAGGCATCAAGGATGAAGAGGAAGTGAGGATTATCGAACTGCCGCGTCCCCGGCTCATTGATTGGTCCGGACTTCTTCCGTCGCCTTTGGCAACGACGCAGCCGAGTGCAGCAGACGGGTTTGTGCAGCATCTCAAATTCCTCTTAGATCATAATGGCCAACCCTTGCCGCTGATGCCGTTGGATGTGCTCGACTTCGACGTTCCGACGGAATGAGACAGAGTTGCTCAGGCGCGAGCAGAGAACATCTCGGCATGGTGTTTGGGCAGATGCGCGCCCGATGCTGTGGTGACATTCTTCCGTTTTTTCCGTAGCTTGTAGCAGTTTGTTGATGGGCGGCTCGGCTCGGTAACTCCAACAACCACAACAGATTGCGCTCACACGCTTCTTGAGTCTATGCGCATACTCGTTTTTGGTGCCGATGGTGGAGGAACGAAAACGCTCGGCATCCTCGCGGATCAGGAGGGCAAGATTCTTGCTCAAAGAACAGCCGGTGCTTCCAACGTCAATGTTGTGGGGATGGATCGTGCAGCGCGGACGCTGTACGAGCTGCTGCAGGATTGTTGTTCGGATGCCGGATGTACGATCGCAGAGCTTCGCGCAATTGTGCTGGGGTTGGCGGGAGCCGGACGTGAGGAGAATCGGAATCGTCTCAGCGAACGGCTCTGCGCACTCGCCGGAAGGCCGCTTCCGCTTCTGATCGAAACCGATGCACGCGTTGCACTCGAAGGCGCGTTTGATGGTGGACCCGGGGTGGTGATCATCGCCGGCACCGGCTCGATCGTGATGGGCAAGAATGCCGCAGGCGACATTGCTTCGGTCGGCGGGTGGGGCAGAGTGTTGGGCGATGAAGGAAGCGGCTACTGGTTGGGACGCGAAGCCGTGAGGTCGCTGACCCGCTACTACGACGGCCGCAACGGATCGCCGATGCTGGCCGAAATGATCGGGAAAGAATTCGGATTGGATTCGCGTGAGCGGATTGTTGCTGCAGCCTATCAAGAAGAGTTCGATTTCGCTGCGCTGGCGCCGGTAGTGTTGAGAGCAGCAGAGATGAACGACAGCGACGCGATGGAGATTCTTGCCACGGGTGCAAAGGAGCTGGCCGAACAGGTCCGCGCAGTTGTTGAACGCTTCAGCGAGCGCGTGCCGATTGCGCTGTTAGGATCGCTCCTGGAGAATGAGAACGTCTATTCGAGGATCGTGAAAGCGCGCGTAGCCGAATGCATTCCCTCGGCTGCGATCTGCATGCCGCTGCATTCGCCCGCCGTGGGGGCAGTGTTGATGGGTATACGGCGACTTCCGAGCTTGTGACAGCAGCCCGTCGCAAAGCGAAATCGAAGATACGATGACTTATCGACGATCTGAAATCTGAAGTTCCACACAACCACATGAGGTGAACACGTATGGCCATCCCAAGATTCAAGAACGAACCACTGACAGATTTCTCCAACGCCAGGAACCGCAAAGCGCAGGAAGCGGCAATCCAAAAAATCCGCAGCGAGATAGGCAAGGAATATCCGCTCGTCATAGGAGGTGAGCGCATCTTCGCGCAGGAGAAGTTCAATTCCTACAATCCCAGCAAACCGTCGGAAGTTGTCGGCGTGTTCCAGAAGGGAACCGCCGAGCATGCCAACAAAGCCATGGAGGTTGCCCTCGCGACGTTCGAAGAATGGAAGAACGTTCCGCCGAAGAAACGCGCGGAGTATCTGTTCAAGGCTGCGAAGGTCATGCGCAAACGGCGTTTTGAGCTGAACGCGACGATGATTCTTGAGGTCGGCAAGACGTGGCCCGAAGCCGATGCCGACACTGCAGAGGCGATTGATTTTCTGGAGTTCTACGGACGAGAGATGCTGCGGTACGGTGTGGAGCATCCGGTCGTGAAGATTCCCGGCGAGAAAGGCAAGCTCGTGTATCTTCCGCTGGGCGTTGGCGTCGTCATTCCGCCGTGGAACTTCGCGCTCGCAATTCTTACGGGCATGACATCTGCCGCGATCGTCACGGGCAACACCGTGGTGCTCAAGCCATCGAGCGATTCGCCCCTTACGGGATGGCGCTTCGTTGAGGTGATGGAGGAAGTGGGCTTGCCTGCCGGTGTGCTTAACTTCGTGAGCGGTCCCGGCGGTGCCGTCGGCGACACGTTAGTGCGCCATCCGAAGACGCGTTTCATCTCCTTCACCGGCTCGAAGGAGGTGGGCATTCACATCAACGAAGAGGCGGCAAAGGTTCGGCCCGGACAAATCTGGTTGAAGCGCGTCGTCGCCGAAATGGGCGGCAAGGATTCGATTATTGTGGATGAAGGAGTTGATCTGGATGAGGCCGCGGCCGGCGTTATTGTTTCGGCGTACGGCTTCCAGGGTCAAAAGTGCTCCGCCTGCTCGCGGGTAATCGTTCATGAAAAAATCTACGATCAGTTTGTGGACCTGCTTGCGAAGAAGGTCGAATCCATCACGGTCGGCGATGCAGCCGACCCCAGCAACTACATGGGACCCGTGATCAACGCGCGGTCGCAGGAAAGCATTCTCGCGTACATCGAAAAGGGCATTGCCGAGGGCGGACGGCTCGTTGCCGGCGGAAAGAAAGCAGAAGGCGAGGGCTATTTCATTCGTCCCACCGTGATCGCCGACGTGGACCCGAAAGCCACAATCGCACAGGAGGAAATCTTCGGTCCCGTATTGGCCGTCATCAAGGCAAAGGATTTCGATGAGGCATTGACGATCGCCAACAACACCGAGTATGGACTGACAGGAGCGGTCTACTCGAAGAACAGAAAGCATCTTGCGCAAGCCGAAAAAGAGTTCTTTGTCGGCAACCTTTACCTGAACCGCAAGTGCACAGGCGCCCTCGTCGGCGTCCATCCCTTCGGCGGATTCAACATGAGCGGCACCGACTCAAAGGCCGGAGGCCGGGACTACCTGCTTCTGTTCATGCAGGCCAAGTCCATCGCCGAGAAGGTGAAGAAATAGGCTCACGGTTTCAGGCTCCGACAACCACAACGTCTGAACCGTCAAACCGATAGGAACCTTAAGCTCGCAACACGAGATGTCTGATCTGATCACATGCTCTAATTGTGGAGGGGAAGTTACTGAGGACAGCGACTTCTGTCCCCACTGCGGCTACATGCTGACGGATGCCCGGCTGTTCTGTGAGGTTCATCCAACAAACGAAGCATGCGGTGTATGCGTGATCTGCCAGCGGCTGGTGTGCGAGCAATGCAGCGAGGAAAGTGAGCGTCGCGTCTTTTGTCTGGATCATCTTGAGGTAGCGGTCGACGGCGATTGGGCGGAGGTATTTCGTTCTACCGATATCAATGAGGCTGAACTTGCCCGAGCGTTGTTGGAGGAATATCGCTTTCATGTGGAAGTGCAGAACTTCGGCTCGATCGGCTACGCATGGGATGGAGGGGGAGACAGTCCGCTTTCACGTGCAAACCTCAACAGTCCCGCGAAAGTGTTCGTGCCGCTCACCGAGTATCTGAGCGCGAAGCAGCTGCTCGATGACTGGCGCGCGGGCACGCCGGAGGGAGATTCAATCTGACGTTTCTTACCACACATCATCAGGAGTTCCAATGAAAGTTCACGAGTATCAAGGGAAAGAGATTCTTCGCAAATTTCATGTTGCTGTGCCGAAGGGAGCCGTAGCGTTCACGGCGGATCAAGCCGTGCAGGCGGCGCAGGAGATCGGCGGCAGTGTGTGGGTGGTGAAGGCGCAAATTCACGCGGGGGGACGCGGGAAAGGAGGCGGCGTGAAGGTCGCGCGATCACTCGACGAAGTTCGGGCGCTCGCTTCGCAGATGCTGGGCATGACGTTGGTGACGCATCAAACCGGACCGGAAGGGAAAGTTGTCAAGCGCCTCCTCATCGAGCAAGGCGTCAACATTGCGCGCGAGTTGTACGTCGGCGTGACGCTCGATCGCGCCACGTCCAGGAACGTTGTCATGGCTTCCACGGAGGGCGGCGTCGAGATCGAGAAGGTGGCTGCTGAGACGCCCGAGAAGATTCTCAAGGAGTTCGTTGATCCTTCTGTCGGCTTCCAACCTTTTCAGGCACGCAAACTTGCCTTCGGCTTGGAGCTTTCCGGCGACGCATTCAAGAACTGCGTGAAATTCCTCACCGCGCTGTACAATGCCTATGAGGCGATGGATTGCTCGCTTGCCGAAATCAACCCGCTCGTTGTAACGACCGAGGGAGACATCCTGGCACTCGATGCCAAAATCAATTTTGACGACAACGGATTGTATCGTCATCCTGAGCTCACGTCGCTGCGTGATCTGGATGAGGAGGACCCGCTGGAGGTCGAGGCGTCCCGATCCAATCTCAACTACATCAAACTCGACGGCAATGTCGGTTGCATGGTCAACGGGGCCGGACTGGCCATGGCGACGATGGACATCATCAAGCTGGCGGGCGGCGAGCCTGCCAACTTCCTTGACGTGGGCGGCACGGCAAGTGCCGAAACCGTGGAGGCCGGATTCAAAATCATTCTGGCCGACAAGCATGTGAAGGCCGTTCTCATCAACATCTTCGGCGGGATCGTTCGCTGCGACCGCGTTGCGACAGGCGTGGTAGAAGCGGCGAAGAAAGTTCATGTCAATCTTCCGGTCGTTGTGCGCCTTGCCGGCACCAACGCCGACCTCGCCGCCGATATCCTTGCCAGGTCCGGGATGAACTTTCTTGTGGCGAAAAACCTGAAGGATGCGGCAGAGAAAGTCACACAGGCCATCAGAAACTGACGTGCTGCGTTCGGAGCCGTCCGCAGCGCGTAATGCACTTCACAGAAGGATCGAAGCATGAAACCCGTTACAACTGTTGACGACATTCAGGATGCCTACGTCAAGCGGATGGTGTCGAACGTGATCGGGCAGGATCCGCTGGAGGTTCTTGCACGAACGCCGAAACGCCTGCGCAAGCTTGTGAAGGGGTTGAAGAAGAAGCAACTGCGCGCTCAGCCGGTGCCGGGGAAGTGGTCCATCGCGCAGATCGTCACGCATCTGGCCGATACGGAGATTGTGTTAGCATTTCGCCTGCGGATGACGTTGGCTCAGTCCGGGAGCCGGCTGCAGGCGATGGATCAAGACAAGTGGGCGGCGGGCCTGAACTACGCCGACGCTGATGTTGACGAACAGGTGGAGCTGTTCTCGACGCTCCGACGAAGTCACCTCGCCCTGTGGAACTCGCTGCGTGATGAGGATTGGCACAAATACGGCATGCATGAAGAGCGCGGGAAGGAAACCGTCGAGCGCATCACGCAGCACTTCGCAGGCCACGACATCAATCACCTGAATCAGATTGAGACGATTCGAAAATCCTTCAAGAAGAAATAATGGAAACAGTGAAGAGAGAAATCGTCGCGAGGCATTGCACGGCTGATGAGCGGACACTCTTGATGAGGAGATGCGCGATATGAGAACGATAGTACGGCAGGAACAATCCGCAATGCATGCCTCGCAAGGAAGTGGTCATAGACGTTCGGATAGTTCAAATCCCTGAATGCCGATGTCCGATCTGCGACGCGCCGAATACGAACCCATCATCGGCCTCGAAGTCCACGCCCAGCTCTTGACGAAATCGAAAGCCTTCTGCGGGTGTCCGGCGACATTCGGCGATGCGCCGAACACGAACGTCTGCCCCATCTGTCTGGGGATGCCAGGAACCCTGCCCGTCTTGAACAGGAATCTTGTGGAGTTCATCCTTCGGCTGGGCCTTGCCACCGGCTGCACGATTGCTCCGCGCTCGGTGTTTGCCCGCAAGAACTACTTCTATCCCGATCTTCCGAAAGGCTATCAGATTTCACAGTACGAAGAACCGATCTGCACCGACGGCTATGTCGAAATTGATGTTGACGCCGGGGCCCGTAAGCGCATCCGGCTCAAGCGGATTCACATGGAGGAAGATGCAGGCAAGTTGCTGCATGATGTGGGAAGCGACACGCTGGTGGACTTGAATCGCTGCGGCGTGCCGTTGATCGAGATCGTGACGGAGCCGGACATTCGTTCGCCGCACGAAGCGTACCTTGTGCTCGGTGCGATACGACAGTTGGTGATGTACCTCGGTATCTGCGACGGAAATATGGAAGAAGGCAGCTTGCGTTGCGATGCAAACGTGTCCGTGCGGCCGCGAGGCGCCGCGGAGTTTGGCGTGAAGACGGAAATCAAGAATCTGAACTCCTTGCGGTTCGTTGAGCGAGCGTTAGAGTATGAGGTGAACCGCCAGATACGTCTGCTCGAATCGGGCGTGGACGTGGTGCAGGAGACGATGCTGTGGGATGCCGAGCGCGGGGTTACCTACTCGATGCGCAGCAAAGAGGAGGCGCACGACTATCGCTACTTTCCCGACCCGGACCTGGTTCCCGTGCTGGTGGGTGAGGAATGGAAAGAACGCGTGCGCGCTGCCTTGCCCGAGCTGCCCTCGATGCGGCGGGATCGGTTTGTGCACACGCTCGGCTTGCCGCGCTACGACGCCGATGTATTGACCGCAGAGAAATCCGTTGCGGACTATTTTGAGGAGACCCTTTCTGCGCTGGCTCGCCTCGGAGTCGGAGGCGGCACAGACCGGGATGCTGCCAAACATGTGAGCAACTGGGTGATGACCGATGTGCTGAGAGTGATGAGTGAGAAGAAGATCGGCCTTGAGGAGTTTCCCATTCGTCCCGAACGACTTGCCGCAATGATTCTCCTGATTCGCCGGGGAACCATCAGCGGGACGATTGCGAAGGATGTATTTGAAGAGATGCTCACCAACCCGAACGATCCGAAAACGATCGTCGCGGAGAAGGGGTGGGAGCAGATTACGGACACGGCGGCGATCGAGAAGGCCGTTGACGACGTGCTGGCTCAATATCAACAGCAAGTTGCAAAGTACCTGAGCGGGAATGAAAAACTGTTCGGCTTCTTCGTCGGAGAGACGATGAAGAAGATGAAGGGGAAAGCCAGCCCCGCGCTGGTCAATGCGATCCTGAAACAAAAGCTTCAGCGCTAATTCTACCACACACCTTTCTGAGGACAAACGATGCGCAAGACGATCATTGCCGGCAACTGGAAGATGTACAAGACGGTTGATGAATCCATCGAACTCATCAACGGTCTCAAACCTCTCATCTCTAACCTAAAACCCAACGTTGAAGTGATCATCTGTCCTCCTTTCACGTCCCTCGTGGTCGCGGCCGGACTGCTCAAGGATTCGTCCATCAAGCTCGGCGCGCAAAACATGAGTGAGCACGACGAAGGCGCCTTCACGGGAGAGGTTTCGTGGAAGATGTTGAAGTCCGCAGGATGTGAGTACGTCATCCTCGGGCACTCGGAACGCCGGCAGTACTTCGGCGAGACGAATGATCTCATCAACAAGAAAGCGAAGAAGGCTCTTGCTGGAGGTTTGAAGCCGATCATTTGCGTTGGCGAGAAACTGGAAGAGCGCGAGCAAGGCATCACGCAGCAGATTGTTTCCGCTCAGGTCAAGGGCGTCCTTGCCGGACTCAGTGCCGATGATCTCAAACGCGTCATCATCGCGTACGAACCGGTTTGGGCCATTGGCACGGGCAAGAACGCAACGCCCGTACAAGCGCAAGAGGTTCATCAACACATTCGAAAACTTGTGGCGCACCTCTACACCTGGAGCGTGGCCGAAGCTCTCGTCATCCAATACGGAGGAAGCGTCAAGCCTGACAATGCTGCGGACTTGCTCGCACAGGATGACATAGACGGCGCGTTGGTCGGCGGGGCTTGCCTCAAGGCAGACTCGTTTGCTTCAATTATTGGGTCAGCACCTTCCCGTTAATGCCTTAATTTGCATTGCTTTCCCCTCACGTTTTGCTTATATTTTTTGCAAAACTCGCCCAATTTCATTGAGGTCGGTTTCTCATTGTCAACACGCACCTGGAAATTCCATCGCAGTTTGAATGTTGGCCTCCTCTTTTTCCTCGCATCAATAGTCTATCAACAATCCCTTGCCCAGTACCGATTCTTGGAAAACAAGTCCCCGCTGCAGGTGGGTGAGGACACGGGTTTCCTGCTGGATACGCCGACCCGCATTAAGATTGACCTTTCGGGAGAGTGGAGTTTTCGAATACGAGGGGGCCCGGAGGGGATGGTACACCTTCCTGCCGCTGCCGACTTTACCGGTGAGGTAACCTTCGAACGCGCATTCGCGATCAGTCCCGACGACTTTGGGAAGTATCAGTTTCACGTCGTGGCGTTGGGGGTGAACTACACGTGCGGCATCTGGATCAACGGCGATTTCATTGCCAGCCACATTGGCGGGTACTCGAGCTTCGTTGTGCCCATACCCGAGAACGTTCTGCAGGTGGGAAAGGAAAACGTCATTCGCGTGGTGACAGACAACCGGCTCGACGCGATGAGAACGATCCCGCTTCGTCACGGTGTAGGGGGATGGCGGAATTATGGCGGAATCTATCGTCACATCTACATTCTCGGCACCCCGAAGATTTTCATCAGCGACGTGATTGCGACGACCGAGCTGAATGCCGATAGAACTCTCGCGAAGGTGAAAGTCCAACCATTCCTTGAAGGCGGCACGCGTTCCGACACCGCCGCACGTCGTTACCAGATGTATGTGGAGCTGTATGACAGACTCTCCGGATCGCTTGTGACCGCCGCATCGCCCGTGTGGGTACGCAGGCAAGACGATAGCTGGTTCGTACCCAAAATCGAGTGTACCGTTTCGTCGCCGAAGCTGTGGGATCTGGCCAACCCCAATCTCTATTCTCTTCGCACATATCTTGTCGATGCTGCAGCCCGGACCAACCTTGATGAATACCGCATCAACATCGGCGTGCGAAAACTCGAGATCTCCGGCGACCGCGTAATGTTGAACGGCGTGGTCCAGCCTCTCTACGGTGTCGTCTGGTACGAAGATCACGAGCTTTATGGGAGCGCACTTCCGGATGTGCAGATGGAAAAGGATGTTATTCTGATTAAGAGTCTCGGGGCCACGGCCATTCGCGTGGCTCATCACCCCCCTCATCCTTATATGCTGAATCTCTGCAACCGGTACGGTTTGTTGGTGTTGGAGGAATTGCCTGTGCACGATGCCCCGGTGCGCATCCTGTCGCAGGACAACTTCATCGAGCTTGCGGGTACGATGATGAAGGATATGATCGTGCGTGATCGGAACCATCCATCGGTGTTTGCGTGGGGATTGGGTGATGAACTTGAAACATCCGACTCGCTTGCGCGCCGGTTCGTGGCAGCGCTTGTCGAGACTGCGCGCACACTCGATGCGCGACCCGTGTACTACGGCACCCGCCTGCTGACCGGCGATGCGTGCAGCGATCTCGTGGACGTTACCGCACTGACGCTGCTCACCACCGATCCGAAAGTGTTTCGCAAGAAGATCGGGGATTGGAGGATCGCTTATCCCCAGCGTCCGCTTCTTCTCGGCAAGATCGGCGTCGAAGTGCAGCCGGGCAACGACAACGGGTACAGCGACCCGCTTTCGGAGCAGGCGCAAGCGCGCTTTTTTTTCCAGCATATTCAACCTGCGCGCGAAGAGAACGTGGCAGGCCTGTTCGTCTGGTCGTTCAACGATTGGCGTGGAGACCGGCCTGCACTCATTGTCAACTCCGGCAACGCATGGCTGCACACGTATGGCCTGGTGAGTTCGACCCGTGAGAAGCGCCTTGCGTATGATGCCGTGCGCAACATGTTTACGGGCGGCAAGCCGCTCGCCGTGCCGATGGGGCGGAATCCGATCTCCTCACCAATCGAATTTGTCCTTGCAGGCCTTGTCCTTCTCGTCGGCACGGCCTACATGTACAACGCCAACCGACGCTTCCGCGAGAATCTTCACCGGGCCGTGCTCAACACCTACAACTTCTTCTCCGACGTTCGGGACCAACGGATCGTCACGTTCATGCACAGTTCCTTCCTCGGGTTTGCCGGAGCGGCAGGCATCAGCATCGTCCTGGGCAGCGTGCTGTATCGCTTCCGCAGCAACGTCGGCCTCGACAATTTTCTTTCCTATGTGCTCGTGTCCGACGACGTGAAAGCGGAGATGGTACGTTTGATTCGGGAGCCTGCCATGTTTCTGCTCGTCGGTACCGGCGTGTTGTTCGCTGCGTTGGTGGTGGTGAGCCTGCTCGTGTGGGCCCTTTCGCTGGTTTTTCGCGCGAGAATGTATCTGTATCATGCCTATGCTGTGACGATGTGGTCAACGCCGCCGCTGCTTATCCTCATTCCGGTAGGGATGATCATCTACCGGTTGTTGGAAAACCCCGTGTACCTTACGCCGACATTGCTTCTGATGGTCGTGCTTCTGGTGTGGACGTTCTTCCGGTTTTTGAAGGCGCTGTCCATCGTAATGGATGCTTATCCGATGAAGGTCTATGCCTTCGGTCTTCTCGCAGTGGCAGGTATGCTCGCGGGTGTCTATCTCTATTTCGATTACACCCAGTCGGCATCCGTGTACGTCTCGCTGTTGTACAACGATCTTCTCAGCAGGTTGCGATAGATGTATCTTTCGAAACTCGAAATCATCGGCTTCAAGTCGTTTGCGCAGAAGGTGAATCTGTCGTTCGACAGCGGCATTTCGGCCATCGTCGGGCCGAATGGCTGCGGTAAGACGAACATCGTGGATGCGATCCGCTGGGTGTTAGGCGAGCAGCGCTACAGCGCGCTTCGTTCGGAGAAGATGGAAGATGTCATCTTCAACGGAACGAAGAACCGCAAGCCCCTCGGCATGGCCGAGGCGTCCCTTGTCATCGAGAACAACAAAGGCATTCTCCCCTCCGAATACACTCAGGTCACCATCGGTCGCCGCGTGTATCGCTCCGGAGAGAGTGAGTACCTGCTGAACAAAGTCCCCTGTCGGCTGAAGGACATCTTAGATCTGTTTATGGATACCGGCATGGGCGCCGATGCGTACTCGGTGATCGAGTTGAAAATGGTGGAGACGATCCTGAGCGACAAGACCGACGAGCGCCGCCGGCTGTTCGAGGAGGCGGCCGGTGTCACGAAATACAAACATCGTCGCAAGGCGGCCTATCGGAAGCTCGAGGCAGTCCAGGCCGATCTCGTGCGCGTCAACGACATTGTTGCGGAAGTGCAGAAGGCCGTCTCCTCGCTCGAACGCCAGGCACGCAAGGCCGAGCAATACAATACCATCAAAGCACGCCTGCAGGCGCTGGAGATTGATGTGATGGAACGGGAGTATGCGCAGCTGGTGGGCAGGATTCAGCCGCTGGAAGAGAAACTCGCCGCGATGACGTCCGACCGACAGCGGATTGACGTTGACCTCGTGCACGAAGAGGCTCGCTTCGAGGAGATGCGCTCTTCGATGATGGAGGTGGAGAAGAGATTAGCTGAGGCGCAGCGCGATGTCAGCCTCCAGATGGAAAAGATCAACACGATCGTCCAGCAGGACCTTGTTGCCGAAGAACGAACGAAAGCGCTGCAGAACAACATCGTTCGTTACCAACAGGAACGTGACGAGTTTCAGTCGGAACGTCTTCGCCTCGAAGCGCTGGTGGATACCCTCGAGCGGGATATCGCGACGATGAAAGAGCGACACCTGCAGGTTGAGGGTGAACTGGAACGACGGAAGGCCGAAGTCGAGGAGGTGAATGCGCGGCTCGAAGCCAAGAAGGCTGAACTGGAGGAGTTGAATCTTCGCACGATCGAGCTGGTGCATGCGATTGCCGAAGAGCAAACAGAACAGGACAGGCTGAAGGGGAGAGTGGAGAACCTCAACGGCCGGGCGATGCACGCTGCTGAAGAGAATGCTGTCTACGAAGAGGAACTCGTGCGTCTTGCGCGCGAAATCGACGAGCATGCGGCCGAAGATAAACAGCTTCGCCGCTCGTTTACCGAAGCGGAGATGCGGTTCTACAATGCCGAACGAGAAAAGAAAGACCTGGAGGAGAAGCTCGACGCGCTTCAACGAGAGGAGATGGAGGTCGAGGCCGAAACCCGGCGTCGCGCGGCACGCATCGACTTCTTGAAGGGTTTGATCGAGTCCCGTGAAGGTTTTTCTGAAAGCGTCCGCTTCCTTGCGGCATCCGAGCGGTGGAAGAAACCTGCACGGTACCTCACCGTTGCCGATGCCGTTCACGCCGACGAGCGCTACGCCGCGGCGATTGAGTCGGCGCTGGGCGAATATGCAGGCGTGATTATCGTTGACACTCCGGATGAGGCCGAGGAAGCCATCGCGCTGTTGAAGGAAGAACAGAAAGGCAAAGCGGCATTCGTCTGTCTCAATCGTGTGCCGCGGGTCGAAGCGCGGTACACCTTGCCGCGCGAACCGGGGGTCGTTGGGTGGGCAATGGATTTCGCAAAGTTCGACTCCCGGTATGCGCCGCTGTTCCGATATCTCCTGGACAGGGTGCTGGTTGTCGAGGATGCTGCGACAGCACAGAAGATTGCGGCGCGCTATAGCGGACTTCGTTGTGTTACGGTGGATGGCGAGGCGACGACCAGTGTCGGCCTCATTCGGGGAGGCAGCAGGCGTCTCGATGAGGGAGGGATGATCGGGAAGCAGAACCAGATCGAGGCGCTGCAAGAGGAAATCAGCGCTCTCAACGAGAAGCGCTCTTCGATTCGCCGCCTGATGGAAACCCTTACCGCGCAGCTGGAAGCCCTGCAACTCAAATCCTTTGCCGATGCCGTCAAGAACATCGAAAAAGAAATGAACGGCGTTGAGATGCGGATGGCGCAGTTGGAATTCGAGCGTAAGCGCGCAAACGACATCATCGCAAAGAACAATGAAGAAATAGAGGTGCTGAAGGAAGAGGCGGAAAAACTTCAACAGACGATTGCTGCCGCGGCGCCAAGACTCGAAGAACTCCGGGAAGAAAAATCCCGGGTCGAGCAAGCGGTCGGCAGGGCCGTGCAGGAACGAGAACGGCTGGAAGCCGAATACGAGAGTCGAGCGAGCGCCGTGAAGGAATTGGAAATCCAGGTCGTGCAGATCAAGAGCGACGTCCAGAACGCCGAGAACGAGCTGCAGCGGAGCCGGGAGGCGATCGCCGGCATCGTTGCTTCCCTGCAGAAGCGTGATGCGGATATTGCGTCGGCAGAGCGAGATATCATCGCCACGAGGGCTGCCGTGGAGCAGAACGCGATCCAGCTTGCCGCATTGCGGAGCGAGCTGGAAGCGCTCGAACAGCGCAAGCAGGAGGTGGAGCGAGAAAACGTTCACCTGCGCGAAGAAATGCATCGCATTCAGCTTCGCATCAAAGATGAGCGCCGCACGCACGACGATACGCTCCAGGCCGTTCACGAGCTGGAGTTGAAAATCGCCGACCTCAAGGCAAAGGCAGAGCATCTGAAGGATCGGGCCTTCACCGAGTTCGAGATGCAACTCGAGCTGAAAACCTATCCTCCGGACGAGTTTGTGGACTTTGCGGCACTGCGCGATGAAATTCACGCCCTGCGCGAGAAGATCAAATCACTCGGCAACATCAACTTTGCGGCCTTTGAAGAGTACACGCAGGAGAAGGAGCGCTTCGAGTTCCTCTCCGCGCAGCGCAACGACCTGATGGAGGCTGAAAAGACTCTGCTGGCGACCATCGAAGAAATCAACCAGACGGCGCAGAAGAAATTCCTCGAGACGTTCGAGAAGATCCGGCAGAACTTCATCGAAACGTTCAAGAGCCTCTTCGACCCCGGTGACGAATGCGATCTGCGTCTGGAGGAGGGGGTGGATCCATTAGAAGCAAACATTGACATCATCGCCAAACCGCGCGGCAAGCGTCCGACCTCCATCAACATGCTGTCGGGCGGAGAAAAAACGCTGACGGCAACGGCATTGCTGTTCGCCATCTACCTCGTGAAGCCCAGTCCGTTTTGCATTCTCGATGAAGTGGACGCTCCGCTCGACGACGCGAACATCGATCGCTTCACCCGCATTCTGCGGAAGTTTTCCGATAACACGCAGTTCATCGTCGTTACGCACAACAAACGAACGATGGAAGCTGCGAACGCGCTCTACGGCGTGACGATGGAAGAAGAAGGCGTGTCGAAGATCGTTACCGTGCGATTCAATCAGGCGTCGCAAGTGGAATCCGCCGCCGTCGCCACAGGATAAGATCCATCATGAGAATGAAAGTGTTTGTCGCCGACGGAACGTTTCTGCCGCGCAGCGTAACCGATGACTTCCTTGCTCGGTTTGCGACGGACGGGCACCGCTCGGATGCAGGAGGCAATGAGGACGAGAAGAACGTCAAGGCGCGCCTGCGTCGCGGCGTCGCTGTCCTCGGCGCGGTGGATATGCGTGAGACGGAAGAGTTCTTGCGAGAACAACCGCTCGAGGCAGGCTTTGTGCGATTTGTGGACTTCTGTCGCACTCATGGCTTTCAGATGAGCGTTGTCAGCGACGGATTAGATTTTTGTCTGGAGAAGATGTTTGCGCTCAAAGGCATACGGAGTGTACGAACATACGCCAATCGTGCAGAACTGGAGGGCGCGGGCGAATCGGCGCGATGGCAGGTCAGCTTCCCGTACGACGACGCCGAGTGTACGCGCTGTGCCTGCTGTGCCAGAAACATCATGCTGACGACCTGCGGCGATGACGAGCGTATCGTGTTCGTCGGTAAAGATGAGAGAGATGTATGTCCGGCCGAGTACGCGGATGTTGTTTTCGCACAAGCGCCGCTGCAAGCCGCGTGTCAGGCGCGGAACATTTCCTACTTCCTCTACTTGTCGTTCGACGATATTGCGGAGCGCCTGGTGCAGCTCGGCGCGAAACGGTACCTCAGACCTCGTCGTGAAGCGGCCATGAAGCGTCGTGATGCGTTTATTGCGGAATGGTGAAACCGCTATGGCTGACGATAAAGACATCCGCCGGCTGATTTTCACGTACCGCAGCTACACGCCTATTCCGTTCTTGATAGCGATGATCATCTTTGCACGGCCGACTCTGCTCAGCTTGGTCGTGGGCTTTGCGATTGTCCTGCTCGGCGAGGCGATCCGCTTCTGGGGAGTGTCCATTGCCGGCAGCGAGACGCGGACAACGGGAACGGTCGGCGGAACGTATTTGATCACCAACGGCCCGTTTGCCTACGTTCGTAATCCGCTCTACGTCGGCAACATGTTGATGTACGCGGGCATCGGCGTGATGTCACTGGCGTTATTCCCGTGGCTCGTGATTGGAGCATGCGTCTGGTTTTTCATTCAGTACTATCTCATCGTGACGAAAGAAGAGGAGTACCTGGCCGAGCGTTTCGGAAACGAATACGAACACTATCGCCGGAATGTGCGGAGATTTCTCCCGCGCCTGACGCCCTACGTCGCGCCGACTCCCGCGCCGAAACACGCACGCGCGCGTGAAGGCTTTGCTTCCGAAGCGCGGACGCTGCAGGCCATCGGGATCGTGACGCTGCTGCTTGTGGCGTTGTTTGTCGTTCGAGGCTAAGTCCGCATGATGCGACGCGTTCTGATGATTGCAGGCGAAGCATCGGGTGACCTGCATGGCGCAGGGGTTGTGCGTGAGCTGAAGCGGCGTCGGCCCGACCTCGATGTGTACGGTGTGGGCGGCGACCGAATGAAGAACGAAGGCATGGAGTTGGTCTATCACATTTCCCGACTCTCGTTCATGGGATTCGTCGAGGTCGTCAGAAACCTCGCAGTCGTTCGAGAAGTGGAACGTACGCTCAGCCGGTTGTTGGAGGTGCGCCGACCCGATGTGGTCGTGTTGATTGACTACCCCGGCTTCAACCTCCGCTTTGCGCGCACGGCAAAGCGACGAGGCATCAAGGTGCTGTACTACATCAGTCCGCAGGTGTGGGCATGGCACAGCAGCCGCGTGAAAAAGATGCGCGGGCTTGTCGATCGCATGAAGGTGGTCTTTCCCTTCGAGGTGGAGATTTACCGCCGCGAAGGAATTGATGTGGAGTTCGTCGGCCATCCGCTTGCGGAACGGATCGGCACGAGCTGCACGCGGGAAGAGTTCTTCCGCGCGCATGAGTTCGATCCGGGCAAGAAGCTTGTTGCTCTGCTGCCCGGAAGCAGGCAGCAGGAGGTGGAAATGATTTTTCCGACCATGCTTCGGGCGGCACGGAGACTCAGCGCCGAGATGGGCGTGCAGGTTGCCGTTGGCGTCGCGTCGAATCTTGGAGCCGGGGTGCTTCGTCGGTATCTTGCGAACGACGATCGCGTCCGGTTGATCGAGCATGCAACGTACGATGTGATGGCCTACGCCGATTCGGCAATCGTCACCTCGGGAACGGCGACGCTGGAGACGGGGTGGTTCGGTACGCCGATGATGGTGGTGTACAGGACATCTCCCATTACCTTCATGATCGGGCGCGCGCTGGTGCGTGTTCCGTACATCGGATTGGTGAACATCGTGGCCGGAAAGAAAATCGTACCGGAGTTCGTGCAGCACGACATGGTTGAGGACAATCTCGTCCGCGAAGCGACGCGCCAGTTGACCGACAAAGCGTACGCTGAGGAGATGCGGAAAAATCTCGCCGTCATCAAAACAGAGCTTGGCGGCGCCGGAACGTCGGCACGTGTTGCCGAAGGCATTATCGAACTTGGCTCGACAGGGTCATGATGATACAATCAAGCTACCGTCGAGGTAGAGAGACACGATTGGAGGTGGACCAAAAAGTACTGGTGCGTCATTCTGACCCTCGTTTCTCAGAGGCGAAGAATCCAGAACTGCCCTTTTCTGGCAGTCTCATTGCCGGATCGAAAATACTACACGGGGATTCAATCCCCACAAACAATGCTGACTAGAATCCAGACAAATCCTTTGTTCACTATTGTCCACGACGTGAAGGTCGTGTCAACGTCGAACGCGGGCATGAGGGCGAAGGCGTGGCACATTCTTCTTCTTGCAATTCTGGTCGGCAGTGTCGGTTGCGGCCCTGCGCCTGAGACCGCCAGGAAGGAAACCGAGACGCCGCCGACGAAGGAGGCGCTGTTCCAGGCCGGGCACAGGCTCTACCTTCAGCAGCAATACGACAGCGCGCAGGTGCTGCTGACGCGTGTGTTGACCCTTGATCGAACGTATGCAGCGGCGGTAGCCGACCTCGCATCACTCAACTACGAGCTTGCCATGAGAGCAGATGCAGGCAGGAGAAGGAATGAGTTGCTTCGCGCATCGCGTGCGTACTATCTCCGGCTCGATTCACTCAACTCCGCCGATGCCGATGCGTACGAGCGACTCTGTGAGATTGCTTCTGCATTGAACGACGACCGGACGTTCCTCACGTACGCAAAGAAGAGTGCCGAGGCATATCCCTACGACCGACAGTACTACAACTTGAGTGTCGCGTATTTCAACGTCAATGATTTTGCCTCGGTCATCAAAGTCTGCAAAGAAGCGATCGAGAAGTTTCCAGCTTCACCCTTCATCGGAACGTTCTATCGTCAGTTAGGCAGAGGCTACATGAAAGTAGATCGAGATCAGACAGCGGAGAGAACGTTCTACGCAGGACTGGGTGTGATCGAAAAGCGGATGGCGGATGCACGAAAAAGCAATGCGGACTATGCGTCGTCCGCCGACTATCAGCGACTCAAGGAAGACATGAAGGGCATCCTGATCTCGCTGAAGAATCTGCACACGACGTACAAGGCGGCGGAGAAGCTTGCTGAGGTTGAGAAGAAGCTCAAAGAGCTTAGCAGATAGGACGTGAGGATGAGAGGAGAACATATTCGTGTATGAGAATTCTCCTCCCGCTCGCATGGATATACTCGGTCGGCATGTCCCTGCGCAACGCGCTGTTCGATTGGGGTGTGTTGAAGCAGCATGCGATGAGTGTTCCGGTCATCTCGGTGGGCAACCTCACCGTCGGGGGGACGGGCAAGACGCCGCTTGTTGAATACATCGTCGGCTATCTTCTTGGACAAGGAAGGCGAGTCGGCGTCGTCAGCCGCGGCTACAAGCGGCAGTCGAAGGGTGTGGTGGTTGTCTCGGATGGCCGTGAAGTCCGTGTCGATGCCCGGCACGCGGGCGACGAGCCGATGCAGATTGCGATGGCGTTTCGAGATGCGATTGTTGTTGTGGGAGAAAAGAGAGTCGAGGCTGCACAGGAGGCGATCCGGTTGGGCGCTGAGGTGATTGTGGTGGATGATGGATTCCAACATCGTTATTTGAAGCGGGACGTGGACATCGTTGTCGTTGATAGCACGGACGATGTGACGAAGGATGCGGTTCTGCCCGCAGGAAGGCTGCGCGAATCGCTCACGGGTCTGCGCCGCGCGAGTCTGGTGGCCCTTTCTCACGCGGATGAAGGAACGCCGAATGAACTCGAAGCGAAGCTCCGTCCGTTCTTTGAAGGTCCGTTCGTGCGCTTCAGCTACCGGATTCGTGAAGTACGGAGGGCATCCGATGATGCAGTGGTGTCGCTCGAGGCCGTTCGGGCGATGCGCCTGGTGAGCTTCAGCGGCATTGGGAACCATGAGGCGTTCGTTCGCCGGCTGAACAAGGATCGCTTCACGATTGTGGGCGACCTGCGCTTCGCCGACCATCATCGGTACGGCGAGGTTGATCTTGCAACGATGGAATACGCGGCACAGGCGATGAACGCCGATGCTCTCATTACGACCGAAAAGGACATTGTCCGCCTTCGTGCGGAAAAAGACGTTGTGAAGCAACTCTTTGAACGTCACGTTGTTTTTTATGTAAGAATCGCTGTGGAGATTCTCGGGGGAGATGATCTTCTCCACGCACGCATCGCACAAACCTTAAGGGGAGAAACATGAACATCGGCATCACGGATACGCTGAACAAGAAATTCGACTTCTACGTCGCGTGGCTGCGCAAGGTGGCGCGGGATGCAGAGATCATCAAACTCTCACCCGAGGAAAAGAACGCTCGCGACCTGAAGAAATGCGACGGCCTTATTCTGACCGGCGGCCACGACATCCATCCGAGATTCTACGGCCGTGAAGACTACATGAAGCTTCTCAAGAAGGAGGATGTGAACGAAAAGCGTGACGAGTTCGAGTTCAAGATCATTCAAGAGGCGCTCAAGGCAAACATGCCTATCCTTGGCATCTGCCGCGGGATGCAGGTCTTCAACGTTGCCATGGGCGGCTCGATGATTCCCGATGTGAAGAGCGAGGGCTACGGTGAACATGCAAAAACGAAGGACGGCAAAGACCGCCGCCATAAAATCACGATCGAGAAGGGAACGACGCTGCACTGGATCGTCGAAACCACAAAAGGGGAAGTGAACAGTGCCCATCATCAGGCCGTGGATGCCATCGGCAGCGGGCTGAAGGTGACCGCACAATCGCCGGATGGCATCGTTGAGGGATTGGAGTGGGCAGACAGCGAGTCGAAGCCCTTCCTCCAACTCGTCCAGTGGCATCCGGAGCGGATGTCGGATTTTCAGAACCCGTGTTCCAAGAATCTGTTAGAACATTTTGTTCTTGCAGTTGTATCAACAGCGGAGCGATAAACGGAACATCATTATTCACTATCTAAAGAAGGAAGAAGAGAAAGCATCATGAAAAAGTACGTATATGTGTTTGGGAACGGCAAGGCGGAGGGAACGGCCGAAATGAAGGCGTTGCTCGGCGGCAAAGGTGCCAACCTTGCCGAGATGACCAACATCGGATTGCCCGTGCCTGCGGGCTTCACGATTTCAACGGAGGTATGTACCTACTACTACGCCAACAAGAAAACGTATCCTCGGTCGCTGAAGGGCGAAGTCGCGGCGGCGTTGAAGAAGGTCGAAAAAATGATGGGAGCGAAGTTCGGCGACGCGAACAATCCTTTGCTGGTCTCTGTGCGTTCAGGCGCCCGCGCGTCCATGCCCGGCATGATGGACACGATTCTCAACCTCGGGCTGAACGACGAGGTTGCCGAAGGGCTGATCAGGAAAACGGGCAACGCACGCTTCGTGTACGATTCGTACCGCCGCTTCGTGCAGATGTACGGCGACGTCGTCCTCGGCTTGAAGCCCCAGCACAAAGACGAGATGGATCCGTTCGAGGCGATCATCGAGCAGAAGAAGAACGAACGGGGCGTCCATCACGACACGGATTTGACGGCCGAGGACATGAAGGACTTGGTTGCGCGGTTCAAGCAGGCCATCAAGGAACGCACGGGGCACGACTTTCCGCAAGATCCGGTGCAGCAGTTGTGGGGTGCCATCGGGGCGGTGTTCGGGTCATGGATGAACGAGCGAGCGATTGCCTATCGCAAGATGTACGACATCCCCGAATGGTGGGGCACGGCAGTAAACGTGCAGTCCATGGTCTTCGGCAACATGGGCGAGGATTCGGGAACGGGCGTCGCGTTCACGCGTGACGCGGCGACGGGCGAGAACGTGTTCTACGGCGAGTACCTGATGAACGCGCAGGGTGAAGACGTCGTTGCGGGCATCCGCACGCCGCTGCCCATCTCCAAACTTGCCGAAACGTACCCGAAGGTTTACAAACAACTCGATGCCATCCGCAAGAAGTTGGAAAAGCACTATCGCGACATGATGGACATCGAGTTCACGATTCAGCAAGGGAAGCTGTACATGCTTCAGTGTCGTGTCGGAAAGCGGACGGCGTTTGCCGCGATCAAGATTGCGGTGGATATGGTGAAGGAGAAACTCATCACGGACAAGGAAGCGCTCATGCGCATCGAGCCGGATCAGCTCAATCAGTTGCTGCGGCCCGTGTTCGATCTTCACGAGAAGGATGCCGCGGTGAAGAACGGTCGGCTGCTGGCAAAAGGATTGAATGCCGGTCCGGGTGCGGCGACCGGTCGTGTGGTCTTCAACGCGCCGGATGCCGAGGAATGGGCCTCGCGCGGCGAACAGGTGATTCTCACGCGCATCGAAACGTCGCCCGAAGATATCAAGGGCATGCAGGCTGCCGAAGGCATTCTCACCGCCCGCGGCGGCATGACGTCGCATGCGGCGCTCGTCGCGCGGCAGATGGGCAAGGTCTGCGTTGCCGGCTGCCAGGCGTTGAACATTGACTACTCGACGCACACCATGTCCGTCAACGGCAAAGTGATTCGTGAAGGTGATTGGATTTCGATTGACGGCACAACGGGAGAAGTGATCGAAGGACAGCTCGCCACGCGTGCACCGGAGGTGCTACAGGTGTTGATCGACAGGACGCTTGCCCCCGAACACGCTCCGGTGTATCAGGAGTACGAACAGGTGATGAAGTGGGCGGATAAGTATCGCCGGCTGAAAGTTCGCACGAACGCCGATCAGCCCGACCAGGCGCTGAACGCCGTTGCCTTCGGTGCCGAGGGCATCGGTCTCTGCCGCACCGAGCACATGTTCTTCGGCGAAGGCAAGATCGGACCGATGCGCGAGATGATCCTGGCGGACAGTGTCGAGGAGCGCCGCCGCGCACTTGCAAAGCTGCTTCCGCTTCAGCGGACGGATTTCGAGGGCATCTTCGAGGCCATGAACGGCAGGCCGGTCACCATCAGAACCATTGATCCGCCGCTGCATGAGTTTGTGCCGCACGAAGAGGCGGCGCAGCGTGAGCTTGCACGCGAGATGGGCATCAGCTACGAGAAAGTTCATCAACGGGTGGCAAGTCTGCATGAGTTCAACCCGATGCTGGGCTTCCGCGGCTGCCGCCTGGGCATCATCTTTCCGGAGATTACCGAGATGCAGTCGCGTGCCATCTTTGAAGCGGCGGCGAATGTGCAGGCACGCGGCATCAAAGTCCTGCCGGAGATCATGATTCCCCTCGTGGGCAACGTGAAGGAACTGGCACATCAGGAGGCCATCGTTCGACAGGTGGCCGATGAGGTGATGAAAGAAAAGGGAGTGAAGCTGAACTACCTCGTGGGAACGATGATCGAAGTTCCACGCGGAGCGCTGACGGCCGATGAGATTGCCACCGTTGCGGAATTCTTCAGCTTCGGCACGAACGATCTGACGCAGACCACCCTCGGCGTCAGTCGTGACGATGCCGGAAGATTTCTCGCTCCGTATGTCGAGCGGGGGATGTATGAGAAGGATCCGTTCGAGGTGCTCGATCGTGCGGGGGTTGGCCTGTTGATGAAGATGGCGGTGGAAAAGGGACGTAAGACGCGCCCCGGATTGAAAATCGGCATTTGCGGCGAGCATGGCGGCGAGCCGTCGAGCGTCGAGTTCTGCCATCAGATCGGATTGGACTATGTGAGCTGCTCTCCATTCCGCGTTCCGATCGCGCGGCTGGCTGCTGCGCGCGCGGCACTATCGGAAGCGGAGAGCCGCCCCTCCGTGCGCAAGGTGCAGCAGAGACGGATTCCTTCGCGGAAGACTGCTGCGCTGCGCACGTCGAAACGATAAGTTTGTGCAACATTCATAAGGAGATACAGCCATTCACACGATGAAATTATCGGACTTTCGATACCCGCTTCCGCGGAATCTGATCGCAAAGTATCCGGCGAACCCGCGGGATACGTCGCGACTGATGGTCCTTGATCGGAAGGACGAGTCTATCAAAATTCTCGACCACTTCTACGAGATCACCCAATACTTCAAAAAGGGTGATTGTCTGGTGATCAATGAGACGAAGGTCTTTCCGGCGCGGCTGTTTGGGCGCAAGGAGAAGACCAATGCCCGCATCGAGGTGTTTCTCTTGCGCGAGCTGAGCAAGCAGGAGAACATCTGGGACGTGATTGTTGATCCGGCGCGGAAAGTCCGCATCGGCAACAAAATTTTCTTCGATGACGGCAAGATCTATTGTGAAGTGATCGACAATACGACCTCGCGCGGCCGTACGGTCCGCTTCAACGCCGAAGGCGATCTGTTCAAGATCATTGAGCGGATCGGCCGGATGCCTTTGCCCTATTACATCAAGCGGGAACCGACGGAAAAGGATAAGGAAATGTACCAGACGATCTTCGCGCGGGTCACAGGCTCGGTTGCTGCGCCGACGGCGGGACTGCACTTCACCAAGCGCGTGCTGACCGCGCTGAAGCGAAAGGGCGTCAGCGTTGTGCCGGTTGTCCTTCATGTGGGTCTCGGTTCGTTCCGTCCCGTCGAAGTGGAAGACCTCTCGAAGCACAAGATGGACTCGGAGTATTACGAGATTCCGGAGGAGACGGCTGAGGTTGTCAACAAGACCATTGACAGCAAGGGAAGCGTATTTATTGTCGGAACGAGTACGTGCCGTGCCGTCGAATCCAGCGTTACCACCGACGGCCACCTCAAGGCTAACAAAGGATGGACGGATAAGTTTATCTATCCGCCGTATGAGATGAAGGTGACCGACCACCTGATCACCAACTTCCATATGCCCGAATCAACGCTGCTGATGTTGGTGTCCGCATTTGCCGGGCGCGACTTCATCCTGCGGGCCTACAAGAAGGCGATCAAGGAAGGGATGCGCTTCTACAGTTACGGCGACGCCATGCTTATCCTGTGATGTACCACAGCGCGGCACACACTGCATGAAGACTCTGCTGCTGGTGACCGTGAGCCTCACGGTCATCGGCATCCTGGTATACCTCTCCCGCAGGAGGAATCTGCTTTCGTACTTCAGCGGCGGGCGATGGTGGCTGACGTGGCTTTCAATAGGCGTCATCACGCTGATGGACGAGCTGACCTCGATTTTCTATGCGCCGAGCGAAGCGTATAGATTTATCGGGATGTCGGCCATTGCCTTTCTGGTGTTCACCTCCCTGCTGATGCGTTTTCTTTCCACACGCATGGTGGAGATCGCGGAGATTCTCGAACACCACAAGATCAAGGGTGGGGGAGTGTATTCATTCTCCTACCTCGTTCTGGGACCGACGCTCTCCTTCGTTGCCGTTGCTTCCATTCTCGTCGTGTACATTCTGACGGCAAGCATCTCCACCGTCAGCGCGGTCGAGAACGGCCTGACGTTCATGTCGTTGACGCATGGGCAAAAGTTGGTCTTTCAGTTTGCGATTGTGTGGGGAATCGCCGGGTTGAACATCCTGGGGATTCGGGAGAATGCGCGCTTCACCTTTCTCCTGTTTGCCGTGGTGTCGGTTGTGTTGTTGACACTGTTAGCGTCAGGTCTCTACGAGGCGCGGCCCGAATCGTGGCAAACAATCGGTCGAAGCTTTGTGGATTCGATTTCCACAATCCGGCAGGGCGGTCTTCTCGGCGGCTTTGCCTTTATCATCATCAGCGTATCGGGATGTATTCTGGCGTACTCGGGCATCGAGTCGGTCATTCAAACGGCCGGGTTGGTGAAGACGTGGCGGGAAATTAGCAAAGCGTACGTCTTCCTCGCGCTGACGGTGGGCATCTTTACGCCGACCATCTCTGCGCTGGCACTTTCGTCGGGTCTGGACCCCGCACGTCATGAAACGGACCTGATCACGCAGTATGCCGCGATGCTGAACGGTTTGCCGTTCGGCATTCTGGTCGGCGTGATTGCGAGCGTCGCCCTCATCATGGCGGTCAATACGGCCTACGTCGCCTCAAGCGAGCTGATCGAACGCGTTGCCCATCGCTACAATTTCCAATGGATCATTCAGACCAACCGGCGACAGTCGTTGTATCGCGTGCATGTGGCGAATGCCATCTTTTTTTCTCTCCTCATTCTTGTGACGGAAGGACAGCAGAAGACTCTTGCCGAAATGTATGCGCTGAGCTTGGTCGCAAGCTTCTGCATCAACATGGGAAGTCTCCTGTTCTATCGGTACTTCAAAGGAACCAACGAGATTCGCGAGTACCACACCTCGCGTGTAGGGACGTTTCTGTTGTTTGTGATTCTCGTAGGGTGTTTTGTATATCTGGCCGCGACCCGCCCGTACGGTCTCGGTTTATGGGCGGGCGCAACGGTTTTCTTTCTCGTTCTCGGACTGGTGGTTGCCAAGAAGCGCGCGCCGGAACGGAAGTTCATCGAAGAAACCGACACCCCGCTGGAAATGATTCTTGCGCTTGCGGAAGCGCCCGGCGACAAGATCGAGGTCTATTTCAAACGTCCGCATGAGGAAGGAGGTACGCCCGATCCGGCGGTGGCCTATGTGAGTTTCTATTCGCCGCGAGCGGGTATTCCCCCACGGCTGGCGCCAAACCACTACCGGTTCGTCCAAACGGGCCAGACGCTTTTTGATAGCATTCAAGAACTCCTCTACGTGTTCAAGTACGAGCTTCCGCACAAGCACATCACGTTTCATTTCGGCTGGCCGCTGTCGTCGTGGCTGGATCGCCTGTCCACCGGCGTCATGGTCTTCAGTATTATGAAATTGCCGAAAGAGTTTCCGGAATTCAATTTCAGCATCGACTACTTTGCAAAAAAAGAGAAGTAGAGTTGGGGTGGTGATCGCCGCGGGCGGCCGCGGACGGCGCATGGGGAAGCCGAAGCAATTCCTGTCCCTCGACGGCAAATCACTTCTTCAGCGCTCCATCGAGCCGTTCGACCGTCTTTCCGATATTGACGAGATCGTCGTCGTTGTCCCACGAGATTATCGGCGACAGGCGGAAAGGATCATCAGGCGCGCGAAGCTACGGAAGGTTTCTCATGTGGTTACGGGCGGCAAAGAGCGTCAGCACTCCGTCCGCAACGGCTTGCTTGCGTTCAGGCAAGAACCGGCGATCGTTCTTGTGCACGATGCCGCGCGTCCGCTGGTGACGGAGCGAGAGATTGTTGCCGTAATCCGACAGGCTCGGCGTTCAGGCGCCGCCGTGGTGGGCGTACCGGTAAAAGACACCATCAAGGTGGGCGAAGCAGGATTCTTCACACGCACACTCGATCGTCGGACGTTGTGGGCTGTGCACACGCCGCAGGGATTTCGGTATGACGTTCTCGTGCACGCTCACCGCGCTGCTCAGCGAAGCAAGTACATCGGCACCGACGATGCCTCACTGGTCGAGCGGCTGCGCATTCCCGTGGCCATCGTTCCCGGATCCTACCGCAACATCAAAATCACGACGCACGAAGATCTTGCAATCGCCCGGATCCTGCTGAAATCGCCGCCTGCGCGCGCTCTTGCAAGTCGGTGACCGTTTTTCTATATTGGTACCCACACAATTAACCATAACTGCAAGGAGAGTATGCTTCCCATTGCAATCATCACCGTGCTGAGCTATCTGGTCGGGTCGATCCCGACGGCGATTATCGTTGCGCGCGTGATGCGTGGAATTGATATTCGTCAGCACGGCAGCGGTAACGCCGGCGGTACGAATGTGATTCGTGTGCTCGGATGGAAAGCCGGGCTGTTCGTGATCGTCTGTGATATGGCCAAGGGATTGCTTGCGACGATGGTCATGTCGCGCTTGATGTTCGGCGCGTTACCGTTCGCGAACACGACGCCCTTCGACGACTACGTTGTCGTGCAGATTATTGCCGGGTGTGCGGCGATGATCGGCCATATCTGGACGCTGTTTGCCGGCTTCAAAGGCGGCAAAGGGATTGCCACCGCAGGCGGCATGCTCATCGGCATTGCGCCGCTGGAAGTTGCCGTGTCCCTTGGCGTGTTCATGATCGTGTTTTTGATATCTCACTATGTGTCTCTCGGCTCGCTGAGTGCCGCTTCCTCGTTCCCGCTGACGATGTTTCTGCGCGAGAATGTGTTCATGGCACACATCCCGAGTTACAACACGCTTATCTGGTTTAGCATTGCGATCTCGCTTCTGGTGATCTACACGCATCGCGCGAACATCCAGCGGCTGATCAAAGGGACCGAGAATCGCATCAGCCGCATTCCGTTGTTGCATCGGTCGTAATACTCGGATGGATTGCCGCCGGGGGTCACCCGGCGGTGTGTGTTTTGAACACGGTTGTCCTCCACCATGCGTATCGCCGTCCTCGGAGCCGGTAGCTGGGGCACCGCCCTGTCGATCATACTGGCGAACAATCACCACAGCGTCACGCTCTGGTCGCACAAACAAGAATACACCGACCACATCCGTACCCTGCATGAGAATCCCTCCTTCCTGCCGGGCGTGAAAATCCCCGAAGGCATTGTTGCCACGAGTGATCTTGACCGGGCCGTTGAAGGGGCGGAGATGATTGTCACGGCGGTTCCCTCACAATTTGTTCGCAGCGTCATGGTTCGTCTCCATCATCTGCCGTACGAGCGGCTCGTGGTGGTCAATGTGGCGAAGGGCATCGAAGTGGGTACTCTCATGACCATGTCCGAAGTACTGCACGATACGCTTCCCGGCGTGCCGCCCAGCAGCATTGCAACGCTGTCGGGGCCGAGCCACGCCGAAGAGGTCAGCCGTCAGGTTCCGACGACGGTTGTTGCCGCCTCCACCAATCTCGAAACAGCGAAGCTTGTCCAGAAAACCTTCATGACGCCGTACTTCCGCGTGTATGCCAGCACGGATCTGAAGGGTGTTGAGCTGGGAGGGTCGCTCAAAAACGTCATCGCCATAGCGGCGGGAATTGTTGACGGAGCCAACCTGGGCGACAACACCAAGGCCGCATTGATGACGCGCGGGATTGCCGAGATCACCCGGCTCGGGGTTGCCCTCGGCGCACAAGCGCAAACCTTCGCAGGCCTTTCGGGTATCGGCGACTTGATGGTGACGTGCATGAGCCGGCACAGCCGCAATCGACATGTCGGCGTCGAGATCGGGAAGGGGCGAAAGTTGGACGAGATTCTTTCTGAGATGGTAATGGTGGCAGAAGGGGTCGAGACAACGAAGTCGGCGAACGCCCTCGCGAAACAGGTCGGCGTCGAAGTTCCCATCTGCGCCGAAGTGTACAAGATGTTGTTTGAAGGGAAAGACCCGCGGCAATCGACCTATGATCTGATGACGCGAGATGCCAAGGGAGAGGTATACTGATTCCGTACGTCCTCGCGCATGATGTCGGATCAAGAGGAAAAGAAAAACCGCTCGGCGTAGCTGAGCGGTTTTCGTTTAGAGTGGGAGAGTCGCTTCAGACGAGCAGCGGCGCAATCACCAGCGACACGACCGACATCAGTTTGATGAGAATGTTCATCGCGGGTCCGGACGTATCTTTGAACGGATCGCCCACCGTGTCGCCGACGACGGCGGCTTTGTGCGCGTCGGTTCCCTTCTTCTCACCGGCCACTTCACCTTTTTCGATCGCCTTCTTGGCATTATCCCACGCGCCGCCGGCATTGGCCATCATCAAAGCAAGCAGAACGCCGGTGACGGTTGCGCCGGCGAGCATGCCGCCGAGGGCCGCCGGCCCCAGCAGAAATCCGACGGCAACAGGAGCCACGACTGCCGTAATGCCGGGCAGGATCATTTCACGCAATGCTGCTGCCGTTGAGATGTCCACACAGCGAGCGGCATCCGGCTTCGCGCCGGGCTTGCCTTCAAGCAGGCCGGGAATCTCACGGAACTGGCGCCGAATCTCATCCACCATCTTGCTTGCAGCCCGACCCACCGAGGTCATCGTCAGCGCCGCAATGAAGAAGGGAAGAATCCCGCCGATGAACAAACCGATGACTACCGAGGGATTGGTCACGACGATTTGCAGCGGTGTCTCGCCTTCGGCAAGCAAGGTCGCATACCGTTTCCATTCGCCGACAGGCTCGATGCCCGCTGCGGTCATCTGTGCAACTTTCGAAGCGATCGCCGAGGAAACTGCCTGCGAGTATGCTGCAAACAGAGCAAGCGCCGTGAGTGCCGCTGAGCCGATCGCAAAGCCTTTGCCGATCGCGGCGGTAGTGTTTCCGAGCGCATCGAGACTATCGGTGATCTTGCGAACGTCCGGACCCAGACCCGACATTTCCGAGATGCCGCCGGCGTTATCGGCAATCGGGCCGTAGGCGTCGACAGACATCGTGATGCCGACCGTGGCAAGCATGCCGACTGCCGCGATACCGATGCCGTACAATCCGGCAACGTCATTCGACACAAGAATCGCAACGCAAATCGCCAGCACCGGCAAGGCGGTTGATTCCAACCCCACGGCCAGTCCGCTGATGATATTGGTGGCCGATCCGGTTTTGCTGGCAAGCGAGATGCGCTTGACGGGACCCATCGAGGTGTAGTACTCGGTGATCAGGCCGATGAGAATGCCGGCAAGCGTTCCGAAGAACACAGCCCAGAAAACGTGGTTGCTCACGTCATATGCAGTAACAAGCCAGTACGCACCGAGAAGGAACAGTCCCGCTGCAATGAACGTAGAGTAGCGCAGCGCAGCTTGCGGCGAGTACTGCTTCAACACTTTCATCGAGGCGATGCCGGCGAACGACGAAACAAGACCTAACACGGCAAGGACAATCGGCATGGACATCAGAATGGCTTTGATCGACGTGTCGGCAACCTCCGGCGTGGCTTTCAGATGGGCGAGCGCTTCGGGCAGCAGCGTTGCCCCGATGGCGATGGTTGCGACGATGGAGCCGACGTAGGACTCGAAAATATCGGCGCCCATGCCGGCAACGTCTCCCACATTATCACCAACATTGTCCGCAATGACGCCGGGGTTGCGCGGGTCATCTTCGGGGATGTTGGCTTCGACTTTTCCGACAAGATCGGCGCCGACATCGGCAGCCTTTGTGTAGATACCGCCGCCAACACGCGCAAACAACGCAATCGAACTCGCCCCCATCGCAAAGCCGTTGATGATGTTCGCGGTTTCCGGCTTGCCGTACAGCATGAAGAAGATGCCCACCCCGATCAGTCCAAGACTGGCGACGCTCACGCCCATGACTGCACCGCCGTTGAACGCCGTCAGCAGCGCGGCGCCCTGACCATGTTCCTTGGCTGCTTGTGCCGTCCGGACGTTTGCACGCGTCGCAGCCTGCATGCCGAAAAATCCCGCGAGAACCGAACACAGCGCTCCGCTGATGAACGCCAGAGCTGTTGCTGGCGCAAGGAAGAAGCCCAGTAACAATGCAACAACAATCACGAAGAAGATGAGCACCATGTACTCGCGCTTCAGGAAGGCCATCGCCCCGATGTGAATTTGTCCGGCAAGACTCTGCATCAGCTCATTGCCGGCAGGCTGCCGCTTCAACGAGAAGTAGATGGCAAACGCCACAAGAAGACCAACCGCGCCGGCTACGGGTGAGAATGAGGTAAGCATCTCCATGTGAACAAAATCTCCTACGTTGATGATGGATACGTATCCTGCTCACGGCATGCGCTGACTGCTTCGCACGACCACCTGACTAAACCACATGGGGTAACAGAGACGAAGAAGCCTTGAACGGGGGATAGCGTTTGCGCGAGCGGGACCAAATTTTCGTGACACAAATATAGGAAAATCCCCGCACTCTTCCTATCACTTTCTTTGCACTGATACCATGAGCCGGGGCAGTACTTGCCCCGACTCTGTCCCGAACAATCAGCCTAACAAAAGCTTCAGAACCACCAGCAGGACGGTAAGCCCGATGATGAATCCGAAGATGCCGAGAGCGACTCGGGTTCCGGACTGATATTCCGTCTTGCCGGAGTGTGGTTGTGACATGGGATTGCTCCTTTCATCGTTATTCACAAAAAGAAATAAACCGCCCGTCGTGGACGATGGGCGCATTGTTGCTTGCGGTGGATGAAAGGAGGTTACAGAAAGGAGCTGGTGGTTTGCGTGTAGATGAGGTAACGGGGGATGAGCAGTCGGTCATGAAGGAAACACTTCACAATGGCGTGCGGCTCGAACAGGCTCCGAGGCGTGAGCCGATGCGGGAATATGCACTCCAGCGTGAGAGAACCCGGTGCCGCCTTCGTGTCGCGCTCGATCAGAATCGGAGTGAAGGTTGTTCCGCTGCTCAACTCGGCAATCTGCGCGGGAGCGGCTTTGCTCGACGGCAAAGACGTGTCGGGCGTATTTGCGATGCTGTGCGCAAGCCATAGCCAACTCAAGGCAAGCAGGAAAGCGACCCGCGGTTGCTTCAACTTCATCATCCTCATGTCGTCAAAAGAGATACTTGATGGCAAGAATGCCCAGAACGAACAGTACACCCAGAGCGAGGGTTAAGCGTTCGAGATACTTGTCGAGATATTCCTTCATCTTGGGACCGAAGAGGAAAAGAAATCCGCCGACGAGAAAGAACCGCGAGGCTCTCCCGACCAGGGAAGCGAGAGCGAGCGTGAGCAAGTCGATCGTCTGGTTGAACCCTGCTGCGATCGTGAAGACTTTGTAGGGAATAGGCGTGAAGCCTGCAACGATGATGGCCGTCCAGGCATTTTCCTGATACTTGTCCAGCACAAACTGAAACTTGTCGTGGAAGCCGTAGAAGTCGACGATCTTCGAGCCGATGGTTTCGTAGAAGGCGTAGCCGATGTAGTAGCCGAGAAACGCGCCTGAGACGGATCCGAGCGTACACACCAGTGCGTACCAAAACGCGCGTCGGGGGCGTGCAACGCCGAGGGCAATCAACAGCACATCGGGAGGGATAGGAAAGAACGATGATTCAACGAACGCGATCCCGTACAGTGCCCAGGTGGCAAACGGCTTTGCGGCAAAGCTTTCCACCCAGGCTTTGAGGCCGTAAAGCAATGCGGATAGTTTCTTCAATCAATTCCCTTGGACAGAAAACGAGCGGCACAAAGATAACCAAAAGGGGATGACGTTTCAAGCTTGGGGGTGTACGACGGAGGCTTGCGCCTTATGCCAAAAGCCTCTATCTTGACGGCGATTTTCTGTCCACCTTCATCACTCTTCTACCAGGAGCGTGCGTGATCAGAGTTTCTTCTCTTCTTGTTCTCATTACTCTTTTCCGTTGTTCACTCGCCGCACAGCCTTCGTCTCCACAGGTCACGTTCGAAGTCAAGACGCCATCGGTTGTTCTCACCGGTGTGAATTTCACTCTCGAAGTGATTGCGCGAGACTCCGCGGGGAATATCCATGCCGGGTTCAACGCAGAGGCGCAGCTTCAAGGCGCCGAGCGTGTTGCTTTGCCCGGGAAGGTTGCCCCTCCGCTTGTGTTCACAAAGGGCAAACTGCATATCGAGGATCTGACCATCGGCAGCGCAGGAGGGCACACCATCTCGGTTGCAACGCCATCCGGTGCAGTGTCCGCGACCGTCAGAGTTATTCCCGGCATTCTAAGTATCCTTCCTCCTCTGTGTGCGATTGTCCTCGCCTTGATTCTCCGTCAGGTTGTTATCTCGCTGTTTGCAGGCATCTATCTTGGCGCGGTTTTTCTTTTCGGGTATGACATCGTTGGAGGCATGTTCCGGGTGCTGGATCATTTCATCGTGAAGGCACTGTCGGAAACCAGTCACGTCCAGATTATTCTTTTCAGCATGATGTTTGGGGGGATGGTGGGTGTGATTGCGAAGAACGGCGGCACGGTGGGCATTGCGAACGTTATCACACGCTACGCACGAACGCCGCGCGGTGGACAGATTGCATCGTGGTTCATGGCCTTCGTTGTTTTCTTCGATGACTATGCCAACTGCCTTGTCCGCGGCAACCTGATGCGGCCGATTACGGATAAGCTTCGCATCTCGCGGGAGAAACTCTCCTTTATTGTTGATGCGGGCGCCGCAACGGTTGCCAGCGTCATGATCATATCCACGTGGATCGGATACGAAGTAGGCCTCATCGAACAGGGACTCAGGAGTATCAATTCGTCGGAAGATGCGTACGCCGTGTTTCTGCAAACCATCCCGTACAGATTCTATCCTATCTTCACTCTTGCTCTGGTTTTCCTCATCGGCTTCATGGATCGTGACTTCGGGCCGATGCTAACGGCGGAACGCAGGGCTCGCACAACGGGCAAAGTCCTGCGGGATGGTGCGCAGCCTGCAACCGATCTCACAGAGTCCACGGTCTATGTTTCCACCGGCGACAAACCTGCACGATGGTACAACGGCTTCCTTCCCATCCTTACAATCCTCGCCGTAGGTCTTGTTGGTCTGTACACCACCGGAACATCTGCGCTGGCGGCAGACGGGCGAACGAATTACGGTCTCGGCGACATCATCAGCAAGTCGGATTCGTATGCGTCGCTCCTGTGGGCGTCCCTTTCCGGTTGCCTCGTCGCCATCCTGCTGACGGTGAGCCAGCGGATCATGAAAATCACGGAGGCGATCGACGCATGGTTCAACGGGCTGAAATCCATGCTGCTGGCGATGATCATTCTCGTCCTGGCATGGTCCATTGGAGCTGTCACCGAGGAGTTGCAGACGGCAGGCTACCTTGTGCAGGTGCTGCGTGGGACGATCGCTCCGCATTGGCTGCCTGTGCTGGTGTTTGTGATCGCTGCTGTTGTGAGCTTTTCCACCGGCACGAGTTGGGGGACAATGGCCATTATGATGCCGCTGGTCATTCCGTTGGGCAGCACGTTGAGTGTCGACGCAGGACTCTCTCCATCCGATCAGACGATCATTCTTCATGGCGTCATCAGCTCGGTTCTTGCAGGAGCTGTGTTCGGCGACCACTGCTCGCCCATTTCCGACACCACTATCCTCAGTTCAATGGCCTCGGCCTGCGATCACATTGATCACGTGCGCACTCAGTTGCCCTATGCTTTGCTCGCAGCCGTGGTGGGCATGCTCGTCGGCGACATCCCAACGGCTTTCGGAGTGTCACCATGGATTTCAATCGCCTCAGGCATCATCATCCTTGTACTCTTCTTGCGATTTGTAGGGAAGAGGGTTGGTGGTGAGTGAGAGTGAGATGAAACGTAGATAGCATTACTGAATAACAACGCAGCCGGGCGATTTTCGGAAGCGCTGATATCCGCGGCTATCGTGAGCAAGCTTTCAGATGCTGATGCAGAAGCAGCAGAAACACAACGTACCAAACCGTCCCCAACTCCTGCGCGTCCTCACTCTGCGTGAAGGCATTGCCATTCATGTCGGGTGTATCATCGGCTCGGGGATTTTTCTCAAGCCTGCCGCCATTGCGGGATATCTCGAAGCGACGGGTCCCATTCTGTTAGTGTGGGTTGTGGCGGGACTCTTGACGCTCTTCGGGGCGCTGTCGATTGCCGAGCTGAGCGCCGTGCTTCCAGAAACCGGCGGTCCGTATGTTTACCTGCGCGAGAGTTTCGGTCGTGTGTGGGGCTTTCTGTATAGCTGGAACGACTTCTTCATCAACAAGGCAGGCTCTGCGGCTGCCGTGGCAATCGCGTTCGCCACGTTTGCCGGGCATTTCTTTCCCGTCCTCGATCCCGATGCGGCATTGTTCCGGACGAGTCTATCCGTCGTCGGTCTCTCGCTCGACGTTGCCGTCGGATGGAATCAGATTGTTGCGATGGGTGTGATTGCCGTTGTGACGCTTGTGAACGTTCGCGGTGTGCAGTTTGGCGGTTGGGTGATGAACATCTTCACCGCTGCGAAGCTCTTTGCGCTCATCGGGCTGACTCTTGCTGCGGCGTTTTCGGGCAAGGGAAGTTCATCCAACTTCTTGCCCGTGTGGCCCGAGGAGATCTCGTGGCAATATCTCTCCGCATTCGGTCTTGCACTCAATTCTGCACTCTGGGCGTATGACGGTTGGATCACCGTCACACTCAACTCCGGCGAGTTTCGCAACCCGAAGCGCGATCTTCCCATCTCACTCATTGCAGGAACCCTGATCGTCATCGGCGTGTATCTGGCGGCGAATGCAGCCTTCGCGTACGTCGTTCCTGTGCATCACATGTCCGGCTCGCCGCGCATCGCCGCGGATGTTGCGGTCATGGTATTGGGACCGGTGGGTGCCTCGCTGATTGTCCTCGGCATCATGTGCTCGACCTTCGGCACAACGAACGGACAGCTCTTGTCGGGCCCACGCACGTTGTATGCAGGAAGTGCAGACGGTGCCTTCGCGCGGAGGTTCAGCAGAGTGCATCCGCGGTTCCGCACACCTCATGTCGCCATTATCACCCTCGGAGTGTGGGCGATGATTCTCACGCTCAGCGGAACCTTCGATCAGATTACCAACTACGTCGTGTTTACGTCGTGGGGCTTCTACGCGTTGACAGCTCTTGCGGTGATCGTTCTCCGTAGAAAGATGCCGGACGCCGAACGACCCTACAAAGCGTGGGGCTATCCGTATGCAACACTTGTGTTCGTTGCGGTCACCGTCTGGTTTCTCTGGAACGTCGCAGTACACGAAACGCGTGATGCAGCAATCGGCGTCGTGCTGCTCATAGCCTCGCTGCCACTATATGTTTATTGGAGAAGAAAGAACAACACCGTCGAATGAGTGGGATGGGTTTGAATCTCGTTCGTGATAGCCGTATTTTGGTTGCAGCGAAAGGAGACTCACGCGTAGCCGGTTCTCGTTCATCGGTACACGTCGCAAGCTGACGAAGCGTAATCACGAACAAGCATGCCGATTCGGGCACAGCAGTCTATGCCCTCTTCCCCTCCACCCAATATTCTTGCTCAATCTGTTCAGTACCTCAAAGGCATCGGCGAGCGAAGATCCGAGATGTTAGCGAAGTACGGCGTAAAAACTCTTCACGATCTGTTCTTGTACGTCCCGCGTCGCTACATCGACAGGACTTCCGTTGTGAAGATTGCCGAGCTGCGTCGCATCGCCGTTGGTCCCCATCCTCTGCGTGAGGATTCGGTTGCCGACGTTCAGAAAGACTATACGGTTGTGGGCGACGTTCGCTCGTTCCGTGTGTTCGGCACCGGCGCGAAATCCCGTTTCGTGCTGATCCTCGGCGATGAGACGGGAACCATGCAGTTGGTATGGTTCGGCGGCGTCAATTACTGGAAGACACGCTTCGCGATTGGAGAGGTATTGGCGGCATCCGGCCAACCCACCACTTTCGGCGGCAACGTACAGTTTGTCCATCCCGATATTGATAAGATTGGCGAAAAGGCCCTTCTCGAAGAGAAGGAGGAGCCTGTTGACTGGACGAAGACACTCAACACGGGTGGGCTGGTGCCGCTGTATCCGTCGGGCAGAGATCTGGAGCGCGTCGGCTTGGATAGCAGCGGCCTGCGGCGGATTCTTGGCCATGCAATTCGCGAGCACGGCGAGAGAATTCCTGAAACGTTACCGGCCGCCCTGCTCGCGCGGAGGAATCTCGTTCCGCTGCGTGTGGCGGTTCACCGTGTGCACTTCCCAAAGACGCACACCGATCTCAACGAGAGTCTGCGGCGTCTGAAGTATGAGGAACTCTTCTATTTCCAGATCAAACTTGCCTTGAAGCGTCATGGCCTCAAAGCAGATACGCACGGCATCAGCTTCAACATCCACAGCACGCTGGCGCGCCGGTTAGTGGACTCGCTTCCGTTCAGGCTCACGAAAGCGCAAATCCGCGTCATCAAAGAGATCACGACCGACATGGCATCCCCAAAACCGATGAATCGCCTTCTTCAAGGAGATGTGGGAAGCGGGAAGACGGTTGTTGCGCTCCTTTCGATGCTGATTGCGGTGGAGAACGGCTATCAAGCAGTGTTCATGGCGCCTACGGAAATTCTCGCCGAGCAGCACTACAAGACGCTTGTGTCTCTTCTGAAGGGGATTGACGTCAACGTCCGCTTACTCGTCGGTGCGCAGCGGACAGCACTCCGGCGCGACATTCTGGAGGATGTTCGGCGGGGAACTGCTCAGATTGTGGTCGGCACGCACGCTTTGTTCGAAAAGGAGGTAGAATTTGCAAACCTCGGTTATGTGGTGATTGATGAGCAGCATCGTTTCGGCGTGCTGCAGCGACAGGCACTGCAGAAGAAGGGACGGAACCCCGACGTGCTGGTCATGACGGCAACGCCGATTCCGCGGACGCTTTCGCTCACGATCTACGGCGACCTCGACGTTTCCATCATTGACGAATTACCCGAGAATAGGAAACCCATCAAGACACTCTTGCGCTATGAGGAGGAAAAGGAATCAGTGTATCGCTTCGTACGAGAAGAGATTCGCAAGGGCCGGCAGGCGTATTTTGTGTACCCGCTGGTTGAGGAATCGGAGAAGGTGGATTTGAAAGCGGCGACGATTCATCACGAACATCTGCAGCAGGACGTGTTCCCGGATTTGAGGGTCGGTCTTCTGCACGGCCGCATGTCCAGCGATGAGAAAGATGGAGTGATGATGAGATTCAAGAATCGGGAGCTTCACATTCTCGTGGCAACAACGGTCATCGAGGTGGGGATTGATGTTCCGAACGCGTCGGTGATGGTCATTGAGAATGCGGAGCGGTTTGGGTTGTCGCAGCTTCATCAACTGCGCGGGCGGGTGGGACGAGGCTCGGAGCAATCGTATTGCATTCTCCTATCAAAGAAATGGATCGCTGCAAAGGCGAATCGTTTGCCTGCCGATCCCGTCAAGTGGCAAGACGCGCTGGATGAGCAACGCCTCGCGGAGCGGCGCCTTGCGGCAATGGTGCAGACGAACGACGGTTTCAAGATTGCCGAGATGGATTTGAAGCTGCGCGGCCCCGGTGATTTCTTCGGCACGCGCCAGAGCGGCATGCCCGAATTCAAAGTCGCCGACATCGTCAGCGACACGCAGCTCCTGGAAGAAGCGCGCAGCGATGCATTCGAAATCATCGAGCGCGATCCGAAGCTTACGCTGCCCGACCACGCGGTGGTTGCACACACGCTGCGCGCTCTGCATCGCGAAGCGTTCGCGTTGATGCGTGTCGCGTAAACCTCTCCGAATCCCCGCGCGGACATTTTCAAAATTCTGTCAAGAGGCATCTTGGCAGACACCCTCAAAAATCTTTTCAAAAATCAAATTATTTCTTGACAACGATGCATATTTGTTTATATTTACTTCAGGTTAGCTCGTGTTCAACATCAAGGAGAGTTTCTGGATCCATCAAAGGACAAGCTTCTGCAGGACCCGTTGACTGTTGCGCTCATCTACAATCTCAAAGCAGAAGCTCTCTCTCACCTTGCACCGGTTGCAGGCGACCACTCACCGTTAGACTCTCTCTCTCCTGCTTCTCCCGCGGACGTGTCCCGTGAACTTCGCAAACTCCATCGTCAGAAGGATATGTACGCCGAGTGGGACACGGAAGAAACCATCAACGCCGTTCGTGACGCGATTGCTGAACGCTACAATGTGGTGATGGTTGATGCGAACAACGATGCCTATTCCACCCTCGCTGCGTGTCGCCCCGATTTTGCATTCAACATGGCAGAGGGGCTGCATGGTGTTTCGCGGGAGTCCCAAATTCCGGCTATCCTCGAAATGCTGCAGATTCCCTATCTCGGTTCCGATCCGCTGACGCTCGGGATTTGCCTGGACAAGTCGCGCACTAAAGAGATTCTTTCGTATTACAAGATTCCCACGGCCTCCTTCAGCGTTGTGCGGTTGATGCAGGACATTGAGAACATTCGCCTGAGATTTCCTGCCATCGTGAAGCCGCTGCATGAAGGCTCCAGCAAAGGGATCTACAACTCCTGCGTGGTGAGTAACCCCGAGGAGTTGACGAGCGAAATAAACATCATTCTTGAAACCTACAACCAACCGGCGCTGGTAGAAGATTTTCTGCCGGGCCGCGAGTTTACCGTGGCGATTCTCGGCAATGGCAATGACCTTCACGTTCTTCCGATCGTCGAGATCAAGTTCGATGCACTGCCCCCCGGCGTCAAACCCATTTATTCGTATGAAGCGAAATGGATATGGGATCAGCGGGAGACGCCGTTGGATGTGTTCGAGTGTCCGGCAACGTTAGACGAGACGCTGGCGCACGAAATCACCTCGATTTGCAAGGAAGCATACCGGGTCCTGAACTGTCGCGACTGGTCGCGCATTGACGTACGCCTTGACGCTCAGGGCAGGCCGAACATTCTCGAAGTCAACCCCCTGCCGGGTATCCTGCCCAAGCCGGAGGATAACTCCTGCTTTCCCAAGGCCGCGCGTGCAGCGGGCATCTCCTATCATCAACTCATCAACACCGTGCTCGATATCGCTATGAGGCGGTGCGGCATACTGCCGATAACTCAAGAGACGGTTCGAACATCCGCGTTAGCTCGGTAACGTGGCGTCCACCGCATTCACCATCAACGGAGACCGTATGAGGAAAAAGCTTCGGATTGCGATCTTGTACAATGAGCCGGTTGTCGGAACGGAACCAAGCCGGAAGTATATCTCGGAAAATGGAAAGCTTCAGGAAGAGCCTGCCGTTGTTGCGCATGAGCGGAAGCGGCGGATGAGTGCAATACCCGCCGGAGTTGATCTGAGCGAGATCGGCGTTGTGGAGGAGATGGAGGATATTAAGGAAGCCCTCGACTCGCTCGGCTATCGGTCCATAATCTTCAACGTGGATAGCGACGTGAATCGGTTGATCCGCTTCTTGCAGGAAGAGAAGCCCGATCTCATCTTCAATCTCGTTGAGTGCATCGAGAATGAATCGATCCTTGAAATGAACGTTGCTGCACTCTACGAGTTATTCAAGATTCCGTACACGGGAGCCGGCCCTCTTGCGCTCGGCACGGCACTCAACAAGCCGCGTGTCAAGGAGATCCTTGCTGCCAACGGCATCACCACACCGCATCATCAGGTGTTCAAGGTGCTCGACAAAATTAGCCTGAAGGACGGCATGGAGTTTCCGCTCATTGTGAAGCCGGCGCGGGAAGATGCCAGTGTCGGCATCTCCGAGAAGTCGGTGGTCTACACGCTCAACGAATTGCGGCGGCAGGTGCGCTACATCTGGGGCGAGTTCGAGCAGCCTGCTCTGGTGGAGCAGTTTATTGACGGCCGGGAGTTGAACGTTGCCATCGTCGGCAACAGGAAGCCGATCGTCCTTCCGATTTCCGAGATTGACTTCTCCGGGTTGAACGACGGCATGCATAAGATCGTGAGTTACGCGGCGAAGTGGCTCAACGGTACGGTCGAATACGAGGGAACGAAAGGCGTGTGCCCCGCCAAGCTTCCGGGGCCGATCGAAACGGAATTGAAAGCGATCGCCTTGAAGTGTTACGAGCTGATTGGCTGCCGCGATTACGCGCGGGTGGATTTCCGTCTCTCGGCCGAAGGCGTTCCCTACGTGCTCGAAGTGAATCCCAATCCTGACATCTCGGATGATGCAGGATTTGCTCGCTCAGCACGAGCATACGGGTTTTCGTTCCCGCAAATCATCGGCAAGATTGTCGAGTCTGCACTTGAACGCGCTTAGTAGCAGTCAGTCAGACAACCCCGACGTCATGGTGTCGGGGCATGCGCACGATGAACTCCTTCCGTCGTCGCATATCCGTCCGCTGCATGTCTCGGACGTGCAGCCGCTTCATCGTCTCCTCACCGAGACCGCTGTCTTCACGCCCGAAGAAATCGCTATTGCGCTTGAGCTGATGCACACCGTGCTGGAAAAGCCCGAGCAGAAGGACTATGTCATCCGTGTGTATGACGATGGGGAAGTGCTCGGCTACTACTGTGTCGGTCCAACGCCGGCAACCGAGGGGACGTTCGATTTGTACTGGATTGCGACGAAGCCATCCGTTCACGGCAAGGGGATCGGTCGTGCGTTGAACACACACGCCGAACAGTTGATTCGCTCACTCGGCGGCAGATTGATCATCGTGGAAACGTCCTCAACCCAACGGTACGATAAGACACGAGCGTTCTATGGCAAAGCCGGATACGAGGAGCTTGCCCGCATTCGCGATTACTATCGCCCGGGCGACAGTCTCGTAGTCTACGGCAAATATCTCTAACAACGCGGAGGAACACAGGTACGCATGGAACTTTGGCAGGAGATGTTGCGACAGAGTGTGGACAGCGGGAAGGATTTGGTGGAACGATTCGGATTCGATGGTGAACTGGCGGAACGGCTGAACAAGCTCTTTCACATTCGCATCAATCCCTACTATTTGAGTTTGATCCGCTATCCGGGCGATCCGATCTGGCTGCAGTGCATTCCCGATGCTGTGGAGCTGGAGGAGGACGGCTTGCCGGAAGACCCGCTGGCGGAAGATGCACACAGTCCCGTGCCCAGCATTGTCCACCGCTATCCGGACCGCGTGCTGTTTCTGACGACAAGTCAATGTTCCATGTATTGCCGCTTCTGTACGCGCAAGCGTAAGGTGGGCGACTCCAGCAAGATCAACATGAAGTACATTCAAGATGGGATTGATTATATTGCCGCGCATCCTGAAGTGCGCGATGTGATTCTCTCGGGCGGCGACCCGCTGATGTTGACCGATCAGAATTTGGAGAAAGTCATCTCCGGCCTGCGGGCCATCCCCCATGTCGAGATCATCCGGATTGGCACGAAGATGCCGTGCGTGCTGCCGCAGCGCATTACGCCCAAGCTCTGCGCTATGCTGAAGAAGTACCATCCCATCTACGTTAACACCCACTTCAATCATCCGTGGGAATGCACGCCGGAAGCCAAACGCGCATGCGAGATGCTGGCCGATGCCGGCATTCCGGTGGGCAACCAGGCCGTGTTGATGAAGGGAGTGAACGACGACCCGGACGTGATGCTGGAACTGATGAGGAAGCTCCTCTTCATGCGCGTGCGTCCCTACTATCTCTATCAAGCCGATATTACAAAGGGGGCGAACCACTTCCGCACGCCGGTAAGTGTGGGGCTGGAGATAATGGACAAGCTGCGCGGGCACACGTCGGGACTTGCCATTCCGTACTACGTGATTGATGCGCCGGGAGGAGGCGGGAAGATTCCGTTGTTGCCGCAGTACGTGTTGGGCCGCAACGGCAATCAGATCATTCTCCGCAACTACAAGTACGAAATCTATACCTATCCCGACGTCGAAGACCCGTCGAAAACGCCGGCCTTTGCTTCGACGCAAACGATCGAGAAGCGCTTCACGCGCAAACGCCGTCCGGCGAAGAAACAGACGGCCTACGAACCGGATGCCGAGCAGGTATAGCTTGTCGCTCGATACAACGCGACACAGCCCGTTGAGTGATCAACGGGCTGTGTGCACTCGGATGCGGGAAATCCGATCTCCGCTCGCGGCTCTCCGATGCGCGAGCATCTCACCGCCGCTGTAGTTTGTGTCACTTCATCTGTCCGGAGAACATCTCCAACAGCTTGTCCACAGGAAAGGGTTTTTGCAGCAGCAGGTCGCAATCGGCTTTGCAGGCCTCTTTCACGGAGTCGAGTTCCTTCACACCGGTAAGAAAGATGAACGGTGTGTTGGCATATTCCTTCATCGCGCGGACGTGTTTGTGGAACTCGACGCCGTCCATATTGGGCATCTTCACATCGGAGACGATGACATCAATTTTTTCGTGTTGAAGTTTCTCCAGTGCTTCATGGCCATCTTTGGCAATGGTGATCGTGTGGCCGACAGCGTTCATCACTTCTTCCAACATCTCCAGGTACTCAGGTTCGTCTTCAACGGCAAGTATTCTCATAGGGCCATTTCAGAGGAATGACGAGTTGACGGTTTTTTGTTCCTGCAAAAGATAAGGCAAAGCGTGTGGCTTGTCAATAGGAAGTGTTTCGTATTGCCTCTGGACGGTGCTTTGAGTAGATTGACGCCATGAGAATTCCCGAAAGCAAAATCGAGGAGGTACGCCGCGCCTCGGACATCGTTGATGTGATTGCAGGCTACGTCCGCCTGAAAAAACGGGGCAAGAACTTCCTGGGGCTGTGCCCGTTTCACACCGAAAAGACGCCGTCGTTCAACGTCAGTCCTGAGCGACAGATGTACCACTGCTTCGGCTGCGGCGTGGGAGGCAACGTCTTCACGTTCGTGATGGAGTATGAGAAGGTATCGTTTGTAGAAGCGGTGCGGACTCTTGCCGAGCGCGCGGGGATAGCCTTGCCGCAGGAGCAGGCGGAACAGAAAGAACAGGAGACCGAAGCCGAGGCGCTCTATACGATCTGCCGCGCTGCTGCGCGGATGTTCTATGAGAACATGACGACGACCGTGGAAGGGCAGCTTGCACGCGAGTATTTCCGCCATCGCGGCTTTACCGAGGAGACGATTCGGACGTTTGGGCTTGGGTATTCGCTCAACGGGTGGGAGAACATGCTGAAGCTTGCCGAGCGCGAGAAGTTCCCTCTCGAGCTGGTCGAGAAAGCGGGACTCATCATCAAACGTGAGGATGGATCGGGATACTACGATAGGTTTCGCGGGCGCGTCATGTTTCCGATCTTTTCCGTTACCGGACGCGTGATCGGGTTCGGCGCGCGCAAGGTGCGTGAGGACGACCCGATCCCGGGCAAGTACATCAATTCTCCCGAAACGCCCATCTACATCAAGAGCAAATCGCTCTACGGCATCCATCAGGCAAAGGATGCGCTGCGCGAGAAGGAGTTTGCCATCCTTGTCGAAGGCTACGCGGACCTCCTCTCGGTGTATCAGGCTGGATTCGAGAACGTCGTCGCGTCCAGCGGCACCGCCCTCACCGAGGAACAAATCAACCTTATCGGACGCTACGCGAAGCGGATCACGCTCGTGTACGATGCCGATTCGGCGGGTTCGAAAGCTGCGCTGCGCGGCGTGGATCTTATCATGGAGCAGGGACTGGACGTACGCATCGCGCAGCTACCTGAGGGCGAGGATCCCGATTCGTTTGTGAAGAAGCATGGCGCTCCGGCATTCGAGAAGCTCATTGACGGCGCCGTTTCGTTTATTGATTTCAAAGCCGGCAGGTTTCGCGCGGAAGGGAAATTCGACACGCCCGAGGGGCAGGCCGAAGCGGTGCGTTCGATCGTCGAGTCCATTGCGAAGGTGAAAGACGAACTGAAGCGTTCGTTCTATATCAAACATGTTGCCGAACGTTACGGCGTGTACGAGTCCACGCTGTACCGCGAATTGGAAAAACTGCTTGGCAGGGAGCGCTCGCGCGAGGCCATGCAGCGACAGCGCGAGGCACCGCTTCCCGTCTCGCAGGTCGAGCCTGCATCGCCGCCAAAAGCATCCGGCAGCACAGCGGACATTCCCGCGGCGGAGCGTGACTTGCTGAAGCTGATGCTCGAGCACGGCGATGCGATGGTCCGCTACGTTTTTTCCCATCTCCGTCTCGATCATTTTTCCCATCCGCTGGTCCTTCATGCGCTTCAGAAAATCCTTGTCCTTGTCGAGAAAGCCGAGGCGTGGGATGTGAACACGCTTATCGATACGGCGGAGAGCGAGGAGGTTCGTCGCTTCATTGCCGACGTGACATTCAGTCGCTATGAGATCAGCAAGGGGTGGAAGGAGTTGGATGCCATGCCCGAAGAGCCCGATCCGGGGGAGCTTGCCGACCGCTGCATCGTCGTTCTCAAGAAACTGGAGCTGGATCGTCTGCTCGCCGAGAACCAGCGACAGATGCGTGAAGCGCTGGCTCGCGGCGAGGAGGCGCGAGGATTCCTCGAGCATCACAAGCTGTTGTTGGAAGAGAAGAAAGACCTCGAGCTGCATGGACTGGCCGGGGCGCGAACGGAAGGATAGCAGATGGGATGTCCGCACGGCGTGATCGCTAGCGTTGCCGGATGCAACTCGAGATGTGTTCGTTGATTGCTTTTTCTTCACGCTTCAGTTATCTTTTTCGAGAATCATTGCGGAGCATTTGTTGACCCGAACAGACAGGTCTCTGAAGCGTATTCTAATTGTTCGCACCGACCGACTGGGCGATGTTATTCTGACGCTGCCGATGTTTGCCCTCCTGCGCAAGTGCTTTCCGGATGCCTATCTTGCCGTCCTCCTTCGTCGCTACACAGGAGAGATTCTCGACGGCAATCCCTACGTGGATGAAGTGATCTGGTATGATCGGGATGACGAGCTTGTTCCGTTCGCTGAGATGTGTGCGACGCTGCGCGAGCGGAGATTCGACGCCGTTATCGTCGTGTATCCCCGGCTGCGCCTTGCCTGGTTGATGTTTCGCTCGAGAATACCCATCCGTGTGGGCACAGGCTACCGGTATTATTCTTTTCTCTTCAACAGAAGAGTGTACGAGCATCGCAAGGATGCGCGCCGCCATGAGCTGGAGTACAACCTGAGTCTCTTGCAGCAGATCGGCTGCCCTGTTCCGCAGCATTTCGTCCCTGAATTCTACATTGCCATTCCCCCCGATGCAGATGCAGCGATTGAAGAGGCGCTCCGAACCCTGGGCCTCACGGGAGCGGATCTGGCGATTGTCCATCCGGGCAGCGGCGGTTCGGCACGGGAGTGGCCCGTTCGGCATTTCGGTGCGCTTGCCGCACGGCTTACTGCCGATGGCTTTGCCGTGATCGTAACGGGGTCGAAGGAAGAGGAAGAAAAAGTTCGGGCAGTTGCCGAAGCCTCGGGCGGTGCTGCCATTCCGATGGCCGGCGCGTTCTCGATCAAACAGCTCGCCGCGCTTATTCGACGGGCAAAGGTGTTCGTTGCCAATTCGACCGGGCCACTTCATCTTGCGGTGGCGATGGGAACGCCCGTGGTCGGACTCTATCCGCAGCACACCGCGATGAGCGCCAGGCGATGGGGGCCATACACGGATAAGAAAGCAGTGCTTGTGCCCGATCGGCCGGTGGAGTGCAATGCGTGTGTGGAGAACAAGACCGAGTGTGAATGCATGGCATCCATTGATGTGGAGATGGTGCGGCAAGCGGCGTTGAAGCTTCTCGACCGTAGCACGCTCAAGGGGATCGGGGTACATGCGCGCTAACAGTCTTGTGGGCGTATTGCTGTTGGGTGTGTTTCTCTGCTGGGTCACCTGGAGCGGCGCGCAGACCACGAAAAAACCGCCGGCGAAGCGGCCGACTCCTGCGCAAGCGGCAAAGGCCCGGGCCGACAGCATTGCTGCTGCACGTGCCGATTCGATCAGTCGTGCCGAGCGCGCAGCCTTCGTTGCCGATTCGCTGCGCCGTGCGGATTCGCTTGCCAGGGCCGCTGCAGATTCCGCCCGCCGGTTCGTCTGGCGGAAAATCGAAAACAGGGCTTTCGGCGTTGGCGAGCGGCTGGTCTTCGATGTGAGTTACGGCCCCATCACGGCGGGCGAAGCGATCATGGCCATCACCCGCTACGATACTATTGCCGGACGTCTCTGCTATCGCGTCGAGTTCTCCGTCAACTCGCTCAAATCCTTTGACTGGATTTACGAGGTGCGCGACCGCTATCTCACCTTTATTGATGTGGAAGCCATCGCGCCGCTCAAGTTCGAGCAGCACATCCGCGAAGGAACATACAAGCGCGATTTCATTGCCGAGTTCGATCAGGTGAACCACGTTGCGCGTACGACCGAGGGCGACTTTCCGATCCCCGAATATGTGCACGATATCATGTCGGCCTTCTACTTCGCACGCACGCTGGACTACAGCGGGATGAAGCCCGGGGATCAGATTCTTCTCTACAATTTTTACAAAGACAAGAGTCACGAACTGGGAGTACGGTTTCTCGGGCGCCAGGAACTGGAAGTAGCGGCGGGAACGTTTCGCACCATCGTCGTTGAGCCGCTGGTGAAAGAAGGCGGCCTGTTCAAAGCCGAAGGGCGCATTGTGATCTGGTTGACGGATGATGAACGGAAGATTCCCGTGCGCGTGAATACGAAAGTCATCATTGGCTCGATTGATACCGAGCTGCGGGAGTATTCCGGGCTGATTGGACCGTTGAAAGGAAGAATCAGGTGACGGAGGCAGACCTCAGATCTCAAGCACCGAAAGAATAAGGAACTTCCCCCAAGGGGCCAGAATGACAAAATTCAAACGCGCAGATCTTTCCAAAATCAAAACCATCTCCATCAAGGATCGCTACAGCAAGGTATCGCCCAAGGATTTTGCGAAGCCGTTTGACGGAGCGCACGATACCTTCGCGCATTTCGTCGAGAGCTTGCCGAACATCCTCATGGCAAGTGAGCTGCGCACACTGGTTGACGATATCGTCCGCTCACGAGCGGAAGGGAAGCCTGTCATTCTCATGATGGGAGCCCACGTCGTGAAAGTGGGGCTGGCGCCCGTGCTCATCGATTTGATTGAACGGAAAATCATCTCGGCAGTAGCGATGAACAGCGCGGCGGCCATTCACGACGTTGAGACCGCGATGTGGGGACAGACCAGCGAGGATGTTGCCGCGAACATGATGGACGGACGCTTCGGGATGGCGCGGGAAACGGGTGAGCTAATCAACGGCGTGCTGACGGAGGCATTCCGCACGTCGGACCTGGGGTATGGAGAAGCGTTGGGCAAGAAGTTGGTAGAGTTAAATGCCCCCAACGCCGCGGTGAGTCTGCTTGCAACATGTTATCAACGCAATGTTCCCATAACGGTGCACGCGGCCATCGGGACGGACATCATCCACCAGCAGCCGACGATGGACGGCGCGGCAACAGGCGAACTGACGATGCGCGACTTCCTGACCCTGTGCGAGTTATGCAAGGGGCTTGTCGGCGGCGGTGTTGTGCTGAACGTCGGTTCGGCTGTCATCATGCCCGAAGTGTTTTTGAAAGCGCTGACGGTTGCGCGCAATCTCGGCGCACCGGCGCGCGGCTTTACCACCGCCGTGTTCGACATGAATACGCACTATCGCCCGACAATGAACGTCAAGCTTCGTCCGACCCAGGACGGCGGTCGCGGTTTGTACTTCACGGGCCACCACGAGATCATGGTGCCGCTTCTTGCCGCCATGATCAAAGCGCGCGTCGCCCCGTAACCCTGCAACGGCCGTGAACACACCGGATACACCATTGGAGCAGCATCCGTCCCAGCACCCCACAACGGTGATCGAGGAGCTCTCGCTCTTCATTCGCCGCATGCCTTCCTGGCTCTTTGTGCTGGTGTCTCTTCTCGGCATCTTCGTGCTGTATCAGCTTGTCGGGGGCGTGCTGACGCTGCTCCTGTTCGGCATCAATTTGTCGGCGGGAGATGTGACGGGATTCCGGATTGCCACCATGGCGGCGCAGATAGTTTTTCTCCTCATTCCGACGATCGTGCTGGCACGCTTGCGCTTCCCGAATGTACGCAACGTGTTCCGCTTCGGCAGGCTCCATCCCTCCCATCTTGTGCTGACGATTGTTGCGGTCCTGGCGCTGCAACAGCTTCTGCAAACTTATCTGCTGATGCAGGAAGCCGTGCCGGTAGAGTTTCCTCCGTTCATCCGCGATCTGATTGACCAGATCAAGGAGATGATGGAACAACTGTACCGGACACTGACGACGGCCCACTCGTTCGGCGAGTTTCTCTTCGTTGTGTTCGTGATCGCGGTAACCCCTGCCGTGTGCGAAGAGCTGCTGTTCCGCGGACTGATCCAGCGCGCGCTCGAAGAGCCGTCGGAACGACAGATCGCCTCTGCTGCGGAACGCCAGAAGCGAGGGTGGGTTGCCGCCGTGATCGCGGGAGTGATTTTCGGGCTGTATCACCTCAATCCCTTCACGCTCGTTCCCCTTATCGCCCTTGGTGTGTATTTCGGGTTTGTGGTGTATCGGACACAAAACATTACGCCTGCTATCGCTGCGCATTTTGTGAACAACTTCCTTGCATGCCTTGCCGTGTACCTCCATCTCGACGAAAACTTCATCGCCGTCTCGCCCACGGAATCGCCGACCGTGACCATGATTGTTCTGAATGCAGCCTGGAGCGCAGTGGTTTTTGTCGCTGCAACTTACTACCTTGTTCGCAGCACGAGCAGCCTCCATCAGCGTCAAGCAAGCACCGACGATCCACCATCAGAACCGATATCCGCTTGAGCAACCTCACCCAACGTATTCTTGTCGCCCTCGTTGCTATTCCGCTGATCGTTCTCCTCAGCGTGGCGGGAGGGTGGTATTTCTACGGGATGATTTTGTTGATTGCCACGCTTGGTGTGCGTGAGTTTTACGGATTGATGAACGCGAAAGGCGCGCGCCCGCAAGTAACTCTCGGCGTGATGTTCGGCGCCGGCGTTGTGACGACGTTTTTCTGGCCGAAGTTCCGGGAGGTCGCGGAGTTGATAACGGCGCCCGTCGGGTTTGCAGCCGCGCTCCATCACGGGGAAAACGTCCTTCTGGTACTTCTGCTGTTGTTCGTTCCGATGGTGTTGGTGATCGAGCTTTTTCGGAACAATGCCTCTGCGATTCTCAATACGATGGCGACACTCTCCGGCGTGATGTACATTTCTATGTTTCTCGGCACGTTTGTCGGGCTGCGCGAGTTGTTCGCAGCAGACACGCAGCAGGCGTTTGCCGCGTTTGAGGGGATGGAGCCTCCTCAGGCATACAGGCTGGGCGGGTTTACCGTCGTAACGGTGTTCGTTTCGCTCTGGGTGTGCGATACGTTTGCGTACTCCGCGGGACGCTTCTTCGGCAGACACAAGCTGTTCGAGCGCGTCAGTCCTCACAAAACATGGGAAGGCGCAATCGCCGGGTACGTTGGCGGTGTTGCCGTATTCCTCTTTTCACAAAACTTCCTCCTCAGTTACATGACGGTCGGGAGCGCGTTTGTGTGCGGAAGCATCATCGGCGTGTTCGGTCAGGTGGGGGATTTGGTGGAGTCGCTCCTGAAGCGCGACGCGGGCGTGAAGGACTCTTCCGCGCTCATTCCCGGACACGGCGGCGTGCTCGACCGATTCGATAGTCTCATGTTCGTCTCGCCTCTCATTTACCTCTATGTGAAGTTTGCGGTGTTGTAGGGACCCGATGTGAGAATCGGTTTTGGGTTGGGTGCAGGATGCAAGATGCAGGATTCAGGGTGACAGTGTTTCCCACCGTCATGCTGAGCGCTGCTTTCCAAGCGCGAAGCATCCACAACCGAGGCGGGAGGCCCATGTTCGATCGGGAACGCGGTTCGGGGTTTGAGGTTCAGGATGCAAGATGCAGGATGCAGGATTCAGGGTGATTCTCGTTCTGGATTCTTCGCTCGCTGCACTCGCTCAGAATGACGCCGCAGAATCTGCGCCCGCCAAAATCGTCGAGCGTGTGCGGGAGGAAGATTCAATCGAAGGGGTTAAGTTTCGGTGAAGCTGCACATCGCGTTCGGACCTCTGCGCCCTCTCCCACCGAAACGTACGGCACGCGGGCGGCGATTGAATCGTGCGTTACGATTTTGGATGTTCTCTTGGTTACTTCTCTTCCAAAGAGAAGTAACAACAAGTAACGTGTCGGAAGCGGGCTTCGGGGTTTGAGGTTCAGGATGCAAGATGCTGGATTCAGGACGCACGGATCGGAACATGATAAGGTCGCCCCGATGGGGCTTGCGCGATGTCTTTGCCGTTGAGTTCTACAAACAGTGCCGCTCCTACGGAGCGGATGGTGCACGGCAAGCCTCACGCTGTTCACACAGAGAGTCCCGTAGGGACGACCTGTTTGTAGCAATAGCATTTCCCCGAAGAACAGAAGCCCCGTAGGGGCGACCTGTTGGCAGCACGACACAATGGGCTGGTGTGATGATAGAGGTGCTTTTGCGTTAGGCGGCCGGAGGGTGCCCGCCGCTTTGAGG
>JBBIRR010000016.1:0-74903 GCA_037441705.1 Ignavibacteriales bacterium
ATCCTCGATTTCCCTCCCACAAAAAAACAAGCTACCCACCGTGTTGATGGGTAGCTTGCATTCAGGCAGATGGACTCCACGTCCATCGGTGATCCTATTTCATCAGCAGCATCTTCTTCGTCTCGGAAAACTTGCCCGCCTCGAGGCGATAGAAGTAGACACCGGAGGCAAGTCGGTCGCCTTCAAACAACGCGACATAGTTGCCGCGGGTCTGCTCCTGATTGACCAACTCCGCAACCTCCTGACCGAGCAGGTTGAACACCTTCAACGTCACATGCACATCTTCCGGAATCGAGTAGCTGATGCGTGTTGATGGGTTGAAGGGATTCGGATAGTTCTGCCGCAGTACGTACGCCGTCGGAATGCCGCGCACACCGACATCCTCGTTCACGTCGGTAATCCCGTACGGAGGAGTTTCGGCCGGCATCGGCACGTTCTTCTGCCAGATGTCGATCGGCGCAACATACGTCGCCGGCCAGGTATTGGGTGCAGTCGGTTGAATGTAGCGGCTGCGGTAGGGGTTCTGCACGCCGAGTCCACCGCCTTCGGTAACAGCGCCGCCGCCCTGATGGCGGTACTCATAGTTGTACATCAGCCCGTAGTGTGTACGTCCCTTCACGAGGAAGGTCACCGTCCAGATACTGTCGGTGGGACCTTGCCGGGTCAGGCGCAGGGATGTTGTGAACGCGCCCTGGTTCGCCCGCTGGTTGAATGCCCACGCATAATCCTGGAACAGGACATACAGGGTGTCACTGTTGGGCAGGAACGGATCAACGTAGCGCGTTGCCGGACCCATGTTGACGCGCAGCGTAACGCGGCACGTATCGGTCGTGTTGAGGAACAGTCCGAACCGATGGATGTTGCTGAAGTAGTTCGGGTCGGAGGAAACGTTGCCGCCCGATACGGGCACGACGTACTTGCGGTTGCCGTCGCCGCGGTTGTAGGGATGGTCGTACTGCACGCCGTCGAGATTGGTCCCGAATCCGGGGAAGCGCGTTTCCGCCGAGGCCGAATCGAGCTTCATGAAGTACTTGTAGTCAATCTCGTCGAACGACAACCAGTTGTACGGCATCGTTACCTGATACAGGCCCGACAACGGCGAGAGTGTCATTGCTGTGCCGCCCCAGTTATTGAAGCCGCCGCGTACCTGCACCGAATCGGTCGCCGGCACGAACCATCCGATCTGCGTCATCGCCCGCATGTCGACCCGCCAGGTAATATTGCCGCTGACGGGCACACTGCACAGGCTATCGTAGTTGAACCATACGACCGGAAGGGTCTGGTTTCCCGCCTGAATCGTGTAGGTCCGATTGCTGCCGCCTTCCCAGTCAAGTCCGCCGCGATTCGGGGTCTTGAGGAACTTGTACTCGATCTGACGGCTGACCATCGTGTCGCCGAAGACGATCTGCTTCTCGAAGATGCTGTCGATGGGCGCGAGGTCGCGGAGCGTGTCCCGCGAATTGCCCCAATCGTTGAAGCTGCCCGCCACACGCACGATGTCGCCGCTGTCGGGCAAGAAAATGCGTTCGCACATCTTGACGCTCATGTTGACACGGAACGTCACTCTGGTGTTCTGCGCCATCGTGATGCCGGTAAGCATCAGAAGAAGCGTCACCAGGACGGAGCTTTTCAGCCACGTGTGCTTCATGCTAACCTCCTTGTGATTGTGAATGGGAACTGGTGTAAGCTACTGCGGTGAATCCTGTTGTCGTGGTGGAAACCGATATGCTACCCTCCTTTCTTTTTTCTGTTAGACGTTGATCGTGAATTAGAAAAGCATGGCGACGGCAAATTTATGAACATTGCTCAGGCGCCCGAACTTCTCGAAGGCATAGTCGAACCGCACACTGAGGCCGGGCGTGACGGCGTAATTGACGCCTGCACCGAATGTGAGCTGCTCTTCGGAGTCTCGCACACCGATGCCTTTGTACCCAACTCGGAATGCCAGGATGCGTTCGATGGCAAGATACTCGGCTCCGATGTTGATGCTCTCCGTATTGTCGTTCGGATGATACGCATCCAGAGCAAACGTCAGCAGTTGGTTCTCGTCGTCGAGCAGCCGGTAGGCGAACCCGATACGCAGCGTTAGCGGCAAGTCGAAGTAGTCCGTGGCCAAACGTGCGTTGATATTCTGGTTCGAGCCGGCATTCCGCGACACACCAACCGGAATGAGCAGATCATCGCCGGTCATGTTCATCTTCGTGCCGAAATTGGAAATGCCGGCACCAAAGGTGAGTCCTTTGAACGGCGTCGAAAAGAGCGTACCGACATCCACGGCGAACCCGGTGGCGCTGGAGTTCCAGATGTATTCGTTGATGTATTTGACGTTGCCGCCGATCGAGAACCACTCGGTCAGGTTCTTGGCGTACGAAAGGCCGACCGCAAAACTGCCGGCGCTGAAGAATTGATTCGTTCCTTCCGGCTGAAGTTCGGTCGTCCGTTCCATCTCATCCATCGTCAACGACGTGAAGTTGACGCCGAACGTGCCGAGATCGCCAATTGGAACAACCACGCCGCCATAGTTGAAATTGATATCGGCAATCCAGTTGGCATGGGCAAAAACCGCCTCCGTACGATACAGGCGGGCGATGCCGGCGGGGTTCCAGTACATTGCCGAGGCATCGCTGGCAATGGCAACAAATGCGCCCCCCATGCCCAGCGCACGCGCACCGACCGGGATGCTCAAAAACTTCCCGGCTGTTGTGCCCACCTTCGAGACCTGAGCAGAGACGGTAACTGGCGCGAGAACGCCGGCGAGGAGAATTCCTGCAAGGATGGTTCGTAGCGTCTTCATGCGTTCATCCTCCTTACTTGATAATGGCAAACTTGCCGACTTTCTCGCCGATCCCCGGCGCATCCACATGATAGATGTAGATGCCGTAGGCGACCTGGAGTTGATCACGCGTCAGCACGTTCCACTCTGCGGTACCGTCCAGCAGCTCGCTGTCGTGATCGATGCGCGCCACCAATTCACCGCTGACGGTGTAGATGCGAATGGTACAGCGCTGCGGCAGGTGTGTGAAATGTATGGACCGTTCCCCGCGACCGGTCGGGAACGGATTGCGCTCCTCCCATGTCGCCGCGGCAACGTACGGGTTGGGCACAACTTTGATCTTATCAAGCTCGGACTTTGCTTTGTGCTGATCGGTCCGCTGCGCTTTCGTGGTGAACTCGTACACATCATTCCGACTGAACGCCTTGTGCGTGACGATCGTGACCGTATCGCCCGCTTGATAGGGAGTGCGTGTCGAGTCAAACTGTGTGCGGAATGCCCAGCCCAGCGCCAGCGTATCGCCGTTGCGACGTTCCAGGAGAAAGATGTAATCGCTGATGCCGCCGGGGAAGTTGGGATCGTACGCCGCGCTGAAGATACCGGGACCGCCGGTCGGCTCAAGCTCCAGAAAGGCAAAGGGAACCTTTGCCCGAGTCTTGGGATCAATCACCGTGAAGTTTACCGGCACGGGCGGCACAACAATCATGTTGATGTCATCAATCGTAAACTCCGTCGACGTGTCGGCGCCGACACTTCCCGAAAAGACGATCTGATAATCACGGGGCGGCCTCTTATCGGAGACCGTGCCCTCATGCCAGGGGGGCAGAACAAACTTCCAGGCGTTCGAGCGGTTCACCCCGGAGCGCAATGTATCGACGCCGAAGCGCGTGTCGTTCTGCAGGATGATCTGCAAACCGTCCGCCACCGGATGATCGAGCGCGCCGGGATTTCGCCGCTGACCAATAAGCGTATCAGGATTTGTTGACGATTCGGTAATATCGGCCAGCGTGAAGGTTTTTGTTCGAACGGTGTCCGGGTCGCCCGGTCTTCCGCGGTACGTCGTATCTTCGAACGTCACCCGATAGCGGTGGTTGTCACGAATCTTCCGTGGGTCAACGATGCGGAAGCCCACCTTCCCTGTGGCGCTGCCGGCAACCAGTGCCACCTCGCTGACCGAAGGCGGCAGATAACCGGCAACGGGAGCCTCGGGCACGATCACCGCGATCGATCGCCCAAACTCCTTCACCTTCCCCGAAATCGGGTCAATGCTGATTTTGAGATTGCTTTCGGCCGGCGCGATGTTGAGCGGACGGTAGCCGCGATCGTACGCACGCACGGCGTAGTAGTACTTTTGCCCCGCCTGAACCGACGTGTCCGTCCAGGTATGGTACAGGCCCGTGTCATCGCCCAGATAAAACTGCACGCCGTTGAATGCGATGGCCGAATCCACGCCGCGTATCCCGTTCACTAAATCGAACTGCGCGACAGGGCGAAGCCACGGCGCGGGATTGCCATACGCGTCGGTGATCTTCTGCGCGTCCTGAAAAGCAGGATCTGTTGAACGGTAAATGCGGTAGCCTTCAAAGTCGCGCCCATTGGCGCCCGGAATTCCCGCGAGGAACCGGTCAACGGATTCCTCGGCAAGATCGTCCCAATACAGCGTCACTTGCGGACGGCCGCGTTCGTTGGTGGTTGCCACGGCTGTGACGGTTGGCTCGAGTGGTGCTTGCGCGAACTGATAGTCTTCCTCGTAGGCCAGCCGCGCGTAGGTCCGCTTTCGGAGCGCATCGGCTTTCGCGCCGGTGAAGTCGGCGTTGCCCGGACAGCGCACCGCATTGCCCATCACCACCGCGCAGGAGATGCGCTCGATCTGTCCCGCATTCAAAGGAAAGATGCCTGAAGAAACAAACAGGTCGAACTCTCCCGTGGGAATAAGTGCCGGATTGACGAACGAGCCGGGAATCATGAACTCTGCCCAGAAAAACACATCCGCCGTCTGGCTGAAGTTGATAGCCCCGGCAGGCAGATACTGCACGTTCGTCAAACCAATCTGATCGGCTTCGGAGACGTCGGTCTTGTCGATGTTCGGTTCACCGGGAAACGGCGTTCCGACCCCCGACGTGGGTTTGCCGTCCCCTTCACCCGGATCGTGCGTGTCCGGTGCGCCGTCCAGTCCCACATCGTCGGTGAAGACGTTCCAGTCTCCGTCATCGTCAATCCCGTTGTTGCGGCTTTCATCCACCAGCTCATCAATGTTTTCGTCAATGCCGCCAACAACGAGTCCATCACGATCAATGTACTTCTTGCCGATGTCTTCAGACCCGACGTCGTAGAGAATCACGTTCGTGCCGGGAACGCGATAGCGACGATACGGATCGGAGGCTGCCGCATTGACCATCGCCTGCGTGACCGTCGGGAGGTTCGCTTCGCAGTTGCCGTCGTTATCAATGTTATCTTTGAATCGTCTGTTCAGGTCTTCAGTCCCGACTTGAATGAGATGAATGGACTGCTGCACGAACGAGCGATTGTTATTCGGCCAGAAGGTGGTATCGTTCTCCGGATTCGGCGGCCACCGGCCCCACACATCCGTCGCGGCAGCGTTGATCATCGCCTGCGTGACGACCGGGCTGTTCAGCTCGCCGTTGCTGTTGTTATCAATCCCATCGCCAAACCCAACGCCGCGCTGCTCGCCGAAGGGAATGTAGGTGGAATCTTCATCAATCAAACCGTTATGGTTGTTGTCGATCTGATCGCCGGAGACTTCGACGGAAGTTCCGGGAAGCCGCGCCTCGAACAACGACGGCAGGACTTTCGGGCCCGAAGCATACTCCGGGCTTTCGCCATCGTTGTCGATTCTATCCACGGCGTTGCCGGGAGTTTCCAGATACAGCGTTGCGGCGGCGCCCACGCATACACCCGCAAACGCAGGATTGGAACTGATGCCGTCGGAATCGAGAGAAAAGGCAACGTCCAGAATCAGATCGAAATTCGGCGCATCGTCCTGCGAATCGCCGTCCCCGCCGACAAAATCGGCAAGCCACAGCGTCACCGCAGTCTTCTTGATGTCCTTCGTTCCGTCGTTTTTGATTTCGTGAATGAAGAACACGGCGTCGGCAACCGAGGCTTGCGACCATTCGAGTGCGCGGTAGTCAATCAGCAACCCAAGGCCGCGGCGTGTGCGATCGGTAGTATCGGGCGTGTAGAGGAAGCGATTGTAATTATCATCGCCGACGCGAGCGAACAGTTCCTGGTCGGCGTTGAACTGATTCTTGCCGAAGAACCCGTTCCACTTGCCGCGCCAGCCGGGATCGTTGGCATCGGCAAGCTTATCGGGCCAGAAGTCAGGCCAGGTGGCCGGTTCATCACTCTTTGCAATTTTGCCCGAAGCAACATTGAAGTAGCCGGGAACCGGATTCATATTCCAATCGCCGCCTGTCGCCTGGTTCGTACGGAATGCCGGAAGATCAACGATACGCACCACGCGACCTGTATCATCTACCACCTCCGCACCGACAAACAACGCGAGCAGAGCAACGTACACACGATTGGTATTCTTCGGCCATTCATACGGCACGCCCTGCCCTGCACCGGTGCGCCCGGAGAAGCAAAAGTTGAAGACACTCGTACGGAGATTGTTGCCGTCAATTTCGGTGCGGCGCCGAAGCGTCGGGTCAACCCGCTCACGGCTCGGCACGTGCTGCGCTTGCAGGTCCATCACTCCCACTCCGCACAGCATCGCTGCGACAAGAGACACAACGCCGACTGATCTCATGGTGGTCCTGACATTCAGATTCATACGATCTCCTGATTTAGAAACTCATCTCAATACCAAACTGGATCTGCCTCGGCTCGGAGTAGTAATCCGGCCGCAGCAGGTACTCCTCCAGCGTGTTCAACCGGTAGGCTCCGGAAAGCGCGCTGATGCCGAGCGAAGCAGGCGTGGCACTTGCCCGACCCGTTTCGCCGTACACCCTCACTTCATTCCGCCGGTCAAACAGATTGAAGACTTTGATAAAGACCGTGACGTTGACGGGATCGAGACGGAAGTTTTTGAAGGCTCGTACGTCAACGTTGTAGTTGGCCGGAAGCCTGCGTGTGTTGGTGGGACGGTACGCGTCGTTGCCGCGCGACTCGACCTGATTCAGCACGGGGGTGTAAGGCAGTCCCGAGCCGTACTGCCCGATCACAAACACACCCCAATCTTCTCGACTCAACCCTAACGAGAGATTCGCCGTGTGGCGCTGATCCCAATCCAGCGGAGCAAGAACCACCCCCGAAACCACTGTGCCTCGGTCATTGGTAGCGTATCGTGCCTGATCGGCCTGCTTATCGGAGTTCACCCCCTCGGCCGTCTGGAACGTGTAGGAGAGGTTGAACGAAAGCAGCGTCGTAGGACGCTTGACGACTGAGATGGTAACGCCGCGTGAGTTTGCGTAATCCTTATTGATGAACTGCGTATAAAATACCGTAGCAGTTTCTCCTGTCGGATCAATCACAGGAATGGGCGCGCTGGTGGAGGTCCAGTCCCGCGTATCGCGATAGAATCCGGTGATGTCGAAGCTGATGTCGTCGGCGATTTGCTGCTGTAAGCCGAATTCATACATGATGGTCTTCTGCGCGTTGAGGTCGGCATTGCCAAACACGCCCTGCGTGCCGCTGGCAGTCGTGACCTTGAACTCGGGCCGCTGGTACAGGTCGCTGAACGACGGGAATTGCAGGAAATGTCCGTACGAGAAGTGTAGGACGCCTCGATCGGTGATCGGGTACGAGATGCCGAAGCGTGGACTGATGCTGGTCTTGGGCCGAGCTTTCTTATACCACCACGAACGGCGCGCGGCAACAACGGCAGGGTCGCGCTGCTCGTCATCGGACTTCACGCCGTCATTGTTGAGGTCGACGCGATGTTCCTGCTTGAATGGATTGTAGATGTTCGGGTCCTGCGGGTCGGTCAGCACATCTCCCCTCGAATTGAAGTAGTCGAACCGCACGCCGATGTTCACGATCATTTCCTCGTACTCCAACTTGTCCTGAACGTAGGCCGAGAACTCGATCGGCTGACGCGTATATTCCTGATAGAGCGAGCTGGTACGGTCGGGAATGGCGGGGATGGGCCTCCCCTGGGCATCCTGACCGTTGGTGACATCATATTCCTCGTAGTAAAGCCGATGCAACCTTACCTCGGCGCCGGCTTTCAGTTGGTGCAGCTGGCTGATCTGGTCGGTGTAGTCGAACTTCGCTCCGCGCGTTTCGGTGCTTCGTTTGAACTGATGATTGTTTGTGCCGACAATGCGGAATTTATAGGCGCCGGCATTCGCCTGCAGCACGTCGGGGTCAACAACGTAGCGCGGGTCTAAAGGATTGTCATACAGAAATTCTCTGAACTGTTTGTAGAGATAGTAGGCATTGAGTGTAAAGAACGATGTCGGCGTTACCGTCTGCGTCCACAGGCCGGTAAGATTATAGTTGCGATCGAACTTGCGGACGTCGCCGGTCGGGATCAGAAAGAAATCGTGATTGTAGTCGCGGAAGTCAATGGTGCTGCCGATGGCGCTCAGACTGATCTTCGTGCCGCCCCCAAGCTGCGCGGTGAGTTTCGCCTGCCCCGAGCGCCGAATGCGTCCGTTCATGGGCATCGGCCTGTCCACGTATGTTCGTGAAAGCAGGTTGCCCGACGCGTCGAAGGTTGCCGAATTGCCGGGCAACGGCGTGCCGTCGGGATTGATGATGTTGTTGCCGTACAACCAGCCGTTCGAGCGAAAATATCTCCCCGACAGATAGAACGTGAACGGCGAGCCGGGGATCGGGCCGCTTAAACTTCCCTCGATGTTGTGGTTGGCAAAGATGTTGCGATCCTTTGAGTTGAAGAAAATGCCATCGTCCTTCGCGAAGTAGTCGCCCGTGTACGTCGAAAGATTTCCTGCGAAGCGCTGCTCGCCGTCTTTGGTGATGATGTTGACGATACCGGACATCGCCTGTCCGTACTCTGCGTTGAACGTCCCGCTGATCACCTGCAGCTCCTGCACGGCGTTGTTGTCCACCTGCACCGCCTGGCTGTTGTCGAAGGCGTCAGTGATGGAAACGCCGTCCACCCAGTAGGCAACCTCGCTTGTTCGCCCGCCGCGAATATGAATACCGCCGTCGCGATCTTGAGTGATTCCCGCCTGCAAGGTAAGCACCTCGGAGACTTCCGACACGGGCAGCGACTTGATGGTGCTTGCATCAACGCGGGCTTCGGTCGAAGTTAAATCCTTACGCACAATCGGCCGCTCTGCCGTCACCACAACCTCTTCAGCCTGCACAGCCTCCGGCGCGAGCTGGATGTTCTGTGTTGTCGTCAGATCAACGTTGACCACGACGCCGGTGACGGATTTTCTGCTGTAGCCAACGGAGCTGACAACAAGCGTGTAGGTACCGGGCGGAACGTTGAGAATCACGTAGTAGCCGTCGATGTTGGTGGCCGCGCCCAACGAGGTTCCTTGCACCACCACCGAAGCACCGACTAACGCCTCGCCGGTTTGGCTATCTTTGACTTCGCCGGCAATCTTTCCGGTCGTTCCCGACCATGCGGCAGCCGCGCACACCAGCACGGCAGCAAGCAATGCAGTGACACGGAGGGTTGCTGTCATAGCGATCTACCTCTTGCTTGAGATTCTGTATGGATGACGATATTCGCCAGAACATCTGAGTTGACGGTGATCGAAGCACGAGACCGAAGATGCCCCACCGCCGATCGAAATGCCTGCCGCCGACGTTCCTGCGCGAGAACGGCAACGATGTCGCTGCGCGCCTCGTCGAATGATTTCGGTCGGCCCCGCCTGCGCTCCAACACCTTGAACACTGCCCAGTAGGGATCGACGCGCTCAGGTCCCAAGATCTCTCCCACCGAAGCCGCAAAAAACTTTTCTCCCATCGGACCGAACGCCGCCTGTGTTCCAAAGCCTAACTCGCCGCCCCGTTGTGCGGCCCAGAGACGGATGGAACGCCTTCGCGCAAGCTCTCCAAAGTCCGCTCCGGCCGAAAGCTGTGCTCTGATCTGTCGCGCTTCCTCTTCCGTCCGCACGAGGATCTCGGCAACATTCACTTCCGGAGGATAGGCAAGATGAGCCTTGTTCGCCTGATACACCGAATCCAGAAGTCGCGCATCCCATCCGCTGCTGCCTACGGTATCCTGCACCGAGTCCGCCCATCGGCGCAGGAGAAAACGCTCCCGAACGCTGGCAAGCTGTGCCTGCACCGCCGAGTCTTTCTCAAGTCCTTCTGCTCGTGCACGCTCCAACAGCACTTCACGCGTCGCAAGGCCGATAGCATAGTCCTTTACGTCATCCTCGGAATGAACGCGGCGCCGTTGTTTCTCCGTCGTCCATGCGGCGCGTTCCACGAAGTCACGTACCGTCCACAAGCCGCGTGATGTGTGCATGAACTTCATCGCAGAAATATCCTCCGGCCCCGACCGCGGTTCGCTCAGCGGCACTTCATTGCGAGCCAGCAGCGTCCAGTGTGCAAACACGGTGCGCACCGCCTCGTCGTTAAACGTTGGGGCAAGACTCTGCACGATTTCGTCCGTCGCCTTGCGTACAAGGTGGTCAATCTTCTTTTCCTGAATTCTATCCGCTAACTTCTGCCGAACCTTTGCGTAGTCGTACTCCGATGCAAGCGGCTGCACGATACGGGATTCGGGTTTTACGATAGCGTACCCGATCCGGAGTTTGATGGGATCGGAAATCGTTCCGACCGGCAGTGTGAACGCCGCCTCTTCAAGCGCAGCCTCCATCTCTCCCCATCCGAACTCACCGAGATATCCGCCGTTGGTTGCAAGGCCCGGATCTTCAAACACCTCACGCGCCAGGGACTCGAACGTTTCGCCGCTTTGCAGGCGGCGCTTCAATTCCCATGCGCCCTTCTTGGTCTTTGCATACAGATAGCGGGCAGTCACTCTGGTGTTGAACAGGCGAAACTCCTCCCGCGCCTCCTGCTCGCTTATCCTGATCGTATCAAAGCTGATGCGCCGTGCATAGGCGTCGAGCAAAGCCTGGCTCATCGCCACTTCCATCCTCCGACGATACACGGAGTCACGATCAAGGCCCTGTGCGGCAACATCGTTGAAGATGAGCCGTTCGTTGATCATGTTATCCAACACATCATGCCGCAGCTTGATATTGTCCCGCATGCCGCCCTGCCCCAGGAATTGTCCGTAGCGAGCTGCAAATTCGCTGACCGTTATCGGCTTGCCGTCAACCTCGGCGACGAATTGCTCGCGGCTGCATCCGCCGCCGAGTATCGCCGCCAGACCCACGACCAGCACCGCATGCTTCATCGCTTCGCTTCCGCCCGCAGGATGACTCCCGATTTTCCTTGCAGCGTAAGGCTAAGCGCCTTGCTGCCCGCCGTGAACGGCGTCGCGTCGAACACGTTCTTCCACTGCAGCGCTGCACGTTCGTCAGTCAGAGGAACGGATATCTGCCGGCGCGAGCTTGAGTTGTTCAGAACCACAAGCACCCGATCCTCACCGTACGAGCGAGCATAGGCGATGATGTCCCGCGCATCGTCGGCAAGAACCTTCGTGATGTCGCCGAGCTTCAGCGCATCGCTGTCGCGACGGATCTTGATGCATTTGGCGTAATGCGCGAAGAGGTCGGCGTTGAATCCGTTCGTGTCATCGGGCCGCGGCAAGCCGAACGGATGATGCGACTCGTTCTCGTACGTCATGTCGGCCCACAGCATCGGCTTGCGATCGTCGGGGTCGTCGGCTCCCCACATGCCGGCCTCATCGCCGTAATACACCGTTGGCGCGCCTACGTAGGTCATCTGGAACATCACCATCAGTTTTTGTGTCTGCAGCTCGGCAGCATTCGGCTTCCGCACCAGATAGTCCTTATTGTTGGCAACGCTGGTCTCCGCGCCGTCGTATCGAGCGTCGGCGTTCACAATTTGCGAACCGAGACGGTCGGTATCGTGACTGCCGAGGAGGTTCATCAGCACATAATTCACCTCCGGTCGGTACTCCGCCCGAAGGCTATCGAGGCGATGGAAAAACTGGCTGGCAGTGATCTTTCTCGCCTTCGCTTTGAAGAAGTAGCCGCATTCACGCGCAAAGCGGTAGTTCATCACGGCGTCGAATGCATCGCCCGCAAGCCATGGAGCGGCGTTGTACATTCTTTCGTTCGCGTAATCTTCCCACCAGACTTCGCCCACGAGATACGCTTCCGGATTGATCGTACGCACCCACGTCCGAAACTCGCGCCAGAACGGAAGCGCGACCATGTCCGCCACGTCCAGGCGCCATCCGTCAACGCCATCGGAGGGGTCACCGTCGCCATTGGGGTCCATCCAGCGCCTCACGACGGCATGAATGTGTGCCCGCACCGGTTCTACCAAACCGTTTTCGTCTTCGCGCAGTTCGGGCAGCTCGCGTACTCCGTACCATCCTGCGTACTCGAACTCGTTCTTCGCTGTCGCCGGATCATCAAATTGCTCGATGATGAACCAGTCCTTGTACTTCGATGCCTTCCCGTTCTTGCGAACATCCTCGAACGCCCAGAACGTCATGCCGACATGATTGAACACACCGTCAATGACGACGCGTATCCCCCGCCGATGCGCCTCGCGGACGAGCGTGAGAAAGAGTCTGTCGGCGGATGTCCACTGCCACGTTTCAGGGTTTGCCGGATCTTCGCTCTGCCAGATGCGTCGGTCCCCTTCTGGGTCGGGTCCGAAATTATTGTCGATGTGGTGATACATCGTTGCATCGTACTTGTGGAGGGAAGGCGACTCGAAGAGAGGATTGAAGTAGAGGGCGTTAACGCCGAGCTGCTGCAGGTAATCGAGCTTGTCGAGAACGCCCTGGAGGTCGCCGCCATACCGGCGCTGCTGCGCATTATAGTAGAAGCGCTTGCGGTTCTTTTCCTCCCACGGCTGAAGCTTGTACCAGTCGGCAGTCCAGGATGATACGCGCCATTCGGGAGGCTCTTCGTGAGGCCACGACCCGCGGATGTCGGCCACCGTGGGATCGTTGGATGGATCTCCGTTGCGGAAGCGCTCCGGAAAGATCTGATACCATACCGCCTCCTTTGCCCAGGCGGGGACGTCGTTGAAGCCCGGCGCTGACGCAAGCACGCGCGAACCCTGCGCAAGCAGTATCGCGACAAGAGGATATGTAATGAGAAGTCGTAGCAAGGGAATCAGCTATTGGGTTCTCCCAATTCAATGCCGCCGTTAAGCTCGGATGTCGTGAACGCAGGCACTGCGCCACATGTTTTGCGTACGACAAGCTCCGGCAGAAAGGTCGAGAGCTGCGGCGGTGCATCCGGATTCTTCATCCTGTCCACCAGCATCTGCAGCGCGATAGTCCCCATCGTATGCATGGGCTGCCGCACCGTCGTGAGCTGCGCATGCTTGGCGAGTTCGATATCGTCGAAGCCGACGATCGCAATATCTTCGGGCACGCGGACGCCAAGCTCACGCGCGGCCTCCAATGCCCCGATGGCCTGCACGTCGCTGGCGATGAACACCGCGGTGACGCGGTCGTGCCCAACGTTGCGCCGCAAAATTTCCTTCATGGATTCGTATCCCGCGTCGCGGTTGAAGCCGTCCTGCTTTCCATTCGAGGAAATCACGACACGAGCCATGCTGAACGGAATGTTCTCCTCTTCCAGCGCCGCTTTGTATCCTTCGAGTCGTTCCCGCGCGGGCACAGTCTCCAGGCTCGCGTTGATCATGGCGATGTTGCGATGCCCGAGACTGAGCAGATGGCGCGTTGCCTGCATCGCGCCTTCTTTGTTCTTCACCAGCAGCGAGTCGAAACGAGCGTGATATGCATCGACGATCACCAACGGGAGTTTCATCTCCTCAAACTTGTGAACGTAACTTTCGGGAAACGTCATCGAGAAGAACATCACGCCGTCCACGCGGCCGCCATGCAGCGAGCGGCGCAGATAGTACTCCACTTCCGAGGGATTGTTCACACCGTACAGAATCAGGTCAATGCCGTATTCGGCGGCTTTGTCCTGCACTCCCTGAAGCACTTCGATGAAGAAGTAGTTGGTGAAGAACGGAATGATGGTGGAAACCGTGTTGGCTTTTCGCGAAGCGAGCCGCTGTGCATGGGCATGCGGCTGATAGTTGAGTCGTTTGGCAACCGCCAGAACCCGCTCGCGCGTCTTCGGTGACACGCTCGGGTGGTTGTTCAGACAACGAGAAACGGTACCAATACCTACACCGGCTTCCCGTGCAAGATCGTAAATGGTGATGCCCATCGGCGTGAATCAAGCGTAATAAACGGCAAGATCGTTGGAAGCGCTTCCAGAAGATAAGGTTAATTTTGAGACTTTGTCAAGTAATTTTTTCTGTCGTGCTCACTGGTGGGCGCAGAGGGCGACTTGTCCTTGGTCTTTGCGCTCATGGATTACTTGTGCAATGTCGGTTGTGGTTTGATCGGAATCTTCACGAGCGCAGACACTGTAATTCAGGCGGGACGGTCTTCCATCACGTTCGCTTCCACACACTTGCACATCAAGAAGCTCGAAGTTCCAACGCGCTTCACTTGCCGTGTCGTCCCGCGCGAGTTTGAACGTCTGAACCACTCCCGCATTCCATTCTATGTTTCAAGAACGACAGCTATCGCGCGGCACTGCAAGAACTCGGCTTCTACCAACTTTCACCAACTTCCGAAAAGAGATCCGTCGCTCTTGGTTGTGTTTTTGTGGATGCGTTCATATATTTTTCGGGAGCGTACGCTCACTCTCACGGTCACAAGAAGCATTTCACAACACACCGCATCCCCATGGCTGAAGTCGTTCTCGATCATGTTTCCAAAATCTACGACGGCAAGGTTACTGCTGTAAACGATGTCAACCTGACGATCAAGGACAAAGAATTCATTGTGCTGGTCGGACCGTCCGGTTGTGGCAAATCCACAGCCCTGCGGATGATCGCAGGACTTGAAGAGATTAGCAAAGGAACGATCAGCATTGATGGGAAGGTCGTAAACGACGTGCCGCCGAAAGACCGGGACATTGCGATGGTCTTTCAGAACTATGCACTCTATCCTCACATGAGCGTGTATGAGAATCTCGCGTTCGGGTTGAAACTGAGGAAATACGCTAAGAGTGAGATCGACGGCCGCGTTCGCAACGCTGCAAGGATACTGGGCATCGAGCAGTTCCTCGACCGCAAGCCGAAGGCCCTCTCGGGAGGCCAGCGGCAGCGCGTTGCGCTCGGTCGAGCCATCGTCCGCCAGCCCAAGGTGTTCCTGTTCGACGAGCCGCTCAGCAACCTCGATGCAAACCTCCGCGTGCAAATGCGAACCGAAATCTCCCGCCTGCATCACCAACTCCAGACAACGATGATCTATGTGACGCACGATCAGATCGAGGCGATGAGTATGGGTGATAGAATTGTGGTGATGAAAGACGGAATTGTTCAACAGGTGGACACGCCGTTGAACATCTACCACAACCCCGCTAACAGATTTGTCGCCGGCTTCATCGGCAGCCCGACGATGAATTTCATGCCCGGCACCATCGAGCAAAACGGGACGCTGAAGTTTGTACAGGAACGGTCCAATCTTGCTCTGCCGCTGCTTGGCGAAACCGCGAAGAAGCTGCAGCCCCGCGTTCGTTCGCGCATCACGCTCGGCATCCGACCTGAACACATCTATGCGGTAAGGCCTGCGGGCATCGAGACGGTCGCACCGGTCAAGGCTCATGTTGAAGTGGTCGAGCCGGTGGGCAACGAAATCTTTGTGTATTTCTCTACCGGCACCGACTCGCAGTATGTCGCGCGCGTGGCAACGGATACTCCCCCGGAGGTCGGGAAGCCTTTCGAGTTCTATTTCGACACATCGAAACTGCACTTCTTTGATCAAGAAACCGAGCGTGCAATCTGACCGCGGGTGGCAATCCATCGAACGCCTCGCCGGGAGCCCTCACGCTCGTGGGATCCTTGCTCCATCTTTTCACTCATCATCGGGAGGTGACGCATGTTTGGGACGCTGTCGTTGAAGGATGCACTGGTTATCGCCTTGTACTTTGTCGCGGTGTTTTCGATCGGATTCTACTTCTCGCGCCGCCGCAAAACCACGACCGAGTATTTTCTCGCAGGCCGACATGTCGGCTGGATCGCTATCGGGGCTTCGCTCTTTTCGACCAACATCTCGAGCGAGCATTTCTTGGGGCTTGCCGGAACGGGATCGAAATCGGGCTTAGCCGTCGGTCACTTTGAATGGCTTGCATGCTTGATTGTGCTCCTTCTCGGGTGGGTGTTCACGCCGTTTTATTTGAAGACGGGCGTGTTCACGATGCCGGAGTTCCTCGAGCGACGGTACAACAGCGCTGCACGATGGTACCTCAGCGTCGTCTCGATCATCGCATACATCTTCACCAAAATTTCCATCTCGCTTTATGCCGGCGGCATCCTTCTCAAGGCGGTTGTCGGTTGGGATATGACGACCTCGGCTATTGTGATTGTGATTGCCACGGGGATTTACACGATCCTCGGCGGGCTTGCTGCTGTGATCTACACCGATCTCGTTCAAACGGGCGTATTGGTTCTCGGTTCCATGGCCCTGACCTGGATCGGTTTGCAAGAGGCCGGAGGATGGAGCGCGCTGGTTGCCGACACGCCTCCGGAGTTCTGGAGTATGTTCAAGCCGATGTCCGATCCCGACTTTCCCTGGACGGGAATCGTGTTCGGCGCGCCTATCCTCGGCATCTGGTATTGGTGCACCGACCAGTACATCGTGCAGCGGGTGTTGAGCGCAAAGAATCTCGACCACGCCCGCGGCGGAGCAATCTTCGCCGGCTTCCTGAAAATCCTCCCCGTCTTCATTCTCGTCCTGCCCGGCATCATTGCACTGAAGCTTTCCGATGGGAATGTTTCGGGTGATAAGGCGTACGCGTGGATGGTAACGACGTTTCTGCCTTCCGGCGTGCGCGGGCTTGTCGTGGCCGGACTGCTCGCAGCCCTCATGTCCTCGCTTAGCGGGATGTTCAACTCCACATCAACTCTGCTGACCATCGACATTTTCAAGCGCCTCCGACCCGATGCTGATGATAGCACGCTCGTGGCGTTTGGCCGCATTACGACCGGTGTGATGGTAGTCCTGGGGTTGGCCTGGATTCCTTTTATCGGGCTATTGAGCGACGAACGAATGTATGTCTATCTTCAGAGTGTTCAGGCGTATGTCTCCCCTCCTATCGCTGCGTGTTTTCTGTTCGGCCTATTTTGGAATCGCGTGAACGGCAAGGGGGCGGTTGCCTCGTTGCTCACCGGACTGGTTTTAGGGGCGTTCCGCTTCATTGTCGAGATTCAGGCAAAGACCGGTTCGGTGGAGAATGAATTCCTCCTCTACGTCGCATCAGTAAACTTCCTGCATTATGCGGTGTTCCTCTTTCTCGTATCGTCTGCGGTGCTGGTGGGTGTTAGCCTCGCGACGGAGGCGCCCGACCGCCGAGCACTTCAGCATCTGACGTTCTCCGAGGCGGGAGATATTCATCTTGAAAAAGGAAAATACCACGTTGTCAACGTGCTGGCTTCGGTTGTGCTCGTTGTGATTCTGTTCAGCTTGTGGTGGACGTTCCGATGAAATCATTATCCGTAATCGTTCGAGAGATACCAATGACTCCTGTACGCATCTGGCATTGCATCCTTTGCGTCACGATGCTGGCGCATCTGCTCGCGCAGCCTGTTTTCGCGCAAGCGCTCAAGAAACTTACTGTGGATGATGTGAGCAATCCTGCCCTGACGCGGGCATTTTCCACGCCCAGCACGTGGTGGTTGAACAACAATACAGCATATGTTCTGGATGCGGCGCGTCCAGATTCTACGCGCGCGCTGGAGCGACTCGACCCACGCTCGGGCAAGCGCTCCGTCGTTTTGCGCTACTCCGATGGGGTTGATGAACTCCGCCGCATCTACGGCGAAGGGACGCCACCTTCACTGCCCAAAGCGCCCTCTTCGGTCAGTCCTGACGGACGCTACTGCCTGTACATGATCCAGAACGATATTTTTCTTATGGATCTGCGTGAACGAAAGATGGAACGCGTCACCGCAACAGAGGCAAAGGAACAAGCTGTCACATTCTCTCCCGACGGACGCAAGCTTGCCTTCGTCCGCAACAACGACATGTTTTTGTACGACATTCAAACACACAGTGAGAAACGGCTGACGACTGATGGCAACGACTCGACGCTTAACGGGAAGCCCTCCTGGGTGTACTGGGAAGAAGTGTTCGGCCGCAACGACATTGCCTACTGGTGGTCGCCGGATGCACAGTCCATCGCTTACCTTCATACGGACGAGTCCGGTGTGAGCATCCAGCATTACGTGGACATTACCCCGTGGACGCCGACCGTTACAACGCAGCGTTATCCGAAAGTCGGCGAGAAGAATCCTGCCGTCCGCGTTGGCATCGTTGACCTGACGACGCTCAAGACCGTGTGGGCCGGCATCGAGCCGCAGGCGTACGAGTACATTGTCCGCGTGGACTGGCTGCCGACAAGCTCGCAGATGTGTATTCGCACGATGAATCGTCTTCAAACCGAACTTGATTTCTATCTCGTCGAGCGTGCGACGGGAGCAGCGCGCTTTATCATGAAGGACGTCAATGCAGGCTGGGTCAATATCTCCGACGATCTGTATTTTATGAAGGATGGCAAACACTTCATCACTGCTTCCGAGCGCGACGGATATGCCCATCTCTATCGCTTTACGCTCGATGGGAAGCTCGTCAATCAAATAACGAAAGGAAATTGGGCGCTCAGTTCATCGGCAACCGTCTACTGGGTGCGGAGAGCAATCGCCGGCGTCGATGAAAGCAACAACCTGCTCTATTTCACCGCCCTCGAAAAAGCCTCCACGGAGCGACATCTCTACCGAATCTCCTTCGACGGAAGCGGCATGACGAGGCTAACCAAACAGGATGGCAGCCACTTCATCTCGATGAGTCCGGACACGCGATACTACTTCGATCGCTTCTCCAATGTGAGCACACCGCCGTCTCTCATCCTGTACGGAACACGCAGTGAGCAAACCGTGACGATCGCTCCGTCGTCGTATGCGGGACTGCGAGAATTCGAATTTGTTACACCTGAGTTGTTCACGATACCTGCACGCGATGGGTTCCCCTTGCCCGCTTCGCTCCTGAAGCCGAAAGAACTTGAGCCAGGAAAGAAATATCCCGTGATCGTCTATGTGTATGGCGGCCCGTCGGCGCCGACGATTGCAAACGCGTTTACCTCCGGATTGCTCTGGGAAAACGTGTTGGTCGCATCGGGCTTCCTCGTGCTGAAGATTGATAATCGGGCGGCCACAGGTATTAGCAAGAATCTTGAAAATCTTCTCCTCTATCGGACGCCCGGCGAGGTGGAGCTGAACGATCTGGTAGATGGAGTTCGATGGATGAAGCAGAAGCCCTTTGTCGACCCCGACCGCTTCGGTATCTACGGATGGAGCGGAGGCGGAACGAATACACTCCTTGCTATGACTCGATCGCAGGAGTTCAAAGCGGGCATCGCCGGCGCAGGTGTTACCGACTTTCGGCTGTACGATACAAAGTGGGCCGAAGCCATGATGAAAACAGAGAAGGAGAACAAAGGAGGCTACGAGGCAGTTTCGCTGATGAAGTTTGCCAAAGACCTCCACGGCAAACTGATGCTCATCCACGGCACGCACGATGACAACGTGCATATCCAGAACACGTTTCAGTTTATCCAGGAACTGATCAAGGCAGACAAGCTGTTCGAGCTTGCCGTCTATCCCTTGCGCGGCCACGGATTTCAAGATGCGGCCGCCCGACGCCATCTGAACAAGACAATGTTGGATTTTTGGAAAAGGAATCTCTAGAAATCCGTATCACTTCCCTGCTCTTCCCGCGACCGACTGGTTGCACAAACATCTCTTTCGTTCCATATCTTCGGAGACGCCAGGTATGTGCCTGCAACGCCTGGCGTCATCGTAGCCCTCGTTTCTCTGCAGGTTTCTTTCAGATATAACCAAACACGTCCGCCGGGTTCGGCCCAAAACCCGGTTGCGGCTTGGTGAAGTGCCGAAACAAGCCATTCCCCGAAGGAAAAATTTTCCCCCACCAAAAAATACCCTGTTCGCGGTATGCGCCAGTGTGCTTCAGAGACTATATTGGCATTGAAGCTTAAAGGAGAATCCCCATGCGAGTCAAATGTGTTCCAGCCACCCTTCCAAGAAGCGAGCAGATCTTAATGAGTTTGGTTTTGGATTTGGAAGTCGGCATGCAGGCGTGGGCCACGACGGTCAAGAGCGCATTGCTCTGCGAGGAGATAACCCTTTGCAAGCAATAGTCAAGAAAGGAGTTGCACCGACGGCAGTGAGTGTGGGCAGGGTTTTGGGTGCCGTCGGTGCCCGATTGTTCACGACGGCAACCAATTGCGTCAGGTAGGACAGCTATGATACGCAATGAACCACTCGGACAGAACAAACGGAAAGACGTCCGAGCCAAAGCCTCTCCGACGGCTCAGCAGATGGGCGTGAAGAAACGAGTTCGGTTCGTGTACAACGGCAATTCCAGCCTCACGGTAACCGGCATCGTCTCCGGGAAGCGGTACACGTTCACGAGGCCGGGGGATATTGTGGAGGTTGACGAGCGAGATCGCAACATGCTGTTGGCAATGCCGAGCTTGAAAGAGCTCTAAACAGCTCTCATGAACCAGAAAGGACGGACGGCGATGAGCGACTTTGATTCAGCACAGGAAAAGAAGAGAGGAAAGGTAACGCGCCTCGTACCGCTGTTGGCTCTCGCCGGGTTTTCTGCCATCGTACTCGGCGGCAGGCTTCTTATGCGTGATCGGCGACAGGCTTGGCAGCGCAGGCAGGGCGCGTTTGAGCCGGCCGAGGAGTTCCGCAGATACGATACGGAGGATTTACTCCTGTCGTAAGCTTCACCGTGCAGCGCGCTCGACAACGCGAAGCGAGCGATCCAGTTGCTGGCGTGTAAGCGCCTGATGGATGGGAAGCTCCAGCAACTGTTGTGAGAGGCCTTTTGTTCGTTTGAGCCTGTCGTCGAAAGGCGATTCGGGCCAGCCGGCGCCCGGAAGTGTGCCGTTGTCGAACAACTCTTGCCGCAGGCTATCCCGCTTTCCGTTCTTCACCAGGAAAGGGAAACTGTAGGGGGTGCAGCCATCGGGCAATTCAGCGTGTAGCGGTTCGAACACATTCCCCGCTGGGAATCGGTCCTTCACATAATTGAAATTCTCCCGCCGCCTTTCCACGACTTTCTCCACGTCAACAAATTTCAACCGCCACTCGGTGAACGCGGAAAGCATCTTCACATGCAGGACCTGCCGCGGCATACTCCAGTCCATATACCCAACGGGGTCAGGACGAACGAGATGCAGCGGGTCGGCACCGGCTGTGAGACGCACGTACACATACTTCGCACGCTGGCCAATGTACTTCTGTACCGAGAAACAGCTTCGCACACGCCACTCGTAGTTCGGTCGGAAATCGCCGTAAGGCTCGGCTAAGCGGAGCAATCCCCCTTCCGAATAGAGAAACATCTTCCGCATGCTGAACACCGCAAAATCACCGTACGTGCCGAGCAATTTTCCTTCGTGCCTAGCTCCAACGCTTAGCGCGCAGTCCTCGATGAGTAAGATATTCCTGCTTTGCGTCAGCTCGCGCATTTCGCGGAGGCAATAAGGAAAGCCGAAGTAGTGTACATGAAAAACCACGGCAGTCTTGTCGTCGATGAGGCGCTCCACCTCTCGCACATCAAACACACACTTGTCGAAAACTTCGTAAAACTTTACCTCGTAGCCCGCTGCGAGCGCTGTGCGGTAGAGTTTTGCCGGTAGATATGCAGGAAGGATGATATTGGGCGACGCAATATTCTTCCGGCGGGCGATGTACATCAGAACATCTTTCATCGCGTTGCTGGCATTGGCATACAGATACGAGGAGCCGCCGAGTGACTGCAGATACTGCTGGAAGGTCATGGAGGACGCTGGTTGCGCAATGTGGATGACTATTGGTGACCGTTGGCTTTGCCGTTAAACTTGGGACGAACGTTGGTCGCGCGCTCCGGGGCCTTTGCCTTCATCAGGCCGTCGGAGAGATTCTGCTTCAGCCGTCCGATAATATGCTTCGCCATGGCCTGCGAAAGCACGCCGCGCTCTTTCGCCACGGTGCGGAGCAGCAGCCATTCCTTGCCACTGCGACGTCGCAGCGATCGGACGAGCAGGTCAAACTTGTGGCGCACTTCGGGCTTGAAGGAATGAGGGTTGTACATCAAGATCGTCCAGTTCGGAACATCCCGCGCATCAAGCTCATATTTGTACGGTTCGGTGCCGCGCATGAAGTCGCATACCTTCTTTCCCATCTTGACGGCTTCCTCCATGCAGAACGCCGTCAGCACTCTGCCGGGCGAATACTTGAACACCTCGCTTCTGTTGGCATTGCCCGTCAGGTAAACGGCAAGATCATCCCTGAACACGAAGCAGTACAATGTAGCGGCGCGTTTGCCATTGGCGTTCATGAACGCGAGATACAACCAGCCGCGCTGCGCGAACAACTGCGCTACCTCACGATGGAAGCGGGCAATCCCTGAATCGGCAAAGACACCGCTGTGCCCGTCGTTCCGCCACTTCGCTTGATGTAGAAGGATAAACTCCTCCATGCCGCGCGGCACGTCCTCCGGACGGGTCACGACTTCGTAAGTGACGGTGAAGTTCTTGTGGAGGTTTCTCTGACGCCGTCGGATCTCGCGCCTGTTGTCGATTTTGAATGAGGCGAGTGTTTCTTCCCATGTCTCCTTCAGCAGCGTCCGCGGACAATACTCGCTGATGAAGTGTTTGCCCTGAAAACCTTGCTGCTGCAACGCATCATACAGCACGTGATGGTTCGGCAGCCGATCCGTACATTCCTGAAGGTCAATCACATCAAAGAGGTCGGGATGCTGTGCCAGATGTGCGGCTACTGCCCGGGCACATTCTTCTTCTCTTCCGCGCTCAAAGAGGACGTCGAGGTAATCGGACGGACCGGTGCCGAGAAATGCCAGACGTTTGTACGGCACAATACCAACCGCACGAATGCGTTCGACATAAAACGGCGCAATGCCTACAGGCCTCTCGCCTTCGTGCAGCACGACCAGATGAAGTGCAGCAGCCGGATTCGTCTCGCCAAAGTGTTTCCACCAGGTCCGCTGCCACTCATACGATTGGAATACCGAGGCATCGGCACGCTCCAGTACCATATTCCACGTCGGCTCGAGAGCATCGAATGCCGTCGGCTCACTTACGACGGTGAGCCTCAGCGTCGTTGGAGATATCGCTTCGTGAAGTGTTTGCATGTTCCCCTCTGTCGGCGCGATCATACCCGGCCGTTGACCGGCAGTTCGTCTTGAAACCTGTTCCGTCTGCCGAACAACTTCTTGGTCACCCCGACCATCCACATGAAGGCTTTTTTTCCACCCGAAAGTATCCATCGCATGTACATCGGGTCGGCATTGTCAAGAACAATCATGCGCCGAATTTCATAGAGATCGGCATAGAAATCCAGCGGACCGGAATGTGTGGCGAACGCGCAGTCGTACCCCGCATCACGCACAGCCTGCTTGACTCGCTGGTCCACATCCCCGTATGGATACACCAATGCTTCTGCACGTTTCCCGACGATTTCCTCAACCGCTTCCTTCGACCGCACAAGTTCGATGGTCAGTTCCTCATTGTCCAGGTGCGGCAGGGACTTGTGCCGATACGAGTGTGAGGCAAATTCGATCCCATAATCGGCCATCTCGCGAATGTGGTGCCGTTCCATCAACGACGTGGGAGCGATCCCTTTTCGTTGATCCCATTCGTTGGTGCGAACGGATGGGTCCGCCACAAGCGATATGAGCGCCGTGAATCCAAACTCTTGCAGTATCGGAAAAGCAATCTGATAATTATTCAAATAACCGTCATCGAACGTCAGGAGAACGGGCTTGTGACTCGCGTCCGTGGTACCACGCACCAGGTCCCCAATGCGCGGCGTCGAGAATCCATGATCTGCCATGTACTGCAACTGGCGACGAAACGTTGACGCGCTGACGATGAACTCCGACGGTCCAAACGTCCCGTCCTCGCATATCTGATGATACATCAAGACCGGTATAACTTTCATTCGATCCCCCTTTTCTGGATTTGTGGTACGAGCAGAGTCAGGCTGCCTTCCGAACCGCGCGAGCGACTCGAACGACGGACGTGTGCCCTGTATGGGGGAATCAAATCTCCTATGCTCGAAGAATGCGGAGCCGGTTGGGGCTGCATTCGGGCCCGAGCACATAGAACACTACACGTAGTGGCCGCTGGATGCAAGGGGAAGACCAATGTTGTGCATCCTTTACTGGGATACTGCCACCGGCGCCCCAGTCTTCATCATCATAATAAAATTGCTGAACAAATAGTCGCTATCATGTGGACCGGGGGAGGCTTCCGGGTGGTATTGTACCGAAAAGATGGGCAGGTGTTTATGCCGAAATCCTTCGTTTGTTCCGTCATTAAGATTCACATGGGTTACTTCCAGGGTCGCACTATCTAACGTTGCAGGATCCACCGCAAAGCCGTGGTTCTGCGATGTGATCTCGATTTTCTGCGTGAGAAGATTCTTGACAGGATGGTTGCCGCCGCGATGACCGAACTTGAGTTTGAACGTCCGCGCGTTAAACGCAAGCGCAAGAAGTTGGTGCCCAAGACAAATGCCGAAGATCGGCGTCTTGCCGATGAGGCGCTTGAGATTCTCGATGGCCGTCCTGACTGCCGCCGGATCACCGGGTCCGTTGGATACAAAAACGCCATCCGGTTGCAGGGCAAGGACTTCATCGGCGGGATACAACGCCGGCACCACCGTCACGTCGCATCCATAGCTGGTCAGCCGTCGCATGATGTTCTGCTTGATGCCGCAGTCATATGCTACCACTTTGTAGCGCTTTCCATTGGTCGCCCCGTTGACCAACGGCTTGAGCATGAACGGCGTTTTGTCCACATCATCCCACTTGTACGGCTCTTTGCAGGAGACGACATGCGTTAGGTCGAGACCGAGCATCTCAGGCGCTCCGCGGACCTTCATGAGCAGCCGATCATCATCCAGATCCAGAGTCGAAAGAATGCCTCGCATGGCTCCTTCTGTGCGAAGCATTTTGGTGATCATGCGTGTATCGAGGCCCTGCACGGCAACGATGTTGTGACGCTTCAGCCATGCGCCGAGGCTTTCCGTAGCCCTGAAGTTGCTGGGGAAGTCGAGGTACTCGCGCACGATCACACCAGCCACTTGGGGTCTGGACGACTCGACATCGTCGCCGTTGATCCCATAGTTCCCAATGAGGGGATACGTCATGGTCACGATCTGGCCGGCGTAGGAAGGGTCGGTGAAGATTTCCTGATATCCGGAGAGACTGGTGTTGAAGACAACCTCGCCTGCTGTCTCACCTTCTGCTCCGAAGGATTCGCCGGTGAGGACAACACCGTTTTCGAACGCGAGCTTTGCTTTCATGGTGGCTCAATATAGCAAAGTCACATCACGGATACAAGAATGTTCATCACATCGGGCAGACTCTCGGCCAGAAGACGGATGCTCTGGAAATACCTGAATTATCGCCGAAATCCGAAGACCGCCGGTCCAAGCTGCGCCGTAAAGGTTTTGCGTAACGCGCCTGCGTTTGTATAAATCTTCACATTACCATCACCGGCAAATTCTCGCACATCGGAAACATACACTTCACGCGCAACGTCGTCATACCCAAGCCCGTAAAATGTGCCGCTGATGAAGTTCAGCGTGACCGCCTTTGACCCGGCAGCGATGCGATGCACAGGCCCGCCAAAGAAACTTCCCCGCGTGACGCCGAGCAGGTAGGCATATCCATCGGAGGCGATAAGGATTGATCCCCAAAGATTCTCACTAAAGGAAACAGAGTCGACTTTTGCGAGTGACGAAGGATCCAGAATGAAAACCTTTCCGCCGATGGTCGCACTCCCCGAGCAGGCAACCCATACCTTCCCGTCTGCGGCCACGGCGGCTCCCGTGGGCCCGTGGGAAAGCGCGATCGTCCCGAGCGGCTGCAGCGTTGTCGCATCCACAACCGTCACGGTGCTATCGCTCCCATAGCCGGAGTTGCAAATAAACACCCGGTTCCCGCTCAGGGCCATCCCCTGCGGGTTCGCGCCGACAGCAATCGAGTCTATCAGCGCCAACGAATTCAGGTTCAGCACGTAGACCGAATTGCTGAACAGCCGGGTCACATACAAGCGGCTCCTCACCGAATCAATAAGCAGGTCGTGCACCGCCGAACCCGGAAATGTCACCTCCAATTCTTTTCGGTGGGTCGCAAGATTCATGACAATGAGGTTCCGTGAACCGCTCATCACGATGTATGCTTTGCCGTTGTAGAACTTCATGTCATCGCCGAGGCTGCCGAGCGAGGAGCCCCCGTTCGCCGCTTCGTACACATTGCGATACACCGTGTCTCGTTCGACATCATATACCGTAAGTCGAGCGCCCGTCGGATCGTTGAAATTTCCCTCGTTCAATACGTAGACCGCCTTCACCACGGGCGGCACAATAAGACCGTCGGGAGGAGTTGATGGATCGTTCTTACACCCCATCACTCCGAACAGCATCGCGGTGAGAATCAATACACGGTGTTTCATGGTACCTCCTGAAAGATGTTGAGAGATGATCATAACTCGACTCCCAGCGTGGCGCGATATGACCGCAACGGCATCGGATATGCAGGCACACTCTGGTAGTCGTTGTTCAACAGATTGTTCACTTCCACTCGAAGCAGCAACGAAACATCCGTTATGCGCATTCGGACATTGAGGTTTGCGTCTGCAATTGTGTAGGAAGGAAGAAAACTACGATTGTCCTCGCTCGTGAACCGGAACCCGACATACGATGCAGCCACCGCTGCCTCGAGCTCTCGAACGAACGATCCTTCGAACTCATGCCGGAAAGCAATGCTATAGTGGGCTTGCTCTTGCGGTACGTAGATGAGATAGGCGTTCGCATTTGGATCGCCGGGTGAATCTGGCTGCGTCTTGCGCGCTGCGAGCGATGTGTAGCTCATTCCAAAAGTCAAGCGTTCATCGAGCGTCGTCCATTTGTACGCCACCTCAACGCCCCTGGAGCGAACGCTACGCAGATTCTTCGGCATGACGGTAAAGCTGCCCGCGGGAACCCACACAATTCGATTCCTCATAGCAATATCGAAGTACGTGCACTGAAGATGATGTGTTCCGGCAAGAGAAAGCCTCACATCCATGCCGACGTCAATGCTCGTCGAACGCTCGGGTTGCAGATGCGGATTGCCGATACCGCCACCGCCTGCATAGAACAATTCGTTGAACGTCGGCGCCCGGAAATTCCTGCTGACGCTGGCACGAAGGCTCATCTGGATCACTCCGCCCACTTCCTGGAATGAAATCACGGTTCCAAGCTGCGGACTCCAGCTTGTGATAATCTCCCCTTCCGTCCTGACTGCATCATATCTGAGTGCAGGATAGAGGAGCATGTTCCGCACGATTGGGCCTTCTGTCCCAACCTGCTGCTGCAGGGCGGCGTACCCTGCGTAGGATATGCGGCGCACATCCGACCCCAGAAAGTTGCCGACGCCTGTTGTTCGCGAAAACTCACTGCCCAGCGCTATGCGCGTCCTGTCGCTCAGGGCGAAATCCATCGTCGGCTCGAGACGAACATCGGTTGTCTTGTAGAAGTTGTCTAACGGCGTCCCCCCCACAAGAAAGGCCCTGTCCTCGTACCGCTGATAGGAGTGATGAAATTGAAATCCAATACGGTAGTGGAATCGCGGCGCATCGTCCGAAGGCGGAGAGCGGAACGCAGCCTGCAGGAGATGATCCTCATCCTTTTGGCGCGCAACGCTGAAGCTTGCCGGACCGACAACCGGTCCGCCCACCCCGCGTTCGGCGCTGAACGTCCTGCCGCACACCCACAACTGCACGGCATCATTCACGAGGAAGTCGGACTGGACGGTGGCGAGGCGACTCCTGAAGTCGGCGTTCTGTCGGGTAAGCTCGATCTGCTCACTTCCGTTCCGGAAGAGGAACGGGAAATTTTCATCCCCCTTCTCTTCCCGAAACGCTGCGCGAACACCGACACCGTCCGTCACCTCACCGCTGCCGGAAACCCAATACCTCCGATAGCCGAACGAACCGATATCGCTTGCAGCACGAACACTCAACTCACGCGTTACGGGACTCAACACAGCATTGACCACACCTGCAACTGCATCGGCACCAAAGCTTGCGGACTGACCGCCGCGCACAACCTCCAGCCGGTCAAGCTCATCGGCGGCAATCAGACCGAGATCGACGAGGCCGTTTTGCACATTGCTCACGCGCATTCCGTTTATGAGCACGACAGTATGCTCGGCGCCCAATCCGCGCTGAGCAATCGTTTTCAATCCCGACCATCCGCCATAGTCTTTGACAAACAGGCCGGGAAGCGGACCGAGTAGATCGGCCAGCGACACGGCGTTCATTTGACCTAACTCGGCCTTGCTCAGAACCGTAACGGGTGATGCTGAGAGCGCGGCAGTTTGAGGCAGCCGTGTTGCTGTGACAAGAATCTCCTGCAGAGAATACGCCCGCATCGCTGCCGAATCCGGACCGTCGGCCGTTTCAACGCGCGAAGAGTCGCCGCACCACGAAGGCACCTCGTGGGCGTACGCCGCAAACGATAGCATGACGAGCAGAGCGAGATATGTGCGATAGAGAGTAAGCAACAAAAAACCCCGTCTTTCGCGGGAAAGACGGGGCATGCACACTCTGGAGTGATGATCCGTTCTCTTCCCGCGAAGAGTTGTTAGGACTTAGACTTTGGCAGGTCTCCTGGCTTACGGCCGGTTGTTGCATTGCCTGCCTTCCCACTGCGATTGACGCGCAGCAGTGGCAGACAAACGTGTGCCGATTACAGTTGCGGGGCAGCTTCCGCTTTGTCCGCTCGAAGCAGACGCACGGAATTCCCTCTTGCAGTCCGTCCCGACTTCTCGAGACGAACACCAAAGCCTGGTATGAGAAAGAGCAAAACGCTGGACACAATATATCTTATTGATGAGGCGAAGTCAAGCCCCAACATTTTCTTTGTCATTTTTCTTTGAATGGTTTATATTAGGTCAGTCTCGCCCGCAGCATAGCGCTTGAACCACCAACGCGTACATCGAAACGGTATTCATGCATGACCCGCGAAACGGTTGACCGCATCATCAATGAGATCCTTCAGGAAAAACTGAAGTCCCACGCAGGGCATCTTTGCTGTAAGGATGGCGTCTGTTCGGATAACCTCTGTGTCGTTCACAACAAGGAGGGTGTTCGCGCTATTGTGAATGGCGGTGCCGAGCGCATCACCGCCGGCATCGGCATCGAGAAGGCAGGAGGCATCGAGCCGGACCTTGCACGCCTGATCGACCACACGCTGCTGAAACCGGAAGCGACGATGAGCGACATCGAAAAGCTGTGCGATGAGGCGCGTAAGTACGGCTTCGCAAGCGTCTGCATCAACCCCAGCTATGTGCCGCTGTGCGCAAAACTTCTGCGCGGCACAGGCGTCAAGGTCTGTACGGTCATCGGCTTCCCTCTCGGCGCTACGCTTACGGCAGTCAAGGCATTTGAGACCGAGCATGTCATCCGCGACGGCGCTCAGGAGGTGGACATGGTGATCAACGTCGGCATGCTGAAATCCGGCCAGTACGAGTTCGTCGAAAACGACATCTTCGCTGTTGTGAGTACAGCCCGACGCTACCGCGTTCTCACGAAGGTTATCCTCGAAACCGGTTTGTTGACGGACGAGGAGAAGGTAAAGGCATGCATCCTTGCGAAGCGCGCGGGCGCCGACTTCGTGAAGACGTCCACCGGATTCGGCAAAGGAGGCGCCACCGTTGGCGATATTGCTTTAATGCGAAGAGTAGTTGGATCGGCCATGGGCGTCAAGGCTTCGGGAGGCGTCCGCACACGCGAAGATGCGCTTGCCATGGTGGCACATGGTGCCGACCGTATCGGGGCAAGTGCAAGCGTCAAGATCGTAAGTCCCGAGCCGAACTTAGAACCTGCAACCGCGAAGGGTTACTGACCGATGCGAGGGGTTCTTCTCTTCATCGGCCTCCTTGCGGTAGGTGGATGCGGTACTTCCACCGAAAGCGACAGGCGATGGCTGCAGTTGCCGGCCGATTCTGCCGCCCGTCCTCCGGAGCCGGGATTCGAAACACGTACCGACACCGTTGCGGCACAGCAGCAAAAAGAATCGGCGGGTCTCGGAACGTCCCAGAAGGTGACAGGAGCGCGCTACGCAGTGCAGATAGGATCGTTCCGAGTCCAGCGCAATGCAATTAGAACGCTTGCACAAGCGCGACAGCGGTTTCAGCAACCGGTGGTGAACGACTACAACAGTGCCCGCCGGCGCTACCAGATACGCATTGGGTTCTTCCTCACGCGTGAAGAGGCGGAAGTTTTCCGCGCTAAGATCATCAACGAATTTCCACAGGAATACGGAGACGCATGGGTCGTACGCATTCCATCGCGATAGAAGCTGCCGCGTTGATGCTCGTCATCGGTCTCACGATGGCAGGATGCGGCAGCACGAAAAAAGCGCAGCATTCCGAAGCATCATCGGAAGCTTCTGCGTTAGAGGAGTATGAAGCTGAATTTCAACCGTCGGATTACGATGTGGATGTCGCTGCGGTGTTTTCCGAACTCAGGAAAGAAAAAGAAAAGGAACCGCCTCCGGCAGAAGCCGGTTCGACAGTTGAGGCTCCGATCTTGGTTCCCGGCTATCGCGTGCAGTTGTTTGCAACGACCGATATTGATGAAGCAAATAGTCAGAAGGCGATGGCCCAAGCCGCTTTCCCCAACGAATGGTTCTACATCGATTACGACCCGCCGACCTACAAGCTGCGCGCCGGTAACTTCCTGTCGCGCACCGACGCCGAGGCCTTCGCCCAAGCGCTTCAGTCCAGCGGCTACTCCGACGCCTGGGTGGTTCCCGATCGCGTGCAGAAGAATGCACCCCCACGCCGCGCAAAAAGTCCGGAATGAGCGTCCCATCCCGCCGAGTTAGCGGCCCGGGAGTTTCTTGAACGTTATCACCACACCTTCCACCGCCCACCGCGCCCTCACCTTTACCGTATCGGGATAAACCGCAAAACGTTCCGAGGGTTGAAAAGGATGGGGAGAGCCAAAGGAGTACGATCCGGAAGAATCCCGATCCCGATACGCATGCAATGTGTAGAACCCCTCCGGCAACTGTTCGACTTTGAGCTTACCCGGAGCGGAAAGACGAAACGTCTTCACCGTTGGTGTTTGGGTGCGCACGCTCGAAACCGTCACCGCAATATCTCCACGCGTGTCTTCCTTCTCCTCATCCACTACCGTCCCCTCGATCGTGCCGGTGATTCTCAGATCGAGAGACTGAAACCGCAGGACCCAAACGGAGTCCTGATAGCCATTCCCCCACCTGTCGCGCACAGAATCCATAACCACCCTGATTGTGTACCATGAACGCGACGACAACGGTTGGCGCGGAGTGAGAATCACGCTGGATGCGGTGGGCCACGAAACGGAGGATGCTACAGGAGTCTTGAGGCTATCGAGAAGTGCAAGACCGTCGCTTGCGGCCATCTGATCTACCGGTTCCGAAAACCTGATCTCGAAGCTCTGCTCCAGCGGGATGTTCGTGATGCTGTCCCGAAGCCCTACAATTTGCAACGTAGGCTTTAGCGTATCCCGGACGGCAATGCCGGTAAAATCATACCGCGCATTTGCCGGGTCGATCACATTGCCGGCGCGATCGCGGACGCCCTCGACCGAAAGCCGATACATCTTCCCGCTATCAATCGGAGCCGCCGTTAACACAATCGCCGCCGTCGAATCCCCTCGGTCTAACGACTGAAGCAACAACGGCACGGACTGGAGCGTGACCGTGTCTTGAACAGAAATGCGAGCTGTTGCAAATGAGGCCGTGTCGAGCGGCTCGCTGAACCGAACCTGGAGCTGCGAGTGCGTTAGAGGAGTCACTTTCGTCAGAAACGGCTTCGTTGTATCCTCGGTGAAAAGTCGGAACCATATGTCGGCGACGCGAGGCTGATCCGCCGTCAGCGTAACATCCGTCACGGCAACACCGACCTGATCGGTCTGCCTGTCATAAATCAGATTGCGATACTCATCCCGCACGGCAAAGATTCTATATGTGTCGAAGCGGATATTGGAGAAAGAAAAGACGCCGTTTTTCCCAGTTTGCATGATGTAGTCGGGTTTGGAGCGGCTCGGATCAAGCGTGTCGGAATTGATGGTGCTCAGAGCGTATGCAAAGAGCATGATTCCTTCCGGCTTGTCGTCAAACACTCGTCCGGCGACGGCACCTTGATCAATACTGTCGCCTGTTGAGAACGCCAGCGTGAAGCCATGCGCCATCCTGTTGCGAGCACGCAGGTCAATGATGTCGGTGCCGACATTGACGACATAGGTGGTGTTCATCTTCAGCGGCTCGCCCAGATGAATCGTCACTTCCGTACCGCTCCAATCGAACTCTAACTGGCCGACATACGGAGAGATGAAGATGGATTCCTCCACCGAACGGCGATCAACGTATTCGCTGAACTCGAGAACGATGCGATCGGTCGTGACACGGACAGCATTGGAATCCGGTTCCGTCCGGATGATTTCCGGCGGCACTGAGTCAACAGGACCGCCCGAAGGGGGCACCTGTCCTGCACAACCGATGAGCAGCAGAACACACAAAAGAAAGCGACTGCGGGTAACCAGAGTTTTCAGGGAATTGTTCAAGCGTCGGAACCTTTTGAGAGGGGGAACGGTTGTAAAGAGTGAAGACGGTAGTGCAGTTGGAACGGGGCACTCCGGAACAAGTGTTGAGGCTTACTCCTGATGGTGGGTGGTGATGAGCGAGACATTCCGGGGTTGCCCCGTTTGCGTTCATGCATTTCAGGTACTCTGATTACGTTGTTGCTCCGCCCGTTCCCGCCGAAACTTTCGCACGTTTGCCAAATGCTGTGTGTACGTCGTGGCGAACCAGTGCCCACCTTTCCCATCCGATACGAAAAAGTAGTAATTGTGATGCTCGGGATACAAAGCCGCAATGATGGAAGCCGCGCGCGGACTGCAGATCGGACCCGGAGGCAATCCGTAGTTGCGATAGGTGTTGTACGGACTTTCGATCCGCAGGTCGTTATGGTAGATTCGTCGAGGCCCGTCTGGAATGATGAATTGGATTGTCGGGTCTGCCTCTAACCGCATGCCTTTGCGCAAACGGTTGTGGTACACGCCCGAGATGGTAGCCCGTTCATCGTCGAAGAAGGCCTCGCCCTCAATTATTGAGGCAAGCGTCAGCACTTCATGGATCGTCATCTTCAGTTCAGCCGCGCGCTGCCGAAGAGAATCATTGAAAACCTTAAGCGTCTGCCCTACGAGTCGTTCGATCACCTCTGCCTCATCCGTCTGCCAGTTGAAGAAGTACGTCTCCGGAAACAAGTACCCCTCGAGCGAGTTCGCCTCAACGCCGAGCGAGCGGGCAAATTCTGCATCGTTGATGAGAGACATGAACCGGGCCGAGTCAATCCCTATCGAGCGCGCGAGCAGCCGCGCATAGGCAGGGGCGCGTTTTCCTTCTCGCAGCGTCACTGAAAGCGGCACGATGTTTCTGCCCAGCCGCAGGCTGTTGTACAGATCCAAATTGGAGATCCCGCTGGCAAATTCGTATCTACCAACCACCGCAACCGCTCCGCGTCGCAGGACTTTCACCACCAGCTCAAACATCCCCCGGTTTCGGATGATGCCCTCGTTCTCTAATCCATCCACCACCTCTTGCCATGTTTGCCCTTTGCTGACAACGAAGATTTTCCTTTCGGCGTCAGCAAATGTGTTCGGCCCATAGAAGATGTAGCCAAGGAGCGCCGCGCCGGCAACAATGGCCGCCGCTACTATCACGATAAGAATCTTCGAAACCTTCACGTAGATTGTCTCCTCTTCATGACTGCCAGACCTACCCCCAGCAGCAACGCGCCGCACGAGATAAGAAAGCCCCACAGAATCGTCGGGGATTCAAAGCGGAACTCCACCGTGTGACTTCCCGCGGGAACCACAACGGCCCGCTGGCAGTAGTTCGCCCGGTAGATGGTGGTTCGTACACCATCAATATACGCATTCCAGCCAGGATAGAACGTGTCCGAAAGTACAAGAATTCCTCCGGACGGCGTTGCCGCCGAGATTTCGACGCGGTTTGTTCTATACTGCTCGACCGTTGCGGTTCCTTCACCGGTCGTGCTCGAGGCCAGGGTAAGGTTCTCGTGCAGGATAACCTCCCGCGTGGGATCGAAATCCTCCGACAGTAGGATTTGCTTGGCAATCTCAGGCGTTGCTGCCACACGAGGGCGCTCGACAAAATACGCGCGGGGCAGCACGTCAGGGTTCCGGTAGATGAACAACCGAGGTTTCCGCTCGAGCAGTTCCCAATCGTGCGCTGCGATCTCCCACGGCGAAATCACATACTTGACGTTGAAGAGATTCATGATCTTACGAAACGAGGCCTGCGGAATCAATCGGCCTTCGGCAAGCGACGCGGTTTGCAGAATCAACCCGCCCCGATTCTGATCACCCCAAATATCAACGACATAGTTGGGCGTAAGCTGTGCGTAGCCGTCCGCGCTGGAAAGTCCGTAGAGAACGTTGCTGCTCGGTTGGATGTACTCGCGCTGATCGATGTACGGTTGTAAGTCGCCCGACCACCCTCTTGCTGACGCGAACGCCGCCTTGTGAACCTCCGACGCACCCGGCGAAAAGATGCGGAACAGACTCGTATCCTGCTTCAAGCGCTGAACCGTCTTCGGCTCTTCACGCCACCGGTGCGCATCAACAATCGGATTCTGCCGCAATTGGAAGAACAAGAGGTCCGCAATCACGATCGTTACGACGGCACCCCCCAGCGGTGAGATGACCAACTTGCTGCCCTCCGGTGCCCGGCGGCCGGCCAAGAGCCCGGTAGCGCCAAGCGCTGCAAGCACACACAACGCCGCATCGACGACAAACAGGAAGCGCGTCGGAAACCTGAAGAACTTCATTCCAGGCACCGCGTAAAACGCCGCCTCATACACCGGCGTGTTCGGCCCGAGCACAAAGATATAGGCAACAACCGCAGTGAACGCAAAGAACCTGACATGCCATTGGTTCCACGATCGCACAACGGCAACAAGAGCGAGCAGGAATGTCAACAACCCAACGTATCCGTAGTCCTCCCAGAAAATGCTGTCGCCGGTGTACGTCGCGTTGCTGATATCCCCGTTTGCCAGCGGATAGAAGAAGGTTTTGAAGTTGGCCGGATCGTAGGCGTAGCTTGCAGCATAGTCGAACGTTACGCCGCCTGCACGCTGCGTGAGACCGACAAGTTCGTACGTAGGAAGAAGCTGCACGGCGCTGAGTCCAACGCCGAACATCATCGCCAGAATAAACCAGAGCGCATACGGTTTCCATTGCAGAGTGGCAGGATCAGGCCTGGTGGTTGACTTCACCTTTCGATGCACGGTCCCGGCTTTTTCTTTGAATGAAAGAAGTCGGAACCCAACATAGCAGACGTAGACCAGGCCCGAGTAGTACGCGGTCTGCGTATGACCGGACAGATGCTGCAATCCAAACACACACCCCAACCAGAGAAGCTCCGACGGTGCGCGACGCCGGAACGCTCGCTCGATGACCAGCAAGCCAAACGGAAACCAGCAAACCGTCCCGACCATGCTGAGATGCTTGATGTGCGACACCATGAAGCCCGAATAGGCAAACGATAGAGCTGCAACAAGCGCGCCGGACATTCCCACGTCAAGCTCACGAGCATAGAAGTACATGCCGAGCGCTGCCGTGATGAGCGTAAGCAGAATGACAAGATTGAGCGCGACATAGGGTGGAAGAAGGCCGAACAGCAGCAGATTGAACGGATAGCACACACCTGCTTCTGCACGGGCAAGCAACGGAATCCCTCCGTAGATGTACGGCAACCACGTCGGCAGCTCTCCTTTCTTCAACGCCTCGCTGATGTAGTGCCGATACGGAAATCCCTCGTTCATAATGTCGCTGGTGAAAATATCATCCGTTATGACGAAGCCCTGCATCGTTGCAAGCTTCCAGTACGGAAGAAGAATCAGAAGTACGAGAAAGGCAACGGGTAGCAGCAGAGGATGCTTCTTCAGGAACGGGCGCACCATCAACGCGAGCGGGTAGGATGCATGAATGCGGGAGAGCATGCACAGACTGCCGTCATCGCAGCAAGGGGACGGGAATGAGCCTCACGCAGATTGAGAACCGATCTCATCAGGCAATCTCCAGATTCGCCACAGCGGGCACCTCGAAAACGGATGACTCGCCGCGCTGAAGTTTCAACCAACCGACATACGCAATCATTGCGCCGTTGTCCATGCAGTACTCCATTTTGGGATAGAACAGACGAAGACCCAGACGTGCACACTCGTCCTTCATGCGGTTGCGGAGGCGACTGTTGGCCGAAACGCCGCCGGCAATCGTCACATCCTGTACGCCCATGAGACGCGCAGCGCGTATGGTTGTTTCGACCAACATATCAACGACTGCTTCCTGAAAGCTCGCGCAGATATCGGCAAGATGGTTTGGATCAATGACCGATGGATTTTCCAGCCAACCGTTGTTCCGCAAGTAATACAGGACGGAGGTCTTGATTCCGCTGAAGCTAAAATCAAAGCTTCCCTCATCCAACACAGCGCGGGGAAATCGAATGGCTTGCGGATTGCCTTGTGCCCCCAGCTTGTCGATCTTCGGGCCGCCGGGGTAGCCGAGGCCGAGCATCTTCGCCACCTTGTCGAACGCCTCGCCTGCGGCATCATCCCGCGTCTGGCCAAGTAAGTGGTGAACGAACGGCTCCGGAACGTGCACCAACATCGAGTGACCGCCGGAGACGATGAGCGAGAGGAAGGGGTACTCGGGCTTCTCCGCCATCAGAAAGTTGGAGTACAGGTGTCCCTCCATGTGGTTGACTGCAATGAACGGAACGCCAAGCCCGTACGCCAGTGCTTTCGCGAAGTTCAAGCCGACCAGCAACGAGCCGACGAGGCCGGGACCCTGCGTTGCCGCTATCCCCTCGAGCTGTTCTTTTGTAACGCCGGCGCGTTGCAGCGCCTCCTCCACCACCTCGATAATCATCCGTTGATGGGCTCGCGAGGCAAGCTCCGGCACAACACCTCCGTATTTGCTGTGGACAAACTGCGAGGAGATGATGTTGGAGCGCACAACGCCGTCATCCACAACAGCGGCGGCCGTTTCATCGCATGATGTTTCAATGCCGAGAACGAGCATGCACTCTTCACATGAATCTGCGAGGAACCGAAGCTATGGTACGGAAATGAGGAGTGAATTTCAAACGTGCCATCAACTCCCCTCATCCAGCTTGAAGCGAACGCGCAGCACGCCGTTGTCATAGCTCGTGGAGATAATGCGGAATGTTCCAATCTCCTTTGTCGTCGTTACATGCTGTCCGATGCACGGACACGCATCATACTCCCCGATGCGGATGATGCGAACGACATCGCCGGCCTGATCGGGGAGCCGACTCAGATCGAAGGAACACGCGGCATCGCTGCGCGAGAGAAGCTCCTCTCGTACGACGGCATTACTCTGAATCACCTCATTCACCCTGCGCTCCAGTTCCCGCACCTCCTCGTCCGTCAGATCTCGATCGAAGCGGTAGTCGCACTTGGATTTTTTCTTCTCGAGATGCGTGCTGAAGGCGCGACCGCAGGTAAACATTCTCACCATCGTCTGGTTGAGAATGTGCTCGGCCGAGTGCATTCTCGGATCATAGTCTTTCGGCATCGTACTACTTCTCTACCTTAATGGGGGTGTACGGCTCAAAGAAGGAAATCTTCGCCGCATCGACTGCGTGTTGATACTTCGGAAACTCCTTCTCAAAGAACGCGTTGATGGCATCGGCAACTTCCTTCAACCGATCAATCGTCTGATCGTACACAACGAGCTGGGTCTCCGTGGGAGCGTACCAGGCCGAGCGGGCATAACTCAGCGCCGTGTTCAGTCTGCTCTGCAGCACGCTCGGATCCCATCGCCACCCTTGCACTTCCTTATCCACAAATAACTCATTGAGCTTCTTGATCGAATCCTGCATTGCCTTGCCAAGGTCTTTCACCTTCTGCGCGGCAGAGTCGGTACGATCTTTCACGAGTCCTGCAATCTGCTCGATTCTTTTTCTGGCGTCGCGGAGCCTGTCGGCGGCGTCGGTGGCAAGGCGTATCTTTCCGTAGAGTTTCTCCAACATCGCGGTTCGGGCCTCGATGTCGGCTGCAGTGTATGGAACGCGATGATCGAGCTTCACGTTGACTGTTGCCGAGTCACGGTGGCTTCCGTAGGTCACTCGCACGGTGTACGTCCCCGGTGGCACGTCCCAACCTCCCGGCTCGGGCGCACCGGGTTCGGGTTTCGGTTGTGAAGGCATGCGTTCCACCTTCCGGTCGAGATTCCACTGCGTGCGGTTCAATCCCTTCTCCACTTTCACACGCAGGGTCCGAATGACCTCGCCTGCGCGGTTCATCACCTCAATCGTAACGCTGTCGGGAGCCGCCACCGAGTCTTTCCTGGCCTTTTCTGTTGCTTTCGCCGCGAGCTTCGCTTTTGCCGTATCCGGAGGGTTGACAAGAATCGAAAGCCGTGCGCCGGACGGCCGATTTTCTCCGGCAAATTCCGCATCGCCGGGAAAGAACATCCCGCCCGCACGGGGACCATACCATGCAAGCGTGGCTTCGGGAATCGGGAAAAGATGCAGCGGTTTGTTCAGCAGCGAGATACCGTTGCGGGCAATTTGCCGCAGCGGACCGAGATCATCCAGCACATACACCGCGCGCCCGAATGTCCCCACGACAAGATCATGTTCCCGCGGATGAATCACCATGTCCATCGTCGAAACCGTAGGATAGCCGTGCTTCCACTTTGTCCAGACCTTTCCGCCATCAACGCTCACATACAGACCGAATTCGGAGCCGAGAAACATCAGCTTCGGCTCGACCGGATCTTGAACGAACGAAAGCACGAATCCCCAGACCTGCTTCTCATCCGCAAGCCGTTCCCACGTCGTGCCGAAGTTCGTCGTGCGAAACAGGTACGGCGTCCAGTCGTTACGCCGATGATTGTCGAACATGACGAATGCCTCCGCCGCATTGTAGGACGACGGATGAATCTGCGGAATCCACGTACTCTCCGGAACGCCCTTCACGTTACGGACGACATTCGTCCAGCTCGCGCCGCCGTCGGTCGTCACCTGAAGGTTGCCGTCGTCCGTTCCCACCCAAATCACGCCCTGGCGGACGGGACTCGGTGCAATGGCGATGATGGTGCAGTGGTTTTCGGCAGTCGTCACGTCGTAGGTCAGGCCGCCGCTTTCCAGTTGCTTCTGCTTGGAGGTATCGTTGGTGGTGAGATCGGGAGAAATGATCTGCCACGAGTCGCCGCGGTTGGTACTCTTGTGCAAGAACTGACTGCCGTAATAGATGGTCGTGGGACTGAACGGATCGTGCGCGATACCTGCGTTCCAGTTGAAGCGCAACTTCACGTTCGCAGGATGAGCAGGCCGGATGTACTTCGCGTCGCCTGTCAGCATATCCACACGGCTGAGGTTTCCGCCCTGCCACATGGAGTAGCAATAGCGTGGATTGCTTCGATCGGGAACGACATCAAACCCATCACCCCACCCAACATTTTGCCACTCTGCGTTGACAATGCCGCCCCAGTGATAGGCGTAGGCGGGTCCGCACCACGAGCCGTTATCCTGCAATCCGCCGTAGACGCGGTACGGCGTTTCCAGATCAACGTTGATGTGATAGAATTGTCCAAGCGGGAGATTCTCGATGAAGCGCCACGTTCTTCCGCGATCGCGAGAGATTGCCGCGCCGCCGTCGTTTCCGTTGATCAGAAAGTTCGGATTATCGGGATGAACATACAGCGCGTGGTGATCGCCGTGCACGGCGCTCCATCCGATGAATGTCTCGAACGTCTTGCCCGCATCGATGCTGACAGAGACTTCCGTGTACAGATTGTAGAGGCGATCTTCGTTTTGTGGGTCGGCAACGATTTCACCATAGTAGAAGGGGCGATTGCCGATGTTCGTATCGGCGACTTTCTTCCACGAGAATCCTCCGTCATCCGAGCGATAAAGCGCGTTCTTTTCCGACTCGATGAGCGCATACACGCGATCGGGATTGCTCGGCGCAATCGCCAGGCCGATGCGGCCGAGGTTGCCTTTCGGCAAGCCTTCTTCGTGCGTCAGTTTTTTCCATGACGTTCCGCCATCGAACGTCACGTACAACCCCGATCCGGCCCCGCCCGACCTGAAGAACCAGGGCCAGCGGCGGTATTCCCACATCGCAGCAAACAGTTTGTTGGGATTTGTCGGATCCATCACGAGGTCCGCGCAGCCTGTTTTTTCATTCACATACAAAACCTTCTGCCACGATTGTCCGCCGTTGGTGGTTTTGAAGACGCCGCGTTCGGGATTCTCGCCCCAGGCTGCCCCGAGCGCCGCAACGTACGCGACGTGTGGATTCTGCGGATCGAGAATCAGCCGATGGATGTTCCGTGTGTTGTCAAGACCGAGATGCTTCCACGTCTTTCCTCCGTCGAGCGTTTTGTACACGCCGTTGCCGTTGGTCTGACTGTTGCGCGGATTCCCTTCGCCCGTTCCCACCCACACAATATCCGGCGTACGCTGATCGATCGCCACAGCGCCGATGGACGCGACAGCAAGTGTATCGAACACCGGCGTCCAGCTCACGCCGCCGCTCTCGGACTTCCACAACCCGCCCGATGCGCTGCCGATGTAGATGACGTTCGGATTTCGCCGTACCACGTCGATTGCCGTTACGCGGCCGCTCATGCCGGCAGGACCAATGCTGCGGAACTTGAGGTTCTTGAGCTTCTCCATGTCAAGCGGTTGAGCAGCCGCAGTCGTTGAAGCAACGAGAGAGAAGCATAGAACGAAGTGAAGACAAAGAGAGAACCGGCTGTTCACAATCCTCATGATAACTCCTCTTGATGAGTGTTGATGGAAGGTCTGAAGACGGCAATTCGTACTTGTGCTTCCGAGAGAGTCGAAAGGCGGAAGAAACTTACGAAGGGTTGCAGGAAGATGCAAGAGCAAACGTCTTCTCAGGTCGACGCAGAGAGGACACCTCAGTAGATGTCTCTCGCACTTTCCTGTTTCGTCACTTTGATGTCTTGAAGCTGAGGAGCCTTCAACCGAATCTCGAGTCGGTAGTTGCGATACGGGCCGGTCGGCACCCAGTTGAAATTCATCTCCCAGCAATGCAAGTCCCTGTACACACTCACCTGCGGCGCAGCAAACTGCTTGGTCACGAGATCGTAGTTGGTGCTTGCCGAGATTTTCCAGAATTCCGTGAGATTGAAGCTTAACGCCGCCGCAATGTTCGCCTGGCGCAGCTTCACGCGCGGGTCGTGCTGCGACTGGGAGAAGTTGTAGGAAAGCTCCAGGTTCCAGGGGATACTGAAGTCCGGCAGCGGCTCATCGTACAGTTGCCGCGTTCCCGAGACGCGCCGCAGCGAGTCTTCGGCGGTGTGTGTCGGCCCAGCGGACGTCTTTTTCTTCTCGCCGCTCAGCGCCGTCGAAAGGCTGATGCTGAAGCTGGTCAGTTGTGCAAGCTGCCCCGTTTCGTTGATCAGAAATTTGTTGACGCGCCGTCCCACCTGAGGCTGCAGCGGATCAGGCTCGAACTTGTAGAGGTTGAAGCTCATTCCGCCGCTGATGTTGAGCAGCGTGCCGATGTTCGTTCGATAGCCGACACCAATCTCATCGAACTTGAGACTATCGCGGGCAAAATTGTAGCCGGCACGAACGTCAAAGTTCAGCAACTGAAACTTGTTCTCCTGGCCGGCCGAATCCGTGCCTTCCGTTTTCATCTCGATCACGTTGCCGATACTCAACCCAATAGCCTGACGTTCCTCGCCCGGCGCGCCCCCGAAAATCTCGCGTTCAAAAAAACTATACTTCTGGACTCGACCAAACTGATCGGTATAGCGGCCGTAGTAGCCGTAGGAGGGCTTTGAAAAATCCGGTTGGTAGGTGTACGAAAGAACCGGCGTAACCTGATGGCGAATGCCTTTGATGCCGAGGATGTTGGGTTGAACAATCCCGTAAAACTTCGTGCTTGCCGCAACGCCCAGATCGAAATAGCGAACGGCGTTGAAGCCCTTCACTTCTTCATCACGTATTTGATACGTTGTATCGAGCAGACCTCCGGTCGGATCATCACGCCTTCTGTCCTTGGTAACCACCTTGCGGATACTCTGCACAAGCGAACGACGAATACTCCTGTCATACCACTTCTCGGTGTAGTTGAAGAACGGCGTGATCGTGAAGTAGCCCAGCTTGGGCGACGCGTTTACGGCAAGCGCATGCTGCACACCGCGGCGCTCGTCAATGCGACGGAAGCCCGTGCTATCGGCTTTGTACGCGTCACGGCGATTTGAGAGCTGACCGTTGTACGTGTATCCGATTAACTCAAACCACGCCAGCGAGGAGCTGCCTTCCGAGGACTTCTTGCTGCGAAAGGGAAAGCTCTGCGCGCGACTGAAGCTGATATTCGGCAACCCGTCGCTGATCTCTAACTCGCCGGGGCGCGGCTGGAGGCTTTGCTTCCGACTGACATTGATGGTAAGACTGTTCGGCGTTCCTTCCCAGGATTTGGTCAGCGTCGCGTTGGAGTAGATTTCCTGCCGCAACAGGTCATTCAACTGGTAGCTCACGTTCTGATAGTATGATGATCCGCTCGTGAATGTGAAATCCACGACCAGCCGCGTTGTGGGATTGAACTCCTGATTGTGCCCGAGATGGATGTTGAAGACTTTTTGGGATGAGAATGCCGGATCGCCGCGCTCACCCGAAAGGGTTTTGGCGAGCGAAGCGCTGATGCTTCCGGTGAAGTTATAGCGGAGCGCGTAGCGGTAGTCGCCATACAGCACCCAGCTTCCTTTCGTGTAGCCATCCGCTCGCACGCTCAGGTCCATGTAATCGTTCATCGCCCAGTAATACCCGAAGTGCAGCAGATAGCGTCCGCGCCCGCTCTGACCGTAGGCCGGCGAGATGAAGCCCGAACGTCGGCCGCGCTGTGCCGGAAACACGCCGAACGGCAAGGCAAACACCGGCACATCCGAAACGTACAAATACACCGGCCGTCCGACAATCTGATCCTGAAGGACGATCTTCATCTCGGGACTGGCAAAGTAATAATGCGGATGTTCGGCGTCGCAGGTCGTGTACTTGCCATCGGCAACGAAGAGAACATCCGTCGAGACCTTTTTGATTTCCTCGCCGCGATAGTACCCTTGCTCGATCTCGGTCCTGCCGACTTGTACCTTCCCCTTTTTTGTTTTGAAATTGTAGGCGATTTTCACGCCACGATAGGTCTCAGGGCCATCAATCAGATCGGGCGCGCCGCGCAATCCCGTCCCCGAGGTATCCGACGAATCGGGCACACCAACCGCGTTGAGAATGGAGGTGTTCCAGTTGATGTCGATCAGCTCGGCTTTCAGTCCAAGGTCACGATACTTGATGTCACCCTTCCCGTACAGAAACATCGTCTTGGAGCTGAGAGAATAAACGATCGAGTCGGATGCGCTGTACACGACGATCGAGTCGATGCCCGAAGGAGACTCCCGCGCCTTGAGTGTGTCGGTCTTGGCCGTATCTGCCAGCGTCGTATCGGCAGCAAGGGCGAGAGTGTCCGGCTTGAGAGGAATCGGCTGCGGGGAATCACGCACTTGTGCCTTCATGCTGCCGGAAGCCGAAGCGACAACAAGGATCGTGAAGAATAGTCGGAAAGCCCCCCGTCGCAGCGGAAGGTTCCTCAAGCCTTCACCTTTCATTCGTGGTGATGCGTTGACACATTGCACTACGATGATCTCCGGTCTCTCTCAGCGTTTGCGCGAACGCCACCAAGCAAGCAGGCGTTCGCGAATCTTCTTCTCAGCTCCATGTTCCGTCGGACGGTAATAGACCCTCGCTTGCAGCCCATCCGGTAAATACTGTTGTTCGACGAAGTGACCATCAAAGTCGTGGCTGTACTTGTAGCCGCTGCCGTAGCCGAGATTGTCCATCAGACGAGTCGGCGCATTGCGCAGATGCAGGGGCACGGGTTCATTCGGCTTGTTCTTCACATCGGCCATCGCTTCGTTGATTGCGATGTAGGAAGCGTTGCTCTTCGGACACGAGGCAAGATAGGTTGCTGTTTGGGCAAGAACAATCCTTGCCTCCGGCATTCCGATAGCGTGAACGGCGGTGAAGCAAGACGTGGCAAGTGTAAGGGCGTACGGATCGGCGTTCCCAATGTCTTCCGAAGCGAGAATCACCATGCGCCGTGCGATAAACAACGGGTCCTCGCCGCCTTCGAGCATTCTGGCAAGCCAGTACACCGCAGCATCCGGGTCACTGCCGCGCACGCTCTTGATGAATGCCGAGATAAGACTGTAATGTTCCTCTCCGCCTTTGTCGTACTTAACGTATTTTCGTTGGAACGCCTCTTCGATTTCTTTCTTTGTCACAATACGACGACCGCTCGCGTCCGGCGTCGTCAGTCCAGCAGCGGTCTCAACTCCATTGAGCATGATGCGTGCATCGCCGGCAGAAAGGAGAAACAGGTAATCTCGGTCTTGCACCTCGACCTTCAGGGCGCGCAGTATCTCATCTTTGTGCAGCGCTCCCTCCAGTACGCGATCAAGGTCTGCGTTGCTGAGCGGTTCCAGGACATACACCCGCGTGCGGGAAAGCAGCGGGGCAATGACTTCGAACGAGGGATTCTCCGTCGTGGCTCCGATGAGGATGATGACACCTTCTTCGACGGAATGCAGCAGCGCATCTTGCTGTGCCTTGTTGAAACGATGGATCTCGTCAATGAAGAGAATCGTTCGTTTGCCCAGGCGTTTCCTGTTGCGAGCGGCATGCTCCATCACCTCGCGCACCTCTTTCACGCCCGACGCAACGGCGTTCAGTTGAAAGAACGCAGCCTTCGTGTGGTGAGCAACAATGCGTGCCAGTGTCGTTTTGCCGCTTCCCGGCGGACCCCAGAAGATCATTGACGGTACGCTGTCACTTTCGATCAGCGTGCGCAACGGCTTTCCTTCGCCCAGCAGATGGTTCTGCCCCACAAACTCGTCCAGCGTGTGCGGACGTACCCGCTCGGCCAGAGGAACGTGTGATGATGGTGGGGTTTCGTGAGGTGTGGGTTCGAAAAGTTCCATGGTTTGCGAATTGCGGATTTCGAACGTGTGATTGCGGAGCTTACTCCGCAACGAGGACGTCGCAATCCGCAATTATCAGAACATCACAAGGCGTCACTTCCGATTCACCTTGTAGACTGTTTCTCCTTCGCGGATCATCCCATACTTTTCGCGAGCAACTTTTTCTATTGCGCGGGGATCGCCTTCCAACGCCTTCACTTCTGCCTGCAGGCGTTGCTGCTCCAGCTCTGCCCGGCGGATTTTCTCCTGAAGCTCGGCTCGTTGCTGCAGGAGACGAACATGCGTGAGGATGCCGTGCGAACCGAACAGCAGGTACAGCACCACCGTGGCCGCAAGTCCCAACCGAACCATGAAGCGTTTGTTCTTCAAAAGCTTCACCATGCGGTCGCGCAGCCGGGATCGCTTTTTCTCTCTCCGGTAGAAGGGGCCATCCATGACGCAACAAATGTAGCAATTATTCGAAGGGCATGCAAACACCGGCATGGACATCCCCCACAAACACCAAAGCCGAATCCGTAGAGAATTCGGCTTTGGCGTGGAAGCGGCTGAAACGCCTATCGCACCGTCGCTTTTGGCGGCAGCGCTACGGGGCGGAAACTCGTGTCCGCCGGGTTGGAGACACCATCACGAATAGTGTTCACGAACGTAACCGCTTGAGTGGCGCCGTTGATGTCGTACACGTACCACTGGTTGCCGGCAACACCGGTTCGGATCCGATCCTCACGAATCAAACCCGCGGAAGTGTACACCCGCACGATCGCGTTGGAGGAATCCGACATGTAATGACTCCCCGTCGTGTTGCGATTGGAGTAGTCGTGAATCTTGTAGCGCAAAGTGCCAGGGAAGAACCGATAGATCGTGATCGTTTCCGGGCCGTACGAAGTCACGTCATCCACATCCAGATACGCAATGGTATCGCCGTTGGCAAAACGGACAACGCGGTTGGCATAGTACACGTGGTAACGAGGTCTGCCGGCGGTGGTTGTGCTGTCGCCTGTGAGATGGGAATCAAGATCGGACGGTTTCGCACCCCAGTTCAGCACAATACGCATCTGGCCAGCAGGTACCGGTTCGGTGACCGTGGTGGTCAATTGCGTTGCCGTTGTGTCGTTCACAGTGGCTCCGGAGACCAGAGGAATGCGACCCTGAGCGTAGATGGCATACACGTACGTGCCGATGGGCAGCGTGATGGTAAAGCGACCGCTGTTATCGGTAGTCAATGCCGGAAAACGATATCCGGTCGTATCGTTGTTCGTTCCCAGGAAGAACTGAACAGTTGCTCCGGAAATTGGAGACCCCGTGCGGGCATCGTTGACGACGCCGTTGATTCGCTGAGCGGCGAGAACCGTCGTCCCAACGTTGACCGACGTCTGTCCGGTCTGAATGTTCACCGACACATAGGACGTCGGATAGGTCGCGGCCGAAATGACGCCTGTGTATCGTCCGGCAGCGGAGACATTGGCCTGCCACTGTCCTGCTGCGTTGCTGGTCGCCGTTGCAGCCGGCGTTCCGGTCGTGGTCACCCCGGCAAACAATTGTACCGTCGCATTGGCGATCGCTTGTCCGCCGAATGTCTGCACGACGCCCGAGACAACGATGCCGCCTGCCGGTGTTGTTCCGCCGTCATCTTTCTTGCACGAGGTTATTCCGACAGAAAGAATGAGTGCCGCGCACAGGATGGAAAAGTACTGCTTCATGATAATCTCCCCTTTTTGAGCTGGATGAGTGAAATGGTTTTGGGGCAATTCTGGTTGCCTTGCGCGCCATGAGTATACGAACTCCATCGGCAAGAAGCAAGTGAAAGAAGCACATTGTTGTTGCCGACAAGGATTCAACGAGAGAAGAAAGGCCGGACTTCGGAGGAGTTCGATGCTTGCATCGGTCGAGGCGACAAACAGTCATGAACTCCGCATCGAGTTCTATTACTGTGTTGAATTACTCAACAGACATGGCCCCGAACAATCAATGATCCGTGGCGTCTCAGCGTCGGTACCACGGTTGAGCAGGATCGTACGAAGTGCGCAGCCGTCTCTTCTCCGATGAACGCTCAAGCGCAAGCTGGATGAGACGATCAAGAAGTTCCGAGTAGCTGATCCCCGACGCCTCCCACAACTTCGGGTACATGCTGATGGAGGTGAAGCCGGGAATGGTGTTGACCTCGTTCAGGAAGATGCGGTTCGTATTTTTTACAACGAAGAAATCGACACGCGCCATGCCGGCCGCGTCGAGTGTCGTGAATGCTTTCCCTGCGAGCTGCTGCAATTTCTTCACAACTCTCGCCGGAAGTTTTGCAGGAATGATGGCTTGAGATTTTCCATCCACATACTTGGCGTCGTAGTCGTAGAACTCATTCGACGGAACAATTTCTCCCGGCACGCTTGCCATCGGATCGTCATTGCCGAGGACGCTCACTTCAATTTCCCGCGCGTTCCTGACACCCTGTTCAACAAGTATCTTCCGATCATACTCTGCAGCGAGAGCCAGCCCTCGAATCAACTCTTCTCGATTGTGCGCCTTGGTGATGCCGACACTTGAGCCGGTATTGGCAGGCTTGACAAACACGGGGTAGCGCAGTGCCTTCTCGACCGCAGCCACAACTTTCTTCGGGTCAGCGGCGCAGACTTTCGAGAGAAACCACACGTGCTTGACAACGGGGAGACCCGCCTGCTTGTGCAGTTGCTTCTGGATCACTTTATCCATCCCCACCGCAGAAGCAAGCACGCCCGCTCCCACGTAAGGAATGTTTGCCAGCTCCAGCAGTCCCTGCAGCGTACCGTCTTCGCCGTATGTGCCGTGAACAACCGGGAAGATCACATCGACAGTCATCTCTGGGTGAACTTCACCGTTGAGGGACACCAACGCTTTGCGTGTCGGCTCCGGAAGGAGAAATCGTTCAAGCTCGGGGCGAATTTCCGCTCCGGATTTGAGCATGCTCAGCGCCTCCGGCGAACTGACCCAACGCCCGTCCTTGGCGATGCCGATGGGCACAACGTCGTACTTCTTCTTGTCAAGAGCTTCTATGATGGATGTGGCAGAGACGAGCGACACTTCATGCTCGCCGGAGCGACCGCCGAAGATGACGCCGACGCGAAGTTTACTCTGGGATTGCTGGGTCACGGCCGTGGATTGGTTGTAATGGAGTGTTGGAGTGGTGGAGCGATGGAGTTTCGCGGTGATGGAGTCATAAGTATTGGAGTATTGGAGTATTGGAGTATTGGTGGAATGATGGATTGTTGGATCAGGGGATTCCAAGCTCCTGAAGTTTCTGTGAGATGTACTGACGCAGCTCGGACTCCGTGAGTTCGGCGGCGGGCGCGTCGGGAATTTCGCAGGCAATCTTTGTTGAGAAGTCCTTGCCGTAGCTTTGCACGCTCACCCGGCGCAGCTTCTCGAGCTGCTCTTCCGTCAAGCTGCGGGCGCCGCCGAGAAGCGTTGCAACGAAGGTGATATGCGCGGCGTGTTCCACCTTTTCCATCTTGTAATACGCTTCATAGAGATCGCCGCCATACGTCACGACGCCGTGATTGGCTAAGAGAACCGCATCGCTGTTGCTCACAAACGGCGCAAGCGACGCGGCCACCTCGCCCGTCGAGGGCGTCGCATAATCTGCCAGCGGGATTGCACCGAGGCCGACGATCACTTCGGGAAACGTACATTGGTCAAGGGCAATTCGGGCAGTGGCAAAGCCGGTCGCGTACGTCGGATGGGCGTGAACGACTGCCTGCACATCCGGACGCTTGCCGTAGATGAACAGATGCATGCCCAATTCCGTCGAAGGTCTCCCCGTCCCGGCCACCTGTGTGCCCTCCGGCGTCACCTCCACCAGATCATGTTCGCCAACATCCCCCTTGTTGATGCCGGAACGCGTGGCGAGTATGTTGCCGTTCTCTAAGCGGACGCTGACGTTTCCGTCTGTCGCCGTCACCATCCCCCGCGCATACAGGCGACGGCAGACATCAACAATCTGTCGAACAACTTCGAGACGATGACGCATGGTTTCTTGGCGAACACAGGGGTTGTTTCTTGAAAAAAAGAAAATCAATTCCTCCCCAAGAATCAATCAACCGGAACGCGGTCACGCTCTGCCGCGCTCAGCCGTACGGTAGAAATTCTCGGCTTGCCGTCAGCCGACGGCAAGCCGGAGTGAAGGAGTGGAAAATGGGTTATCCGAGGGACTATACCTGCGGAGGATCTCCACAAGGTCCGTGTTTTCCTCGAGGGAGCAGATTTGCATAGCTTCGGCTTACCGAAGAACAACAATCTTGCGCGTGATCGACGCGGACTTCGGCTCATCCAACCCTAATGCATCAAGCCTCATGAAATACACTCCGCTCGCCAATCCTTCCGCATTCCACGATCTGGTGTAGACGCCCGCCGGAAGGTCCTCCGAAACGAGACGACCAACCTCGCGCCCTAACGCATCGAACACCGTTAGAGACACCGACGCCCGCGTGGGAAGACTGAAGGACACGGTTGTCGAGGGATTGAACGGGTTGGGATAGTTCTGGCTTAAAGTAAACTCCGCCGGCAAGACGGACTCCTCCTGTGCAGATGTAATCTGCGAAAGCGGTCGTCGCCATACAGCAGCTCCATATGTTCCTGCATAAAGATGCGTCCCCCATACTGTCAGCGACAAAACATCAATGACGGGCAGGCTGGCGCTGATGTCGATCCAGTTCGCACCGTTGTCAAAAGAACGAAACACATATCCTGCGGTGCCTGCGAAGAGGTAGCCACCGTAAGCGGCAAGTGACCAGACGTACGTACTGGTCAGGCCAGTGTTGACCGGAACCCAGCTTCCCCCATTGTTGGACGAGCGAAACACGCCGCTGCCGTAGGTTCCTGCAAACAGATTGCTGTCGAGGACAACAAGGGCATTGACGTTTGGGTCGGTCAGTCCAGCATTCACCTGCGACCAATTCGCACCATTGTTGGTGGAACGAAACACGCCTCCACCCTGTGTTCCCACGAAGACGTCTGAACCGAGGACGGCCATCGTGGTCACACTCAGGTTCGTTAACCCTGTGTTCACTTCGGTCCAGCTCGATCCGTTGTTTGTGGAGCGAAAGACGCCGCCGCCATACGACCCGGCAAAGACAGTGGCGCCCGAAGTAGCGAAGGCCCAGATATTGAGATTTGTCAATCCGGTGTTTGACACAGTCCAGCTCGTTCCGTTGTTGGTCGACCGATACACGCCTCCACCCCACGTTCCTGCCAGGATGTTGCTTCCCGCAAATGCAAACGCGCGAACATAGAGAATGCTGATACCTGTATTGATTTCGGTCCACGAGCTGCCGTTATCGGTTGAACGAAATGCACCGCGCCCCCACGTGCCCGCAAAGAGGTTCGACCCCGATGATGCCAGCACGCGGACGTCGGTGTTAGTCAAACCCGTATTCACTTCGCTCCAGCTCGCACCACTGTTCGTGGAAACGAAGATGCCACCTGCATTGGTGCCGGCGAAGAGATTAGCGCCGAAGACACTCAGGGCAATCACGTTTACATCTCGAAGTCCCGTGTTCACCTGCGTCCAGCTTGATCCGTTGTTGGTCGAGCGAAAAACACCCCCATAATATGTCCCCGCGAAGATGTTCCCACCTGACGCAGCAAACACCATGACATATGGATAGGTCAATCCATTATTTGACGATGCCCAGCTTGAACCATTGTCCGTCGAGATAAACACACCTCCGTTCCACGTCCCAGCAAAGATGTTCGAACCGACAACAGCGAGAGAGCGGACATCAGAGGTGGTCAGACCGTTGTTGGCCGCTGCCCAGTTTGTGCCGTCGTTGGTGGAACGAAAGACTCCGCCGCCATACGTGGCAGCAAAAAGGTCCGTTCCCGCAACAGCCAGAGCCAGAACATTTGTGTTAGTTAAGCCTGTGCTGACCGACGTCCAACTCGTGCCGCCGTCGGTCGAACGAAAGACGCCGCCGCCGAAGGTTGCAGCAAACAGGTTCGCACCCGATACAACAACGTCGCGGACATCTCGGACGGTAAGTCCTGTGCTTACGTCGGTCCAACTGCCGCCGTTGTTCGTGGAGCGGAATAAGCCATTAGCACTTCCTGCAAAAAGAGCAGTACCGGAAGCCTCAAGGGTGTTGACGAGAGGGCTCGTCAGACCCGTATTGACTTGCTGCCAGCTTGCTCCATTGTTGGAAGAAACAAACACACCTGCTCCACTGGAAGCAGCAAACAGATTGTCCCCAATCGACGCGAACGAATATACAAATCCGCCGGTGGGCCCGCTGGTTTGTAACCACTGGCCGTATGCTCCGCTCTGAACGAGCATAAGGAAAAAAAGGACGAGGAAACGTTGTGGAGCCATCGTACTATCCTCCTTTTTGGGTGGTTGAATGTGGTTGTAGATTGTTGATGGTGGCTTGTATCGAAGGCAATCGAAAAAGAATCGGCGAGAGCTGTGACACTGAGGAAACGGCAGGAAACAATGCAGAACAGAGCATGTGTTTCATCCCGAGATGGCAAGGGAAAGAACTGAAAAAGTATTACGCTGCGTTCAAAGGCAGAGAGCTATGAATCGCGACAAAATATAGCGCGAGGGATTGAGTTTGTCAAGATGCTCGCTGCCGGCGGCGAAAACACTGCAATCGGGTTTCACAATATGCGTCAAACGGGGCGAGAGAGAGCGTACGGTATGCTCATTAATTCAGGAGAGGAACCACAATTTTCTCCAATTCCTCAAGACTCAATTCCTCCACTTTCATTGCCACAAGTTCGCCTTTTCTGTTGTAGACGAACGTTGCCGGAAGGGCCCCACTCCACTGCGGATGGACGGCGTTGATGAATGCTTCATCGCTGCCGGATTTTTTGATGTACGAGGGCGCATGCAGGTTCATTTTCTTCAAGAACGTACGAACGCGTTGGGTTGTTCTTGCATCGTCATCGTCAACAGAAATGAAAATGAGTTCAAGCCCGCGTGGGGCGTACATCTGCTGAAGTTTGACGAGATGCGGAAACTCCTCCACGCACGGTTTGCACCACGTTGCCCAGAGGTTCAGCACCAACACGCGCCCCTGCGCCTGCCGACGAAGCGCTGAGATTCCTGTCTCATCTATCGGAAGCAGAACGGGAGAGCTCTGCCCTCCCGTTGCCTGTGCGACTGCGTGAGCGCCAAGCGCCCATAGCAGAATAACTGATGCAAGGCCTCGCCGCATTAGCTTTCCTTCTTCACGCGCTTAATTGTGCAGCCGAATGCCTTCGTCTCCGTTCGCGCCACAGCCTTCCCTGCAAGCAGAGCATCCAGCGCCTCGCGCAGATCATGGGTCGTGATCTTCGACGGATTCCGCGAATCATCAATGCGGCCGTGATACAGCACGGTTGCTTTCCCGTCCAGGACAAAAACCTCCGGCGTCACCTGTGCACCGTAAGCATCTGCGACAACGTTGTTCCAATCCTTCAGAACGGGAAACTTGAACCCGTTCTTTGCCGCGTGCTCTTTGATCTCCTCTACATCCTCTTGTTTATTAGAGTTGATGCCGACAAAGGCAACCTGCTTCGGAAAGTAGTCGTTGTACAATGCGGCCATCCGTTCGTTGTAGTCGTTGGAGATGGGACACTGCGTAGCGATGAACATCACTACCGTATATTTGCTGGAGAGAAAGTCGTCCAGCGAGTATTCCTTTCCTTCCACATCCTTGAGTGTAAACGACGGCGCGGGCTTTCCGACTTCGGCAGGTGGTGCCGCCGCTGTGACGAGGTGAGAAAACGCCATCAACCCACCGACGAGAATTGCTGCTGCACCGGCAAGGTAGTTCTTCATCGCTGTTCCTCCTTCTGTAATGATTTTGTTGTTTTGGGATGATGTCCATGCGATTGCCCTTTGACCCACTCCTCGGCAATTTGGACTGCGTTCGTCGCAGCGCCTTTCCGAAGGTTGTCGGACACAATCCATAACGCAAGACCATGTTCGACAGTTTCATCACGGCGAATTCTGCCGACAAACACTTCGTCTCTCTCCCATGCGTGGATCGGCATCGGGTAGAGCGCACGCTCGGGGTCGTCCTGCACGATGACGCCGGGTGCGCGACGCAGCGTCTCACGAACCTCATCCAGTTCAAAGGGATTCTCGAACTCAACGCTGACCGCTTCGCTGTGGCCGCCGTAGACCGGCACGCGCACACATGTTGGGTGGACTTTGATCGAGTCGTCTTCCATGATCTTCTTTGTTTCATGCATCATCTTGTGCTCTTCCTTCGTGTACCCATCGGGCAGGAAGATATCCACCTGCGGCAGAACGTTCATGGCAATGGGATGAGGGAATTTCATCTCCGCCACACGTTCCTTCTTCAGCTCACGCTCAAGTTGATCAAGACCTCGCTGCCCGGCACCGGTGACCGATTGATACGTCGCTACGACAATCCTCTTGATTCTCCATCCGTCGTGCAGCGGCTTAAGCGCAACCACCATCTGAATCGTCGAACAATTCGGATTGGCAATGATGCCTTTGTGATGAAAGATCCTCCGGCGGTTGACTTCGGGTACAACGAGCGGGACGTTCGGGTCCATTCTGAACGCGCTGCTGTTGTCGATAACCAGCGCACCTGCCCCGACGGCATGCGGAGCAAACTCTCGACTCACAGCAGCGCCGGCTGAGAACAGGGCAATCTCCACACCCGTAAACGACCGCTCGTGCAATGTCTCGACGCGATGAATCTTTCCGTTGAATTCGATCTCCTTCCCCGCCGAGCGTTCCGACGCAAGAAACTTGATATTGCCTACAGGAAACTTCCGTTCCTGAAGCACCTGGATCATTTTTCGCCCGACCAAACCGGTCGCGCCAACAACGGCAACATTATACACGCGCATGACACACTCCACGATGCTTAGAGTAAATCCTCAAGAGTCTCTCGCTGTCGAATCACGGTTGCCGTCTTGCCGTTCACCAGCACTTCGGCAGGGCGACGGCGGGCATTGTAGTTGGATGAAAGTGCATAGCCGTATGCACCGGCGACGAGAATCGCAAGATAGTCGCCCGGCTGTGTGCGAGGCATGTCTCGATCCAGCGCGAAGAAATCCCCGGTCTCGCAGCACGGACCGACAATATCTACCGTTTCGGTCTGACGCTCGTGTATCTCCGCCGGCACAATTTGATGATAGGCCTGATACAGACTCGGCCGGATCAGGTCGTTCATTCCTCCGTCAACAATCAGGAAAATCTTTTCCTCGGTTTGTTTTCGAAAGAGTACTTTCACCACAAGCGCTCCGGCTTCCGCAACGATCGAGCGGCCCGGCTGAAAGAGAATTCGGCAGCCGGTGTGCTTCAAGATCGGCAGGACGCGCTTAAGGATCCTCGGCCCATCGGCAACTTCCTCTGGTGACTCTGTGAGCGCAGAGTGCTGTACGATCCCCTGATACCGTACCCCAAACCCTCCGCCGAAATCAATCTCGTCGATCGCTATGCCCTGCGCGCGAAAATCTGAAACGAGAGCGCGAAGCCTCTCTGCCGCTTCCACAAACGGTTCGACGTGAGTGATCTGCGAGCCGAGATGGCTGTGAATGCCGCGAAGCTCGATGCTCGGAAATCGACGTGCCTCCCTCATCACCTCCAGAACACGAGGGGGAGCCATCCCGAACTTATCGTGCTTTCTACTCGTGGCGATGTAGTCGTGGGCCCCGGCATCAATATCGAGATTCACCCTCATCAGTACGCGCGCAGTTGTGCCGAGCCGACCTGCCACCGCATTGATGTGCTCCAGCTCTTGCTCGGACTCAACCTCAAACACCCTAACATTTTTCTCGAGCGCGTACGCAATTTCATCTTCCGTCTTGCCAACACCGCTGAACGTGATCTGCTCCGGTGAGAATCCGGCATGCAGCGCCAGAAACAATTCTCCTTGCGAAGCGACATCCGCTCCCAGACCTTGCTCGGCAATCAGCTTCAATACCGCGCGATTGTTGTTCGCCTTCACCGCGTAGGTGAGCAGATGGTTGGTGTCGGCGAGCGCACGTTTCAAGGCAGCACAGTTCTGGACAATTGTATCGGCACTGTAAACGTACAACGGCGTGCCGTATTGCTCCGCAAGCGTGCGCAGCGACATCTGTTCACACAGCAGGTGGTTCTGGCGGTAGTGAAACGCAGGCATCACCCCCACGCTGTTTCTGAATAGGAATGCTGCGGCGCGGCGGCGGACCACTCGAACGGTCTGAAATATCGCTCGTAGGAGATTTCAAACCCCTTGGCCCGAAACGCCCCCGTCTCAAGGTCCTGCACGTATTGGCCGCGAAATTCTCGCTGCGCGATCATGTGGAGTGTCTGCAGGAATGCATCAATGTCGGATTCGTTGGTGTAGCAACCAAAGCTGGCGCGAACCATCCCCGGAAATGTCGCGGCATCCGTACTCACGACGCCGCACCCGCTATCTCGTGCGTGCTCGGCATCCACGTTCAGCAGCCGCTTCACATACGGTTGCGCGCAAAAATATCCCGTGCGAACGCCGATTCCTCCTTCCGCACCGAGAATGGCGCCAACCAATCCCGGATGCATACCATCAAGGTTGAACGCGATCACGCCGACTTTGTCGTCGAGCTTCTCGGTCGGACCGTAGAAATGAATGCCGGGAATCTCTTTCATTCTGGCGAGAGTGTACTCAAGGAGTTTCCGTTCATGCTCGGCAACGGCCTCCATCCCGACGCGCTTCATCATGCACAACGCTTCCGCAAGCGCGATGCCTCCGACGACGTTAGGACTTCCCGCTTCGTCGCGATGCGGCACGGGATTCCATTCCACATCATTCAGCGTCACGATCGCAGCCACACCGCCGCCGACGCTATCAGGCTCGCCGTCCCGGAAGAAGTCCATCGGTCCGATGAGTACGCCTGTGCCGAACGGCGCGTAAATCTTGTGCGCGGAAAAAGCGAGAAAATCAATGTGCCCAGGGTCGTCGTCGGGCAGCATGTGCACAGGCCGATGAGCAACCAATTGCGCAGCGTCCACGAAAATCTTTGCACCAACGGCGTGCGCCCGTTCCGCAATGTCATGAATAGGTGAACAGATGCCGGTAATGTTGGAAGCTCCGCTTACCGCAACAAGCCTGGCACGTCCGGCATACCGGCGCAACGTTTCCTCCATCTCATCCAGGTCAAGATAGCCGCCGTCCCGGATGCCGACATGAACGACACGCGCAGCTTTCCGCCACGGCAGATCGTTCGAATGATGTTCGATGCCCGTCGTGATCACGACGTCATCCTCCGCGAAGTTGAAGCGGCGCGCAAGCTTGTTGATACACTCGGTCGTATTCTTGAGGAAGATGACGACATTCGTCTCCAGGTCTGCGCCCACGAAGCGGCCGCACACGGCATGGGCGCTGTCGTACAGTTGCGTGGCGATCTGCGATTTGAAGCCCGTTCCTCGATGCACGCCCGAGTACCAGGGCATGAACTCCTCGATGCGCTGTAACACCCGCCTGAAGGCCGGCGTGCTCGCCGCGTTGTCCAGAAACACGTACGGGCGCTCCGTCCCGTCCAGGACCGGGACGAGCGTGTCGATGCCGACGATTTCGTTGCGGAAACCGTCGAGACGCAGAGTCTGCGCGTGGCTCATGGTATTCACTCCTCACCAACGTTAAGGGTGATGTGTTCGCTGCAATGTCAATGAACGATGCCTGCCGCTTCCATCCACGAGCACGACGTTCAGCCGCGCGGGTGGAATGTCCGGTGTACCTCTTTCAGATACTCCCGGTCAACATGCGTGTAGATTTGTGTCGTGCCGATATCGGCGTGCCCGAGCATCTCCTGCACGGCTCGCAAATCGGCTCCGCCCTCCAGCAGGTGCGTCGCAAACGAATGCCGCAACGTATGCGGATGCACGTCGCGTTCGATGCCCGCCTGCCGCGCGTAGCGCTGCACAAGATTCCAGACGGCGTTGCGCGACAATGGCCCGCCGCGCGCGTTCAGAAACAACGTGTCGCCCGAGACTGCGCTGCGGGCGATCTGCGGTCTGCACTCTCTTCTATATCGCTCGATCCAGCGTAACGCTGAGCCGCCAATCGGCACAACTCGCTCCTTGGATCCCTTCCCAAAAACACGCACAAGTCCCTCGTCGGGTAACACATTGTGCTGCTTCAGTCCGATGACTTCCGACACCCGCAAACCGCATGCGTACATCGTCTCTAACACCGCCCGATCTCTCAGCCAGAGATTCTTCCTGTCACCTTCACGCTCGGACGCCTGATTGAGCATTGCCTCCACTTCCGGCTGCGTCAGGACGTCGGGCAGACTACGCTGCAATCTCGGCGCGTCGATTACTTCGGTTGGGTCAGCTTTCAAGACGCCGTCGGTTAAGAGGAACCGATGGAATCCTTTGATCGCCGAAAGCGCTCGCGTCACCGAACGGGCCGACAACCCCTGCTCGCGCAGCGACGCGAGAAACTCCGCTGCGTGAGACTGGCGTATTGCTCGTACGCTTCGAACGTTTCTCCGTTCAAGAAAAGCAAGGTAGCGCTGAATATCAAGCCGATACGATGCAATCGTGTTGCGCGAAGCGTTCTTTTCCAGGGCAAGAAACCGGAGGTAGTCCTGACAATGCTCGTTCATTGATTGTCGATCGCCTTGATGGTTCGTGACAGACGCTCGTCCGGTACAGGACGGGCCGGCTCATCGTCACGCGGTATTTCTTTTTCCCGAGGCAGCTGCGCATCGTCTTCCGTCATTGCCGATGCCGTCGTTTTGCTCTCCTTGCGCTCCTCCTCTTTGTCCATCTCAGGATACTTGACCCGACTGTGGTACACGCCGACAAGAACATTCAGAAACGCTTTCTTGATCTTGGTGAGATCTTTCAGAGTCAACGGGCATTCATCTAACTCCCCTTCTTCAAACCGCTTCTTGATGAGATCGTCTATCATCGCCTCGAGTTTTTGGGGGGATGGATCATCCAATGATCGGGCTGCCGCCTCGATCGAGTCGGCAAGCATCAGAATGCCGGTTTCTTTGGTTTGCGGTTTCGGACCCGGGTAGCGATAGTCCTGCTCGTTGATTTCGTCGATCTTGGTTTCGTCATCCGAATTCTGCGCCATCGCCAGAGCTTTGTGGTAGAAGAAGTCGATCAGCGTCGTGCCATGATGCTGGGGGATAAAGGCGACAACCTCTTCGGGCAGATTGTACTCACGCGCGAGGGCGATCCCCTTCTTGACGTGATTTTGAATGATGAGCGAACTCATGCGCGGCGCAAGCTTCTCGTGCCGGTTCCGGGAGCCTTTCTGGTTCTCGACAAAGTACGTCGGCTTTTCGATCTTGCCGATGTCGTGGAAATACGCGCCCACGCGGGCAAGCACTTCGTTTGCCCCGACCGCTGCCGCGGCGGCCTCGGCAAGATTGGCCATCGTCATGCTGTGATGATAGGTGCCGGGAGCCTTCTCCGACAACATCTTCAACAGCGGATGATGAAACTGACCGAGTTCGATCAACGTGAGATCGGTCGTCACTTTGAAATATCGTTCGAAGAAGATGAGCAGTCCGAACGTGAGGACGGGAGAGATGAGCGAGTTTGCCAGTGCGAACGTCAACTCCTCCACCAGGGTGCCCACCTCCTCGATACGCTCCAGCCCGAGAGCAATGATCGTGATGGCATAGCCCAGGAAGATAAAGCCAAAGGAGCGGATGATCTGCGAGCGGTTCCGAATATCCCGCACGGTGTACACGCCGAGCGCGCCCGCAACAAGTGCCGCCAGCGCAACCGTGTAGTCATTGCCCCAAACGCCGCCGACCAGATACGCCGTCACCATCGTGCCGTACAATCCCACACGCGAGTCGAAGATGATCGTAAGCAACATCGATGCAGCCGGAACGGCAATCAGGTACTCCAACGGTGCGGCGACATTGAGCACCCGCGTGAGGTACGCGAAGAAACACTCCATCAGGATCAACAAGGCGATCAACGCGAGACGGCGGTTGTTCCCGAAAATTCGCTTGCGAAACAGCCAGAGGTAGATCACGAACGGCGTCAGCACAATACCCACGTGGAGAAATGTCCCGACCATTTGCAGCGGTCCGACGGCAACGGAACCGCGCTCGTGTCTCGCTTTGCGCAGCGAATCAATTTTCTGCTTGATCTCCGGTGTAATTCGCTCGTTCTTGCCGATGATGCGATCGCCCTCCTGCACAAACCCCGCCGTCCGGGGCACAGACTCAATGGCGACCTGCAGCGCACGCTCGGTCGCCCCCGCGTTGTACTTCACGTTCGGCAACAAATGAACGAGGGCGATCTTGCGGGCGACTTCGAGCGTATCGTTCATTCCTGCATAGTGGGCCAAGAGATCGCGTTCCATACGCGCTGCGGCCTCTTCTTCATCGAGAAATGTGTCAAGGGGAAGGATTTCCTCCACCGTTCCTTTGCGCAATGCCACCTCGCGTCGGGGCAGCGTTTTCTTCTCTACATCGAGAATCCCCTGATCGAGGCAACTCCGCATCGAAGTCTCGATCACTTCCTGCATTGCTGTCAGCGCCTCGCTCGAGAGGCTTGCAAGCGCCTTCCACTCGTGCTCATGAAATCTCAACTCCACCTGCTCGAGAAGCCGGGCTGCGCGCGCCGAATCTGCCGGGCTGTTCGATGCTCGGTACCGGGCCTGTGCGCGCAGGGCCTCCTGCAATCGGGCAAAGAACGTTCTCAACTGCTCGACCTGCTGTTCGGTCCGGGTTCCGTTGCGCTCGAACACGGGATAGGCACGCGCCTTAGCTTCCTGCACATCGCGCTGGTATTCGGCCGGATCACGAAGGATGGGAAACGAAAACGGAGCGTACAAATCGTTCTGAGGCCAGAGGCCCCCCACCCGATATTCGGCCTCAATGGCTTCGCCGCGCGGGAAGAGCAGGCCGACAAGAACCACCAGCCCGAGTGCGAGCGTTAGCTTCGTGGCAAGTTCGCGCGACAAACGCAGGCCGCGCAGGTACGCCCACATCCTATGCTGTTTCTCCTCTGGCATCGACGTGTTGGGAAGAATTTCTTGGAGAAATATCAGAAGATTGATGTAGAGAAGCAACGCAGGAAAGCAAAACGCCTCACCCGAGTCACGGATGAGGCGTCGTGCAGCAACACTCACCACGCTCAGTTATTCTTCGCTCCCTGATCAATCCATGTCGCAATGGTCTTTATCTCATCGCCGGTGAGCCAGACGGCCTTCCCCTCCTGAATCTTCTTCTTCGAGTTCAACGGCATCCGATCGCCGAACGGCGGGTTCTCGCTCAACTTCTGAATCAACAGACTCTCGGCGGACTTCCCCGGCTTGAAGGGAACGCCGTGCTTCCCCCCTTGCGCAATCTGATCGTACGAATCCATGCTCAGCTCGCTCGGATTGAAATTGTCTTCCGCATGGCACGGAAGACATTTTGCTTTGATGATGGGAAAGACATCGTTCTTAAACGACACCGTTGTCTTCTTTTCCCCCTGTGCAAATGTAATCACACCCACAGCAACAAGAGCGAAGATGAAACCACCGAGACGTTTCATGTATTCTCCTCTGATTGTTCAGACTTGCTACCGCAGAATATAACCATCTTTCCACAGAAATGGTTGCAGGCTAATTGTTCAGCGCGCCTTGCCTGATCCAATCCCTTATAAGTTGAATAGAAGCCGACGGCAATGCCGAACCACCCAGCGGCATGCGGTTGCCGCACGTTGAACCTTCGAGCCGCTTGACGAGAACGCTGTTGTTCGCATCGCCGGGTAGGACACGCTTCTGGCCCTGACACGAACCAACCGAAGCGTTTTGATTCACCAACTGTCCATAGCTCACGCCTGCTTCCAGCGAAAAGGGTGCGCCGCCGCCGGGGTGACATCCGGCGTTGACGCAGTTGTTCGTGAAGATCGGTTGAACCTGATTTGCAAATGAAACGAGTGTGGCCGTTACCCTTATTTCGATCTCGATTTCATTCTCTTCATGCAGCGGCGCATCGGGGAATGAATCATGCGTGTCGGAATCTTTCACCTTCACGCTTGTTATGCCCGAGACACTCCCGCTCGCCGCCTGGATCACAAGTGTCCCCGTTCCATCCGCATTGTTGGTGAGCGTCGCCGTCGCCAGCAAGGGATCGGGTTGGCGGCTGATGCTGTACGGAGGATTTCCCCCGCTGATGGTGACTGTGGCCTGGCCACCCGGATTGAGCGTCACCGAAAACGTGGATGCCACGAGGGCAGGTCGTCCAATCGCATCTCCCAAATCCTTACAGCTCTGTCCCAGAAGTACGAGCGCAGCGAGCGCAACAATCACGACAAGAACTCTTTTGGCCATCATTTCAGTCTCCTCCTACAGATAGAAATGAATGAGAAGATTGAACTCATCGTTGGAGATGTTCGTCGGGTCTTCACGATTGATCCGGTACAGTGGACGAACCTCTACCCCGCTGATGGGGAAAAATTCCAGGCCAACGCTGTAGCGCGAGATGGACCCGGTCTTGAGGTCAATGTCCGGGTCGGCAAACTCGTACATAAATTTAAGATCAACACCCGATGCCACCACAACATCGGCTTCCACGAGCGAGACAAGACCTGTGACTGTCGCGCCGCCCGCCTTGTTCTTGATCCAATCTACTTCGCCGAACACGGTGATGTCCTTGTAGCTAAACGACCCGAGCGCCCCGAACACCGTCAGGCGCGAACCTGCGCCCAGCTCTTTCGTGAACACGTTGCCGCCTACACCCAGATGCATATCGTCCGACAGTTTGAAGATGCCGTCGGCCCGCCCGAGCAGGGCCTTGTTCTTCGAAACGCCGGCGCCGAAACCGTCCGCGGCGTTGTACACACCGCCCAGAATGTTCACGGGACCGGGACTGAACCCGAGTTCCGCTCCGGTTAGCTCGGCGCGACCGCTTTCGGGGTTGAAGCCTGTCCGATCGCGAATGAATGTACGATGATCATCCAATCGCGTTCCGTAGTTGGGAAGGAATTTGCCAATCTTGATGTAGCCGTTGCCCGGAAGCAGATTGAGTATGCCGAAGATTTCAAATCCCGAGTAGATCCCCTTATCAAGATAGATGTTCACTTTCTTCGCGAGACGGAAGTTGAGATACACATCTCCCTGCATCTGGAAGAAGGCGTTGTTGGTTGTGGAGGATGTGCCCGCACCTCCACCCGCCGTATCGGGAATCTGTTGAGCATAGAACAGCGTGCGGAAATCTGCCCCAACCGAAACGAAGTCATTGAGCTTGGTGGAGAAATCATCCAGACTGAACTCATCCGACCAGGTTGGCACGGGTAGCGTCTCGCGTCCATACTGCTGACCGAATGCCTGCCGCATCCCGCCACCTGCTGGATTGACGTGACACGACTGACACTTGGCGCCCGTACGACTGGCGAAACGGGGCAAGCCGTATGCATGCTCAATCAGAACACAGCAGAGGAGCATGAAGACAGAACGAAACAAGAGCTTCTTCATAAGGGGACTCCTTGTGTTGGTGATATGTTAGCAGCCGATGAAAGGATTCGGGCGAATGCAACCTTGTCAAGGTGAGGCAATATAGCAAGTGCAGCGGAGGGAGTCAACAACGTACAAGCGAGGCGCGCTGCTTGACATGAAAAGGCGCTACGCCTCGCTTCTTTCTTTACGGTGTGTCAGAGAGAGGTACTCGCAACACGGTACTCACGGGCCACGCGGGGGTTATTTCCCGGAGGAAACCAGAAGCACGAGCAAAAGGACTGCCGACGCTATGCCTACAATGACCAGTCCAGACTCCCTCCAAACACTACCCGCAGTGCGCTGAGTTGGATTCACTTCACCAAAGTAGACAATATCATCTAAAGGAATGACCAATACACTCTCTTCGACCTGCAAAGCAAGCGCAACATTACGCGGAAGTGCTGTCCCCGCCAGACTCATCCTCCACAGCTTCTCCATCTCATAGGGTGTTCCGTTCACGCTTTCCATGCGCATCTTCGAAAGCTTATCGAGCGGGGCTTCTAAGGATCGGCTCAAATCGGCCGTCTGCAATCGAACCGTGCCGTTTCCAAAGCCACGAAAGATGTACGGCACGGGGGTGGTCGTCTGCGTCAGGAAAACCGAATCTCCGAAATTGGGAAGCGCAATCGTACCGTCAAGCGATTCGGTAAACATTTTATACCTCGCTGCATACGTTGCCGGCTCGAGGTGCACATACGACTTGATGGAACCCACAAAGACAGTAGAATCCATGAGCACAACCCTGACGAAGGAACCTAGTTTAAGGTTGGAGACCGTGTCTTTAGGCAATGGAATCCTATCGAGACCTATCTCAATCACCTCACCAATTGTAGGAGCACAACCGCTGGACGCAACAAGAGAGTAGATGATGATACCAACTCCAAAGACAACACACACAACAGAAAATCGTTTTTGCATGCCTCCTCCTGATGAAGAAATTACGCGTGTAATAAGCAAAATGGAGAAAGGGTTGAATTCGAAAAGGTCAATCGTTCATCCATCGTACGGAATGACATTACAATGGCTTGCACATGTCCGGGAGTTATTGTCGAGGTCGTTCCTCATTTCCCGTTCGCATCGGAATTGGATGAACATAACTTTGAGAGGGGGCTCATTTCCGGTCATAGAGCACAATCGCGAGAATCAACGCCCCCAAAGCGATCGTCAAGACGATTTCTGCCACGCCAACCGCTACCCAGCCCCCAGCCCCAAGTTTTGGATTTCTCTGCTGAAGGAAACGAACATCATCAATCGCAAGAGTCTCTGCCCGCGCTTCCGTCTGCACAACAAACCCGACATTGTGCGGAAGCGGAAAAGACTCTCGCTTCAGAGTCATCCTCCATAGCTTTTCGACGTCATAGGGTGTTCCGGTGACGCTTTCCATGCGCGCAGTCAAAAGCCTTTCGAACGCGACGCTCCTCCAATACTTCAAATCGGCTGACTGCAATCGAACCGTGCCATTTCCAAAGCCACGAAAGATGTAGAGCCTGCGAACGTCCTTCTGAGTCAGGAAAACCGAATCTCCGATTCTCGGAAGTACGATCCTGTTGCTGACCGAGTCATAAAACTTTCGATATCGTGCGGCGTACTCTGCCGAGTCCAGCTCTGAATGCGAGCTTAGTGTCCCCACAACAATTGTAGAATCAGCAAGTACAACCCTGATGGGCGTGCCTGTCTTAAGATAAAGTAAAGAGCCTTTTGACAGATCGATCCAATCCGGCTCCGCCGATTCCTTGGCTGCATGAAACAACGCATTGCACCCGTGGAAGTTGGCAGCAGATGCGATGATGAGAACAAGCCGAATGAGGGTAGCCGCAGGCGAAGGTGGTCTTCCCATGTCTCCTCCGATTAAGGACTCACATGCGTTATTTACAGAAAGGTAGAAAGCAACAATCTGCGGAAATCTGATTCTACTTGCTCAATCGTTCATCTATCAAGTCTTGCAGATACTCCGGCTCCTCCTCTATGAAGCGAGAAAACCGTACAAGCTTCAACAAGTCGGAGTCTTTGGAACCATCGTAGATGATGACACCACCATGCCCTGAACCGAGGTAGCTCGCTCCTCCGCCTAACCCTCCGCCTACCACCATGCCAGCGGCCGCACCCTCCCATCGTAGGTCCTTCCTTCTGCGCTCCCCCCAACAGCCGCGTACTTCCTCTTCTTGGTCTAAACCGACGGCATACCCCACGATTCCGCCAAGTGCACATCCTATCATGAGACCCGGCATGGTTCGAGAAGCGAAATCTGGGCTCGCCTCGGTGGACGTGGTCACTTGACGAATGTCGTTACGCTGCAGCACCAAGACGATATCTTTCCTGGTCGCCAGGGCTTGATTGCTTGCCCCATGCACCGTTGTAAACACAAGAACCGAATCTCGAACGGCGAGAATCTCTCCTTTGTACGCCTGTCCGGTCGTCGTCTTCAGTGTGACCTCCGCGCCGAACCGATCTACGATCTGCACGCCGATGGAAAGCGACGCAAGCATGAAAGCGAGAATACAACGTTTGAGCATGGCTCCCTCCTGATAGTTGTTGGGAAGTTGTTGTCTAATTGGAACCACGAACAGACGAAGCGCTTCTCCTGGAGATTCAAGTTCGTTGAGAACGCGAAAAGGCCTCAACGTTGAGATTCCAGACGCTTCGTGGCCGACCCGTCAGCGGACGGCACGAATATTCACCTTGCTGACGGCTTAGAGAAGAGGAGTGCGAAGAAGCTGCCGCGTATAATCATACTGCAACCTCCTTTATTGTGGCTTAATGTGTGGAGCGTGCGACTGGTGATATCTCTCTGAAAGAAAGGCGGGTCATTGTGCGAGGCAAACATCGCACGCGGTGAGGCGGCAAACAATGCAGAACAGAGCATGTGTCTCGTCCTCGAAGACTACGAGCAGGAAGAAGAACAGGGCACTACGTCCATAGCTTTCGTCGGTGCGACAGCTATAAAGACGGAGCAAATATAGCGGACGTCAATTACTTTGTCAAGAGGGGGCAAAAAGTGCCCGTTTATGACGAAAATCTCACTCCTTCCGTGCCGGATCGACATACCGGATGCTAACCTTCGTGTTCACGTAGAACTGATCTTCAGCGACACGGAATTTCTCAGGTGCCAATTTGTCGACGCGCATCGTTTGCCAGGTTGTGGTGGGGGTGATGAAGATGTACACTCCTTCCTCGGACGTCACCTTGATCGGCATGCGGAAATCTTCTACCTCCGCGCGCCAGCGATAGCGCAGCGTAACGGCGGGACCTTTCTTGGTTACTTCAACTTCCAGCGTCGGTGGGTTTGTTCGTTTCAGATATTGTTCAAAGAAATATCCCCAATCCTGCCTGGTCTTCCCGTTCACGAGCTTGAAGATATCGTCGCCGTCAATGGACTTGTATTTGAAGCGCTGCTGGATGGTTCTCAAGATGTCCCACCACAACGAATCGTTGTTGATCGCGTGGCGAAGCGTGTTGAGGACAAGCTGGCCCTTGTCGTACATATCGCCGGAGCCGCGATGGTGCACGCCGTACGTGCCCATGATCGGCCGGTCGTTGAGGACGTTGGGCTTCTTTCCGTTCACGTAGGACATCGCTTTGTCGTAGCCGAACAAACACTCGACGTACACCGCCTCCGCGTACGCACCGAAGCTCTCGTGAATCCACATGTCGGCAATGTCGTTAGAGGTGACGCTGTTGCCCCACCACTCATGCGCCGTCTCGTGCACGATGATGAAATCGAACATCAATCCCACTTCACTCGATGCATTACCCCTGTAGCCCTGAATATAGTGATTGCCGTAGGCCACCGCACTCTGATGTTCCATTCCTGTATGCGGCGCTTCAATCAACTTGTAGCCGTCACGGATGAACGGATACGGACCGAAGTACTTTTCGAAGCACTGCATCATCGGTTTGACTTGCGCGAACTGCCGCTGAGCCTTCTCGAGGTTCTCCGGTAGAACATAGTAATCGAGCGTCAGGGTGTCTTTGCCGTTCACATACACATCGCCGAAGTGTGCAAACTTGCCGATGTTCAACGTTACGTTGTAGTTATTGATGGGATAACTCACGAACCAATCATATCGTGTCCATCCGTTGCCGAGGTCTTGCTTCTGCCGGAGTCTGCCGTTGGAGATGTTCATGAGGTTGGACGGGACAGTAACACTGATGAGCATGCTATCCGGCTCATCCGACTGGTGATCTTTGTTCGGCCACCACAGGCTGGCGCCCGTGCCCTGACATGTTACAGCAACCCACGGGTTCCCTTCGCCATCACGCGCCCACGTAAAGCCGCCTGCCCATGGCGGTCGCCTGGCTTCCATCGGCACGCCGGAATAATGAATCGTGATCTCATGCACGGCTTTGCGCTTGAGCTGCCGCGGAAAGTGAACATACACGGCAGTCAGTTCTCTCTCGAATCTCACGTCCGTTTGCCCATCGAACACAATCTTTTCGATCGTCATATTCTCGAAGAGATCAAGCTGCATCAGGTCGAAGTCGTTGACGACGCTGAAGCGAATCGTGTTGAAGCCGGCAATGGCCCTCGTCGTGGTATCGACTTTGATGGAGAGATGATAGAACCTGACGTCGTAGCACGAACGAAGCGGTGTCAGCATGCCGCGCAGCGTATCGGCGCGGGTGAACGTGCGTTCGCCGGGTTGTGCTTGAAGGGAAAGTCCGCAGAGTCCTGCAAGTGCGCAGGAAAGAATCAAACGCAAGAGCATCTTCTTACGATAAATGATGTGAGACGATGGAAGTTGTCGAGAAAGACAGAACGGATGACACACAATCGGATTGGCCCGGTAAAATGGAAGGAGCGGGCTTCCGTGCATGCCCGCTCCAGAAAACCTCCAATGCTACTTCACCAGCATCATTCGCCGCGTTTGGGTGAACGAACCGGCTTGCATCTTCGCGAAGTAGATTCCGCTCGGCACACCCTCGGCAACCCAGCGAACGACATACGTGCCCGGTTCTTTCTGCTCGTTGACCAGCGCAGCAACCTCCTGACCGAGCAGGTTGTACACCTTCAGCGAGACAAAAGAAGACTTCGGAACATGATACTCGAGCGTGGTAGAGGGATTGAACGGATTGGGATAGTTCTGTTGCAGCGCAAATTCCGTGGGCAGCTCCGTCGCTGCAACGACGTCTGTTGCAATCGGTCCGCTCCACGATGTCGAGAACGGATCAATGAGGATGTTTCCGCTGTTTGGTTGCGACGTATCAACCGCGGCTACCTGAACAGAAGCTCCATTGCGGGCGATGAACTGATAGCTGATGGTGCGTCCGGTTGAAGCGCCGGAGTAGCGATCGTCAATCCGGATGCGCAGCGCCTGATGTGAGCCAAAAGCTCCGGGCAGAGTCAGCGTGCCGTGGGCATCCACCGTATTGATAATGGTGTGATCCGTTGCTTGCTGCAGAAGCGGAAAACCGCCGATGGTCACAATAAGGCTTTCGCGGTACGTCGTCGTCCATGACGTTCCGAGAGTCATGGGAAGCTGGTAGAGCACTTCGGGCGGGATGTTGGTGGCTCGCAGCACTGCTGTACCCAACGGTGTGGGGCCCTCGCCACCAGCTCCCCGGGTGAGCAGGTTCGCTCCCAATTCCAGGTAGAGCCACACCGTTCCGGTAATACCCATCAGCGTTTGCCGCTGCTGCAACGCGTGCGTCGCTCCGGGAAACCAGCCGATGTACGGCGTTCCGGATGGCGTTACGCTCGTAAGAGTATCAAGGACATGTGTTGCAAGCCCGCCGAAGTTCCACGTGTTGGCTGTTGAGCCGGGCGTGCCGATATTGACCTGAGCGGTGAGTGTATCCAACCGGTTGATGAGCCTGTTGCCGACCGCGAGTTGTGCCGAGACATCCCCCGTGGTGATGGTGATCTGCGCGAGCGAGCCGACCACAACGCAGCAGATCATGAACAGGGTAAGAAAGGCTCTCATACTTCCTCCTTGGTTATTTGAGTACACGGATCGTGAATTAGGGGAATTGCTCCATGCTCGAAATAACGCCCCCCGCGTCGCGGCAGAGCAGCCGACGCATTGACGAGTCGGTTTCTGCTGCGGCTAAAGCTATCCTTCTCCTTCATCAAAAGCAAGCCCGCACACACATCGAACGTGTGGCGGGCCAGAACCGCACAGAAAGAGGAAGCTTTTCGATCAATCACTCAACGCAAGAGCAGCATTCGCCGGGTCTGTGCACGATCCCCGGATGTGAGTCTGTAGAAATACACGCCGCTCGGCAAATCACCTCCACCGAAGTCCGATGCGCGGTGAGCCGAAAACTCTACCGACCCGACTCCCGAAGCCAGCACACCGTCAATCAGCGTCGCCACTTCGCGTCCCAACACATCAAATACCTGTAGCGTAACTCGAGCGGGCTTCTCGAGCCTGAATCTGATGGTTGTTACGGGATTGAAAGGATTGGGATAATTCTGTTCCAACGCGAACTCCTCCGGTGCAGGCGCAACGGTCTCGACACCCGTAGTAATCTCGGTGGAACTCAGCGTTATGAATGTGCTTTGCCCATTCGCGCTGTTCGTTGTTCCTTGAAATCCCGCGCAGTAGAAGTTCACGACCCCGGTTCCCGCAGCGGGCGCAGTCCACCGAAATACAGCCGTATCAATCGCGTGGGGATTTGCATACACACCACCATCGGCGCCGCTGTACAGCGCGGTATTCGTCACGTTGGCAAATGTTCCCGCCACCGTCGTTGTTGACCCAACACGCGTCGTCGCGTTGAAGTTGACGATACGAGACCCGCCATTATGGGCAACAACGATCGTGTATGTTTGGCCCGGTTGGTAGGAAGAGGGAAATCCGCTGACCACCATTGTTCCGGCTGTTCCTCCGTGGCACGATGAAGCACATCGGGGCCTTCCGGGCGCACCCGAGTACCCGCCTGTGTACGAGTTGTGTCCATAGGCGACCACCGTTACACCGACAAGCACTGCAAGTAACCATTTCATAGGAACCCCTCCTGTTTGATGATAGAAATCAGGGCGACGACGATCTCTTCTCTTGACGACGAATCGCATGCCAGAATCGTCGTGCGTCTGGCTCAGGAATTCTTCGAGGAATGTACCACTCTCGTTCGTTGTTTCTCAGAGACAGGAATAATCTCTCCCGCTTTTGCCAATCATGCACGTGCGGCATCCTTACCGTTACTGAACAGCGGGGTGTGTTGTATTCGCTTTGCCGCTTCTGTATATTGCAAGAGAGGAATGGGGGAGCTTCCGCCGGGGAATCGGCAGAGGCTCTCGTCGTTTATGCGATGAAGGCAATCTCATCACTACCGGATGTGTGCATGCGTTTCGAGTGGCGGTGTTTGCTGGTCGGTTTGCTTCTGTTTCCGAGTTGCGACACGGGTCTCTCGCCCTTGAACGAGCCGTCCGGTTTCCGCGGCGTTGTGCGTTTCAAAAACTGGCCACCGCCCGATAGCGTGCGTGAGCTACGCATCGTTGCCTTTGAGAAACTCCCGAAAGACACCACCAATATCTTCGCCGCGTTGATTGACGGAAAGGCGGCAGTCTACCCCGAGATTGAACGTCGCCTCCCAACACACGTTGACAGCATCGAGTACGAATTTACCACCAAATCGGGGTTCAATCTGAAAGTCACCAACTACGAGTATGTCATCGTCGCGTGGCAATACGGACCATTTATCTTCACCGACTGGCTGCCCGCTGGCGTGTATGCAGTAAGGCCGAACTCGTTCGAGCCGGCGCCGGTACGAGTTCTTCTGCACCGCATCATTCCCAACGTTGATATCGAAGTGGACTTCCGCAATCATCCCCAGTGGCCATGGCGTTGACGCTCCGGATTGTTGCTTTCGTAATCGCTCTCCCCGCGCTCGGATTTGCAGCAAGCGGCTCCATCGCCGGACGGGTGACTTCTGCCGTCAATGCCGAACCGTTAGCGGGCGTCAACATCTTACTGCAAGGAACTGTTCGCGGAGCGACAACAAACACCTCCGGTGAATTCCGCATCCGAGAGGTACCGCCCGGAACCTACACGCTGCTGTTCTCGTTCGTGGGGTATCAGCTGGTTCGGCTCCCCGATGTTGTTGTTCGAGACGGAGAAGAAACATCCGTCGCCGTGACCATGAAGGAAGCTCCGCTGCAAACCGAGCAGGTTGTCGTCACGGCAAGCAAACGAGAACAATCGTTGGCGGAAGTTCCGGTGAGCATATCGGTTATGGACGCAGCAGCGATGTACGCACGCAACTCCACCACGATTGATGAGGCATTACGCTACGTGCCCGGTGTGAATCTGACCGGATCGCAAGTCAACATTCGCGGCTCGAGCGGCTACAGCTTAGGCGCCGGCAGCCGCGTGCTGATGATGTTGGACGGTATCCCCTTCATTGCCGGCGACACGGGAGAACTGCTTTTCGAAGCAATTCCTGTCGGTCAGATTGATCGCATCGAGGTGGTGAAAGGCGCCAGCTCAGCCCTGTACGGTTCCAATGCGCTGGGCGGCGTCATCAACATCATCACGAAACCCATTGGGCACTCGGCGGATGTGCGTGTTCGGATGTACGGCGGGTTGTACAACAAACCTTCGCACGAACAATGGCGGTGGTCGGACAAGACGCGATTCTTCAACGGTCAGTCGGTCGGCTATTCGGATAGAGTGGATGACTTCGCCTTCTCGCTGTTTCTCAGCAGGCAGTTCGATGACGGCTATCGCCAGAACGATTATCGCCGCCGCTACAATGCGTACGTGAAAATGCGACAGGAATTCTCCGGCTCAACCACATTCACAATGAACGCGGGCCTGCTGCATCAGTTCAACGGATGGTTTCTCTTCTGGCGCAACTTAGACTCAGCCCTCATCCCTCCACCAAAAAATCAAACCGACAATCTGAAGTCAACACGCTTTTTCGTGAACGGACTCTTCAACACCGTTCTCTCCGACCGGGCGCTGCTTACGGCGAAAGCGATGTGGTCGCACAACCGATGGGGATTCCAACAGATGAACGACATCAGCAGAACCGAATCCGTCACCGACGGCATACGCGTGGAAGCATCAGCCCGCGTGATTCCCACCGAAGGCCATACACTCACCGTAGGATTCGACGGCAACGCAGATATGATTGGCGGAGAGATGTTCGAGCGACGAACGATTGGCGGACTGGCGCTCTACGCACAGGATGAAATTGTTCTTGCCGATGATGTTACGCTCACCGTCGGTGCCCGATATGATTTTCAATCCGCGGGATTGGTGGAAAAGAGTATCCAGTTGAATCCGAAATCGGCGCTGACCTACTCGCCGGCAGAAGGGACGACACTGCGCGCATCGTTCGGCAGAGGCTTCAGAGTTCCGTCGGTGACGGAGGCATTTGTGGCAGCGGGTGGAGGGTTCGTGCAAGGCGTACCCAACACCGCCCTGAAGCCGGAACGAAGCTTATCCTTCGAGTTGGGCCTCTCTCAGGCGCTGGGGGCCGCCGGCCTCTTCGATATCGCGGCATTTCGCTCGGATTACGATAATCTCATCGAGCCGGAACTGAGTCTTGTCCAAGACCATCTGGAAGTGCAGTGGAGAAACGTCACGTCGGCGCGAGTGCAAGGCGTCGAGACATCAATGAAGCTCGCCTTCTTCGAAGGAAATGTGACCTCCCAGTTCGGCTACACCTACGTGTATCCCGAAGACCTAACCAAGAACGACATTCTCAAGTATCGCCCGCGGCATGTCCTGTACGCCACTGCCGATAGTCGCTTCGGATGGCTCAGCGTGGGCGGAGACTTTCGCTTCGTCAGCCGGGTGGATCGCATCGACGACAAGTTGGTCACCAGCGGCACAATACCCGATGGCGATGAACGAACTCATATTGCCGTTGCCGACTTTCGTATCGGCGCGGAGTTTTCGCTCGCCGGCTCCTCGCTCAGCACAACGGTGCATATCAAGAACGCATTCCAGCACAACTACGTAGAACTCATCGGCAACATGATGCCGCCGAGAACGTACGTGCTTTCCTTGGAACTGAGGATGTAGAGACGCTCCGGGCGCGCGATGATCCTTCACGCTCGCTACTTACTCGATTCAGCCTTCTGCAACACTTCCAGTCCATACTTATCACTAATATCCAACGGCGGCATGGGGCCATCGAGAGGCTTCAGGTCGCGCACGTACCAGTCGTACCAATCGAGTGTTCGATAGAGAACGTCAATGCGTCCCGGCTGCTTCGTGTTGCCGTGCTGTTCGCCGGGATATTGCACGAGTCTCACGGCCGGATGCCCGTTCACTTTCATTCGACGATACAATTCCATGCTTTGTGAAGGATGAACACGCGTGTCGGCTAATCCGCCCATGATGAGCGTTGCCGTCTTGCTCTGCCGTGCGTAGTAGATGGGACTGCGCTTGAGGGCGAGGTCCCACCGATCTTCGAGATGACTTCCCGTGTGCACAAGATAGTCCTCCCACGGAATATCCGTCGTTCCGGCTTTGCTGATGAGATCGCTGATGCCGACAAACATGCACACGGCACGGACGAGCTGGGTGTAGTATGTTGCGAACCATGCCGAAGCATAGCCGCCATAGGATCCGCCGCCCAGTCCCACGCGCTGACGATCGGCGATGCCTTGTTGCTGAAGGTATACGATGCCATCAGCGATGTCGTCGAACTCTTTTCCGGCCGGATCCCCGTAGCTTGAGCGCGCAAACTCGACGCCATAGCCGGTGCTGCCGCGATAGTTCGGATAAAATACAGCGTATCCCTTGTTGGCAAGAACCTGTCCCGGATTGCTGTAGCTTGTGATCCATTCGTTTGCGTAGTGCGCTTCCGGTCCGCCGTGCACGACAACGACAAGAGGATACGACTGCCCGGCCTTGTAATCAACCGGATACATCAGCACTCCCTCAATTTCGAGACCGTCGCGGGCTTTGTATCGAATCACCTCCTGCTTGCCGAGGGTTCGCTCAGCCAACCAAGGATTGACAGTCGTCATTCGCTGAAAATTCTTTCCGTCCCAATAGTAGACTTCTCCGGGTGATGAGGGCGTGCTGCCCACGCACGCCATTGTTTTCAGCCCCGTCGTGTATGTGATGCCGTCGAACACAACGCCCGTCCGCTCCGTGTGCAGCAGCACGGTTCGGTCTCTGCCCGTGAGCGGAACAGTGCAGAGCGTAGAGTTCACTCCCTCGGCGCCCCGATAAACAATCGTGCTGCGATCCTTCCAACCCACCCACGTGACGTGGCCCCGATACTGTGTCGGCGTCAGGTTTGTCGCTGCCCCGCCCCCGGTGGGAACGACAAACACCTGACTGACCGCATGATCGTTGCGCGTGAGTGCAGCGGCGTAGGCGAGGTGCCTGCCATCGGGACTGAATGCGTAACGGCCAAGCTTGCCTGGATTGTCGGCAACCTGCCTTCGGGTTCCTGCGGAAATATCCAGGAGGTAGATTTTCTGAAACATATACTCCTGATCAACGAGATTGAGCGGGCTGCCGCCGAACGCGATTGTCTTTCCGTCGGGCGAGAACTCTAACGACCAGGCCGTGATGTCGTTCGTGAGTTGTAGAGGCTGTCCCGCTTTCCCTTTCTCATCAACATCAACAATATAGATGTTGCGATGCTTGAGGTTCTCTTCGAAATACACGAACTCGTATCCCGCAGCTTTGAGACGATTTTCTTTTTCGGATGGAGGCGTGAGTGCGATGTATGCGAGCCGCTTGCCGTCGGGACTCCAGCGATAGGCAAGAACAGACGTCGGTGAATCGGTAATCTGCACGGTATCGGTTCCCCGAACAGAGATCATCCAGACTTGCGTTTCTTTCTGCTTGTTGCGGCGCGCAAGAAAGGAGACACCGGAGCCGTCCGGGCGCCAGGCAGTTGCGCTCGCACGCTCCTTGCCCGTCAACAGTGGGCGGGTCTCTTTTGTGGCAGGAGAAACAAGAAAAAGTTCGAGGTATGCCGTGCCCGCTTCATCATTGGCCGGTCGCTGCGATTCGACTGTGTAGGCAATCCAGCTTCCATCGGGACTGATCTGTGCCGAAACGACTCGTTTGGTGTTGAGCAAGTCTTCGGCTGTGTAAGGTTGAGTTGCCTGTGCCTGAAATAGGACAAAGGCAAGAAGAGCAAGCAAGCTGTAAGAGATGTTTTTCATGAGAGCTCCTGAGAAAAAATGAACATGAAGGGCCGTCACTTCCGCATCATTCCTTCCGGCAGGGGAACCGCGACGATCTCGCCGCGCGCCGTCACGTCTCCGTCAACGTGAAGCGAAACCTCGACCACAATTTTGCGCGTGCCGATTTCTTTGGCGCGCCCGCGGAGTTCCAGTTCCGGTCCAAGCGGCGTGGGCTTGAGGTAATCAACTTTCAACGAGGCAGTAACGTAGCGGGGAGCCGCCGTCTCTCCGATGGATCGCCCCGCGTTTCGCTCGGCAATGGCTGCCGCCGTTGCCATGCCGTGACAATCCATCAGCGAGGCTATCAATCCACCATACACAAAGCCCGG
>JBBIRR010000017.1:0-74698 GCA_037441705.1 Ignavibacteriales bacterium
GATTGATTGCTGTATTCGAGCGGGTACTGCATGAGGACTCCCCATGAAACCGCGAATGGCTTCCTCAAAAAGCGACGTAGATGATATCCGCCGCGCTCTCGGCATGATTAGGTTCGAACACGCCGATGAGGACGTGGTGCATCTTTGTCAAACTCTCTCATTCAAGGCGGGATGGTTATGATGATTGCGGGACACCATACCGTCGCGCTGGTTAGGCGTCAGCCTGCAGTGTACTCATCAAGGCCTCCATACCATCCGCCCGATCAGTATCTGGAACTTCCTATCAAAAGCGACCGTGATGCTTCTAACGTGGCATATGAAGCTGTGCGAGAGGCTTTCCTGATGCTCGGTTACGACAGCAGTCATGCAGGCACTTCACGGTGGAACCCTCTCTCGTGGCTCATCAAGCCGGGGGAAACCGTGTTCATCAAACCTAACATGATTGCACATAAACACGAATACACTGAAGAATGGGAGCACGTTATCACACACGGCTCGGTGATTCGTGCTGTGGTGGATTACGTCTTCCTTGCACTGCAGGGAACGGGAAGAGTCATTATCGGGGACGGATGTCAGAGCAATTCTGACTTTGACAAGATTATTGCTCGACAGGGCCTGCTGGAACTGAAGGAGTATTACAAGCGCGAAGCCGGTTTCGAACTCGAGATACTTGATCTTCGAGACTACCATTGGGTGGAGAAAAAGGGAGTCTTCGTTGACCAACGATCCCTTCCGGGTGACCCAAGCGGAAAGGTAGTTGTTGACTTAGGCCAGCGGAGTATGTTTGCTGAGTTGGACGGTAAAGGCAAGCGTTATTACGGTGCAACGTATGATGTGGAAGAGACCAATCTGCATCACTCCGGTGGGAGGCATGAATACGCCTTTTCGCGGTCTCCACTGGATGCTGATGTGTTTATCAATCTCCCCAAACTCAAGACGCACAAAAAGTGTGGCCTTACAGTGAATCTCAAAAGTCTTGTGGGATTAAACGCGAACAAGAATTGGCTTCCGCACTACGTCTTTGGGTCGCCCGAAGTAGGAGGCGATCAGTTCGATGTGGGGAGAACAAGTGCCAGACTCGAAAATGCGCTTGTGCTAAAGGCAAAAGCTCTTCTCCTCAAACGAAACGCTGTTCTGCAACGTCTTGGCGGTTTGGGAAAGACATTGGGCTACACGCTATTGGGACGCACGGATCAAGTGATTCGCTCGGGCAACTGGTACGGAAATGATACCGTGTGGCGGATGTGTCTTGACCTGAATCGAATTCTTTTCTATTGTGATTCAGCCGGTACGTTTCGCGATCAACCCAAACGATATCTTTCCGTTGTGGACGGAATTATCGCAATGGAAGGGAACGGGCCCGTGGCCGGCACAAAGAAACCCATCGGCGTACTCATCGCCGGAGAAAATCCAGTTGCGGTGGACCTTGTCTGTGCACGACTGATGGGTTTCGATTATCAAAAGCTTCCGATTCTCCACCGTTCGATGGGAACTCATCCTCATCCGCTGTATGCAGGCAACTGCGGGGACATTTACACCGTGAGCAACGTTTCCGGCTGGAACAGACGTCTCACAGAGTGGACTCGAGCGGACATTATTCCGTTCGAACCGCACTTCGGGTGGAAAGGACATATCGAGTTGGAGGAATAATGGGTTTGGGTTTGCACCTCGTGAGAGATCTTTATGAGAAGTCGCCCGCGTTCCTGAAAAACGTGATGGCAACGCTCTATGGTTTTCGGGAACGTTACGCGCGCTACGGAGAACACTACACCCGCTGGCTCCGATTCCTTGAGGAGTCTCAATGGTGGGACTTGGAACAGCTGATGAATTTTCAACGCACGGAGCTGAGCGGTTTCATAGAGGATGCTCTTCGGTGGGTCCCCTATTATCGAGCACGCCACGTGTATCTTGCCGCTGGCGATCTTTCTCAAATGCCCGTTCTTTCGAAACAGGAAGTCCGCAAGCATCTTCGTTCATTCCTCCATGATGGTCTCTCGCGCTTGAAGGTTCGCATGGTGCAAACGAGCGGCACGACAGGAACACCGTTGCGATTTCCGGTGACACTTGAGTGCTTTGAACGTGAGTACGCGTTCCGGGCACTACACTACTCCTGGGCAGGCGTGCGTCTTGATAGTCGTGAGCCGATCGCCGTCTGTGCTGGACATCCGGTGGTGGCCCATAACCGGGTGTCGCCACCATTCTGGGTTTACGATTGGGCGAACAATTGGCTTGTCCTCTCCTCGTACCATCTTTCCCCAAAAAACCTCCGCGCTTACGTCCGGGTGCTCGAGAGATTTCAACCCGTGTTGCTCGTTGGCTACCCGTCGTCTCTGTATATCCTTGCAGGAGCGTATCAACGATTTGGCACGAGACCGTTATCGCTTCGTGGAGTGTTTACCGGCTCGGAAACGCTCCAAACGTTTCAGAGGGAAAAGATCGAAGGGGCATTCGGGGTCAAAACCTTCAATTGGTACGGTAATACAGAGATGTGTGCAAACATCGTCGAATGCGAGGCGGGTGAATTACACTTGAAAGTTGAGCATAGTGCGGTGGAGATTATAAATGACGATGGAACCGCATGCGGTCAGGGACAGCGAGGCAAGCTTGTGTGTACCGGCTTTGGCAATCGAGCGTTCCCGCTAATTCGGTATGATACGGGAGACGAAGTGACGCTTTCTTCTTCTGCGATATCCCAGTGTGGTCGGGGGGGCATCCTGGTTCAGGAGGTTCACGGACGCCGAGAGGATTATGTCTTCACGCCTGATGGAAGGATGGTGGGTCGTCTGGACCATCTCTTCAAAGGGAAAAACCATGTTATTGAGGGGCAATTGGTACAAGAAAAACTCGAAGAGCTTCTCATCAGGATTGTCAAGTCTGAACAATTTACCCCGGAGGATGAGATCGAGATTCTTCAAGAGGCGAGGAAACGTTTGGGAGATTCCATTGCATTTCGCATTGAGTATACTGAACACATAGCAAGAGGTCCTAATGGGAAATTCAAGTTCCTAGTTTCTTCATTAGACCAGCAGACGTTACTCAACGAGTTCTTGAGTCATTGAGTGTTTATAGGTGACCATTTGTATCAAGTGCTTCAAAACCAGAAAAACGGAAAGCTCTTTGTAGCTGACGTGCCTTCACCCCAGCTCCAATCAGGAGGGGTGTTGGTTCGTAACGCCGTCTCGGTTATTAGTTCAGGCACTGAACGAACAAGCGTTCGGACTGCTCAGGCGTCTCTGCTTGGCAAGGCGCGAGCACGCCCGGACTTAGTTCGTCAGGTTCTTGACAATGTTCGGAGAGAAGGGATTGGTGCAACGTACGAAAAGGTGAAGAACCGCCTCGATAACTATAAGGAGCTTGGTTACAGTTCGGCCGGTGTTGTGATCGCTTCGTCGGTACCGGAGTTTCGTGCAGGCGATCGCGTTGCGTGCGGGGGCGTGGCGTTTCATGCAGAAGAGATTTTTGTGCCTAAACATCTTGCTGCCAAAGTTCCCGACGGGGTTGATTTTGAGACCGCCGCCTTTACAACCCTCTGCGCGATTGCATTGCAGGGTGTTCGCCAGGCGGATGTGCGTTTGGGCGAGACGGTTGTCGTGATCGGGCTTGGCCTTCTGGGTCTTGTCACGGTCCAGCTCTTGCGTTCTGCCGGATGTCGCGTTGTTGGTTTGGACGTCGAGGAGAAGAACTTTTCCTTGGCACAGGCCTTTGGATGTCAACTTACAGCTCTGAGCAAGAGCCGGTCAAGTCGATTGGTCGCCGCCGCCACAGCAGGAGCAGGCGCCGATGCTGTCATTATCACAGCAAGCTCAAAATCCAGTCAGCCTATCGAACTTGCTATGTCTGTTGCCCGAAAGCGTGCAAAGGTTGTTATTGTGGGTGCAGTCGGGATGACCTTACAACGCTCGCCGTTCTACGAGAAGGAGTTGGAGCTTCGCATATCCTGTTCGTATGGCCCCGGAAGATATGATCCGGCGTATGAGGTGGAAGGGCATGACTATCCTATCGGTTACGTGCGCTGGACGGAAAATCGAAACATGCACGCTGTCCTCGACCTTATGGCTGCTGACAAGCTTGACCTGAAGCCGCTGATCTCGCATCGATTTCCCATCACGGAGGCTTTGAAGGCATACGACATCGTGACGGGTAAGCAGGGCGAGCCGCATCTTGCAATCCTTCTACAATATCCCGAAGGTGATCGGAAGGTAGGTACATTGATTCCGCGCCGTGAAGCCGCTAAGGTCGTGACAGGACCATCGAATTTGCATGTTGGATTTATCGGAGCGGGGAATTTTGCGCAATCCAATTTACTACCACATCTTTCGAAAAGTGACGTTGCTTTGATTTCTGTTGCGACGCAGAATCCTTCACACGCCAGCAAGGTGAGCGAACAATTTGGTTTTCTGCACGCAACGACCGACCCATCCTTCGTGCTTGACGACCCCGCCATCGGTACAGTTTTTATTGCGACGCATCACGATTCACATGCCGAGTTCGTCTGCAAAGCACTGGAACGACGGAAGAACGTTTTTGTGGAGAAACCTCTGGCGATCTCCGATAAGCAACTGCGCCGCATAGTCGATACATACGGATCTCTCTCAGCGGATGTTGTTGTAATGACCGGGTTCAACCGGAGGTTTTCACGTGTGTGGCAGGATATTAAAGCATGGTTCGACGATGTCCCGGAACCGAAAACATTGATTTATCGTGTGAACGCCGGAACCTTACCCCCCGGTCATTGGCTCTACTCACCTGCACAGGGGGGGCGAGTAATCGGTGAAGTGTGCCACTTCATTGATTGCGCTGTTTACCTTACCGGGGCTCGCCCCGTGCGTGTGTTCATGGATGCGCTCGAACGATCAAACGAGAGCCAGGCGCTCGCGCATGGTCTCGAAACTGATTTCACCATAACTGTTTCTCTGTCAGATGGATCACTGGCTACAATCCTATATATTGTCAATAGTGATCCTGCGATTGATAAAGAGTATTGTGAGATAAGTGGAGGTGGCAAAGCGGCGATAATGCACAATTTTCGGTCGACAACTTTTTATCAAAATCGAAAGAAGAAAACGCGTCGTTATGACGGAATGAAGGGACACCGGGAAGAAATTCATCATTTTATCGAAGTCTTGAAGAACCAAGCACGCCCCGGGCTTTCGTTCGAGGAACAGGTGGCTGTCACACAGGCGACGTTTGCTGCGCTGCAATCGCTTCAACAGCGGTGTGCAATCGATGTTTGAGACGGATACGCCAATCGACGTCGCTGTGTCGGATGCCGTTCAGCGGCTTCGATCGTATATCGAACGAGAGCACTATCGGGGATACGATCCGTACGACGTTCTCATGTCTCCGATCTTTCGCCTGCCGGTCCTCCGTTCAAACAAGCTTGTACGATTTACATCTCAGCAAGTATTTCGACGCCTTCCTGTTAACCTGCGTCCACTTCTGGGTATCAAGAAAGGGTATAACCCGGTGACGCTTGGACTGTGTATTCAGGGGTATTCCTATCTCGCTTGCACCTATCCAACCCGACGGACCACGTTCGAGGAGCGAATCCGTTACCTGATCGACGAGTTAGAGGACCTCACGTCACACGGATACCATGGAACATGTTGGGGATACGATTTTGATTGGGAGGCACGCTATGCATCGATCCCTGCGTATACCCCAACGGTGGTCGCAACAGGCATCATTACGAATGGTCTATTCGAGTCGTATCGCCTACTTGGAATCACGAGAGCCTTCGAGATGTGTTGCAGTGCGGTAGATTTTGTCAGAAAAGACCTCAACCGTTCCGTTCAAGGCGACGCATTTTGCTTTTCATACTCGCCCAATGATACGCAATGTGTGTTCAACGCATCGATGAAGGGTGTGCGCCTTCTCGTGCAGGTCTATTCCGTAACAAAAGATGAACAGCTCCTTCAGGAAGCACGAGGAGCAGTTACATTCGTCCTCCGGCATCAACGAAAGAATGGATCCTGGGCATATAGTCACGGCGACGCACGCACATGGTCCGACGGATATCATACTGCATATATTCTCGATTGTCTTCACACGTATGAACAATTGACGAACGATCGGTCCATCGCCCCGTTTCTTGTTTCAGGCTTTGAATACTATAAGACTCATTTCTTTGAAAACGGATATGTTCCTAGATACTATGATACCGAGATGTATCCTCTTGACGCAACGTGCATTGCTCAAGCGATATTGACGTTGACTCGATTTGGGGAAATCGAACGCGCCGGAAAGGTCTGTCGCTGGATGCTTGATAATTTTTTTGACGGAGAAGGATCCATCTACTATCAAAAGCATCGGACGTATACCCATCGTACCTCATACATGAGATGGTCGAATGCGTGGATGTTCTGTGCATTGGCGTATTTCCTTTACCGCTTAAAGGTTGACCGATGATCTGCGAACGCGTTCCCTTTGTCAATACCTGGGTAGACGTCATCGCTCTTGAGCATGTCGTGGAAGTCGCCTTTCAGGCGATTGAAAGAAACGAAAAGCTTCATCTGGTGTTTGTGAATGCCCTGAAGGTCTACGAGATTGCACGCAGCGTTCGCATGGCGAAAGCAATGCAAGAAGCTGAATTGATCCTTGCTGATGGCGTCCCGGTGCTATGGGCTTCGCGTTTTTTTGGCAGGCCTCTTCCCGGACGAGTGAACGGAACCGATCTCTTTGAACTATTGCTGCGAGAGGCCGAGCGACGCGATAAACGCGTCTTCTTGTTAGGTTCAACACCGTCGAATCTGGAACGCCTGATCGCGACATTGCACCGACGCCACCCACGCCTCACGATCGCCGGCTGGAGGCATGGCTACTTTAGTGATGAGGAGGATGAAGAGGTGATTGCTGAGATCAATAAAGCAAGGGCACACCTCCTTTTCATCGGCATAAGTTCCCCCAAAAAAGAAATATGGGCAAACAGGTATAAGCACAGGTTGGAGGTTCCGGTCATTCAGGGGGTGGGTGGCAGTTTTGATGTCGTAGCCGGTATTATTCCTCGGGCACCACGTTGGGCACAGAAGAGCGGTCTGGAATGGTTGGACCGGGTGATTCGTGAACCTCGCAGAATGTTCTGGCGCTATGCACGATGCAACTCTATGTTCATCTATTTCGTGCTCAAGGCGTGGTATCTCGAGAAAGTGCTGAGGTATCCCGCACCCGCGTTAGCTCCTCTAGGAGGCAAGCATCATGCTTAAAACGTTGAAAATCGTCAATGTCGTCGGAGCACGCCCGAACTTCATGAAAATAGCGCCGCTCATGAAGGCATACCGGCAGTACACACATATTCGTTCGGTGTTAGTGCATACGGGACAACATTATGATGGGAGCATGTCCGATGTTTTTTTTGAGGAGTTAGGCATTCCTACTCCCGATGTTTTTCTCGGCGTCGGTTCAGGCACTCATGCGCAACAAACAGCGCGCGTAATGCTGGCTTTCGAACCTCTTCTCATTGAACAAAAGCCCGATCTCGTTGTCGTGGTAGGTGATGTGAATTCCACGGTGGCTGCTACTCTTGTTGCAACGAAACTACTCATCCCCGTAGCTCATGTTGAGGCGGGTCTTCGCAGTTTCGATCGCACCATGCCTGAGGAAATCAATCGTGTCGTGACAGACAGCCTATCGGACTTCCTGTTTACCACCAGTGAGGACGCAAACGAGAATCTCCGGCGCGAGGGAATTTTAGAGGAGAAGATTCACTTTGTTGGCAACACGATGATTGACACCCTGCTTGCGTTGAGCAAGCACGACGCGTTCGATACCCTCAAGCGCAAACTGTCTCTCTCTGCGAGGGACTACGCGTACGTCACGATGCATCGTCCTTCGAATGTCGATGACAAGGAGGTTTTGCAAGGCATATGCGATGCACTCATTTGCCTGCAGGAACGAATTACGATTGTCTGGCCGCTCCACCCGAGGACACGTAAGATGCTCGAACAGTTCTCGCTCTATGACTATGTTGCTTCTCAGTCCAAGATACGACTCACCGATCCTTTGGGATACCTCGAATCTTTATCCTTGATGAGGCATGCTAAATTCGTTCTTACAGACTCCGGCGGCATCCAAGAGGAAACAACGGCAATAGGCGTTCCATGTCTCACGCTGCGCAACAACACGGAGCGCCCTATCACGATACATGAAGGTACGAACGAACTGGTTGGAAATGCTCCGCATCGAATCATCGAGCGCGCGATGGCTTTGCTAAGTGGCACACCGAAGACCGGTAGGATGCCTAAGTTATGGGATGGTCATGCTGCCGAACGGATTGCACGTGTTCTCGTTCAGAAATTTCGGTAACATTCGTAATCTCTGGAAACGATATACAATTACCAACCTCAAATTCGTCTTCTACGTGGTACAGCATACGTTGAAATCTGCGTTTCGCAGAAGCCAGATAAGCGGACACACGTAGAACCCCCTCGATCATAGCGGGATACCGCTTTCCGTATCAGTCTTCTTCTTACCCCACTTTCATCGGCACGCATGGAACATGGGTGACCCGTATCAACGAGACTTTGCGCTGTTTGCGTTACTGTTTGCGTGGTCATTTCTGAAGCATTCTCCTTATCGAACAGTTGAACATGATGCCGACTTTTCTCAGATTAGCCCTGTCTCCGCTGCAGGAACTGAGTGCGGAGATGCAAGACAGAAGTTCCCACCAGTCTAAGGCTTATCCGTCATTGATTGCAATCGCGCGCCGGAACTGGCGCACATGCGCTGCACTGCTTGCAATGCTCGCCGACGTGGGCATTCTCACGTTCTCTTTTTTTGCTTCTGCAATTCTCCACCATCCAACAATGAGCTTGGGTGAAATTCTTTCTTCTCATCTGAAGTTCTATCTCTTCTTTGTCGGCATCTTTCTGTTCTTGTTCACGTCCATGGGCATCTACCGCACCGTATCGTACACACCGCTGAAGCGGCACTTCTTTGCTGCGACGAAAGCCTACGTGTACGGTGCCGCGATACTGCTCTCGGCATTGTTTGTCCTCGGCAATACCTTCTACAGCCGTCCCTTTCTCATTACACTCTTCACGTTGATGGTTGCCGTCTATTGGATCGTGTGGCTGCTGGTGCGTCAGGCGTTCAGAGTGCTGCGCAAGCGCGGGTACGGTCAGTGGAGCACGTTGGTGGTGGGACCGGCAGCCAATGTCCGGAAGCTGCTGGATCGCTTCGAGGACTATCCCGATTTGGGGTACGAGCCGATTCGACCGTTCCGGACGTCGTTGCACTATCGCGATGACGGGAAGCTTCATGTGAACACGGCGGACATCGAACATGAAATCCTCAGGCATCGCAGCGAGGTTCTTGTGTTGACATCGCCCGACCTCAACGGTTCATACGATGACCTCGAGCGTGTGTGTCGAAAGTATCGGGTACGCATGCGGGTTGTTTCGCCCGAAACGGATGCCTTGTATTCGCAAGTACGAATCCACGACATTGCCGGCTTGCCGCTCTTCTCGCCCGAACGTAAACGTCTTGATGCGGTCAAGCGCGTTGTCAAGCGTGCATTCGATCTCGTTGCGGCCTCGCTCCTGTTGATTCTGACCTCTCCCATCTTTCTCCTTGTGGCGATTGCGACACGACTCGAGTCGCACGGGCCTGTGTTCTTCAAGCAGAAGCGCTCGCTCAGCGATCGCGACAAGGCGTTCGTGTTCTACAAGTTCCGCAGCATGCATCACGAAGCGGATGAGAAGAAAGCGTCGCTCTTTCCTCTCAACGAATCGAACGGAGCACTGTTTAAGATCAAGAACGATCCTCGCCTGACGCGCGTTGGTAGAATCATCAGACGCTATAGCATCGATGAGCTCCCACAGTTGCTCAATGTGCTGAAAGGGGAGATGAGCCTCGTGGGCCCGCGCCCGCTCCCTGTTGATGATTTTGCTCGCGTGACGAAAGCAGACGATGTCGGCGGTTACTATCGTGCGCGCGCCAATGCGAAACCCGGCATCACCGGACTGTGGCAGGTTTCCGGCAGAAGTCATCTCGGGTTCAAGGAAATGGTGATGCTCGATCTCTACTACATCGAAAACCAATCAGTGCTATTCGACATCGAGATTCTTGCTCAAACCATCCCTGTCGTGTTGTTCGGTAAGGGTGCCTATTGACGCAGTCAGCGCTGCGTTCCCGCCGCTTCTCGTCCGTCGTGCGACAGCCCTTTGAGTCTCTCGCCCATTTTGCGTATTTTCTGTCGCTTCCTTTCACCCACATTCACCTGACAATGTAGGAGCGTCATTTGAAACTCAGCGTCGTTGGGACCGGCTATGTCGGTTTGGTCGTTGGAACATGCTTCGCCGAAAGCGGTAACGATGTTATTTGTGTAGATGTTGATGAGCGAAAGCTCGAAATGCTGCGTCGGGGCGAAAGCCCCATTTACGAGCCCGGGCTGAGCGATCTCCTGAAAAAGAACATTCACGAGAAGAGGCTGACGTTTACCTCCGACCTGACATTTGCCGTCCAGCAATCGGAGATCATCTTTCTTGCGCTGCCGACGCCGCAATCCGAGGACGGCTCGGCGGATCTGCAGCATGTGTTGAGCGTGGCGGAGCAGATAGCGAAGGTGATGAACGGCTACAAGATCATCGTGAACAAGAGTACCGTCCCCGTGGGAACGGCCGATCAGGTTCGCGATCTGATTGCCAAAAACACGACGCACGAATTCGACGTCGTCTCCAATCCGGAGTTCTTGAAGGAGGGGGCGGCCGTCAACGACTTCATGAAGCCCGACCGCATCGTCATCGGAAGCCGCAGCCCGCGCGCCCTTGCCATCATGCAGGATCTCTATGCCCCATTCATCCGCACGGGGAATCCTCTCATCATCATGGATGAACGAAGCTCCGAGCTGACCAAGTACGCCGCGAACTCGTTTCTGGCAACAAAGGTCTCGTTCATGAATGAGGTTGCCAACATCTGCGAGTTGGTTGGTGCCGATATTGAACTCGTGCGCAAGGGCATGGGCACCGACCCGCGCGTCGGTGCGCAGTTCTTGTTCGCGGGCGTCGGCTATGGCGGTTCGTGCTTCCCGAAGGATGTTGCGGCGCTCCTCAAGAGTGCTGCCGACCACGGGTATAAATTCGAGATTCTCGCTGCCGTTGAGGAAGTGAACAAGCGGCAAAAGGAGATAATTGTTCGAAAGATCAAGAACCATTTCAACGGGCGACTTGCCGGGCTGACATTCACGCTCTGGGGGCTTTCGTTCAAACCCAACACGGACGACATACGCGAAGCTCCCTCGATCCGCATCATCGAGGCGCTGCTCGCGGAGGGCGCACGACTGCGATTGCACGACCCGGCCGCCAACGGAGAGATGCAGCGGCTCTTCGGCTCGAAGGCAGCATTCTTTGAGAATAACTACGATGCCCTCGAAGGTGCCGACGCGCTGGTGATCGTTACAGAATGGAATGAGTTCCGCCGTCCGGACTTCGACCGGATGAAGTCGCTGATGAAGCAACCGGTTGTCTTCGACGGCAGAAACATCTACGACCCGGTACGAATCCGCCAAAAAGGGTTTGTGTACTACGGTATCGGACGCCCGTAACAGAACCGACACGAACTTCAACACGACAATCTCGTGCGCTCTTCGACCAAAGAACATTGCGTTGTGACCGGTGGGGCCGGGTTCCTCGGGTCCCACCTGTGCGACCGTCTCCTTGCAGAAGGCTACCGCGTGACGGCCATCGACAATTTGATCACAGGCGACACGCGGAACATTTCCCATCTCTTGGGCAATGATGACTTCCGATTCATCAAACATGATGTCACCGAGTACATTTATGTTGATGGTCCCGTTCATTACATCCTTCACTTTGCATCTCCTGCCAGTCCGATTGACTACCTGAAGCTGCCGATTCAGACCCTCAAGGTCGGTTCGCTCGGCACACACAAGGCGTTGGGACTTGCCAAGGCGAAGAACGCCCGGTTTCTTCTTGCGTCAACATCCGAAGTCTACGGCGACCCGCTCGTCCATCCGCAGCCGGAATCGTACTGGGGCAACGTCAATCCGGTGGGCTTACGCGGCGTGTACGACGAAGCCAAGCGTTTCGCCGAGGCGATGACGATGGCGTACCATCGCTATCATGGCGTGGACACGCGCATCGTGCGCATCTTCAACACCTACGGCCCCCGCATGCGCATTGAAGACGGACGTGCAATTCCCGCGTTCATTTCCCAAGCGCTGCGCGGCGAAGACGTCACAGTCTTCGGCGACGGCAGCCAAACCCGCAGCGTCTGCTACGTGGACGATCTGATCGAGGGCATCTATCGACTCATGCTCTCGAACGAAGTGTATCCCGTCAACATCGGGAACCAGGACGAAATCTCCATGCTTCAGCTTGCGCGGGAAGTGATCGAGTTGGTCGGGAGTAAGAGTAAGATCGTCTTCAAAGAACTTCCGGAAGACGATCCGAAAGTGCGCCAGCCCGACACCACCAAAGCACGCACGGTGTTGAACTGGACTGCACGCGTCGGCAGGAAGGAAGGATTGCTTAAAACCATCGAGTATTTCCGTTCACGCATTCTGGCTGATTGAGGTTCAGGAATGGTTGCGGCGTGGATAGTGAACGCAGCGCTGCTGCTTGCACCGGGCACGGATTCGATACGAACCAGCGTTGAGGGGTCCGATGCTGCGCGGGACGTGCGGGCGCCTAACCCAGCTTCCGATACAAGCAGCATTCATCCCGTTCGCTTCGCGGTCGTGACCGGCGGTGTAGCCCTCACGATGGCCGGCATACATATCTACCAACAAAATGGGTGGTGGAAAAACAATCGCGCGCCGTTTCACTTTCAGGAAGATTTGAAGTACGGACGCAGCGTTGATAAGCTCGGTCACTTCTACGGCGGCATCGTTGCAGCGTTTCTGCTGCGGAAATCCTATCGGTGGGCGGGACTCTCAGAAGAAGCTTCACTCTACTGGGGTTCGGCCGGGTCGTTGCTGTTCCAAACGTACGTCGAGATTGAAGACGGCTTTTCGAAATGGGGGTTCGATCGCGTGGACTTTGCGGCCGATGTTGCCGGTGCGGCCTGGCCCGTGGCGCAGTATCATGTTCCGTTCCTGAGGAATTTCGACTTCAAGTTCAGTTACGTCCCATCGCCCAATCTGAATCAATCGGGCGGAACAGGCTTCGTCGGTCAACGGCACATCATGTTCGACGACTATGAAGGCCAGACGATCTGGATGAGTGTGAAGATGAAGAACGTGCTACCGGAGCCGGCGGCGAAGTACTGGCCGGATGTCCTCAGTCTCTCGTTGGGCTACGCCGTGCGCGATGTGTTTACGCCGCGTCCGTACAGCGCGTGGCTGCTGGCACTCGACCTCGACATGACGAAAGTGATCCCCGCCGATACGCCGTTCCTCAAATTGTTGGGCGAGGCGTTGAACTTCATCAAGTTCCCGGCGCCTGCCGTCCAGGTCTCGCCACGCGCCATCTGGTACGGCATTTACTTCTAACCATCAGCAGAGGCTCTGTGAATTCCCCCGCTCGTTTCTTGCTGCTCGCCGGTCTCGTCATCGTTGCTCATCGTGCCTTTCCTCAAGCCGAAACAGTGCCTGCCACGCATCCTGTGTACACATTCCTCAAACGCATGGAGGTGAAGGGCCTCATCGAGCGTTATCACGACGCGATTATTCCGCTCTCGCGGCGCGAGATTGCTGATTTTCTCTTTGCTCTTTCCGGTCACGACAAGCTCACCACGGCCGAACGGAGTATTCTGACACAATACCTCTCGGAATTTCAGTTCGAAGTGCGCAGCACGACGCAGGGATTTCTTTCCGTCATTGATGGAGGGGAGCCGAGTTTCGGTGCGGCGCTGGGAGAGGAGTTCTCGCAGCGCGAAAAATTTCTTTACGCCATGACGGACTCGAATGTCACGATGTTCGTCAACGGGTTGCTTACCTTCGATGCACGACGCATCGGCGGCGACGCGCTCGGTTCGACGCACACGGAGTTCGTGCAGTTCGGCGGAAGACTCCGCGGCACCATCTTCGGCAAGCTGGCCTACTGGTTGCAGGGTACCAACGCACAGTTCTGGGGCAGCAGGCAGCTTCTGTATCGGGACCCTGTCATCAGCCAGGCCTACACGCTCGGCGTCTCGGACGCGCAGAACTTTGACTTCAGCGAGGGATATGCCCGCTACGACGCAGGTATCGTTTCCGTTCAGTTTGGGAAAGAGCGCATCCTGTGGGGGACGGGATACGACCAGAAGATGGTGTCATCGGATAACGTACGGCCCTACGAATTCCTTCGTGCCGATCTGCGCTACAAGGCATTGAAGTACACCTTCCTTCATGGGTCGCTCCTCGGCCGCCGGGGCGCGCTCCCGTTCACGCTCGCGCCCGATACCTCGACGCGTTACATCGAGCCGGTCGTGGCCGACAAATTCTTTGCTGCACACCGTCTGGAGTTTTCATTTCCCCGTCTGTTTGATATCGGCTTTCAGGAAATGGCAATATACAGCAATCGTTCGGTGGACTTTGCGTATCTCAATCCGTTCATCGTGCTCGAATCGGCGCAGCGATCACGCGAGGAGCGCGATAACGTGCTGTGGGCGTTCGATGTGCAAACCCATTTCGTCAACGGACTGGAGCTGACCGGCACGATTGTGTTCGACGATCTCCACTTTCCGGAGTTCTTCAAGCCGCGATGGTACAACCGCTACGCATATCAGGTGGGGATGATGATCGTTGATCCGCTGTTCGTGCCCGATGTTAGCATGAAGGTCGAGTACACGCGGGTAAAGCCGTTCGTCTACGCGCATGATCGTTCTCGCGAAAACACCTACACGAGCCTGAACTCGCTTCTCGGGCCGCGCATTGGACCGAATTCCGACTCATGGTTCGTGCGAGCCGAGTACTTCCCCACATGGCACCTGTCCTTTTCCGTGCACGCGCTCTGGGTGCGGCACGGCAGAAACGTCTATGACGCCGCGGGCAATCTTGTCCGCAACGTGGGCGGCGACGTGTTCCAGCCGCATCGGCCGAGCGATCCGCTCGAAGCGCCATTCCTCGATGGTGTTCTCGTCCGCTCGCGACAGATTCAGCTTCTCGCGACCTATGAGATCGTCAATCAAATCTGGCTGGATGGGTGGTTGCAGTTCGACTCGGAGGAGGCAACCGGCATTCGAACAACAAACACGACGGGTGGAGTTCGGCTGAGGGCGGAATTGTGAGTTCAAGATATCAGGCATGCTGTCTCGCTTCATGAGAACCTCACGCGGGCACACGTGCTTGCATTCAACCGACGGAATCTCATACCTTTGAAAGGAGGGTTTTTTGATCTCATGGCAACGCTCAAAGTAGGGAGTACAGCACCGGACTTCCAACTGCCCACCGGCGGCGGAAAGATGCTTTCCCTTTCGGATTTTCGGGGGCAGAAGGTGGTGCTCTATTTCTACCCAAAAGACATGACCAGCGGCTGTACGAAAGAAGCCTGCTCGTTTCAAGAGAATCTCTCGGCGCTGAAGAAGAAAGGTGCGGTCGTCATCGGCGTGAGTCCGGACAGTCCTGCATCGCACGAAAAGTTTGCCGAGGCGTACGGGCTGTCATTTCCACTGGTGAGTGACGAGAAGAAAGCAATCCTCAAGAAGTACGGCGTGTGGAAAGAGAAATCGCTCTACGGCAAGAAGTACATGGGGGTCGAGCGAACGACGTTCATCATCAACGAGGAGGGCATCATCACGCACATCTTCCCAAAGGTTAAAGTGGATGGACATACAGAAGAAGTTTTGCAGGCGTTAGGTGAATAAGGGAGACGAGATATGGTGTACATTACACGCAAAGAAAGTTTTAGCGCGTCGCATCGGTTGTTCAATCCGGGCTGGAGTGATGAGAAGAACTACGCCGTGTTCGGTAAGTGTGCCAACCCGAACGGGCACGGCCACAATTACGAGATCGAAGTAACCGTTGCCGGCGTTCCGCCGAAGGAAACCGGTATGGTGATGGACCTGAAGAGGCTCTCGGATATCATCAATGAAGAAATCATCGAGCGAGTAGATCACAAACATCTCAACCTCGATGTAGACTTCCTCGGCGGCATCATCCCGACGGCGGAGAACATGGCGATCGAGTTTTGGAAGATTCTTTCAAGAAAAATTACAGAGGGGAAACTCTACTCCATCAGGTTGTACGAGTCGGGGAATAACTTTGTCGAATACCGCGGGGAGTAGGACGGAGGCGGCATGTCACACCGAACACAACTTGAAGAACTCGTTACCATACTGTTGAAGGAGATCGGCGAGGATCCTTCCCGCGAAGGTCTGCAGCGGACGCCGCGGCGCGTGGCCAAGGCGTATGAGTTTCTGACCAGCGGCTACAAGAAAGATATAGCGCAGGTCATGAACGGCGCAATCTTTGCCGAACGATATAGCGAGATGGTGATCGTGAAGGACATCGACTTCTTCAGCATGTGCGAGCATCATCTGCTGCCGTTTTTCGGGAAGGCACATGTGGCGTACATCCCCAACGGAAAGATTCTTGGTCTCAGCAAAGTCCCTCGTATCGTCGAAGTGTTTGCCCGTCGTCTGCAGGTGCAGGAGCGCATGACGCAGCAGATTGCCGACACGCTGTACGAGTACCTGCAGCCCGATGGTGTGGGCGTGGTGATCGAAGCCCGCCACATGTGCATGATGATGCGCGGCGTGGAGAAGCAGAACTCCCTGGCCACGACCAGCGCCATGCTCGGCGTCTTCCGCGATGATGCAAGGACGCGTCAAGAGTTCCTTTCCCTCATCAAAGCGCACCAGGTGTGATGATGGGACGACTGGACGGCACGGTTGCCATTGTAACAGGCGGAGGGCGTGGTATCGGCCGGGCAATAGCGCTGGCACTGGCACAGGAGGGGGCGAGCATTGCCATTGCCGCACGCACGAAGTCGGAACTGGAAGCGGTTGCAAACCAGATTCACTCCTCAGGCGGAACAGCCATAGCCATCAAAGCCGATGTGACGGACGACGACCACGCGCACACGCTTGTCGATGCGACGATGAAACGCTTCGGGCGGATCGACATTCTCGTCAACAATGCGGGCACGGGGGTGTTCAAGCCGTTCGTTGAAATGGGCACGGCGGAGTTTGACGACATGTGGAAGCTCAACATGCGGGCGCCGTTTGTGCTCACCAAACTCGTCCTTCCCCACATGATCCGACAACAAAGCGGCGCCATCGTCAACATTGCTTCGCTTGCGGGAAAGAACAGCTTCGTGAACGGGTCAGGCTACGCGGCAACGAAATGGGCGCTGCGCGGTTGGGCAAACTGCCTGATGCTCGAAGTCCGCCGCCACAACATTCGCGTCGTAACCATTTTTCCCGGCTCCGTGGATACGACCTTCTCGGCGACTGGCAAGCGTGGAGCGACGATTACTCAGCCCGAAGACGTTGCCGCCGCAGTCGTATTTGCCGTGACCGCGCCTGCACGCAGCATGTTCAGCGAGATTGATGTTCGGCCGACGAATCCGCCGTAAGCAGAAAACAAAAGAGCGGGTGTGTGCCCGCTCTTTTCATGTTGGCCGTCGCACCGGTTAGTCGTCCGACTCGACATCGTCCCAATCCCGGCCGCCGCGGAAATGCATCATCCCGCGCATCCTCATCCCATCGGGCATGCGCTGGCCCCATCGGGTTGCCGCGTTCTTCCAGATCTTCTGCTGCTCAGGCGTGAGGATGGCATTGACCTGGAACCAATGATCCAGCATGTTCATCTTCATCTGCTGCTGAACGTCGGTGATCGCCTTCAGGTTCTTTTCGATTGCGGCGCGATCAACCTTGTCGGCGAGAAACTGTTCCTGGATTTCGAGCCGGAGAGTCTGGACCTTTGACTGGAGCGGGGTTTGCTTCTTCATCAGGTCGAGTCTGATCTTCTGCATTTGTGCCTGCTGCGTGTCGGTCAGCTTGAGTTCGTCAATGAGTGCCTGATGCCGAGGCCCGATGCCGTGCGGCCCCATCCGCCCGCGCGGGGGTTGTGCAAAGACCAGTGTTGCGGCAAACAAGCCCAGGAGGGCGACGGCGGCGAAGTTGCGTATCATGATCGTTTTCTCCTTTTCTGTTGAGTTGTGTGCGATAGGGTTCCTGTCCCTATGTTCTGTAGGTTAGAGCCGTCGGTCGCGCGAAAAGTTTAATGCGCGGCAGTCCGTCGACCCGCTACCGCTGCTGCGCGCATCGACACGCGGGTTTTGTTGACTTTCGGGTGAAGATTGGGTAAGTTGATTTGTGATTTGTGCATGGAGCTATTGATTTTGCAACGCTTCTTCCTTTCTCTTACGACCCTCACACTTCTTGTTCTCTCCGGATGCAGCATCGGGAGTTTCATCGGCGCCTACTTCAACACGTATTACAACGCGCAGAAGGCGTTCGATGAAGCTGAGGCAGAAGTACTGGGCGGTGCGCAGCAGCAGGCTGCCGTGCGGACCGAGCGTCCGTATCTCGCGCCGTTCGATGTGCCACCTCAAACCCGAACCAAATTTGCCACCGTCATCGAAAAGTGCTCGAAACTCCTTCAGTATCATCCCGAATCGAAATTGGTGGATGATGCCTTGCTGATGATCGGCAAATCGTATTTCTACCAGAACGAACTCCAATCGGCCCAGCGGAAATTCAACGAGTTGCTCTCGACCTATCCCGAAAGCGACCTTGCGCTCGAAGCCAAGTTGCTTCTGGCGCAAACGCACTATCGAAATAACGACAAAACAGCCGCTGCAGCGCTGGCAGCGGAATTGTTCGAGGAAGCAAAGGCTCGCGGCGAAGACGCTCTGACGGCCGAGGCGGGGAGACTCATCGGCCACTTCCATCGCGAAAACAAGAACTACGAGGAGGCGCTGCGGTACTTCGCTGCCGCGGCGGAGCTTGCCGCAACCGCCGACGATCGGGCCACCCTCCACCGCCGCGTTGCGGAGATGAACATCCAGCTCGGCAATTATGCAAAAGCAGCGGATGCCTTTGCGCGCTCGGAAGACGAAGGATCGAGTTACATCAGCAAGTATCGCGGACTCATCGGCAAGGCACGCATGCTGTCAAAACTCGGAAAGCACGAGGAGAGTCTTGCACTGCTCGAAGAAATGGTGCGCAATACAAACTACCGCGAGTTCTTCGGCGAAATCAGTCTTGAGATCGGCAACGTCTATCGCGATGAGAAGGATTATCGGGCCGCCGAAGAGCAATACCGGTACGTGGACACGGCGTACGCGCGCAGCGAGTATGCGGCGCATGCGTACTACCAGCTTGGCCTTCTGTACGAAACACACTACGGGAATTATGATTCTGCGCGCGTCGCGTACGACAAGGGGAAAGCGGAGTTCCCGCAAGCCGACATCACGCCCGAGATCGTCAAACGCAGCGAGTTGTTCGGGCGTTACTTCACGTATCGCAACGAAATCCTACGCAACGATAGCCTCCGACGGGTGATTCTTTCGCCGCCGGATACATCGGCAGCGGCAGCGCCCGATACGACACATCAAGACTCGACGTCGCTCGCTGCGGGCCGCACCGACAGCGTGGTTCAACGGCCGCCCGCAGTTCCACCCCCGCCTCTGGATACCGTACAGGCCCGACTTGCGTACAATAAGGCGGAACTGGCGAGCCTGTTCTACACGGGCCTGCAGGTGGTCGACTCGGCAAAGCACTGGTACAATCGCTTGATTGCTGATCACCCCACGAGCCAGTATGTGCCGCGCGCTCTGTACACGCTTGCGCAGATCGCACAACAGGATTCGGCTGCTCCGCCAGGGACGGCGGATTCACTCCTCCATGTGATCGTTGACCGGTTTCCCGAGTCAGAGTTTGCTGCTGCGGCGCGACATTCGTTGGGGCTGCCGCCGCTTGAGCGCGCCAAAGATTCCACGGAAATGGCGTACCGCGCTGCCGAACAGCTCATGAAGCAGGGCGAGTACGCTGCTGCGCTCCAGTCCTTCCGCGTGATCGCTGAACGCGATACGACGTCGCCCTTTGCGGCGAAGGCGCAGTATGCCATCGGCTGGATTTACGAGAACATCCACCTTGAGCCGGACAGTTCGATCGCAAGCTATCGCCGTCTCGTCCAACGGTTTCCCCGCTCGCCCTACACGTCGGTCGTTCAACCGAAGCTCACGGTGATAGATGCGGAACGGCACAAGGCCGCTCCTGACATGCCGAAGGACACGACGACCGTTGTTCCGCCGCAAGGAAAGGGAATGCCGGCCGATTCTGTGAAGCTCCTTCCATCTCTTCAGGAAATGCCCAAGGATACAACGGTGGACGAAGTGCCGAAGCTTCGAATCAAAAAAGAGTGAAAATCTCCGCTCCCTGATGATCCATACAATCTGCCGGGTCCTTGACCTCAACGAAGTTGCCGACAATATTTTCGTCCTCACATTTCATTCCCCGGAAATCGCTCCGCTGGTTCAGGCAGGACAGTTCATCAACATCAGAGTTGCCGACGGCACCGACCCGCTACTGCGCCGTCCGTTCAGTGTCTATCGCATCGAAGGGAATGCCGTTCAGATTGTCTTCAACGTTGTCGGAAAGGGTTCGGTTGCCCTGCGCGGCAAACGGCCCGGCGACGTTCTCGATGTGCTCGGGCCGTTGGGTGTTCCGTTTTCGCTCAACAGTCCGGACTTCGAGACGGCTGTTCTTGTGGGAGGGGGACTTGGCGTAGCTCCCCTTCCTCTTGCGACGCAGACGCTGCGCGCGTCCGGCAAACGCATCGTTACGTTTCTCGGTGCGCGGACGGCGAGTCAGCTCGTCGCGCAGCACCTCGACGGCGTGCAGGTTGCGACTGATGACGGCAGCAAAGGATTTCGCGGCACGGTCGTTGACCTGATGGCGACGATGCTTCCATCGCTCAAGGCTCAACATCCGAAGATCTTCGCGTGCGGGCCTACCTCGATGCTGCATGCACTCGCTGCCGTTGCGCTCAAAGAGGAAATCCCCTGCGAGGTTTCGCTCGAAGGCCCGATGGCCTGCGGCTTCGGCATTTGCCAGGGGTGTCCGGTGGAGCTGATCGGCGGGGAAAAGAAATACGGCTTGATGTGCAAAGACGGGCCGACGTTTGACGTACGAAGAATAAAGATTTGATATGGTAAAAACCTCTGTTAGGATTGCAGGCGTAGAGTTCAAGAATCGTGTTCTTGTTGCCTCCGGAACGTACGGGTACGGTGACGACACGAAGGATATGGTGGATGTGAGCAAGTTGGGCGGGATTATCACGAAGTCGCTCTCGTTGAAACCGAGAGAAGGCAATCCGCCGCCGCGCATTGTGGAAACCGCCAGCGGCATGCTCAACTCGATCGGCCTCGCCAATATCGGCGTGAGGAAGTTTGTCAGCGACAAGCTGCCCTTCCTTCGTACGGTCGACACCGCCGTCCTTGCAAACATTGCCGCCAGCTCCATCGAAGAGTACTGCGAGGTGCTGGACATCCTGGAACGAGAAGACGGCATTGATGGATACGAAATCAATGTCTCCTGTCCCAACGTGCGCGAGGGAGGTTTGAGCTTCGGGACAAGCTGTTTGTTGGTAGAGGAGATCACGCGGCGCCTTCGGGCAAGAACGAAGCGCCTGTTAGCCATCAAGCTGACGCCCAACGTTACACACATTTCGGAGTTTGCCCGTGCGTGCGAAGCGGCGGGCGCTGATGCAATTTCGGTGATCAACACCGTGATCGGGATGGCGGTGAATATCAAGACGCGCAAGCCCATGCTCTCAACGGTCACCGGCGGGCTTTCGGGTCCCGCCATCAAGCCGATTGCCCTTGCCAAAGTCTTCGAAGCCTCAAAGGCCGTCAAGATTCCGATCTTCGGCATCGGCGGTATCATGAACGCCAACGATGCAATCGAGTTCCTGTTGGTCGGGGCCACTGCCGTGCAGGTGGGAACGGCGAACTACATTGATCCGGCTGCAGGCATCAAGATTGCTGATGGCATCCGGCAGTACTGCGAAGAGCGCGGCATCGCGGACGTCGGCGATCTCGTCGGCGCGCTCGATGCAAAGATGGAGTTCTCCGCCATCGCGAGTTGGCTGTAGCGCCGCAAGCCTATTCTACCATCAACAATCCCAATCCATCAAATCACCTGACGTCCGGTTTTGTCGTTTGTGTCGGCACCAACTTATCACAGTACGCTGCGATATTTGTACGGACTTCAACGGCGGGGAATGAAGTTCGGTCTCCGTAACATCCGACGCTTGCTGCGATCCGTGGGCAACCCCGAACGACGTTTGCGCACGATTCACGTTGGCGGCACAAACGGGAAAGGCTCCACCTCGGCTTTCCTTGCTTCGGTGTTTATCGAGGCAGGCTATCGCACCGGACTCTACACGTCGCCTCACCTCGTGCGATTCACCGAGCGTATCCGGATTAACGGTCAGGAAATCCCCGAAGATCGGCTCGTCGAATACGCTCGCCGGCTGCGACCGATGATCGAGGCGACGGGAGCGACCTTCTTCGAGGCGACAACCTGCATCGCGTTTCAGTACTTCGCCGATGAAGAGGTTGACATCGCGGTAATCGAAGTCGGTCTCGGGGGCAGGCTCGACTCAACAAACGTGATTCTTCCCATGGTCAGCATTATTACCAACATTTCGTTGGAACATACGGAGTACCTCGGTACAACGCTGGTGCAGATTGCCCGCGAGAAGGGGGGCATTATCAAGCCGGGTGTTCCGTGCGTCACCGGCGCAACGGAGCGATCTGTCCTTCGCACACTCGACAGAATTGCGGAGCGTCGTGGCACGCGTCTCTACGAGGTTGCTCGCCGTGTGCGCGTGAACGTACGGGATGCAAAGGCAAGGTTCGTGAGCTTTCGCGGCCGCCGGCTTACCATAAGCAACGTTTGCTTAGGGTTGGGGGGGACGTTTCAGGTGGCGAACGCTTGCACGGCAATGGCGGCACTGGACATTCTTCATTCACAAAGGCGTTTCAGATTCCGGTTCAGGCGAGTCGGTGCGAAGACGATAAGGAGCGGGTTCGAGCGGGTCGTGGAAAACACGCGTCTCCGCGGCCGGCTGGAAGCGGTTGGAAGAACCTTTCTGTTCGATGTTGCTCACAATCCCGAAGGCATGCGTGCACTGGTTTCCGCGCTGCCCGCCGATGTGCGAAGAAACTGCGTTGCCGTATTCGGAGTTCTTCAGGACAAAGACTACAAAACCATGTGTCGGTTGCTTGGTCCGGCAGTGCGGCACGTTGTTGTCGTCCGACCGCGCTCGCCGCGAGGTTTACCGACGTCACGGCTTGTTCAGGAGCTGCGGCGCCTCGGTGTGGCGCACTCGAGCGCAAGAACCGTCCGGCATGCCCTGGAACTTGCCAGGAGACTTGCCGGTTCTGAAAGTAGGATTCTTGTCACAGGCTCTCATTATCTTGTCGGAGAGGCCCTGGGGATTCTCGGTCAGCGAAATGCTTGACAATCAAAACCAAATCTCCTATATTTTTTCCAGCAAAGAGGAATGTCCGAGGAGATACCCCACGGGAATTGATACTGGGGTTGCAGCGAGGGCTCCTTAGATACCACCTGTTCGAACTCATCAGTAAGTACTCATCCAACCATTACTCTTCATTCGTTCTCCCCGATACGTTCTTCACGATGAGGTTCGAGGTCAACGTGTGAAGGGCACACAATGTTTTTTAGTAAGAGGATTTACATTCCATGGCGATGGACATTGCAGAGCTGAAGTCAAAGAAGATAGCCGAGCTGAATCAGATCGCAAAGGAGCTGAACATCACCGGCTACAGCGATCTGCGCAAGCAAGAGCTGATCTTCAAGATTCTTGAAGCACAAACCGAGCAGGGAGGCCTGACCTTCAGCAAAGGCGTGCTGGAGGTGCTGCCCGACGGCTACGGCTTTCTGCGCAGTGTTGATTACAACTACCTTCCCTCACCCGACGACATCTACGTCTCGCCTTCCCAGATCAAGAAATTCAATCTGAGAACCGGTGACACCGTCAGCGGCCAGGTTCGACCGCCGAAGGAGGGGGAGCGGTTCTTCGCACTGCTGCGTGTGGAAGCCGTGAACGACGAAAATCCGGAGTTGATTCGTGAGCGCGTTCTCTTCGACAACCTCACGCCGCTCTATCCTAACGAGCAACTCAAACTGGAGACCGCGCCGGGCGAATATTCGATGCGCATCATGGATTTGCTGACGCCCATCGGCAAGGGGCAGCGCGGCATGATCGTGTCGCCGCCCAAGGCCGGCAAGACGATCCTGCTGCAGAAGATTGCCAACAGCATTTCACGCAATCATCCCGAAGTGAAGCTCATCGTCTTGCTGATCGATGAGCGCCCCGAGGAGGTCACGGATATGGAGCGGTCGGTCAACGCCGAAGTCGTCAGCTCGACGTTCGACGAGCCGCCGGAGCGTCACGTTCAGGTTGCCGATATGGTGTTGGAAAAGGCGAAGCGTCTCGTCGAGGCAAAGCGTGATGTTGTCGTGTTGCTGGATAGCATTACGCGTCTCGCGCGTGCGCACAATACCGTCGTTCCGCATTCCGGCAAGATTCTTTCCGGCGGCGTCGATGCCAATGCTCTGCACAAGCCGAAGCGATTCTTCGGGGCTGCCCGCAACATCGAAGAAGGGGGGAGCCTGACCATCGTCGCGACGGCGTTGATTGAGACCGGAAGCAGGATGGATGAGGTGATCTTTGAAGAGTTCAAGGGAACCGGTAACATGGAAATTGTGCTCGACCGGAAGCTGAGCGACAAGCGCATCTTCCCCGCCATTGACGTGAACCGCTCCGGGACACGCAAGGAGGAGCTGCTGCTCGATGCAGACGAGCTGAACCGCATCTGGGTTCTACGCAAGTTCCTCTCCGACTTCAACACGGTCGAGGCAATGGAATTCCTTCTGGAGAAAATGCGGGGAACGAAATCCAACAAAGAATTCTTGAAATCGATGAATAGCTAAGAACATGAACGAAGTCGTCATCGTCAGCGGGTGCAGAACGCCCATCGGAAGCTTTCGGGGTTCGCTCAGCTCCTTGCCGGCTCCGAGGCTCGGAGCAATCGTCATTCGCGAAGCGCTCAAGCGCGCGGGCATTGCGCCCGAAGCGGTGAACGAAGTGATCATGGGAAATGTGATTCAAGCCGGCGTCGGTCAGGCACCTGCTCGTCAGGCTGCAATCTACGCCGGGCTTCCGGTTTCCGTCGAGTGTATGACGGTGAACAAAGTCTGCGGCTCCGGCTTGAAGGCCGTGATGCTCGCGGCGCAAGCGATCATGCTCGGCGACGCGGATGTGGTTGTTGCCGGCGGAATGGAGAGCATGTCCAACGCACCCTACTTGTTGGACAAGGCTCGCTCAGGGTACAAGATGGGGCATGCTCAGATCTACGATGCGATGATGAAGGACGGCCTCCTCAATGCCTACGACGATACTGCGATGGGCATCGCCGCGGAGTTGTGTGCCAGAGAGTGCCGCGTCTCCCGCGAAGCCCAGGATGAGTTTGCCATCCTCAGCTACACACGAGCGCAAGAATCGCAGAAGACCGGCCGCTTTGCAAAGGAGATTGTTGGGGTTGAGGTCACTGAAGGGAAAGAGACGAAGGTGGTGCTGGAGGATGAGGATGTGTTCAAGACCGACTTCGCGAAAATCCCCAAACTGAAGTCGGCGTTCCAGAAAGATGGCAGCGTTACCGCCGCCAATTCCTCGAAGATCAACGACGGCGCCGCCGCGCTGGTGTTGATGTCTGCGGAAAAAGCGAAGCAGCTCGGCATCAGGCCGCTGGCCCGAATCATCGCGCAGGCGTCGGCGGCAAAAGACCCGATGTGGTTTACCACCGCTCCGGCCGACGGTATCACCAAGGTGCTCAAGCGCGCTGGCATGACAAAGGACGATATTGATCTGTTCGAAATCAACGAAGCCTTTGCTGTGGTTGCGATCGCGGTTAACACCATTCTGGGGTTAGATGTCAACAAAGTGAATGTCAACGGCGGGGCCGTTGCCCTCGGTCATCCGATCGGTGCGAGCGGTGCACGCATTCTCGTTACACTTCTTCATGCGCTGGAGCAGCGCAACCTGAAACGAGGTCTTGCCGCCATCTGTATCGGCGGCGGCGAAGCCTCAGCACTCATTGTCGAACGCATCTGAACCGGAGCGTGCCCTTGACTATCCAGAACGTTACAGTCATCGGTGCCGGCACGATGGGCAACGGCATTGCCCACGTGTTTGCGCAGTACGGATTCAACGTCATCCTCAACGACATCAAACAAGAATTTCTCGACAGAGCCAAAGCAACAATCTCGGCGAACCTCGACCGGCAGGTGAAGAAAGGCACGCTCACGGCCGAACGGAAGGACGAAACCCTGGGTCGCATAACCTTCTCGCTCGATCTCCGATCTGCTGCAGCACATGCCGACATTGTTGTGGAGGCCGCAACCGAGGACCGGCAAATCAAGAACGACATCTTCCGCACGCTCGATGCCGCCTGCAAGGCGGAGACTGTCCTCGCTTCCAACACGTCCTCCATCTCCATCACCGAAATCGCCGCGGTCACGAAACGTCCCGACAAAGTGATCGGCATGCACTTCATGAATCCCGTGCCGGTGATGAAGCTTGTGGAAGTGATCAGGGGACTCGCGACATCGGATGCAACCCTTCAGACCGTCAAGCAGCTGGCGGAGAAACTGGAGAAGGTTCCTGTGGAGGTGAATGATTATCCGGGATTCGTTTCCAACCGCGTCCTGCTTCCCATGTTGAACGAAGCGATGTACTGCGTGATGGAAGGTGTGGCAACCCCGGAGGCGATCGACACGGTCATGAAACTCGGCATGAACCATCCCATGGGTCCGCTCACGCTCGCGGACTTCATCGGCCTTGATGTGTGTCTCTCGATCATGAACGTTCTGCATGACGGTCTGGGCGATCCGAAGTACCGACCGTGCCCGCTGCTGAAGAAGATGGTGGCCGCCGGGCATCTGGGAAGGAAGACGGGCAAGGGGTTTTACGAGTATCCAACGACCTGATCTGATTCCATCTCATCGAACAGACTATGGAATTTGCCTTTTCTGAAACACATCAGATGATCCGCGAAACGGCGCGGAATTTTGCAGAAGAAAAGATTGCGCCAAACTCCATTGAACGGGACGAGAAGGAAGAGTTCCCGTACGATCTCGTCAAAGAAATGGGTGAGCTGGGCTTTATGGGTATGATGGTGCCGGAAGAGTGGGGAGGTGCCGGCCTTGACACCGTCAGCTATGTGATTGCGATGGAGGAGATTTCTCGCGTCGATGCTTCCTGCGGAGTCATCATGTCGGTCAACAACTCGCTGGTCTGCTACGGCATTGAAAAATACGGCACGCGTGAGCAGAAGGAGCGATTCTTGCGTGACCTTGCCACGGGGCGCAAATTGGGCGCGTTTGCCCTTTCAGAACCCGAAGCGGGAAGTGATGCCTCGAATCAGAGAACTGTTGCAGTTAGGGATGGTGATTACTATATTCTGAACGGCACGAAGAACTGGATCACCAACGGCTCGACTGCCGACCTCGTGCTGGTGATGGCTGCAACCGACAGAGCAAAAGGCGCAAAGGGCATCAGCACATTTGTTGTCGAGAAAGGCACGCCGGGTTTTTTCGTTGCCAAGAAAGAAAAGAAGCTCGGCATCAGAAGCTCTGACACAGTCTCGCTCGCTTTTCAAGACGCAAGAGTTCCTGTTGCCAACAGGATTGGAGAGGAGGGTGACGGCTTCAAGTTCGCGATGAAGACGCTCGAGGGAGGGCGTATCGGTATTGCAGCACAGGCTCTTGGTATTGCGCAAGCGTGTCTTGATGCCTCCATCAGCTACTCCAAACAGCGCAAAGCATTCGATCATCCCATTGCCGAGTTTCAGGCTATTCAGTTCAAGCTCGCGGAAATGGCAACCAACATCGAGGCTGCGCGCATGCTCACGCTTCGAGCGGCGTTTCTCAAGGATGCAGGCCAACCTTACGGAGATGCAGCAGCGATGGCAAAACTGTTCGCCTCGAAAGTTGCGGTACACTCTGCGCTCGAAGCAATCCAAATTCACGGCGGGTACGGATACGTTCGCGAGTACCTGGTCGAGCGCTATCTACGGGATGCGAAGATCACGGAGATCTACGAGGGGACCTCGGAAATACAGCGAATAGTGATCTCGCGAGCCTTACTGAAATAAAAGCCAGGGCAATCTAACCAACCAACAACAAACAATCGTGTGGGGTATCAGTATGAGACCTATTCGCTTTCTTCTAGTTCTGACGATGTTCGCCCTCGCCATTTGCGCGGGAACTGCTCGTGCCCAGATGAAATGGAGTCTTGGTGGCAACGCGGGGATCTCCATCTATGACGGAGCTGCAGGTTTTCATATCGGACCGATGAGTGAAGTGATTTTCGGGAGGAATTTTGCGGTCGGTTCTGAATTCAATATCAACACGCAGGGCGGCACGCCCATTGAGTGGTTTGCCTACGGCAAGTACTACTTCGGAATTCCCGGAAGCAAGTTGCGGCCGTTCGCGAACTTCGGTCTTGCCCTGTACTTCTATACAGGCGGACCGTATTTTGGCATTCAGGGTGGAGGCGGAGTCAACATTCCTATTGCCAACAACTTGTATATTGCGCCCGATATCCAATTCGGACCTGTCTTCGGTACCGGAGGTGCAAGCTACTTCGATCCTTTCTCTGGATTTGTTCAGGGGCAAAGTAGAACAGTATTCGCTGTTATTATCCGAGCTGGTATCCGGTACGAGATCTAAGCCTGAAGCCAGCACTACCCAATCACGAGGTCTGAATTCCCCGAAAGGAGGCTGTTGCTATGCAGCGTGCGTTTTCGGTTGTCGCTACAGTTGTTCTTCTGGCAGCTCTCGCCGGCCAGGCAGTTTCTCAGGTGCAGTTTGGTATTGGTGTGAAAGCAGGATTGAGTCTCAGCTCAGCATCTGTTGACCCGGACCCTTATGCAGGGCTGCAGGCTCAGGGAATCAATAGCACAAAGTCAGGGGGAACCGGATTTGGCGTTAGCGCGAACGCGGAGTTGTCCTTCGGCCGCATGTTTGCCGTAGCTGTCGAACCTGGATACACTCAGAAGTCTGTTAAATGGGAGCTTACACAAGGTACAGCGCGGGCTACGGATGAACGAACGATCAGCTACCTGCAGATTCCTGTCCTGTTCCGCGTAAAGTTTATTGAAGGGACAGTGCGTCCCTACGCATTTGTTGGACCGAACATTGGCCTCGTGCTGTCCTCGAAAGCAAAGTTCCAAGGCTTTGCTAACATACAGGACGGGGAATATGACGTGAAGAGTACGACTTCTTCGATTGATTTCGGACTTGAATTCGGTGGAGGCACGGAGTTCAAGGTGGCACGTCAGGTTGCACTGACAGGCGACATCCGATACAACCTTGGCTTATCGAACCTGGATAACAGTCCTGCACAACAGGGGCAATCAGCCAGCGTCAAGTCAAGGAATTTCGTGATCCTGTTCGGCGTCTTATTCTTACTTGGTTGATAAACAATGGATCATGGCCATGGAAAGCCTCCCAGAAAGACGAAACAATGGCTCGCGAACGACGGATTGCTTGACAAAGTAATGTGTTTTGTGTATACTGTGGGCGGCTTTTATGGTCCGACCCGTTCATCACTAATCCATCATTATTCACAATAGAGGGGTAATCTCCAATGAAAAAACTCTTGCTAGTAGTTGTTGCCCTTGCGCTGGTTAGCTTTGTGAGCGCAAGCTCGAACGCTGAAGGGAAAGTTGCCATCAGCGTTGGTGGGGACGTTCTGATTCCGATGGGAACGTTTGGCGACGCGCAGTCTACAGGGTTTGGCGGGAGCGTGAGAGGTCAGTTCAATATCACCCCGATGTTTTCGGCTGGTCTCACTGCAGGGTACTTTACCTGGAGTGGAAAGGATCGGACTGTCGGCGGCATCACGGTAAAGGGTGGCACGTTCAAGGGCTTGCCCGTCCGAGCGTTCGGCAAGTACTACTTCATGCCGGAAACGGAGAAGGTTCGCTTCTACGGCATTGCAGAGCTTGGCATGTTCTTCGGGACGGTGGATGTCCCTGCGACAACTATCAATACTCCCCTTGGCCCTATCACCGTTGGCGGCGGTAGCGCCTCATCGACGGATTTCAACTATGCGCCGGGTGTCGGTGTGGAATTCGGCTTGGGCAGCGGCAACACCAAGCTCGATATCTCTGCTCGATATGATGGGATCGCGACCTCGGGAGGCTCCTCCGGAAGCCTTGGCGCCCGTGTTGGTGTCAACTTCGGCCTTGGCAACTAACAGAAGCTTGTCCCTACCAAACTAAAGGAAGCCTTCGGGCTTCCTTTTTTGTTTGTGCCTATGTCCATGTTCTCCTGCCGGGTCGTTGGCTGCTTTGGTGCGACGAACCAACAAGAATGGAAGAAGCCAAGAAATCGCCGCAGCAGATCCACGAATTGATGTTGTCATGATGTCCCAAGTTATTGCAATGCGCCCGCCTTTTTTATATACTTTGGTCGTATGATTCTATATCGGAAGGAAGTCATGCTGGCTTCCTTTCTTTTTGTCGCTCATCAAACATCCACCTCAACAAGGTATCCTCATGAAAAAGGGCACCGTTGTTCTTATCGGCATTGTTGTCGTTCTGCTTCTTCTCATCATGTGGGGGGTCGGGGCATATAACTCGCTCATCGGTCTGGAACAGGCCGTGACGTCGGCGTGGAGTCAGGTCGAGAATCAGTATCAACGCCGCGCGGATTTGATTCCGAATCTTGTTAACACGGTCAAGGGCTTTGCAGCCCAGGAGCGAGAGGTGTTGACCGGCGTCGTGGAGGCACGGGCGAAGGCAACATCCATTCAGGTGACAAAGGAAGTCCTTGACGACCCCGATGCTTTCGCAAAGTTTCAGTCGGCTCAAGATCAGCTATCCACTGCCCTGGGGCGATTGCTGGCTGTTGCGGAGAATTACCCCACGCTGCGGTCGAGTGAGAACTTTCTTTCGCTCCAGAACGAATTAGCGGGAACGGAGAATCGCATCAGTGTAGAACGGCGGCGATTCAACGAAGTGGTGCAGACGTACAACACCACACGGGCACGCTTTCCCGGCGTGCTGATCGCCAACCTTGCGGGGTTCCGTGAGAAGGCCTACTTCAAGGCGAAGGAGGGAGCCGAGTCGGCACCGGAAGTGAAATTCTGATGAGCCATCGCCTGGTAATCATCGGCTGCGCGCTCTTGCTTGGACTCGCAGGAAAGATCGGCGCTCAAGAAGCAAAAGTCCCCAAACTCTTCCAGCGTGTTACGGACTTCACCTATACGCTTAGCCCAGCGGAGGTTGAAGAGCTTGAGCGTTCGCTTGCTCGATTTGAGGATACCACCTCGAATCAAATCGTCGTCGTTATGGTGGCAACTCTCGGCGGTGAGAGTATCGAAGATTTCGCTTTGCGGACGGCTGAAGTGAACGGGATCGGTCAGAAGCAAAAGGACAACGGAGTCCTCCTGCTCATCGCCAAGGACGATAGGCAGATACGGATTGAAGTGGGGTACGGACTGGAGGGCGTGTTGCCCGACGGTCTTTGCGGACAGATCATCCGCCGTGAGATTGTGCCGAAGTTTCGCGCCGGCGATTATGCTGCAGGGATCAGAGCGGGCGTGGATGCGATCATGCGCGCAACACAGAATGAATACAAAGCCGAGCCGGAAGATATGGATGCGGACTGGTCGTGGCTCGTTCCCTTCATCTTCTTTGGTCTCTTTGTGTTTCTTGCTTCGCGCAACGCGCGACGCGGTCACCGCTTTATGCGCGGCGGCAGACTTCCCGTATTCTATCCCGGCGGGTGGGGAGGGGGAGGCAGAAGCGGGGGAGGCGGCTTCGGCGGCTTCAGCGGCGGCGGGGGTTCGTTCGGCGGCGGCGGTGCAAGCGGCAGGTGGTAGGTGTTGAATCCATGGCAGCAGAGAATACGCTTACGGGCATCAAGTCCATCGAGGACGCCCTCACAATCTTGAAGCATCGTCGGCGCTCGCCAAACTCGGCGCGCCAGCTTGTGATCGTCACTCCCGAGCGAGCCACTTCCCTTCGCATTCTTCATTCCCTCGTGGCACATGCGGGCGAAAGAAACTCGCTGCTGATTTCGTTCGGAGAACCGAGCGAACGCTTCTCCAAGATTGCTCATCATGTCGTTTCCGTCTCATCAGGCGAGCACGCGGCGCTCGAGTGCAAAAAGGTTCTACGGAGGGCAAACAAGAATGCCTCCATCTTCCTCGAGATCGGCGATGCGCCCCGCTCGCGGCGCGGTGAGTTTGTGCCCTCGCTGCTCAGGATGGTTGCAGCGAGGAAGTCGCTGAGCGTCTGGTGTATTGCGCGGGCAACGCTTCCCGCTGCGTCGCTTGCGCTGCTGAAGGATGAGGCCGACCTGTTTCTCGACATCCGGCGCGAGGGCGCGCAGAATGTTGCACAGTTCCTTGCTGCCAAGGGTTACTATTCCCCCGAAAGCTTTCTTCCCAGAATTCTGACAATCACGGCGAAGGCCTCGCGGCTCTCGCGTCCCGTCGCCCCCAAACACGCGGGCGAACGGTCAGCCGCTGTGCAACCCGACGAGGTGAGCGCTCGCGCGTTCGAGAACGCTGCCGAGGGACTCGTTATTTTTGAGTTAGGTGGAGAGTTCAGGAAAATCAACAGACGGGCAAAGGAGTTTCTCGGATATGAAGAATCGGAACTGCCGCGACTGTTTGATCTGATCCCTCGTGAACGTCAGTGGGCCGCAAAACGGGCACTGGTCGTTCTACGACGGAAGGGGAAACTATCGTTCTCCACGCAAGTTCGTCGCAAGAATGGACAGATGCTGGAAGTCCTGATCTATGCAACATCGCTCGGCAAGAATCTGTTTGCAGCGGTCTGTGTGGACAGTGCCGACCGGATGAAGCTCAAAGCCGAGAAGATCGCAATTGAAAACGAGTACCGCGCTTTTCTTTCTTCTCTGCCGTATCCCTACGCAATCTTTGTCAATCGAAAACTGGCCGAACGGAATGAAGCCTTCACGGCCCTCTTTCCGTGGACGGCGCAGAAGACGCCTTCGCTCACAGATTTCTTTGGCCGAAGAAATGCCGACCTGCTGAAGCAGATCAGCGAACTGCTGAAACAAACGGGCGGCGGCGTTCGCATTTCCAATCGGGAGGTCCTCATTCCCGCTCCGGAGCGAAAGTCGGTTGCCGCTGAAGTTTCGATTGCTTCGGTTCCTTTCGCGGGCAAGCCGGCCGTGTATTGCTCCTTCGTTGATGTCACCGCTCGACGTCAGGTTCTCGATCGTGCAGCGGCGGTGGAGGAGAAATTCAAGACGCTGGTGGAAGGATCGCTCGACGCGCTCTCCATCACGAAAGACGGCACGTTTCTGCTTGTCAATGACGCGTTTGCCAGACTGTTCGGCTATGCGGGTTCAATGGAGCTTCTGGGTAAGAAGCTCACAACCGTTGTCTGGGGACGAAACGCGCGACGTGAAGTGCTTGAAGCCGAGAAGCAAGTACTGGCCGGCAGCGAGACACAGCAGCAATTGGAATATCCCGGCAGAATGAAGGATGGAACCAAGATTGTCGTAGAAGCGCGCTCGTGCCGCATTTCCTTCGACGGGCGGCCTGCGGTTCTTTCCTATCATCGCAATATCACCGAGTTGAGAAAGTCGGAAGAGGAGCTTGAACGGAGATCGAAGGGATTCGAGATTCTCAATCACTTCATAGACGACGTTCGTTCCTCGGCTTCGACCGAGGAGATGTACCACCGAGGGATGCACGCTGCACTGAAGGCTTCCGGCTTCGAGACGGCGGGCGTCTTTCTGCTACAGGACGACCTTCTCGTGCTCAAGCATCATCATGGGTTGAGCGAGCACGCGCGTGCGAAACTCGATCGCCAATCGCTCGATGAAAGCTTTACGCGGTTTTTCAACAAAACACACGAAGCTCTCATCGCCACCATCGCAGAATATCCCGCATACCTTCCGTATCGTTCCCTTTTCGCATCCGAGGGATACAGCACGGTGGCAATCCTGCCGACGGTTGTAAGTGGACGGCTGCATGGCATGCTTCTGCTTGCCACACGTCGCGAGATCACGATCGACGAACACGATCGGGTTCTTCTTGCTTCCATCGGACGACAGTTGGGGATCGCTGTGCAGCTCGTTGTTCTCCGCGAGCAGGTTGCCTCACGAGAAGAGCGGTTCGCTTCAACCGTCTCGACGCTTGCGGAAGTTCTCTACTCACTCCAGCCGAACGGTGCCTTCACATACCTCAGCCCCAATATCGAGACCTTAACGGGATACAAAACGTCCGACTTCCAGCAGAACCCGAACTTATGGCGAACATTGTTGCACCCGGACGACCGCCCCGTGCTCTCGAAGCGAATCTCCAATCAAACCGGCGAAGCAAATGCGTTCCACTTGGAGTATCGCGTGCTGCCGAAGGGCAAAGCGACCTACCTGTGGCTGCGGGACTCGGTTCGATACGAGCGTGATACGACGGGGAGGCTTGTGGCAATTCACGGTATCCTCACCGATATCACGGCGTCGAAACTTCTTGCCCATGCAGGTGCGTCTCATGCCGCGACTGCTTCGGTCTCGCGAACGCAGTTCGACATTCTCGATCTCCTTCCAGACGGAATCGCCCTTCTTGATGCGAACCTGGAATGCATTGAATGGAATGCTCCGCTGGCTCGAATGACGGGCATTTCCTGCGATGAGGCCATCGGTAAGAGCATTCATGACCTTCAGCCGCTGGGTTCCGTTCTCCCAAAACTTCTCGAGCGAAAAGCGGCGGGAGAAGCCGATCCGGCGGAGACGCTTCTGGTGCATCCGGCCGGCGAACAGAAAAGTGTCGCCCTTCGTGTGCGTGCAATCCCGCGAAGCGTGCGGGATGGTGAACCTGGAGGCACAATCGTCTTGGTTCAGGATACGACGTTTCTCCAGAAGCTTGCTGATGAGACACAGCAGAGTCAAGCGACGCTTCGTGCTGCACTCGCGACGGTCAGCGATGCGATATTGATATGCGACCTGGACGGAAAAGTGTTGCAGACCAACCGCGCGTTTTCGGAATGGACGGGTTATAGTCTTGAGGAAGCGCAAGAGGCCACCTATCCCTGGGTGGATGAAGCAGACCGCGAACGATTTCGCGCGTGGTACGCCGCGGCAAAGGAGAAGGCACCCTCAGTGCTGGAGGTTACCTGGCGGCACAAGGATGGGCGGCCGTTGGTTGTGCGCGTCCGTGCATCGTTGTTGAAGAACAATCGTGATGAGCCGACCGGCATCCTGCTCATCGGGAAGGATATTACTGAAACACAACAGCTCGCTCTGGAGGTTGAACGGAAGAACAAACAGATTGCGTTGCTCAACCGTATCATCGGCTCCTCGGATACATCCGCGGACCTCGGGGTCGTCTTGAAAACCATCGCGACCGAGATTCACGCGCTCGTACCGTATGAGGGAATCAACGTCTCCTTCCTTGATGAAGAGCAGAACCTCTTTCCGTGGTACATTGCCATTCCTTCCGACACGGGCGAGAGCATGCAGGTGAACTATCTGCCGATTGATGCAACAGTTGTGTACGACGCGGTGCGGACGGGTTCTCCGGCGGTGAAGGACGGAGAAGGAACAGGGCAGAACGGAAAGAGCCTTTCGCAAGTGAGCCTCCCGCTGTTCGTTGACGACAAAGCAATGGGAGCCGTCAGTCTCATCAGCAGCCGGCGCAAGGCCTTCGGCGAAGATGATATCGCGTTCCTTCAGCCTGTAGCCGACCACATCGGCGCAATTATCCAGCGGGCGAGATTGTTCGAGCAGGTGCGCAACGATAGTGCGTACATCCACAATCTCCTCGACTCCATCAACCAGATCGTGTTCACGGTGGATCGCAACTACCGGATCACGCACGTGAACAAGGCCTGGAGAGAGTACATGATTCGTCAGAAGGGGGGTGAGTGGGCGCAGGAGAACCGCATCCTGGGCCAATCACTGGAAGTGCTGATGCCGGATGCTGAGACGTGGCAGGAATACAAGCGCGTGATGGATGATCTGTTCGCCAGACGGCTGGACGTGCACGCACGCGATTTCGAGGTTTTCGAGGGCAACATCGGGGCAACTCACCACCTGGTCATTAGCCCGATGGTGATTGGGGAAAAAGTAACGGGCCTGGTGTTTACGCAAACGGACATTACCGAAATCAATCGCACCGAAGCGGAGATCAAGAGGCGCAACCGGGAACTGGTTGCGCTGAACACGATCTCGACATCCATCAGTACATCACTCGATCTCGCGGAGATTCTACGCGTCGCCGCCGAGCAGGTGCAGGAGGTCTTCGAGGCGGCGGCGGTTGGCTTCTATCTCCACGGCGAGGACGGCCGGCTTACACTCACCAGCTATCGCGGCTTCTCGGAAGAACTGGCTTCGCGCGTTGCGGAAATTGATGCTGTGAACTCTCTGGCCGAACTGTTCGGTGCCCGGCCAACGCCCGTGTACGTAGAAACAAGACCTGACCGATCCAATCTCATCCTTCAATCATCCGAGCTGCTGGGAAAGAGGCTTCAGCTCGAAAGCACGGCCCTTGTACCGCTTCAATCCAAGGATCGGCTTCTGGGAACGCTGCTCATCGGCTGCCGGCGCCCACATGCCTTTACGCCGAGAGAAGAACAATTGCTGATTCTTATCGGTAACCAGCTTGGTGCTGCGATAGAGAACGCTCAGCTCTACGCCGAGATTCAACATCAGGTGCACACGCTAACAACGTTGTATGAGTTAGGGAAGGGACTGACGGGCTTGCTGGACTTGAACTCGATGCTGCAAGTCGTCTATCAGGAAGTAACAAAAGCGTTGCCGCTCGACCGGTTCTACTATCAGGCCTATAGCCCTGAAGACAACACGTTGACACTTCTTCGCAGAACCGTCAACGGTGTGGCTGAGTTCTACCCCGCCGGCGTGAAGGTGCGCGCCCTTACGGATTGGCCCAACAGGATCTATCAGGAAGTCGTCGCAAACGGTACGTCGTACATGGGCAGTACCACCGCGGACGCCAGCGACTCGATGATTGCCGTCCCGATCAAGTCCGACAATAAAGTCATCGGCATCATCTCCATCGTTGCCTCCCGACCGAATCTCTACACCGGCAGTCACTTGCGTCTCTTAGAAAGTATCGCTAACTTGACCGGTGTTGCGATCGGCAAGGCGATGTTGTACGAAGATACGCTGAAAAAATCCGCCGAGATCGAGAATCGCAACAAAGAGTTGGACGACTTTACCTACGTTGTCTCGCACGATTTGAAGGAGCCGCTCATCAGCATCGAGGGCTACAGCAAGATCGTGATGAAGGACTATCAGGATTGTCTCGACGATGAGGGGAAGGAGTACCTGAGCGCTGTTGTCCAATCAACAGCACGCATGAAGCACCTGATCGAAGACCTCCTGACGCTCTCGCGCCTGGGCAGGATGAGTGAAGCGCACGAAACGGTGTCGGTACGAACCATCATTGACGAAATCCTCCACGACTTTCAATTCAGCCTGCGCGAACGGAAGGTGCTCGTCCGTGTACAGGATCATCTGCCGCATGTCCGCTACAGCAGCACCCGGCTTGCCATGGTCTTTCGCAATCTTATCTCCAATGCCATGAAATTCAATGACAAGCCCATCCCCATTATCGAGATTGGCTGTGATGAGGACGAACAGGATTTTCGCTTCTGGGTGAAGGACAACGGCATCGGCATCGAGCCGCAGTATTTTGATCGCATCTTTACCATCTTTCAGCGGCTCAAACGAAGCGAAGAGTATCGCGGTACGGGGGCGGGACTGACCATCGTCAAGAAGATCATCGAACGGGAAGGAGGAAGGATTTGGCTGGAATCGGCTCCCGGCGTCGGCTCGACGTTCTACTTTACGATCAAGAAACCTACGTAGCGACATCGGTCCATGGAAGAGCAACAACCCATACGGGTGTTGTTGATTGAAGACAACCCCGATTTCTCGAAGTTGGTCGAATTGTTCCTCAAGAAACATGAGCCCGAACGATTTCAGGTAACCTGGTGCGAGAACGGGCCTGATGCCCTCTACGAGCTTGGCCGCAATCCCCATTACGATGTGATTCTCATGGACTACTTCCTGCCCGGGCAGAATGGGTTAGAGGTAACGCGCACCCTGCAGGAGCGAGGCTTTCTCATTCCCGTCGTGTTCCTGACGGTGAACAAGGATTTCGATCTTGCTGTTGAAGTCATGAAGTTAGGGATTGAGGACTACCTCGTCAAAGAAGAAATCTCAACGCCCGTACTGCCGAAAACCATCCTCAGCGTCATCGAACGGCAGAAGCTGAAAGATCAACTGACGACCCTGGAGATTTCGCAGAAACGGCTGGAAGCCATCCGCGACCTGATCCGAAAAATTACGGGCGAATTGCGACTTCCGCTCGACGGCATGCGCGAGCAAGTTGAGCAGTTGCTGAAGAGTCATGAGAACGACCATCTCAAAACGTACCTCACCATCATTCGTGACAATCTTGATCGCATCGAGAAGAAGATCGTGCGTTTGAAGGCGCTCAAGACCGACAAGACCGTGCAGTATATCAAAGACATCCGCATGTTCGATCTCTCGGATGATATCGAGTCGGAGAAACTCGATTAGCCCTCCGCTATGAAATTCACGCTCGCGCTTGCGCAAATTGATCCGGCACTCGGCAACCTTTCCCGCAATGTGGAGAAGCATGTCGCCTTTGCTCGCGAGGCACAGCAGCGGGGGGCACAGCTCGTCGTCTTTCCGGAATTGAGCCTTACCGGCTATTCGGTCAAGGACATGAATTGGGATCTGGCGGTGAATCTACGTCGGGATGTGTCGGTGCTTGAGCCGCTGCTCGCGCTGAGCAATTCCATTGCGATTCTTGCCGGCGGCATTGAAGAAGACGATCAGTTTGCGCTCTACAACGCAGCGTTTTTCATTCATGCCGGCACGGTCCAGTCGGTTCATCGCAAGACGTATCCGCCGACGTACGGTATGTTTGAGGAGATGCGCTATTTCAATGCCGGCAATTCCGTGCAGGCGTTTGATACGCCCTTCGGGCGCCTTGGTGTGTTGATTTGTGAAGACCTCTGGCATCTTACCCTTCCGTATATTCTCGCGAAGGACGGCGCCAACATCATCATTTCTCTTGTTGCGAGTCCGACGCGTATTGCAGGAGCCGAGACAGAACTCCACATCGATCGCATCAACGCCGAGAATCACAGAGCCTACGCCCGTTTGCTGACAACGTACGTGGCATTCTGCAATCGTACAGGATACGAGGACGGCGTCAACTTTTGGGGCGGCTCGTCCATCATCGCCCCGGATGGCGAGGTAGCAGCGAAAGCGAAATTATTCGACGAGGATTTGATCTTTGCCTCGATTGCTGATGACGAAATCCGCCGTGCTCGCCGCTTTTCCCGTCACTACCTTGATGATGATCCCGCGCTTGTGCTCAGAGAACTGACGCGCATCTCGAACAAGCACCTCTAAACCCTTCGTTTGCGTCTTCTTGAAACTCGGAGCGTTTTTGGTTACTTTAGTCCGTCGTAAACGGCGTAAGCGCCTGCGAAGCGCCCTATGGTTTCGTTATGACAAGCGATAGCAAAGAACAGCCTCTGAAGGTGTGTGGTATTCACAAGTAAAGCTTCTGCAAGATCACGGCTGACTGTTCTGGCGACGGTGGCTTTGATTGTCGGCGCCGGCGCGCGGGCGCAGCAGGATACCACCGAGGAGCCACCGGCAACGAACCTGGAGATCATCCGGTCGCTTTCAAGAGCAGGCGCCGCACGAGCGCTGCAGAACGCGAGACCAGGGAAGGTGCACATAAGCATCTTTCCGCAGGATGTAGCGTGGATGATCGAAGGAGGTGTTCTTGAAGCTGCTCGCGTGCATCAGCTTGAGGTGACGGAGGCGGAAACCGCGGCGTACCGAATCTCTTTCGGCGTGGATGATGCCCGTGTGCTGTACACCAACATCCGGCGCGACGGGCTGTTCGGGCCGAGAATCGTTGATCGGACTGTCCGGCTTCGTCTTTCCGCGAAGATAGTTGATGGAGGGGAGGCAAGAATTGTGCGTACCGCGGACATCGAGGAGTCACAAACCGACACGATACGCGTTGCAGACATTGCTCAAGTCGAGAACCCGGCAGTACCCTTCACGAAGGGAACTCTTCCGAGAGAAGGCTTTTTTGCGTCGCTGGCCGAGCCGCTGATTGTGGTCGGTTCCGTTGCCATAGCGGTATTGTTGCTTTTTCATGTAAGGAGTTAGATGGACGTCCTGCGTCAGATAGACACCAAGAAGCATCGCCTCGCACTCTTTGTCGTTCCGGTTCTCTGGTTATTTGCTGCGGGCTGCGGCTCAACAGAAGTAGCGACGGGGCTCAGCGTGGAGGAACGATTTCAGCGCGCGAAGGTGCTGTTCGAGAACGGAGATTATCTTGAGGCGATTCAGGAATTCAACATTATCACGCTGCAGCATCCCGGCAGTGCATTAGCCGGAGAGGCGCAGTTCTACATCGCCGAGGCACGTTTCAAGCGGAAGGAGTATTTGCTCGCGTCGTATGAGTACCAAACCTTGCGGCGCAACATGCCCGCGAGTCCACGCGTGCCCGAAGCCATGTACAAGCTCGGGTTGTGCTACTACCATCTGTCGCCGAAATCACGGCTCGATCAGCAGTACACAAAACGCGCGATCGATGAGCTGCAGGCGTTTGTTGAGTACTACCCGAACAGTGAATTCGTGGCCGATGCCGCTGAAAAGATCAAGGAACTGAACAACCGTTTGGCCAAAAAGGATTTCGACACGGCGGAGCTGTATGCCAAGATGGACTACTATAAGGCGGCGCTCTTCTACTACGATGCGGTGATCGAGAAATATCACGATACGGAGTACGCGCCGCTTGCCTATCTTGCAAAGACGGAGCTGCTGATTTCCCGAAAGAAATATGCGGAAGCCAAAAGCGAAATCACCAAGTTCATTGATAAGTATCCCAACAGCGTCCTCCGTGCCCGCGCCGATGCCTTGAGCCGGCAGATTGACGAAGGGCTGAAGAGTGAACCTGCCGCTCGAGGAAACCCATCCGGCAGCAACAAGACACTCCCCGGTGAAGCAAACCTCATCCAATCGAAATGATGGAGCCGCGACGCGTTCGGGATTCACAAGTCTACACGACGGAGCTGGTTTTGCCCAACGATACCAATCAGTTGGGCAATTTGCTGGGCGGCCGGCTGATGCATTGGATTGACATCACCGCTGCGATTGCGGCGTACCGCCACTCGGGCCGCGTGTGTGTCACTGCCTCCGTGGATGAACTGAACTTCCACGATCCGATTCGGTTGGGTGAGATCGTCGTGCTTCAAGCATCGGTCAATCGAGCGTTTACGACGTCGATGGAGGTGGGTGTGCTGGTAACGGCGCACAATACCCGCAGAGGCGGCGAGCCGCGTCGGGCAAACAATGCGTACCTCACCTTTGTAGCAATTGATGAAGCCGGGAAGCCCGTTCCGGTTCCTCCCATCCTTCCCGAAACCGACGAAGAGAAACGGCGTTACGAAGAAGCACTCGTGCGAAGACAGCTCCGTCTGGCGCACAGGCAAAAAGGGTAGGCTCAGGTGCGCAGTCCAATCAACATCGAGTCTGCCGAACAGCTTCTCTCTTTCACGCGCAGGCAGTTTGCGCTGAGTTTGTTTTATGTACAGCTTCTCTGTTCGCCGAGCGTGTTTGCGCAGCGCACGCACACGGGTTTTGGATTCTTTTCCGATCGTCAACTCGATTTCCGCCCTAACGGTTTCGGGCTTGGTCCCCCCGAGTCGGGAACGACGGAGGTTGCGGTGGCAGCGGCCGACCGGCCGGCGATTCATCTGTTTGAAGTGGGCGGGCCACAACGCATCAGGCATATCTCCACGATCTCCTCTGCCACCCGCTTTCGGTACGTCGCGGCTGTAGACGTGAATCGGAATAAACGAACTGACTATGTTGCTCTTGCGGAGGACGGATGGTCGCTTTCCGTGTTCACGCGATCGGCAAAAGGTGCGTGGAAGGAATCGACAATCCCGCTGGCTGCTCCCGCGGAGCGATTGGTGATCGCCGATCTCAACAACGATCGCCGGAGCGACATCCTGCTGTTCGGGCGTGCTGCCGGCGGTGTCTCGACGCTTCTCGGACGAGCGTCGGGAACGTTGAAAGCAGGCCCTATTCTGTTCCCCGAGATTTCGATCAGCGATCTCACCATCACCGATATCAATGGCGACGGTGTTCCAGATCTTCTGCTGCTCAACTGGCTTTCGAGTCAACTCACCGTTTACTATGGCATCAGCCACATGGTGTATACCGAGCAGGTTGCAGTTCAACTCGACGCCGACCCTGCTGAACTTGCCATTACGCCGGTGAGTGAGGAGCGGACATTTCTTCTTGCAATTACCTGTCCTGAGCAACAAAAGGTTGTTGTGTATTCCGGCAACGCGCTCGGCGACTATCGTCTCACGGCGACGCTTCCGATCGGCGGGAAGCCGCGCGGGATTCAGTTTGCCGACGTTGATGCCGATGGCGAGGCCGATCTCGTCACAGGCTCACCTCTTGGGATTCTTGTCTCCTTCGGTACGCCCGCCGCGTTCAGCAAGCCGATCGTCTTCGGCAGCGCACGATCGGTCGCCATGTGGCGTGTAGCAGACGTGGACCGTGATGGGAAGGAGGATTGTGTGTTTGTTGACAGCAGCGCGCAACGTTTTGCAGTCCTGGTGAATGCCGAAAGCGACGGCAAACTTGCCCGTTCGATCGGGTCCGAGCCCACGGTTGAGTATGCTGTCGGCGCATCACCGCACGGGCTCGTGGCGGCAGACCTGAACGGCGATGGAAGAAATGACGTGGCTGTAGCGAACGCGGAATCGTCGTCGCTTTCCCTGTTGCTGAACAAAGGACGCGGCAGACTTTCCGGTCAGATCGCTGTGCCAGTAAGTGAAAGGCCCTACCATCTCCGATTTGTTTTATCAGGAAAAGGGGAAAAGACACTTGTGGCTTCGCATCTTCGTGACGACCTCGTCAGCGTCGCCGTGCTGGGCAACGAACCGGAAGAATGGGCGCCGCTGTCCGTCCCGACGGGGCATGAACCGTTTGTCGTTCACGCAGCCGAGGACTCTGCCCGTTTGAAGTTTATCATTCGCTACAGGGCGCAGCGCAATCATGCATACCTCTTTTCACTCTTTGAGCAAGTGGCACAAGGGACGTTCATCGAACAGACGCTGCGCGCGACATCGCCAACGCCGATTTATGCACTTACGGTTGGTCCGGGCGGCAACATCGGCTCCTACGATTTCGTGTACGCAACCCATAACAGGAGCACCAGGCAAACGATGCTATGGCATACGATGTCATCGGCAGGCATCAATTTCCCTCCGCCGACCGAGTTGTTTTCGTTCGCCGATTCGACTGCGAGCACGCGCATGGTTTTGCACAACTATGTGAATGATGATGCACGCAAGGATGTTGTCGTGGTTCTGGGTCCTCCCGAGAACAGACTGGGTATCTGGTACAATACGCCGGACGCAGGCGAATCTCTTGAATGGATTCGCAACGTGCAGCCGGTGGATGAGGATGCGATTGTGATTAAGGACGCCAACGGAGATGAGCAAGCGGATCTCATATGGATTGACGAGATACGCAAAGCGGTTCTTGTCCTCGACGGGTCGGAACGCCCGGGGCTGCGCCGGCCGGTTGAGCTTGTCCCGGCCGAAGGCGCTCGATCGCTGCGCGTGGCCAGTATGCGTGAGGTGGGTGTGAATGACTTGATTCTTTCGTATCCCGAGCGAGGAACCGTCTCCGTCATCATGAATCCGTTCCGACGATAGGAGAACGACATGGGCGTGAAGCACATAGTGTTTCTGCTGCTCGCGTACGCTCTCGGTGCGCTGCCGGCGCTTGGACAGTTGCGCAATGCCTATCGGGCCGGTGTCTCATCGGCGGCAGATGCGCATCACGCACTCACGCGATTCTGGCTCGGCGAATCGGCCGACGATGTGCAGAACAAATGCAGCTTCCCGGCAGTAACGCATGCGCTTCGCCACCGCCATGAACTGGACGGCCCAACGATCTCAGCGCTCCAGCGTGTGCTATCGCGTCCGGTGACGGAGAAGAGCGTACGTTCGGGCATGTTTCGCATTCACTACGATACGACCGGAGTACACGCCCCGGCCATGCTGGATTCTCAGTATTTCAGAATACCGGGCACGGCAGACCAATTCGCTGATTCGGTTGCGGCAATCCTCGCGTACGTGATACGAATCGAAACTGACTCGATGGGATATCTCCCGCCACCTCCCGACAATGGTGAGGGCGGAGGCACCGAGTACGACATCTACCTTCAGGAGCTTGGCGGCTCGTCATACGGCAGTACAACTCCCGAAACGCCGATCATCAGCAAGCCGGAAGGAGGGACGTTCACCTCCTTCATGATCATTGACAACGACTTTGACTTCGTCTATCCTCAGCACAACAGGGGCATGCCCGCCTTGCGTGTTACGATCGCGCATGAGCTGCACCATGCTATTCAGATCGGCAACTACGGATACTGGCAAGGGGACATCCACTTCTACGAAATGACCTCTGTGTGGCTCGAGGACGCACTCTACACCGACGTCAATGATTACTACCAGTACTTGCTCGGCTCATCGATGAATCCGGGTCATTTCCGGCGTCCGGACATCACATTTACCTCGAATGCGTTCATCATGTACAGCAGAGGGGTGTGGTGCATTTTCCTGGCAAAGCGATATGGGCGGGACGTAATTCGTGCGACCTGGGAGCAAATCCGGAATGCTCGTCCGCTCACAGCCATGGACGAGGCACTTGCCCAGGAGCCCTACAACTCGAGCCTTCGCAGCGCCTTTGCCGAATGGGGCGCGTGGAATTACTTCACAAGAACGCGAAGCGATTCCGTTCTGTACTACCCCGAGGGGAGCGCCTACCCTGACGTTACCCGTTCTGCACGAGACTTCTCACCTCCTCAACGGACGATCGACGATCAGGTGAGCGCCTTCGGCTCTCGGTACTACGATATTGTGTCAACGCGCGGGCAAACACTCGCGCTGGTCCTCACCAACCTGAATATGCCTGCAGCGCTTGCGCGGAACGATTCTCCATTTTCGTTTTCTTTACTGCTGAACGAAATGCGCCCCGATGAATCGTATGTTCCGACGGCAGCCAACATTTTCGTGAAGGTGAGTGTAAGCGATCCGACCAACTGGTTCGTGAAGGATCTGTCCGGTTTTTCCGCCGTCGAAAGTGTCTTTCCGAACCCATTTCTTGTTGATGGTAAAGGATTCATCAATTTTCCTGTCGCTGCACTCTCACCGGTGGCCGGAACGCTCTCCATCTATACGTCGAGTTTTGATCTGGCGTACTCAGGCAAGCAGACATCCGTGTATATGCCGCAGCTTGGCAGGCACGTGTTTCGGTGGAACGGAAAGACGTTAGACAATCGTACGGCGAATTCGGGCGTGTACATCTACGTTCTCGAAACCCCGACACAAACTCTCAAAGGCAAATTTGTTGTGGTGAAACGATGAGCCTGCTTCTGGAGGCACACGGGCTGAAGAAAGTTTTCAACCGCCGGGTCATCTTTCAGAACATCTCGTTCACCATACAGGAACGCCAGACGCTACTGGTCACAGGGCGCAACGGTTCCGGCAAGTCCACATTGGTGAAGATTCTCGGTGATGTACTTTCGCCGACGGAGGGGACGGTCGTACTCAAGCAGGCGTCCGATGCGAATGTGGGTAAACGTGTGGATTGGATCGGCCTGGTCTCCCCGTACTTGCAGTTGTACGATGAATTTTCCGCCGAGGAGAATCTGCAGCTTGCCTGTGCCATGCGCGGACTCCGTTGGCATGCTGACGACATTCACGCGCTGCTGAAGAAAGTGTTTTTGTACGAGAGGCGAAACGATGCCGTCCGTACATTTTCTTCGGGCATGAAGCAGCGAATGAAATATGCCTTTGCCCTCGTGCACCGTCCTCCGATTCTCATCCTTGATGAACCGACATCGAATCTGGACACGGAAGGAATTCAGATGGTGAAGGACATCATGCGTGAGCACCAGGAGCAGGGGATTCTTATCGTCGCGACGAACGATCTGACCGACGTCGAAAGATATGACCTTCAGGTGGATCTTGATGCCCCGCACTGACTCACCGACGCGCCGCTGGATACGTTCTGCCGTCAGCATCTTCAAGAAGGATTGGCACTCGGAGCTGCGTACGCGCTACGCCATCAGCGCGCTCGTCATGTTTGTTGTCACGACGATCTCGATCATGGTCTTTGCGCTCGGCAGCGAAAGCGCGCCGGCCGATGTTCTCTCCGGCATGCTCTGGGTCGTCATCTTCTTTGCGGCTATGTCGGGACTTTCGCGAACGTTCGTGACCGAGGAAGAGCGCGGCACGGCAATGACGTTGCAGCTTCTCGCCACCCCGGGCGCAGTCTTCTGCGGGAAGCTTCTGTTCAACCTTGTTCTGGTCGTGGGGGTGAATGCCTTCACGGTTCTCCTCTACACGGTCTTCCTCAGTGGCTTCGTCATCAAAACGTTCAGCATCTTCTTCTTTACGATTCTCTTAGGAAGCATCGGCCTTGCGGCCTCTTCGACGATTATCGCGGGAATCATCGCCAAAGCTAACACGAAAGGGACGCTCTACCCCGTCCTCTCGTTTCCTATTCTCCTGCCCCTGCTACTGACGTGCATCAACGGCACGCGGCTGGCAGCGGAAGGCGCGTTCATCGAGGAGGCCGTTGGTGAATTTCAATTCTTAGTTTCATATATTGTCGTCGTTATTACGGCATCGACTGTGCTGTTCGAGTACATCTGGAAGGATTAGGATGTTCAAAGCGTTGTTGTTTGCGTGGATGACGGCGGTGATTGTGCTTGCCTTAGGTTTGCCGATGGTGGCGCAACCGCAGGTATGGTATCAGTTTCCGACGATCCCGGCGCTGGAGGAAAAAGCGCGCATCATGTTCTTCCACGTTCCCACCGCGTGGCTGAGCACGCTGGCGTTCATCATGAGCATGGTCTATGGCATTCAGTATCTCCGGAAAAAGAATCTCGAGGACGACATCAAGTCCGCTGCGGCAGCAGGTCTCGGGTTCCTGTTTTGCTTTCTTGCCACCGCAACCGGTGCAATCTGGGCGAAGTTTAGCTGGGGCACGTACTGGAATTGGGACCCGCGCCAAACATCCATCTTCGTCCTGCTCCTGATCTACGGCGCGTACTTTGCGCTGCGTTCTGCAGTCGAGGTAGAAGAGAAGCGGGCGACGCTCGCTGCAGTGTATTCCATCATCGCCGCGGTCACCATGCCGTTCTTCATGTTCATCATGCCGCGCATTCTTGCAAGCCTGCATCCCGAACCGATCCTGAATACCGAAGGAAAACTGCATATGAACACGACGATGCTCGTAGTGTTTCTCAGCTCGCTTGCAGGCTTTACGGGACTGTACTACTGGATGTGGAAACTCCAGGTCAAAGCCAACATCCTGGAACTCAACCGCCATAGCTAAGGAGTGAAGGTGACAGAATTTCTTTCGCAAAACTCGCTGTACATTGTGCTGTTTGTTGTCCTCGTCGTTTGGGTCGGCGTGTTTGCCTATTTGAATCGGATTGACAGCAAGATCAAGAAATGGGAGAATTCATCGAAGCATTGAGGGAGGGACTATGAAACCAAAAGTTATTATCGCTGCAGTGATCGTCATTGGCTTCATCATCTTTGGGTCGTATTCGTTCCTGGAGAGTAACGTCGAGTACACCGACGTAACGGGCGCGATGAAAACCCACAAGAAGGTTCAACTCAAGGGGGAGTGGGTGAAAGAGAAGGAATCGTCCTTCGATCCCAAAACGTCAACCTTCACGTTCTACCTGAAAGATGAATCGGGTCGTGAGTGCAAAGTGGTATTGGACGGCGCGGCGCCGAATAACTTCGAGTTAGCGACCAGTATTGTCGCCAAGGGGCGTTATGTTCCGGAGCAGGGATACTTCCACGCTACTGAAGTTTTGACGAAGTGCCCCTCGAAGTACGAGGCGCAGTCAGAAGAAGTGAAGAAGAGCACATAAGTAGCGAATCGCTGCTCATCTCCTGTCAAGAAGGGAAAGGAGAAGCAGTATTGTCTGACTGAGGTTGAGTGCAATCGTCTTTTTTCACAACCCGTTTGAGTTGTTCGGTCTGTTCTTTTCATAACTGTTAAGGTGTCTCATGCTTGGCGGCTTGTTGGTGAAGGTAGCCTTTCTGACGTGTTTGATTTCCGTTCTTGCGTTCTTCGAGACGCATCGAGTCCCCAACGTACGTACACTGAAAATCGGTAGAGTTTTCTTTCACGCGACCGTCGTCCTCGTTCTCCTCTTTTCCGCTGTTCAGCTCTACAACATTCTCACCCATCAATTTCAATATTCCTATGTCTGGAGTTATAGTTCGAGAGATCTACCGCTCCCGTTGTTGATCTCGACGTTCTACGCCGGGCAAGAAGGAAGCTTCATGCTGTGGGCGTTGTACACGGCGCTCATCGGTGTGTTCCTGATGCAATATTCATCGCGCAAGGGTTACGAGCCTCAGGTGATGAGTGTGTACGGAACAATTCAGCTTGCGCTTCTGCTGATGATGATTGTGAAGAATCCGTTTGCCTACGTGTGGGAAACCTGGCCCGACGTTGCCGTTGGAACGATTCCACGAGATGGGCGAGGATTGAACCCATTGCTCCAAAACTACTGGATGGTAATTCATCCACAGGTGCTCTTTAGTGGCTTCGCCGCGATGGGCGTTCCCTATTCGTATGCTGTAGCCGCGCTGATGAAACGGGACTACAATAATTGGATCCGTCCGGCGACGCCATGGATTGTGTACGGCGCCACGGTGCTCGGCCTCGGCATTATGCTGGGGGGATTCTGGGCGTACGAAACGTTAGGATGGGGTGGGTACTGGGGATGGGACCCCGTCGAGAATTCTTCGTTAGTACCCTGGCTGTTCGCGGTCGGAACGATTCACACCATTCTCACGCAGCGCAAGAGCGGCGCCTTCGTCCGGACGAACCTTGTGATGGCCATGCTGTGCTTCATCACGGTGTTGTACTCGACGTTCTTGACGCGCAGCGGCGTCCTCGGCGAAACATCCGTTCATTCCTTCGTTGATCCGGGCATGTGGGTGTACTGGCTGCTCATCGGCATCATTGTCCTTTTTGTCGGGCTGGGTGCAGGATTGATTGTCAGCCGATGGAAGGAGATGCCGAGAATTCCGCCGCAGCATTCCTATCTTTCACGCGAGTTCGCTCTCTTCCTCGGTGCATCTGCACTCGTGTGCGCCGCCGTTTTCATTACGGTCGGCACGTCGTCGCCGATCATCACACAGATCCTTCAGGGCAAAACAACTGCCGTTGATATATCCTACTACGTCACAACGACGCTGCCTCTGGGCATCGCTATTGGCATCCTTGCGGGCATCGGGCAGCTTCTGTGGTGGACACGTTCGGACAAGAAGGGAATGATGAGAGTGCTCGCGCTTCCGGCAGGCGTTGCACTGGCGGCCGCACTCGCGATCGTTGTCGGCTCGGGGCTGTATGATGCGGCCGTGGCGTTGTTTCTCTTCGGTGCGGTGTTTGCGCTTGTGGCCAATCTCCAGGTCGGCTGGCGCATCGTGAAAGGAAATCCCAAGTACGCAGGCGGTTCCATCGCGCATGTTGGCCTGGCGGTGATGTTCTTGGGATTCGTTGGATCATCCACGTATGATGATAAGCAAACACTCTCTCTGGCCAGAGGAAGAACCGTCGAAGCTCTCGGATGCAAACTCACCTACACAGGCTATAAGCAAATCGATCCGGTGCAGGAGAAGTTCGCGTTCGAGGTGAACGTCGAGCGCGAGGGGAAGCGGTATGTCGTGGCGCCGATCATGTACTACAGCGAGTACAACAAGGGCCTGATGCGTAATCCGGATATTGCAAATTGGGTGACGAAGGATTTTTATCTGGCGCCGCTTTCGCTGGAACAAGCTGAGGCGACAAAAACGCTGACCCTGCGGAAGGGGGAGACACAGAAGCTGGGCGATCTGGAAATAACGTTTGTTGATTTTGATTTTCCAGTGGATCAGAAGGCAGCGATGGTGGAAGGGCGAGAGGTGAAAATCGGCGCCGAACTTCTGGTGAAAGAGTACGGAAAGAAACCCGTCCGACTCGTACCGGCAAAAGTGATCAACCAGGGGAACGCAGAGGATCTGCCCGCGGTCTTTGCCGACACCTACCAGTTCACGATTGTCAATATGCAGCCCGATCGTGAGAACAAGGAAAATTCGCATGTTGAGATAGGGTATAAAAATGTAAAAGCGGCGTCATCAGCGGAGGGGGATGTGCTTGTCGTTGAAGCGAGCGTCAAGCCCTATATCAATCTCGTCTGGTCGGGTGTGATTATTCTGATGGTCGGTTTTGGCGTGACGATTGTTCGCCGCGCGCAGGAGGCGCGGGTAAGGCAGCAAAATGCTTAGTCTGTCGTGATACCCATCGGCCTACTGCCCAACACCAACCCCGAACCGAAAAACCAATTCTCCGCCATACCACGCCGTTCCCCACACGAGGGCTACTCCCAAAAACGTCAGCACGAAATACAGCAGCGTACCTCGTGAAGGAACGTGCGTCCTGCTGGCAAAGCGCCAGAGCAGCACGACGCTGTAGATGGCCGCGACGCCGAACGCGAGTTGCTCATGCGTCTCGAAGAAACTCCGGGCACTCTCCCCGATTGCAACCCCTCCCTCGGCTGCAAGACCGGTGGCGATCGTTCCTGCTAACCCGATGCTACCGGCAATGAGCGTCCACCAGGCTGTGCGCTCGAATTCCTGCTTCTTCGTCGCAACAGCCAGGAGATCAAAGAGCCAGCTTGCGGTAAGCAGCGCAATAGGAAGGTGGACGAACATCGGATGAAGGTTGGGCATGCGGTATTCCCAGGAAGCTACGCGACGAGATCGAGGAGGTTTTGCACACCCACCATGCCGATAGAGAAGAACGGCTCAGCGTATTTCCGCCCGATCCGATCGCCGAAGTAGGCAAATCGGGTCTCCATGAAGTGAAGAAAGTCGGGCGTGCTCAGCGAGGTTTCGGGTTCATCGCTCTCCGGGTTGTAGAACTGAGACTTGAAGGCGCGTACCGCCTGCATGCGCTGCTCGAACTCATCGGAAATATCCACAACGAATGTGGGGACGAACTCGTACCACTGCATGTAGTGATAGTACGTGCGCGGCCGGAACGGCTCCTGCTTCACACCCAGCACGGTTGTTTCGATCTTCTCGAGACCCGCGTAGAACCAGGCCTTTCGACACAGCGCATGGGTGTGTTCGTGGTCGGGGTGACGTTCGAGCCAATGCGAAAACAGGAGAACGTCGGGCTTGTACTTGCGAAGAATCTGAATGACGCGCAGGATGTTTGTCTGATTGACTTCGATGTTGCCGTCCGGAAGAGCAAGATTCTCGCGGACACGCACACCGAGGATGCGTGCAGCTTCGTTTGCTTCCGCTTCCCGCATTTCCGGCGTGCCGCGTGTGCCTAACTCCCCCCGTGTCATGTCAAGGATGCCGACATGTTTCCCCTGCTTCACAAGCTTAGCTATCGTTCCTCCACAACTCAACTCTACGTCGTCAGGATGCGCGCCAATGGCAAGAACATCGAGTTTCATTCGTGATGCCTCAAGAAAGGTTGCGAAAAAATATAACGATTCGTGCGCACGGACGCAAAACTTCCGATGCAGGTTGGATTCTCTCTCGCGATTTGGCGATATTCATTCCGTCACAACAGAAAACCAATGCTCGATCTTTTCTCACAAGAAGAAAACGAACAAACGGCCGGCCCGTCCGTCCTCACGGTCTCACAGCTCACGCGCCGCATCAAGCAGGTGTTGGAATCTGGGTTCTCGTCCGTCAGTGTGCAGGGGGAGATTTCGAACTTCAAGTATCACTCGTCGGGACACATGTACTTTGCCATCAAGGATTCCGGCGCAACAATCTCGGCAGTCATCTGGCGAAGTCGTGTGCCGTTTCTCTCGTTCACGCCTGAAGACGGAATGAAGGTCATCGCCACGGGACGCGTGACGGTGTATGAAGTGCGCGGAGCGTACCAGATTGATGTAACGAGTATGCGACCTGTGGGCGCAGGAGAGCTGCAGATTGCCTTCGAGAAACTGAAACGCAAACTCGCGGCCCAAGGGTTGTTCGCTCCAGAACACAAGAAGCCGATCCCGCAGTATCCGGAGCGGATTGGGATCGTGACGTCCGAGACGGGCGCAGCGCTTCAGGATATTCTGCACATTCTGCGGCGGCGCTTTCCGGCTGTGGAAGTGTTTCTTATCCCTGTGCGTGTTCAGGGAGCGGGCGCCGGGATCGAAATCGCAGAGGCCATCGAGGATTTCAATCGCTACGGCGCGGTGGATGTCCTTATCGTGTGTCGCGGAGGAGGGTCCATCGAAGATCTCTGGGCGTTCAACGAGGAGGTGGTGGCGCGTGCCATTTATCGCTCACGCATTCCCGTGATCAGCGCGGTGGGGCACGAGATTGACTTCACGATTGCGGACTTTGTTGCTGATCTGCGCGCTCCCACACCTTCGGCTGCAGCCGAGCTGGTGGTGCCCGACCGGTTTGCGCTCCTTGATACTCTTCGGAATTATTGGTATACTATGCACGAAAATGTGCATGAACTGGTCAATTCGCGCAAAGAGCGCATTCGGCATCTCCTACACAGCTACTCATTCAACCGACCGCTTGATCTTCTCCGACAGTACAGTCAGCGCGTGGATGAACTCGAGCGAAGCATGACCGCTGCCATGGCCCATAGGTTTTCCATCCTGAAAGCGCGCTCCGAGTCGCTCCGGCATCAGCTTATTGCGCTGGACCCCACGTTGGTGCTGCGGAGAGGCTATGCCATAGTACGCAAGGAGGGCCGCGTTGTCGCCTCGCGTCATGCACTCAAGCCGGCCGATGAGATCAGCATTACCTTCCACGACGGCTCGATATCGTCGCGAGTATCGTGATGGCTTCCGCAAAAAAAGAAAACAAGCAGTCCTTCGAGCAGTCGCTCAAGCGTCTCGAGGAAATCGTTGAGCAGTTAGAGCAGGGCGATGTGCCGTTGGATGATGCGCTGAAGATGTATGAGGAGGGAATTGAGTTGTCGAAAGCGTGCGTCGAGAAGTTGACCCAAGCCGAGCTTCATCTCAAGAAGCTCGCGAAAGATATGCAAGGAAACTTCCGCGTCATCGAAGATGATGAGCGCGAGCAGGAAGAATGAATCGTTCACTATGGGACTGAAGAAGCGATGAGTACGTATCCGATGTTGGATCGCGTTAACGTTCCGGCAGATTTGCGGACGTTATCTGTTGCGGAGTTGAAGGCGCTTGCCGACGATGTGCGGGCATTCCTGATCGACGTGGTGTCGAAGACCGGCGGCCACCTCGGGGCGGGCCTCGGCACGGTGGAACTGACGGTGGCGCTGCACTACGTCTTCAATACGCCCCATGATAAGTTGGTGTGGGATGTCGGCCATCAGGCATACCCGCACAAGATTCTGACGGGGCGCAAGAATCGGCTCAACACCATTCGACAGTACAAGGGCTTGAGCGGGTTTCTCAAACGAACCGAGAGCGAGTACGACACGTTTGGCGCAGGACATGCAAGTACGGCGATTTCCGCCGCGCTGGGAATGGTCGTTGCGCGCGATTTCAATCATGAGGATTACAAGGTAGTCGCCGTCGTCGGCGACGGCTCGATGACGGGCGGGATGGTGTACGAGGGGATGAACAACGCCGGTCTGCTGAAGAAAGACTTCATCGTTATTCTTAACGACAATAATATGTCCATTGCCCCGAACGTCTGGGCGCTGTCCAATTACTTCACACAACTCATTGCCAACCCGTCCTACAACCGCTTCAAGAGCAATATCTATGAACTGACGGGAAAGTTAGATGCATGGGGCGACCGGATACGCCGTGTTGCTGCTCGACTGGAAGAGGGTGTGAAGGTCGTTATCACGCCGGGAATGCTCTTCGAGGCGCTCGGGTTTCGGTACTTCGGTCCGATCAATGGACACAACGTTGCGCAACTGGTGAACATCTTCAAAGATGTCAAGAACTATCACGGCCCCATTCTGGTCCATGTGACGACGCAGAAAGGCAAAGGATACAAGCCGGCAGAAGCCGATGTGCAGAAGCTGCACGGGGTGACGCCATTCGACAAGGTCACCGGTTTATCACCCAAGAAAGTCGATGGCCCTCCGGCATACACGAAAGTGTTCGGCAAGGCCCTGACGGAACTGGCAAAAGCCAACCCGAAGATCATCGGCATTACGGCTGCGATGCCCGATGGAACGGGGTTGGATATTCTTCAGAAGGAACTTCCCAATAATTTCTTTGATGTAGGGATAGCCGAGCAGCACGGCGTGACGTTCGCTGCCGGTCTTGCCACGCAGGGATGCATTCCCGTCGCGGCGATCTACTCCACCTTTCTGCAGCGGGCGTTCGATCAGATCATTCATGATGTTGCACTGCAGCACTTGCACGTGGTGTTCGCGCTCGATCGCGGCGGCCTGGTTGGTGCAGACGGACCGACGCACCATGGCGTGTTCGACCTCTCCTACCTTCGTCTCATCCCCGGCATGGTAGTCATGGCGCCGAAGGATGAAAGCGAGCTGCGGGACATGCTATACACCGCGATCGAGTATAAGGACGGCCCTATTGCTTTGCGATACCCTCGCGGCAACGGGGTTGGCGTTCCCCTGAAGCAGGGATTTGACTTGATCCCGATAGGCAAGGGAGAGATTCTCCGGGACGGAGAGCATGTTGCCATTCTTGCCATCGGCATCATGGTGCAGAACGCTTTGAAAGCGGCAGCGCTGCTGGAAAACGAAGGAATCTCCGCTGCCGTTGTCAACATGCGATTTGTCAAGCCGTTAGACGAACAACTGATTGAAGACCTTGCCCGGCGCTTCGACCACTTTGTGACCGTCGAGGATAATACGATCAAGGGAGGCTTTGGCAGCGCGGTCGCCGAGTGCCTTGCGGCGAAGCAGCGTACGAACATTCGCCTGAAGATTCACGGCATCCCGGATCGTTTTATCGATCACGGCTCGCCCGAAGAGCTTCATCGCGAAGTGGGAATCGACCCGCAGGGGATTGCCAACGTCGTTCGAGAATTTGTCCAGACGGATCGGCGGTCCACGTCACGAACGGTACATGCCATTGCCAACTAAGTAGATTTGCAAGAAGATGAAACGAGACATTGTTGGTCGGATGCCGGCAATGTCTTTTTCTCTTTCTGAGGGCGTGCGCGTGCCCGAAACCTCGGATGAACATTTCATGCGCATCTGCCTCAGACTCGCCGCGCGAGGAAAGGGATATGTCAGTCCCAACCCGCTTGTCGGCGCCGTTCTGGTTAAGAACAACAGGATCGTAGCCACGGGCTACCACAAACGGTTTGGCGGACCGCATGCCGAAGTGGAGTGCCTCCGCACGTATTCCGCCGACGCTTCGAAGACGACGCTGTATGTGAATCTGGAGCCGTGCGCCCACTACGGTAAGACGCCGCCGTGCGTCGAGCTGATTCTCCAGCGAGGAATCCGTCGCGTAGTCATCGCGATGAAGGATCCCAACCCGCTCGTGAGGGGGAGGGCGATTCGCCGCTTACGACGCAACGGCGTTCAGGTAACCCTCGGCATGCTTCGGCGTGAAGCAGAGGAACTCAACCGCTTCTTTGTCAAACACATCACCACCGGCATACCGTACGTGCATGTGAAGATCGCTCAGACGCAGGATGGCTATATCGGAAAGCTGGGGGGGAAGACAGGCTACATCACATCGAAACGCTCGCTCAGGATAGTGCATCAGTGGCGCGCTGAGTACGACGCCGTGCTCGTCGGCGCAAACACGGTGAAGATGGATAACCCTCGTCTTGATGTACGGTTTGTTCGTGGACGTGACCCCGCGGTCGCTATTGTGGACGGTCGCTTCTCGCTTACAGGAAACGAGAGGGTGTTTGCTTCGGCGTCGAGAAGGGCAGTTTTCTTGTGTACAACAGAGCGAGCATCGGCGCGGCACACAGCCAAACGGAGAAAGCTGCAGGCGCGCGGCGTAAGACTGCTGACGTTCAAGAGCAAAAACGATCGTGTCAATCTCAAGAGTATCCTTCGATCCTTGTACCATCACGGCATTGGCTCGATCTTGGTCGAAGGGGGAAAGGAGATTTTCTCGCAGTGCATTGAGAGCAATCTCGCAGATGAGCTTACGATTTTCACGTCGCCCAAAAAGTTCTATGACGGCGTCCCCGCGCTGACGCCGCTCGCTCGACAGAAAGTGGAACGCTGGAGGGCACGGCTTCCTTTCCGCTCCGGCTTTGTAGGCGCCGATCACTTCCTTACAGGAAAGATTACGTCTTGAGGGAACCATGTTTACGGGAATCATTAAGGAACTCGGTAGAGTTGACGCCGTGCAGAGGGTTGGCGGAGGCGTTCATGTCACCATCGCAGCACCGGTTTCAACGCCGCAACTCACGGTCAATGATAGTGTCGCCGTCAACGGCGTGTGCTTAACGGTGATCAAGAAGAGCGACCAGAGGTTCACCGTTGAAGCCGTCGAGGAAACACTGAAGAAGACAACGATAAGCGAGTTGCGCCCCGAAGCGGCGGTTAATCTCGAATTAGCGCTGACGCTGAACGAGCGCCTCGGCGGACATCTCGTCCTCGGCCATGTTGACGGCATCGGTGTCGTCACTGCGGTCGAAAAGCGTGAAAGCAGTTGGCTGTTTGATGTCGAGATTCCGGCAGAATTTTGTCGCTATGTCATTCCTGTCGGTTCTATTGCCATTGATGGTGTGAGTCTCACCGTTGCGGAGTTGCGGGATCGACATGTACGCGTCTCGATCATCCCCCACACGTTCTTCAACACCACGTTTCAATTCTTGACGACAGGCAGTCGCGTCAACATCGAGGTCGACATCATCGGCAAGTACATCGAGCGGCTCATGATGCTTGAGCAGCGACAACCGGATATTACGATTGAGAAACTGAAAGCGTGGGGATACCGCGTGTGAAGGCCAACGCTCTCATTCGAGAGCAGAATGACTTTCTTGATTCGCACGCACAAATTAAGTATCTTGTGCACGGCAATTCTGCAACAACACTATAGGGTACGCGATGTTTGGATTCTTGATTGGCGTGGAAGTGGTCATCAGCATTTTGCTGATCATTGTCGTTCTCATGCAGGCAAGCAAGGGTGGGGGACTTGCCGGCACGTTCGGCGGCGGCAACGTCGGCATGGTCTTCGGCGTCAGGCGAACGGCCGATTTCCTAATCAAGGCAACACAGTGGCTGGCAATTCTCTTCGGCGCTCTTGCTCTGATTATCAACATCTTTTTCCTGCCGCGCACGGGAGCGAATACGGAGAGCGTGTTGCAGCGGACGGCCACGCAGCAGCAGTCCGTGCCCTCGCCCAGCGTTCCACAACTGCCGCCGACGCAGCAACCGGCCACACCTGCACCGTCGAGTCCGACGAAGTAAGGTTTTGTCTCTGTTCTTCATACGCTTTGCACCCATGGCTCAATTGGTAGAGCAACTGACTCTTAATCAGTGGGTTCCAGGTTCGAGTCCTGGTGGGTGCACAACCACATGGTAGCGCAGTGCCAAGGATGACAACTCCTTGGCATTTCTATTTCAGAGTACGATGATAGCACAATCCGACTTCCCCCTCATAGAGATGCACCGAACCCAGGCACGCTGCGTAGGGCTCTACTGCGGAGTGGAGGCGCCGCTGCTGTTCAGCAGCCTCGAGGACGAATTCGATGCCGCTTGTTCGCGCGTTGCACTGATTGACCGCTCATGGGTTGGCAAGATTGCGTTGCATGGCACCGATAGCCTCGACTTGCTCCATCGTTTATCAACCAATGATCTCCTTCGTGCAGAGGCAGGCGACACCGTTCCCACAGTTCTGCTGACGGAAAAAGGGAGGATTATTGATTACGTTCACGTTCTTGTGGCACGGTCATCTCCGTTTCTTCTCGTCTCGCCCACAAATGAGGATCGTCTCGAGCGCTGGATCGAGAAGTACACAATTATGGAAGACGTCCGCACAGAAAGACAAACGTCCAACTTCTCTCTGCTGACACTGGTTGGTCCGCTTGCTCTCGCGGCAGCAGAGATGATATTCCAATGCTCGCTGCGGAGAAGCAAGGTGACGGATATCCACCTGCCGTTTGCAGATGTCCGGATTCTTTCTCGACAGGAATTCTCTACCTCCTTGGTCGACATCCTCATTGACGCGCAGGACGCTACCGCTGTGTGGAACTACATAATGCGGCATCGCGAAGAAACCGGGCTTCAGCCCATGGGCTCACGTGCTTATGAAGCATTTCGTGTCTCGCGCGGCCTGCCCGCCGTGGGCGCGGAGCTATCGGAGAACTTCAATCCCTTCGAGGTCGGTTTGCACGATGCGATAAGCTTCACGAAAGGATGCTACATCGGTCAGGAAGTGATCGCCCGTCTCGACACATATCAGAAGGTGCAACGTGAGCCATGGGGGTTGGTGTTGGATGCCGACGGGCCGCTTCCTCTGTCGGGTGCAGTTGTGTTGCACGATGAGGAGGAAATAGGTGTCGTAACGAGTGTGAGCGAAGCGGTGATTCGTGGCAAGAGGTTGGCTATAGCAATTCTGAAGAAAAACCGTGTGTGTGCCGATGACCCTGTTAGGGTTATGGGCCCCGGAGGACGCTCGCACGCTGTGTGCAAGCCCTTTCCTGTTCTTGTGTAGAGTCAATAATCGATCGCCGTTAATAACTGCAGAGAAGGCATGAAGCTATCGTACTCTGTTGATGATGTTGCGCGGTGGAGAGACAGGACGTACCGCCGGGCCGCGAGGTACGCGGTCACGAACGCGCGACAGGCCCTTGCTTTTGTGAACAGCGTCGGATTCTGTCTCGCGTCACGAGCGAATGGATTGGAATTGCCGAATCTCTGGGAGGCCATTGCTGGAGCACAGCGCGACGGAGACACGACCTCTCCGCGGAAATATTATCTCTCCTATGCCTGGGACCTTCACAGCATTCTCCCCAATCACAATTCTGTGTACTACGGGAGAATCTTTCGCAGGCGGCCAACGATTGTCTCGCGCGAGTATTTTCCGTACTTCTATGCACTTTCGCAGCGCGTCGGGACGAAGGATGAGTACCTTTCGGAATTCCATCAAGGGAAACTCAGTCTCCGGGCAAAACAGATCATGGATATTCTGACGCGCCACGCACCGCTCACGACAAAGGAGCTTCGTGAGAGTCTCTCCGGCGGCGGAAGGCGTACTGTCCGCGGCGTCGAACGGGCGTTGGAAGAGCTTCAGCGCAAGATGTTCGTCTGCCGACTCGTAGGAAACGGTCAACGGTTCGGTGCGGAGTGGGCACCGCTCGTCAAGTTCTTCCGAAAGGAAATACGGAAAGCCGGCAAGATTAGTCCGGATCAAGCTCGATGCAAGCTGCTGGCGAAGTACTTCAGCACGCAGCTCGTGAGTTCTGTCGAAACAATTCATAAGGTTTTTGGATGGTCGAAGAAAGACATTTACCACACGGTGGGCAGGCTCGTCAACGAAGGAGTTATAACCACGTGCACGGATTTTGACGGCAAGAAGGGAGCGTGGTATTGCTTCATCCGATAGAACTTCTCTTTTCGACTTCGAGATCATGAAGAAAATGCAAACGAAGCCACCGAAGGCGTACAAGAACGCGGAGTTTCTGAACAGTCCTGATGCACGCATCGTTCGCATCATGGCGGAATTTCTGGAGCCGCAGGCACGATTCCGCGCCGAGAACATCAAGGATACGATCGTCTTCTTTGGCTCGGCACGCATCGAGGAGCGAAAGCATGCTCTTGCCCGTCTGAAGAACGTGGAAGCAGCGCTTGCCAAAACGCGCAGACCGACGAAGGGACTCCTGCTCGAATATCGTGCGGCGCAGACGGCGCTGGAAATGTCGAAGTACTACGATGACTGCGTCGAGCTATCCCGCCGCATTACCGCGTGGTCGAAGAAACTGAACCACTCGAACCGCTTTGTTGTGTGTTCGGGCGGTGGGCCCGGCATTATGGAAGCGGCAAATCGCGGTGCCGCACTCGCCAAGGGAAAATCCATCGGCTTGAATATCAGCCTTCCGTTTGAGCAATTCGCCAATGGATACATCTCACCGAATCTCAACTTCGAGTTCCACTACTTCTTCATGCGGAAGTTTTGGTTTGCTTATCTTGCGAAAGCGCTGGTCGTCTTCCCGGGCGGCTTCGGCACGATGGACGAGCTATTCGAAATTCTCACGCTGCTGCAGACAGATAAGATCAAGAAGAAAATGACGGTGGTGATCTACGGCTCGGAATATTGGAAAAAGGTCATCAACTTCGACGAGATCGTTCGGATGGGAATGGCGTCGAAGGAAGATCTCTCGCTCTTTCGCTTTTGCGACGATCCTCGCGAAGCCTTCGAGTACCTGAAGGAATCCTTGATGAAGAACTATCCCACGGCATAGCGGTTCGTGCCGCCTGTTGCATTTCCCGCAGTGAACATGTAGATTAATGCAGGGGATGACTTGGATTCGACGGGGAGTGAGATGGTCAAGAACGCATACCGTGCTCTCCGCGTTGCACGCAAATAAAGCGGAAAACCATAAGTGCCAACTACAACTACGCACTCGCTGCCTAATTGAACGGTAGCACGTCTCCCGAGGCTTTGCCTGTCGGGACTCGGTGAGACGACGACTCAGGCAGGATAGCATCGCCCGGGACTCCAGCAGGCGATGCGAACCCCGTCGCAAGCGGGGAATCTGGAGGTGGTTGTGTCGAGATCCTGTTTGTCGGAGCCGGCACAACGAGATGTGAAAGACAAACTACGTATGTAGTGTTCTTGATGGTCTTCTCTTCGGACGCGGGTTCGACTCCCGCCATCTCCACCAAACGCTCCTGCCACGTATCGACAGGGGCGTTTCCGTTTTTTGGCATCTTGCAACTCAACACGAAAGTGGTTATTTACCGTGCAATGAAAATCCGTCTGCCCTTCACGAAAATGTCCGGCGCAGGGAACGATTTCGTCGTAATCGACAACATGAGCGGCGATATCCGGTGCCGTCAGCGCGGCCTCGCTGTCGCACTCTGCGCCCAGCACACCGGAATCGGTGCAGACGGGTTATTGGTTCTCGAGCGCAGCGCAAATGCCGATTTCTTCATGGCATACTACAACGCGGATGGAAGCTACGGCGGCATGTGCGGCAACGGGGGTCGCTGTGCAGCGCGCTACGCGTACGTGTCGGGTATTTCGCCTGCGCGCATGACATTCGAAGCTCTCGACCACGTTTATGCGGCCGAAATCGTTGGCGACGCAGTGAAACTTCAGATGAAGAATCCCACACGACATCAGCCGGATATCCGCGTCCGGCCCGGCACAGTGACCCTCGAAGGCGATTTTATCGACACAGGTTCACCCCACTTCGTAACCGAACAACAGGGACTCGATCACGTTGATGTCATGTCCATCGGTCGTCTGATTCGTTTCGACCCAACATTTGCCCCCGATGGATGCAATGTCAATTTTGTTGAGCGCATAGGGGACAACGCGATCGCCATCCGCACGTACGAACGCGGCGTCGAGGCGGAGACGCTGGCGTGCGGCACCGGCTGCGTCGCGGCAGCACTTGTTGTGGCGCAGCGCTATCAGTTTTCCTCTCCCGTCGCTCTTCGTGTCCGGAGCGGCGAACAACTTCGTGTGCACTTTCGACGGGACGGAGAGCAATTCTCCGATATCGTTCTCGAAGGAAGCGCGCATTTTCTTTTTAGCGGCACGTTGCTCTATGATGCGGAAACGGAAACCATCATTGATTCTCCCGACGTCCTCTCCCACATGAATCAGATCCAACCTTGAGTTTGTATTCTTTCATTATCAATCCCGTAGCAGGAAAAGGGAAGGGACGGAAGGCGGCGGAGTTTCTGAAGCACGAAATCGCTCGCCGATCACTGGATGCTGAAGTCTGCTTTACCAACAAACGCGACGATGCTCGCGTGCTTGCCGCGCAGGCGAGGGCCGGCGTCATCGTTGCCGTTGGGGGTGACGGAACCGTCAACGAGGTGGTCAATGGGATTGTTGGGACAAACAAGGCGCTTGCTGTTGTGCCCAGCGGCTCGGGGAATGACCTTGTCAAATCCATCGGCGTCCCGGCGGATATGTCCCGGGCGCTTGAGGTGTTGCGTGAGGGGCGTCGGGCGCTCATTGATGTTGCCGTCGTCCGATGTTCGTCATCCGACCATAGCGGCATTTCGGGCAACTTGGACGAGCGGTATTTTGTTAATGGTGTAGGAATCGGCTTTGACGCTGCGGTGGCGGAACGCACGACCTCCATCAAGTATCTTGGCGGTTTTGCGCTGTACCTGATGGCTGTTCTTCAAACGCTTGGGCGGTATTCTGCGCCGACGTTTCGCATTCGACTCGATGCCGAAAGCATAGAACGGAAACAGCTGCTCATCGCAATCGGCAACGGACGATGCGCCGGCGGAGGTTTTTATTTAACGCCGCGCGCGGAGATTGATGACGGCGCGCTGGATGTCTGTTTGATTGATGACATGTCGATACCCTCCATTCTGAAGCTGATGCCGAAAGTGATGAAAGGCAAGCACGATAGATTTGCAGGCGTTCGATTGACGAGAACGGAGAGGATCTCCGTCGAAGCTTCGGAGGGGTTTTACGTTCATGCCGATGGAGAAATTGTTGGTCGCGGTGTTCATAACGTTGATGTCGAAATTCGGAAACGACTATTGCCGGTAATTGTCGGTGAGAAACTCAAGCATGGAACATAGAGAGCAACGAAGCCAGAGGAGGGACTTCCTCTCCAAGCTTCTCGGGGCATGGAGTCTTCTTGTGGTTGCACCGGTTGCAAAAGTCATTCTCGAATACATAACGCCGCGCGCGCTTTCAGAGACGCGCCGTGAGACCGTTCGTGTCGCTTCCACCGAAGACCTTGCTCTGAACACGGCACGCATCTTCAAGGTCGGCAAAGATCCGGTAATTATCGTTCATACGGCGAGCGGCCAATACAAAGCCTTCAATGCCCGCTGTACCCATCTGGGCTGCGTTGTACAGTACACAACGGAGGACGGACCGCCGCATTTTGGCTGCAACTGCCATGGCAGTCAGTTCGACATCAATGGAAAAAACATCGTCGGTCCGGCCTCACGACCGCTCGTACCGTACAAAGTTATCGTTCGAGAATCTTCCATTCTCGTTGCCAAAACCTGATGGGCGTTCATGCAGACTCTGCAGCAATCTCAACGGAGAATTTACGCCTGGCTTGACGAGCGCCTTCCGGTGCGAGCTGTTATCGAGTTTATGTCTCGTAAAACAGTTCCACGTCACAAGCATTCGTTCTGGTACTTCTTTGGCGGCTTGACGCTATTCTTCTTCTGTGTGCAAATCATCACCGGCATCCTCCTTGCGCTGTATTACAAGCCCACCCCCGAACTTGCGCACGAAAGCGTCCGAAAGATCATCACCGAAGTACCCCACGGTTGGTTGATACGATCAATTCACAGTTGGTCTGCGAACCTGATGGTGGCGTCCTTGTTTATTCACATGTTCAGCGTGTTTCTTATGAGGGCGTACAGGAAGCCGCGCGAGCTGTTGTGGGTCTCCGGCGTACTCCTGATGTTTCTCGTGTTCGGGTTCTGCTTCACCGGGTATCTGCTGCCGTGGGATACGACCGCATACTTTGCCACGCTCATAGGCACGGAAGTGCCAAGGACACTTCCGATCATTGGCGATTGGGGCGTGAGCTTGCTTAAAGGGGAAGAAGAAGTCGGCGCCGAAACGCTCTCTCGCATGTTTACGATTCATGTTACCATCTTGCCCCTCACTGCATTATTGGTGGTTTGCTTTCATCTCCTCCTCAGTCAGCTTCTCGGTTCGAGCGTCCCCATTGGCGCTGCCGAAAGGAAGCCGGCCATTCCATTTTTCCCGAACTTCGCGCTGCGCGACTCCATCGCATGGACAATCGGCGCCCTGGTGTTGTTCATCCTTGCAGTTATGAAGCCGTGGGAGCTTGGACCCGTGGCCGACCCCTATGCCTCTGCCCCTGCAGGCATCAAACCGGAATGGTACTTTCTGCCTCTGTATCAATCTCTGAGAATGGCGCCCGCGACACTTCTGGGAGTGAGCGGCGAACTCATCGTTAACCTGCTCGTGGTTGTGCTGAGTGCCGCATGGTTTCTCGTTCCGTTCTTGGCAGCAAAAGCGAACACGCAACGCGGCTCCAGACTGTTCACCGTATTCGGCATCTGTCTGATACTGTATCTGTGCATGACAATCCTACTTGCGTACACGACATGAAAGTGAGACTCCTTCGCTCAGTTCTGTTGGTAGCAGTAGCGATGTTGATGTCGTATCTGCTTATCGCCCAGCAAGCTGACACGACGGGCACGTCCCGTCCCCGCCAGGAAGTTGTTCAACCGAACAAGGAAGTTTTTTTTCCGGATGTGACGACCCGACTGATGATTGCCGGGGCGGGGGTTTTTGTGTTGGGTGGGATGGCCTTGTTCCTGAATGCAAAAAGAAAACAGCTCGACAAAGAGGCGGGAATACAGTAGCCGTGCTCAGCGCGGTCGACTTACCGTCTCCCTTCAGAATTGTGCTCGCCAATCTCCATGATGATCGCCGTCAGGAGGCGGGCAAACGTTTGCCGTACACGCCTGCCGACTTCCGTTACTTCTTCGTGACTCAATCTGCTGCCTGAAATTCCCGTTGCGAGATTGGTAATGCATGAAATCCCAAGCACGCGCATGCCGAGCGATGCCGCAAGTGAAGTTTCAAACACGGTCGACATCCCGACCGCGTCGGCACCGAGACGGTGTAGCATTTCGATTTCGGCAGCAGTCTCGTAGCTTGGCCCTTTCAGTCCAGCGTACACGCCTCTGCGAATGGCAATACGGTTTGCGACGGCAACGTCTTCAGCCAATGTAATGAGTGAGTGTGTGTAAATGCTGCGAGCGGCTGAGCGCTCGGCCTGATTACCAACGAACCGGGCAAACGTGAGATTGATATGGTCGGTAATGATCATCAGGTCGCCGGCGTTGAATGTTCTGTTGATGCCGCCCGCCGCGTTGGTCACGATGAGTAACTCTATGCCGAGATCGTGCGCAAGGTATATCGGGTAGAGGACCGGCCCAAGATTGTTCGTCTCGTAGAAGTGAATACGTCCCTGAAATGCAAGTATAGGAACTCCATCGAGTGCGGCGAAGACAAGCTTTCCTTTGTGCCCCTCAACGCTCGAACGTGGGTAGTGGGGGATGTCCTCGGTCGAGATGGTGGTTCTTTCCGGCAGCGAATCCGCGAAATCGCCCAACCCTGAGCCGAGGATGATTGCGACGCGGGGCTTGAGCTTGGTGTGCTCCCGAATGAATTGAACAGACGCTGAGACCCGTGCTGGTTCTTTCATGAGCCAAAGAACATTCCGGCAATGGTTGCTGTCATGAGATTGGCGAGCATCCCACCGAGCACAGCACGGAGGCCCAACGAAGCCAAATCCTTTCGTCGTTCTGGAGCCAACGGGCTTATACCTCCAATCTGTATTGCAATCGAAGAGAAGTTTGCAAAGCCGCACAGGGCGAATGTTGCCATCATAATAGCCTTATCTGAAACCATCTTACCGCTTGAAATCATTGAAGATAGGTCAAGATATCCGACAAACTCATTGAGGACTATTTTCGTTCCGATCAACGAGCCAACCTGCATGGCTTCCTGCCACGGCACACCGATGGCGACCGCCAGATACTGAAGGAGGAATCCGAACAGAAACTGAAGAGAAAGGTCTTGACCAAAATGATTTTGTAAGATCGCGTTCAATCCCGTTATGCTCCCCAAACCTCCGAGCAGATAGTTCATGAGAGCGATGAGGGCTATGAAGGCAAGCAGCATTGCGCCGACATTCAGCGCGAGGTGAAGTCCGTCTGCTGCTCCCGAGGCGGCCGCTTCAATAATGTTCGCGGCGTTCTTCTCCACTTTCACTTTTACGGTTCCCTTTGTTTCAGAATCTTGTGTTTCAGGATAAATGATCTTTGCAATGGCAAGTCCTGCTGGTGCCGCCATGATACTCGCGCCAAGAAGCTGCGCTGCAAATTTCGCTTGCCCGGCGAGGACATCCATGCCGTGCGCCTGTGCATAGGAATACCCTAACATCTGCACGTATGCTGCCATCACGCCGCCTGCAATCGTAGCCATGCCTCCAACCATGATCGTCAGAAGTTCAGACTGTGTCATTCCTTTGATGAATGGCCGTATCATGAGCGGCGCTTCGGTCTGGCCGACGAAAATGTTGGCGCTGTTCGAAAGCGACTCCGAGCCGCTGGTGCCCATCACCCGTGCCATAATCCAAGCCATTGCTTGAACGACACGCTGCATAACGCCCAAATAATAAAGCACTGACATGAGCGATGCAAAGAAGATTATCGTAGGAAGAACCTGGAATGCGAAGAAGAATCCCATGTTGCCCTCGTTGCCCGGGCTAACGGCAAGATTGCCGAACACGAACTTGGCACCTTCGGTGGTAAAGCCCAGAAGAATCACAAAGCCATAGCTGACCTTTTCAAACAAAATCTTGGGCCAGCCGAGAGGAGAGAAGTAGACTGATAGTTCACGCCCTTTGAGGATCAAGATGGCAAAGACAATCTGCAAGGCGAATCCGGAAAGCACCAACCTCCAATTGATGCTCCGCTTGTTGTTGGAGACAAGAAATGCGATGCCGACGAGAACGGCAAGTCCGACGATGCCGTTCACAAAAGACAAAATTGTCATTGCTGTGAATTCTCCGATAAGTGTTGTGAAGAGTTACTGAGCTGGCGGCTGAAAGCAGCGACGGCAGCGTGCCTCATAAGCTTCTTTCGCTCCCACAAGCACACGTTCACTGGATGGCGTGGTCCGCTGTGTGCGATCGGCGGGGTTCCCGCAGACAACGCAGATTGCCAGAGTTTTCGTGATATACTCGGCTACCGCGAGTAGCTGCGGCATCGGCTCGAAAGGCTTGCCACGATAGTCCTGATCAAGCCCCGCGATCACCACCCGCTTTCCTTGATTGGCAAGTCGCTCGGCTACATCGACAAGACCGACATCGAAGAATTGACCTTCGTCTATTCCGATAACCTGTGCGTCCTTGGCAAGTTCTTCAATCTCAGCTGAACTTGATACTACGAGTGACTTCAGCTTGGCGTCGCTGTGAGAGACGATGTGGTCGGAGCTGTACCGCTGGTCAATTCGCGGCTTGAAGATTGCGACTCGCTGTTTGGCTATTTCTGCACGGCGCAATCGGCGGATCAGCTCCTCCGTCTTGCCGCTGAACATACAGCCGACGATGACCTCAATCCACCCGGTGCCTTTGGGCGAATCGTGTATCGTTGGAATACTCATCGTTTCGATCTCTGCTTGATGAAATTCTTCGGCCCGAAAGGATAGGGAAACAGCTCGCTCATTTTGAGCACACGCAGGTTGCCGTACTTGTCGGCCATGACGAAGTCAATATCGCCCGCAAGGTCCATGATGACCTGCCGGCATGCTCCGCAGGGTGAAGTGAACCCGTCTTCGTCGGTTGCAACGGCGATCGCGCGAAAATTTCGCTCGCCTTCAGACACCGCTTTGAAGAGAGCCGCACGTTCAGCGCACAGAGTGAGGGCATAGGAGCTGATTTCGATATTGCACCCTGTATACACCTTGCCGCTCTTTGTGAGAAGTGCAGCCCCAACGCGAAAGCCGGAATAGGGTGAGTAGGAATTCTTACGAGCACCTACTGCTTTCCTGGCAAGGGCCTTATAGTCCATTGAGAGTTTTTTTTGAAAAGGGTGTGAAAAATATAGGCAAAGACCCTCTGATGTGCAACTAACTTCACCGCAGGACACCAGGTGAAGATCGGGCGGCGCGCGAGCAACGTCGCTTTCTGCTTGCTCACATCTACTGAGTTGGAGTGAAGCTGAAGATGTACAATCGCTCGAAGGGGTAACGTTTCGAGGAGAGAAGCTTCCACGTAAAGCCTCCCTCGATGAAAAGCCCAACCTGCTCCGCCACCATGCCGTCCGAAGAGAGAATGCAAAGAACAGATCCGCCCGGTTGAAGCAACTTCCCGGCTTCATGCGCAACTGTTCGGATGAAGTGTTGGTCGGCGCCGCCCTTCCATGCTGCATCCGCCGCAGACGTCGGTTCACCCTCAAAGAAGGGGGGATTGGTGATGAGATAGTCGAACGTTCCTGCATCCGGTATTTTTTCGAACAAGTCCGACTCGATCACCGTTATCCGCTCCGAGAGACCGTTCGTTGCCGCATTCATTTGCGTGCACACAACAGCCTGCGGGTTGATGTCGACGGCAACCACCAATGCTCCGCCGCGAGCAGCAACAAGAGAGAGAATTCCCGATCCGCATCCGAGATCAAGAACCCTCTTACCGCTGAAGTCAATTTGCTCGGCAAGAACGTTCGCAAAGTAACGACTCGAGAAGTAAAGCGAAGGATGGAAGACTCCCGGTAAGATTGTTAAATCAAAGTCCATAATTCTTGTATCGCAAGGTTCTTGAGCATTTCTTCTCACAACAAATCTAATAGCAAATCGTGTGAGAAGCCCTCGCATTCGTCTGGCAGTCTTGCCTACCGAAGGGGGTTGAGGAAGCATCTCGAGGATCGGGCGTGTTGGCTGCACTCAGAATCCCTCAGTCTCAGGTTGACGGTAGTGATAGGCTCGTTGCATCAGCGCAATCTCATACGGGGCATGATAGATGGAATAGCGGTATCGCCACCCACCCAGAATGCGTAGCGTGAGCCGCTGGAGAGGTGAGAGATGGAGATCGGAGAGGGTTGGAAACGTCGCGTTGAGCACGCGCTCGAAATTTTTTATTCGGCGGAGCGTCCTCTGAGAGAGCCATGGCGTAACAGGTCGTTTTCGTAAATCGTGGGCTTGCCACGTGGGCAGCAGCCACTCGTCGAGCGATTTGGGGTACGCGAAGCCGTAGCGCTCGGCGACCTGGAAAAGCTCTGCCTCTTCGAAGAACACGGGAGAATAGACGTAGATTATGATTTCTGTATTCGGGTTCAATTTCTTGATTTGTTTGATGTAAGTGATGTCCTGATCGAGAATCTCATCGGGAGACTCTGTGGGAGTGCCCAAGACGAACGAAAGCTCCGGAATAATTCCGAGTTCTCTCATCTTCGTCACGAGCTGGAATGTCGTATCCGGCGTCTGAGTCCCGCCTTTCTTCATCAAGTCAAGAACGGATTGGGAGGCAGACTCCGCGCCAAAGAAAATCATCTTGCAGCCGGCTTTCTGAATCAGGCGCCACGTTGCGTCGTCGTACTGCAGCATAGTGTCCGGACGAGCTTCGCCCCACCACGAGATGCCTTGGCCCACGATGCGTTCGGCAAACTCGTATGTTCGCCTTTCGGAGGTGAAGAAGTTGTTGTCGTGAAACTCAACCGCATCGATCGAGTGATGTTTCTTAAACCAAAGAAGATCCGAAGCAATACGGCGTGCGTCGAGACCTGCCCATCGGGCTTTGTACGAAGCCGCCACTGCGCAAAAGCCGCAGAGGAATGGGCATCCGACGCTTGAGTGATAGTTTACGGTTCGTGCTCCGAGGTACGTCCGCCCGATGTACCGAGCAACGGGGACGCGATGGTAGGGTAAAGGAGGCAGTGTGTTGGGATCAATGAGTCCCTGGCGCTCATTGTGGCGAATTTCTCCGTTGACGTATGAAAGACCCTTGATGGATTGGAGCGAGCCACCGTGTTCTAACGTATCGAGCAGCAAACGAAATGCATAATCACCTTGATCACGAATGACGTAATCCACATAGGATGAATGTAAAACAACATTCGTCTGAAGTGTTGGAAAGTAACCGCCCCAGATGATTCTTGTGTGGGGATGGCGTGCGCGGATGGCTTTCGAAAGCGGTATCGCTTGCAACAACTGCGGGCCCGGCATGACGGTAATGCCGACGTACTTGACGGGATGTGTGTCAAGTGTAGAGAGTACAGTTTCGAGAAGGTTCGCGTCGAGGTTGCCGTCGAGGATCTCATAGGAGTACGTTCCTTCGAGCGACGCTCCAATCGAAAGTACGGAGAGCGGGATGCGTGCACGCCAGTTCGTGGCGCGAGGGTTGATGAGGAGAACTATGGGACTGTTCCGTCGCTCCACGGTGCCGATGAGATTCTTTGGTCGTTCCGTGACGATCACGGCGTGTTTGTGTGTTGCGGTACGAGCGTGATGCGCGTGATTTCCGGAGGGCAGTTCAACCGAATGGGAAGGCCTACCGTGCCGATGCCGCGATTGACGTACATCTGCGTCTCGCCGAGCGCATACTTGCCCCAGACATACCGGGACGCGATGGAGGCGGGGGCGATTACCACATTCCCCAGTGTTGCAAGAACGACCTGCCCACCGTGCGTGTGGCCGCTCAGTACCAAATCAATATTCTGGTTGGATGCCTGTCGCAAAAAGTACGGGCGGTGAACCATGAGAATCTTCGGGACATTTGCCGGTGCGGAGCCGAGCGCGATGGCAAACTTCTCCTGTGCGCGCTGCGGGGTTCCTACATCATCCACGCCCAGGAGAGAAAACGAGCCGCCGTTTTTCGAGACAAGCACGTTGTCGTTTCGCAGCAGTCGAATGCCACACGCGTCCACCTCCCGAGCAACAACTTCCGGTTCGCGGGCGAAGAAATCGTGGTTGCCCATCACGCCGTACACACCATGCGGCGCACGAAGCCCGCTAAACGCCTCGGCGAGCGGATACACTTCCTCCGTCATGCTGTTGACGAAGTCGCCCGTCACGAGAATCATGTCGCAGTTGAGTGAGTTGACCACGCGTGCGTATTCCTCCATCTCGTAGCGCAGCATGTTGTAACTGGAGTGAATGTCGCTGATGAGCGCGATCGTGAAGCCGTTCAACGAGGGATGGAGGTTGCGAATGGGAAAGACCGCTTCGGTAATCTCATACTCTTTTTTCCCCACAAGCATGCCGTAGGCCGTGCCGCCAAACGAAATCGCCGTAAGCCCGTACATGCTGCGGCGGAGGAAGGTTCTTCTGCTCGCGTCGAAGCGGCGAAAACGCTCGTCGGCCTTCATTCTCTCGACGCTTCTGCGCGTGGACGGAATGAGTTTCAGGCCGAAGCCCACGAGCCTAATCGGAAGCTTGATGAGGGACGAAACGATCAGAAAGAGTCCGATGAACAACGTCGCTCCATGCCAGATGAAGAAGGGATAGGCGGCGACGTAGAGAAACCACAGCGGGAACTCGCCGACGCGAGGTCGGACGATCGCAACGTACAGAAGCGCAAGATTCATCACCACAAACAGGATGATGCTGATTCGCTGTTTCCATCGGTCGCCCGGAAAAGTCTCCGCAAGCCACCGCCTGGTTCGCAGGAAGAGCAAGAGCTGAATGCCAAACAACAGAATCGGGATACCGATGCGAAACACGATGAGTCCTACCTCATGAGAAAACGGCATACGGCGACTGATTCAAGATACGCATTGAATACAACGCTGAAGATATGAATTCAGTTCTCAGCGCGCAAGGACCTTGCAGACAACAGTGAGAGTCCGAACAGCGCCGTCATGAGAAACAGGCGTGGATAGGCGAGAAGCGTGAGCAGGCCGGCGCCATCAAACTGTTGGAACAAGCTGTAGGGCAGAAAACCTATGGCGGTGTAACATGTGACGGTGGCAAGCGCAAGATTTGTTTGTCCGCTGCGAGAGAACCGCTGCAGCAGAATGCCCACCGGAAGCCACAGCAGCACGAAGTGATAGGTTGCAGTTGCCGGTGCAACGAGTAACCCCGCGGTGAGAAGGATTGCTACCGACAGCTCGGGCAGCGTTTCATCATCCTTCACACGCAATATCGCTCGGATGGTCAGAGCCAGCGGAAAGAGCAGCGACGCCGCAGTTGCCAGATGGTACGCTGTCGTCGAGTCAATCCAGGGGTTAGGATTGAGCAAAGGATCAAACAGGAAAAGGCGGCGGAACAAACTTCGAAACGATTGGAATGTGAACGAGTACACGTCCTGTCCCGACAAATCTGCTTGAAGATGCGCTCCCAGGACAGAGAACAACCACACACGATGAATCTCCCAGCCGAGTATCAGAATGCTGATAGCAAAGATGGCGACGACGGTAGCGACGCACGCCAGGACGGTCTGCCATCGTCGCTTGAGGATTTCATTAAGGAGAAGAAGCACGGAGAAGTATTTTATTGGGAGAAGCGACCCGATGCAAATTCCAGCGATGACGCATTTGCTCCTGCGCCTGAAGGAAACGGCTGCAAGCATCGAAAGCGAGAGCGCGAGGTAGAGCTGACCAAAGCGAAAACAGTTTGCGAGTCCCCAGCCCGAGAGCATCACGAACAGTGTCGAGTGGAGCAGCGAGAAATCGAAGAGCCGACGAATGATGTGAACGGAAAGACCAAGGCACAGGAGATTGAGTATCGACATCACCTGAAGAGCCGTCAGCGGAGGTAAGAATGAGAACGGGATAAACAGAAGGGCCGTCGGAGGCGGAAAGGGAGAGAACTTGCCCTGTTGATTCATTCCGAGGCGGTAGATCTCGTTCTGAAACCACGCGTCGTCGTACAGCCGCTCGACGTTCGTCCCGGTGCGGGCAAGAGCACCTGCGGCGTAGTAGTTCGGAAAATCCGTGTCGATGTGCGTGAACGCCGGCAGCACGCCGCGCCAGAGAACGAATGTGCCGGCGGCGGCAAGAAGCACATACGAAAGGTGTCGGTTCAGCATGTCAACGCAAGGGCGCGTTCCTTGAGGAGTGATTGCACTGCTTGCTCTACCTCATCCACCGACAATTCCTTCATACACCGAGCTTCGTACGGGCACATGAAGAGCTTGGCATTGTAGAGGTTGAGACATGGACTGCACGGAAGTTGCTTGTACAGCACGCGGACGTTCGCGAGGGGGCCATAAAACTGCGGAGACTCCGGGCCGAAGAGAGCAACCAGAGGTGTTCCTGCAGCAGCGGCTATGTGCATCGGGCCGCTATCGTTTGTAATGAAGAGGCGGCAGTGTCGAAGCAGAGCGATGAACTCCCCAAGGGTGAGCAGACCGGCACAGTTGACGATGCACGACGCAAGCTCCGGGCGGCTTTCCATTGCAGCCTGCACGTAGGGTCGCTCATCGGAACTGCCGGTGAAGAAGAAGCGACGGGCGGGATTGTCGTGATGGAGGCGCGCAACAAGTTCGAGAAACCGATCGCGCGGCCAGCGGCGCTCCAGCGATGTCGCTCCCGCGTTGATGTTGACGCCAATCCACTCCACACCGTTCGTACCGAGCTTCAGTTTTCTCCGCATCGAAAGTTCTTCTGCTCGGGTGGGATGGAGAACGGGCAGCGTGCATGTTGACGGCGTATCAACACCTACCGCTTCAAGCTGACGCATGAAAACATGGGCAACATGTTCATCGCGGTTGATGGGAACGGCGTGCGTGACGTTCGCTCTCCTCCAGAATGTCGGCAGTGCGTATCCCACCCGAACGGCCGCTCCGGTCAGTGTCGAGAGCAGCGTGGAATACTTCGAGAAAAACTCCAAGTCGAACACGACGTCAACGCGTGCTCGTCGGAGAGCAAACAGAACGGCAAACGTGTCGTGGACGAATACAAAGAACGATGATGTACGCACGGCGAGGGTCTCGACCGCAACAGGAAGTCGCTCGAGCATCTCTCTGTTGGACGAGAAGGTGAGGAAGTGAATTCGGGCGTTCGGGTAGGCCCGGTGCAATGCCTCGAGGAAGGGCGTTGTCAGCAGGACGCTTCCCAGGCCAAAGAATTTGATGACGAGAATGGAACGGATCGTCCCCGGCTGAAGGCGGCGACTGCGCGCGTGCAGCATGCCGGCGAGCCAGCACAAGGGGACACCCACCCACCGATCGAGCCGGCGCATCAGGCGAACGTTCATCATCCACCTACGCGGCGGAAGACATACACGACGTGATCGCCCCACGACTGAAGGCGGGCGTTCTTCGGGATGGAGTTGTCCAGGGCTTCCAACACACGGACGCCCCTGCCGAGTATGCGGTGCGCAAGAAGTGAGGAAGGAGGAGGCGAGAAGATGTTCAATCCCCTCATCTCCACCAAAACAAAGAACGGACTGAACAATTTCTTGACCTGTTCGGGTGAGTAGTAATGCACCCATACTTTTTCGCCCTTCACATCAGCAAGCACACCGAGAGGTTGCTGTCGCCGGAAGGCTTTCTTCCACTTGCCTCGAACAAGGAACGACGCGGTTTCCCAGAATGAAAAATCCGAAAGCAGACAAAGAACGATGTACTTTCCTCGCTTGACGAGAGCGGCAAGATCGGTAGCAACCATTTCCAACCTTGGAGCGCAATTCAGTCCGCCGAAGTTGGAATATGCCCCGTCGAAGTGCTGCTCCGAAAGCGTCCGCAGGTGGTGGAAGGGGAGTTGCATCGGGGTGATCAAGGAATGAAGACCCGTGCGTTGAATCTTTCGCCGCGTCATGGCGATCATCTCCGCCGACGCATCCGTCGCGATGATGTGCATGCCCTTGGAGGCAAGCTCGATGGCATCGGTTCCCGTCCCGCAGTTCAATTCCAAGAGCGTATCCCCGGTATGAAAATATTTGTGGTAGATTTCCCAGACAGCGCGGCGCAGGCGTCGGGTTGCGGGCAAACTTTCGAATTCTTCGTCGTACGATTGCGCAGCGCGGTCAAAAGCGATTTCGGCCGAAAGTACTCTGGTGGTCATTGGGTTAGGTCCTTTCGTGAGCTGTGAGGCGCATGCCGAGACG
>JBBIRR010000018.1:0-74441 GCA_037441705.1 Ignavibacteriales bacterium
TCGTTTCCGTCTCAGCGGCGCAGCAGGATTCGGCGGCCTACCGCGCTGCTACTGCCCTGACGCAATCGGAGGAAAGACTGCGTGCGCTCGAGAAGTTTGTGGCCGACTATCCTCAGAGCAAATTGCTGCCGAGAGCATACGACGGGTTGTTCGAGTTGTACGTTGCTCGCGGCCGTGAAGCCGATGCGGTGCATGCCGCGGTCGGCTCGCTTGCGACTGTTCCGCCCGATGCGCGCATGAGTCCCTACAACCGCTTCGCGTACGCGCTCGCCGAACGCGGCGTGGCGCTCGATTCGGCCCTCGTCTGGATTGACCGCTCGATCGAAATTGCCGAACGAACAACGTCGCGCAACCTTCCGGCCTATCAGGACACGAAAGCGTACGTACTCTATAAGCAGGGGAAACCCGTAGAAGCCGAATCGCTTCAGCGCATCGCCATCAAGGGGCATGAGGACGATCCCGAATTCCTCGCCCATCTTGCTTTGTATGAACGCGCGAACAGGAAGCTGAGCGATGCGCTGGCAACCATGGTACAAGCACTCTACTACGGCGGCGAGCCGGAAGTGAAAGAGGATTTTCTTCGCTGGCTTGATGACCTTGAGACGGGGAAGCGTGAGGAACTCAAGAAATCCGTCGTCCTGACGACGCTGCACTCGTTGACCGATACACTGATGGGGAAGCGGTTCGTTGCCGCACGCAGCCGCTGTGCCATGGTGATGGCTGATGTGGGTGTTGAGCTGGACACGGCGCAGCGGTGGGCGGAAGCAGCCGTGAAGACTCTGGATAACACTTCTTCGCTGGATGAAATGATCACGTTTCGGCAAAGTCTTGCGCTCGTGCTCTCAGCCCAAGGCAAACGGAGCGAAGCCCTGAGGCACCTCCGTTCGATCGAAAACCTCGTGGACCCGTACGATGCGCGCTTCTGGTTGACACTCGGGCAGATGTATGAACAGGCAGGAGACAGCGGGAGGGCCGAGACGGCGTACATGAGTGGACTTGTTGCGCGCAATGAGAATCGGTTGCGAACGGCGCTGGAAACGCTCTACGCCAGGCGCCGAGGCTCATTGGCCGGCCTCGATGCTGCACTCGATTCTGTGAAGAGAGAAAGCAGCGAGTTTCATGCAGGAACATACGGCAGGACCACAACCCCCAACGGCAAAGTCATCCTTGCCGAGCTGTTCACCGGTGCCGAGTGCGGGCCATGCGTCGGTTCCGACCTCGCCTTCGATGCACTCAGCGAATACTACCCGCGCACGGTGCTTGCCATCGTCGAGTATCATGTCCACATTCCCGGTCCCGACCCGATGACGACGGATGAGTCGTGGGACCGTTACACGTGGTACGAGGGGCAAGGGACGCCGACGGTAGTCATTGATGGACGTGAGCGTATCCTTGGCGGCGGACCGAAGACGGTGACGAAGAATCGCTTCCACGTGTATCGCTATGCCATTGGGAAGTTTGAGTCGGAGAAACCGCGCGCAACACTTGCGCTTGCGGCGGCACTGCGCAAGGATACGGTCGTCGTTGATATAAACGTGCAGCGAGTCGGGAAGGATTCGTTGAAGCACGCGGCGCTTCACATTGCATTGCTCGAGCGCTCGGTGGACTACACCGGCGCCAACGGCATCGCGCGCCACGCCTTTGTCGTGCGACGGATGTTCGACAGTGCACAGGGCATGCCGCTGACGTTCAACGGCTCGGCCCAACGGATCGCGAAATCACTTTCTCTTGCCGACGTCGAGACAGCGATCAGGAGCTACCTCGACAATCCCACGGCGCAGCGCTCGTGGTCCTACCGACGCGCGTTCGCCGGCTGGCGTGCGCGCCCCGAACGCCTCAACCGCGCCAACCTCGCCGTCGTCGCGTGGCTGCAAGACATGAACACGAAGGAAGTGCTGCAGGCGGTGTACAGGGAGTTGTAGGAGCTCAGTCTGTTGCCTGCGTTGTGGTTTTCCAGGAACGAATATACGTCACCACCGCTTTGAGCTGATCCTCCGACAGCGTCTTCGCGAAGCCCGGCATACGCAGGCCGAGGTTCCCTTCGCGAACAAACTCGATCAACTCACCGTCCGACAGGCTCGGTGCGACTTCAGCCAGCACGACGTTCGTCGGCGCTGCGCCTTTACCTTCCGTCCCGTGACATGCAGCGCATGTGGAGTTGAAAAGCGCTTCCCCTCTTACCAACGGATCGGAGGAAACCGCGCTGCCTGCATACGTCCTCGCGGGCGTTGTGCGGCGCACGGGCGGAATCGAGCGCAAATAAGCATACACGGCTTTCAGCTCAAGCGTATCCCATAAGCCGTAGTAGGCGTAGGGCATGTGCCCGGATCGCACAATTCCATCAGGCCCGACGCCGGTTCGCAGGACAGTCATGAACTCCTCCTCCGACCACGAACCGATGCCCGTCTCCACATCGGGTGTGAGGTTGGGGGCGTAGGCCAGTACAGCCGAACCGTCATCGTCGCCGTAGCGGAAGGAGCTGCCTGCCAGGAGACTGTCGTAATAGAACGATCCGTCCTGCAGGTTGCGCGGCGTGTGACAGTCGGAACACAACGATGCATGCTTCGCCACGTACTCGCCGTACGTCGTCGTTATGCCGCGCGCAGGAGCAACAACCGGCTCCGTGCGTTCCTTCGCCGGACCGATGATGCCGAATGTCATCAGGGTTTTGACAAAGAGGGACGGTTCCCGTCGCGGAACAAGGTTTTTCACGGGAGGCAGGCTGCGCAAGTACGCGACAATCGCCAGCGCATCCTCATCCGAAAGTCCGTTCAACGGATCAACAGGCATGATGGGGAAAAGAACTCTTCCATCGTTCCGGACGCCTTCGCGAATGGCACGCACGATCTCGCCGTCGGTCCAACCTCCGATGCCGGTTTCAGCATCGGGGGTGATGTTCGCGGCGTAGTAAACGCCGAGACTGGGACTGAGGACCGTCAGGTCAAATTTCCTGCCGCCGCTCGGTGCAGCACGATCGCCGTCATTGCTGTGACACGACCAGCAGCCGATGGATTTCGTGTACAGGAATTTTCCGCGTGCAATCGTCGCCGAGTCTCGCGGCGCGATCATGTTCGGAACAGTGCGGCTCACCGTGCCGTCCCAACGAAATGCTGCGTAGCCGACAAGGCCGAAGAGAATCACAACCAACGCGGCTACAACGAGGCCGCCAATCTTGAACACAGTACGAAGCGTATTCATGCATACACCCTTGAGGTTGTTTGTTTGGACTACATGATATGGAAGGGGTGCGTATCTCCTACATGTTTGTGTAGGGTTGCTTTTCTCTCCTGAACGTAGTAGCTTCTCTGAGCGCTGCAAGATAGTGCTTGCCCACTTCGTCACACACAATCAGGTCCAATCCCTATGAATCCCATTATCCGAAACATTCTTGCGGCAGTTGCCGGCATCGTTGTCGGCAGTGTTGTGAACATGGGAATCATCAGCGTCGGCGGTTCCATCATCCCGCCTCCTGAAGGAGCCGACGTGAGAACGATGGAGGGACTGAAAGCGTCCATGAGTTTGTTTGAACCCAAACATTTCCTGATGCCCTTCCTCGCTCACGCGCTCGGGACGTTTGTCGGCGCACTCACGGCGGCTGCGCTCGCGGCAAGTCATAAGATGAAATTTGCACTGGGTGTCGGCATCTTCTTTCTGATGGGAGGCATCCTCAACGTGATGATGCTTCCTTCGCCGGTGTGGTTTTCCACTGTGGACCTGGTCGGCGCGTATGTGCCGATGGGGTGGTTGGCGGGAAGGATCGCCGCGAACCGTGCTCACCAATGAGTGCGGCTGCATCTATCCGTTGAGACCTGCCGCCTCATGTTCTTCACGCGAGATGGGACGCGATGACGGGTAACGGATTTCAAAACCGCGATCATCGGTTCGAACACGCCGAGCGAAGGTGATATACTATCAGAGACTCTTCCATCCTGCCCATGCCACCATCTGAGCCTGTTCTATGCCCGACGATCTGGCAACAAGGCGCATGACGAAGCTGCGTATCGTGCTCGTCTCGATGTTTGTTTTTGCGGCAACGATGCTGACGTTTGTCAACGCCGTGCACGCCGACTTTGTGAACTGGGACGATGATGTGTACGTGACGTCGAATCCCAGGGTCCAGCATCTTACGCCGGATACCGTGGCCTGGATGTTCACGCATCCTTATTACTATGCGTGGACCCCGCTGACTCTCCTCTCACACGCGCTCGATGTCGCGGTGTGGGAGATGAACCCCTTCGGGCACCATCTCACCAACGTCGTCCTGCACGCCTTCAATGCGGTCTGGTTGTTCTGGGTGGGGATGCTTGTCTTCGCGCGAACGCACAGCGAGCGGTCTGGTTCGCCCGTACTGCTGGAGCGCATCACTGCTGCGATGATCGTCGGAAGTGCCATTGCCGCGCTTCTGTTCGCAACGCATCCCTTGCGCGTGGAGCCTGTGGCGTGGGTGTCGGGACGGAAAGATCTGCTCTGTGTGTTTTTCCTCTTGCCTGCATTCGGGGCGTATCTCCTCTGGCGGTTCAAAGAGATAGAGGCGTACCTCGTAGCCGTGCATGTGCTGTTCGCGCTCGCTCTCATGTCGAAGCCGCTTGCAGTCGTGTTTCCGTTCGTTCTGGTGATGCTCGATGCGTGGTGGCTGCACGATCCATCAAAGAAACCCGATCTTCTTTCTGTGGTGGTCGAAGGGAAGCTGCTGCTGTTCCTGATGAGCATTGTCGTAGCGGTCGTAACGTTTATCGGCGCAGGGCGCGGTCCGGCCAACGTCGTCGGAGAGTTGACGCTTATCGATCGGTTTTTCCTCCCAACGTATGCTATCGCGTTCTATCTCTGGAAAACCATCGTGCCGCTGGATCTTTCGCCGGTGTATCCCGATGTGCCGCGGGCGTGGCTGTATGTGTCGGGATTGCTGTTTGTGGGAATAACGTATGGTTGTTTGGTGTTGATGGGGAAACAGCGGGCGGGGGCTGCGCTGGCGTTCTTCACGTACGTTGCGTTGCTGCTGCCGGTGTTCCTCGGCCTTGCTTCGGGCGCACAGCCCATTGCCGATCGGTACACGTACATTTCGATGATCAGCATCTTCCTGTTTGTCGGCGGTTGTGCTTACTGGGTGTGGAGTACGTCTGCCGCTTCGCCGGGGAAGTGGTATCGGCGAGAAGCCCTTGCCTTCGTCCTCCTGCTGCTCTGCGGTATCAGCGCGTATCGCACCATCCGTCATCTTGCGATCTGGAACAACAGCGTGTCGCTGTGGTCCCACGCCGTACGCTACGCACCGACGACGCCGCAGGAGTACGAACGGCGGCGTCCGTATCTCCGCCCTCACTATCCGGATGCGTTCACGAACCTCGGCACGGCGTACTACTACGCGGGCGATGCGGAGAAAGCCATGGAGCAGTTTCACCACATCCTCACGTTCGACACGTGCAACGCCGACGCGCATTACAATCTGGGCACGTTAGAGTACGAGCGCGGCAATCCGGAGGCATCGAAACAGCGGTTCGAGCGTGCCGTTGCCTGCGACTCCACGTACGCTAAGGCATACTACAACCTCGGCATCATCTACGCCAAGCGCGACAGTACCGCGCAGGCGCTTGCCATGTTCCAAAAGGCCGCGCGGCTGGGCATGCTCGACGCCCAGCGTGTGCTCGGTGCGAGCGGGTACAGGTGGTAGCGGAACCTCGGTTCCTTCCTACGCAAAAAAACTATAGCAAGATTCTCATTCTCGAAGTATATTGGTCTAACAAGCAACTGTTCTTTGGTTCATTCAGGCGAGGAGTACGTTCTATGAGATACGCTTGGGTCGTGGCGGTAGCCGTTCTCGGTATTGGCGCAGCACAGTCTCAGTATAGCTGGCAGCCGGCGTTTCCGAATCTTCCCACCTTCAATTATCCTGTCGAGCTTGTCCATTCCGGCGATGGAACCAATCGGTTGTTCATCGTCCAGCAGCGCGGCATCATTTATGTCATCAACAATAACCCCAATGTCAGCACGCGGAAGGTGTTTCTCAACATTTCCGATCGCGTCTCGCAATCCGGCAGCGAGACGGGGCTGTTAGGACTTGCATTCCATCCGAACTACGAAACCAACGGCTACTTCTATGTAAACTACACGGGCGGCACATCGCTCACCACCTACATTGCACGCTATCAGGTCAGTGCAACAAACCCCGACTCGGCGGTGAAAGAGAGTGAGCTGATTCTGCTCACGGTCGCGCAGCCCTACTCCAACCATAACGGAGGGAAGGTGGCTTTCGGACCCGACGGGTATCTGTACATTGGTTTGGGAGATGGCGGTTCGGCAAACGATCCCGGCAACCGCGCGCAGAACCGAGCCGTGATTCTCGGCAAACTCCTGCGCATCAACGTGGACAGCACCGAAGGTTCCCTCAACTACGCGATCCCTCCCACCAATCCTTTCTATCGCAATCCCAATGGCTGGCGCGAAGAAATCTACGCCTACGGGCTGCGCAACCCGTGGAAGTTCAGCTTCGATCCCGTGACCAACTGGTTGTGGCTGGGCGATGTGGGGCAGGATTCGCGCGAAGAGATCGACATCATCGTCAGCGGCGGCAACTACGGCTGGCGCTTGATGGAAGGATTCATCTGCAACCCAACGGTCAACCCGCAGTGTCAGGACACGGCGGGCCTTCTTCGTCCGATCTGGGATTATCCGAACTCCGGTCCCGATCAATCCATCACCGGCGGCTACGTTTATCGCGGCAGCCCCATTCCCTCTTTGGTGGGAAAGTACATCTACGGCGACTACGGCTCCGGCAAGACGTGGGCGTTAACCTACGACGGCATCAATCCTCCCACGAACCAATTGCTGACCGACGAGACGTTTCTCATCTCCTCCTTCGGCGTTGATGAGAACAATGACATGTATTTGTTGGAGTATAGCTCGACGAACGGGCGCATCAGAAAACTGACCGGCCCCTCGAATGATGTCGGCGAAAGCACGACGCCCGCGCGCTTCACGCTGGAGCAGAACTACCCGAATCCGTTTAACCCGACCACGATCATCGGATTCGCGATCGAGCGTTCAGCGTTCGTCTCGCTGAAGGTGTATGATCTACTCGGCCGAGAGGTTGCCACTCTTGTTGAAGAGGTGAGGCAGCCCGGCGCGCATCAGATTGTTTTCCGTGCCGACGGACTTCCCAGCGGGATGTATTTCTACCGATTGCGTTCGGGGAGTTTTGCCGAGACGAAGAAAATGGTCGTGATGCGCTGAGGGCAACCGTCCTTTCTCCAATTTTTGTATTATGTGGGCAAGAATGATTTCTTGCCCGCATGACTGCATCAGCATTTCCCTTTCAGGCCTTTGCCGAGCCTGAGCGCTCGCTGCGCTCGGTGGCGAAGCTGCACGAGGTGTTCATCACATCCGGCACCACCTACGCCGTCGAGCATTTTTCCCGCGCGCTTGCTTCGTCGTTGGAAACCCTTCCCGATCCCGACCGCGGCGCGACGAACCTGCTGCGGTTTGTCGAGGCAACGCTGAGTCCATCGTCTCTCTTCCACGATCTCCTTGCCTATCCCGTGCTGATGGATGTGCTGATGAAGATGCTTTCCAGCTCTCAATACTTTGCCGACATTCTGGTACGTGACCCGGAGCTGTTTCGGTGGCTTACGGCGTCGGATGCACTCGTGCGACCGAGGACGAAGGAGGCTCTGCGCGCGGAGGTGGAACGAACGATGCGACTGTTCCAGAAGCCGGAGCGCAAGTTAGACGGCTTGCGCAGACTCTACCGGCGCGAGATCCTTCGCATCGGTGCACGGGATGTGTTGGGCCAAGCCGATCTGGCGACGGTGACGCTGGAGCTGTCGCACCTGGCCGACGTGTTGATTGATGCGTCGTGCCGGATAGCGCAGCAGCAGGTGGGCGAGCGCTTTCCCCAAGCTCCTCCAACACCCTATGCCGTGATCGGATTGGGAAAGTTGGGCGGCCGCGAGTTGAACTACAGCTCCGATATTGACATCAATTTCGTGTATCATGATGAGGGGGAGTTGAAAGATGCCCGCGGCGTCACACGAACCTACCACGAGTATTTCAATGCCTTTGTCGAGAAGCTGGTACAGAATCTCTCATCCAGCTCTGTCGAGGGTCACCTGTATCGCGTCGATCTGCGATTGCGTCCGGAAGGAAGGATGAGTCCGCTGGCGCGTTCGCTGCAAAGCTACGTGCTCTATTATGAATCACGCGGAGAGTTGTGGGAACGCCAGATGCTGCTCAAAGCGCGCCCGGTGGCAGGCGATATGACCTTTGGAGAAGAATTCATCCGGCACCTCGAACCGTTTGTTTATCCCCGAACATTTTTCCAGAACCCGAAAGAATACATTGCGCGGATCAAGGCACGGATTGAAGCGGCGGTTGCAGGCGAAGAAAACGTCAAGCTGCGCTCCGGAGGAATACGAGACATCGAGTTCATCGTGCAAGCCCTGCAGTTGATCAATGGTGGAAAGAACCGGGCGATTCGGGCAACGAACACGCTGGAAGCAATCCGGCAACTTTTCGCGGCCGGGCTGCTGAGCGAAAGCGAACAACGGAAGCTCACCGAGGCATACGTATTCTTTCGAACGCTCGAGCATCGTCTTCAAACCATGCTGAATACACAAACCTCTGAGCTGCCCGAGGACGTTCGGCAGCGACAGATTGTAGCCAGAAAAATGGGGCTCGCGACCGCAGACGAGCTGGAGCGCCGAACCCAGTCACTGCTGATGGACGTGCGGACGATTTTCAACAGCGTGCTGAGTGTGGAAACAGGGCCTCCTGATGCAGAGCTAACGGCCGTGATTGATGGCGAGGCGGCAACAGAAACGACGGAGCGTCTGATGGGCGCGTTCGGCTTTCTCCATCCGCACAAGGCGGCGAAGAATCTCACCAGCATGGTCTTCGGCAGCAGTATGCTGGGAGTAAAGGAGTTGGATAACCGCGCACGCGAAGCGTTTCGGGCTGTTGTACGCGATCTGCTCCGCCAGGTGGCGCAAACCCCCAGTCCCGACATGACGCTGCAGAACCTTGCAGCTATCGCGACGGCACAGCCATTCCCCGAGCAATTCTACATGCAGCTTAAGGAAGAGAACTTCCGTCGGATGCTTCTTCGGATTTGCGCTGTAAGTCCACGCTTTGCCGTAGGGCTGGCACGCAGTCCGCTCATGTTGGAGACACTTGCAACCGACCCGAACGCGCTGATGGCGCGGCGCCGTGAAGCGGCTTTGTCGGCCGATGGTCTTGTAGCTCTCAAACATCAGGAAGAACTTCGCACAGGAATCCGCTACGTGCTGGAGGTGGCGAGCTTCGACGAGATGACGGTGGAGCTTTCACACCTGGCGGACGTTGTGTTGCGCGGGACGCTTGAGGCAGCTCTCGGCGAGCAAACCGATCGGGCCGTTCCGCTGGCGGTGTTTGCTCTCGGGAAGTACGGGACCTGTGAGCTCATCTTCGATGCAGACCTGGATGTGGTCTTCGTTTGCGAGACGACATCCGGTGGGGCAAAGAACAAGGCCGAGAAGATTGCGACACACATTGTGCAGCGTCTCACGTCGGTTGGCGGGCCCGGCAAGCTCTATGACGTTGATGCGCGGCTGCGACCGGAGGGACGGAGTGCGCCGTTAGTTGTTGAGCGGCAAGCGTATCGCAGGTATCTTGCAAGCCGGGCATCGTTGTGGGAACGCCAATCGCTTACCCGCCTCCGTTTTGTTGCCGGTGATGAGACCCTCGGTGCTGCGGTTGTAAAGGATGTTCAGGCTTTCGTTTTTGAGTCGCCCCTTCCGCAGCATTGGGTTCAGGACATCGTTGCGATGCGGAAGAGGATGGAGAAACGAAGCAAAGTGCGCGGCTCCGAGTTGCTAGACCTGAAACTCAGCGCCGGCGGAATGGTGGATGTCGAGTTCCTTGCCCAGATGCTTCAGTTGCGCTACGGCGGAAATCGCGCAGAGCTTCGTCACGGCAGGACGTGCGACGTCCTTCGGTCATTCTCTTCGTTCCTGAAGCTCGACCATGAGATCGAAGAGTTGATAGCAGCATACCGGCTCCTTCGAAGCGTCGAAACATTGGTGCGGATAACGCTGGAGGAACGCGGCACAGTTCTTCCTGACGGAGAGAAGTTGGACGTGCTGGCAAAGCTGCTCCAGTTTCCAGAAGGGGAAACGTTCCGGCGCCATCTTCGCACGCTGATGAAAAAAGTTCACCAGATGTTTCTCACAACAGCCGACCGTCTTGCATGAACATCGTAAAGAATCTCTTTTCGACTCCAACCGGCAACGCGGCGATTGTCTCTCTCGTTGTGTTTGTCGTGTACCTGAAGACTCTCGCACCGTCGGTCACGTTCATTGATAGCGGTGAGCTGGCGGCCGTTGCGTGTACACTCGGCATCGCTCACCCGACGGGGTATCCGTTATTCACACTCGTCGGTTGGGTCTTCTCCAGGTTACCGATCGCAGCAGATGAGATCGTCCGGCTCAACATCATGGCAGCAACGCTGTGCGCTGGAGGGGTTTTCTTCTTCTATCACCTCGTTCATGGAATGCTGACAGGTGTCTTTGCCGGGAGTTCTGTGTTACGGTTCAAAAGGAAAGAGGTTTTGCCGTCGGCGATTCGTGTGGCGAGTGCTGCTGCGTCGCTGCTTCTGGCATTTTCGGAAACGTATTGGTCGCAGGCTGTGTCGGTGGAAGTGTACGCACTGCACGTCTTCTTCCTGTCGCTTGTAACGTTCGCGTTTCTCCGCGCTGTGTATCACGGCGAGTGGTTCGCGGATGAGCCCGGCGCGTCCGCACGCTGGTGGTATCTGTTTGCTTTTGTTCTGGGGTTGAGTTTCACAAACCACATGACGACGATTCTGTTGGCGCCCGGCTTTCTCTATCTCTACTTTGCCTCGCAGGGTGTTGGGAGAGAAGCGTGGAAACGGGTAGGACGGCTGGTGCTCCCCTTCCTTCTCGGCTTTTCTGTTTATCTCTACCTGCCGTTGCGGGCGATGCAATCTCCGCTCCTCAACTGGGGAAATCCGGTGACGCTGGAGAAGTTCTGGTGGCATTGGACGGGCAAGCAGTATCGGGTGTGGATTTTTTCCTCCACCGAAGCTGCAGGTCGTCAGCTAAAGTACTTTCTGGAATCGCTGCCCTACGAGTTTGCATACATCGGCGTGCTGCTGGCAAGCCTCGGCATTGCTCTGTTGTGGCGCAGCAACAGACGTCTGGCGATAACGCTTCTGCTTCTCTTCTTTGGCTGCGTCTTCTATTCCATCAATTATGACATACACGACATTGATTCCTATTTTCTGCTTGCATACTTCTGCGTTGCCGTGGCAGCAGGTATCGGCCTCCTGTGGCTGTTCCGGTGGATCAGCGAAGAACTGGATGTGAGGGCAGCGTCGTTCACCGTCATTGCAGTAAGTTTGCTGCCATGTATCGTCCATTTCTCGCAGACAGATGAAACGAAGAACTATTTGGTCGAAGACTACACGACAAATATGTTCGCTTCGCTCCAGCCGAACGCGTTGGTGTTCTCGTTTCAATGGGATTTTTGGGTGTCTGCTTCGTACTACTATCAACACGTCAAAGGCGTGCGGCCGGATGTTGTTGTGGTGGATAAGGAGTTGCTGCGGCGTTCGTGGTACTTCAACCAGCTGGAGCAACAGCATCCTTGGTTGATAGAAAACTCACGCGCAGAAGTTCAGGCATTCCTCGCGGAGCTCGACAAGTTCGAGCATGACAGGCCGTACAATCCTGCGGTGATTCAAGCACGGTTCGTCGAGATGATCAGGAGTTTCATGCTGAAGAACATGACAACGCGTCCTGTGTACGTGACAACGGAGATCGAACCCGAATTCACGACAGGGTTGCAGCGTGTGCCGGAAGGATTGGCGCTGCGCGTCTATGCCGATACTCTTCAGCATCAGATGCGGAATGTCGAGTTGAGGTACCGTCCATTTGAGCGGCAGGGCAGACTTGAAGATGCCGTGAGGAATCTTTACGCGACAGCGCTGAGCGCGAGAGGAATGTACGCATTACAACGAGGGGATGTTGATTCGGCAGTGAGAACATTACGCAGGGCGTTGGAGTTCAACCCGCATTCGCGGGAGGTACTGCTCTTGTTGCGGCAGGCAGAACAAATGAGGAAGCAGGGAGTGTGAGTTGAAGGGCCGATATCATCATCGTTTTCCGGCGCATCCGTTGGCTTTGCTGGGTGAATTTCCAATGAAGGAAAATTAACAGAAGGGTACTTGTTGAGAGGGGACGAAGTGCTTAGATTATACGTGACCTCTGACCGAGTTGCGGGGGAGCCATCCACTCAAAAAATTTTTCCTCCCTGCTTGACACAAATGTACCAGTTGAGTATATTATAAGCCCGCAAAAATGCGGCACTCGGTACGAGTGGTGTTCTTTGAAAAATAGTGTGCATAGCCAAAGTCAAAACCTGGCAGAGTGAACAACCTTGGCTTAAGGACCTTGCCCTTCGAGGCAAGGCACTCAAAGCCAAGCATCAAACTCGACATTGAAAAGTTTGAATGAACTTACAACGGAGAGTTTGATCCTGGCTCAGGACGAACGCTGGCGGCGCGCCTAACACATGCAAGTCTTACGAGAAAGGGGTAGCAATATCCCGAGTACAGTGGCGCACGGGTGAGTAACACGTAGGCAATCTGCCTTCAGGACGGGGACAACCCCGCGAAAGCGGGGCTAATTCCCGATGATGCAGCGGCACCGCATGGTGACAGTTGTTAAAAGCCCGACGCAAGTCGGGTGCCTGGAGATGAGCCTGCGTCTGATTATGCTAGTTGGTGAGGTAACGGCCCACCAAGGCGACGATCAGTAGCTGGTCTGAGAGGATGATCAGCCACACTGGAACTGAGACACGGTCCAGACTCCTACGGGAGGCAGCAGTGAGGAATATTGCGCAATGGCCGAAAGGCTGACGCAGCGACGCCGCGTGAGGGATGAAGTCCGTTTGGATGTAAACCTCTTTTGCAGGGGATGAATGTTCCGCCTTGTGCGGACTTGACCGTACCCTGCGAATAAGGATCGGCTAACTACGTGCCAGCAGCCGCGGTAATACGTAGGATCCGAGCGTTGTCCGGAATTACTGGGTGTAAAGGGCGTGTAGGTGGGTCTCTAAGTCGGTGGTGAAATCCTACAGCTTAACTGTAGAATTGCTTCCGAAACTGGAGATCTTGAGTGCGGTAGAGGGAGATGGAATTCATGGTGTAGCGGTGAAATGTGTAGATATCATGAAGAACACCGGTAGCGAAGGCGGTCTCCTGGCCCGCAACTGACACTGAGGCGCGAAAGCGTGGGGAGCAAACAGGATTAGATACCCTGGTAGTCCACGCCCTAAACGATGGGTACTCGGTGCTGGGCCGCAAGGCTCAGTGCCAAAGCTAACGCATTAAGTACCCCACCTGGGGAGTACGATCGCAAGGTTGAAACTCAAAGGAATTGACGGGGGCCCGCACAAGCAGTGGAGCATGTGGTTCAATTCGATGCAACGCGAAGAACCTTACCTGGGTTTGAAAGGCCAGTGACCGGCGATGAAAGTCGCTCTCCCCGCAAGGGGCACTGGTACAGGTGCTGCATGGCTGTCGTCAGCTCGTGCCGTGAGGTGTTAGGTTAAGTCCTGCAACGAGCGCAACCCCTACACTTAGTTGCCATCAGGTCATGCTGGGCACTCTAAGTGGACTGCCTACGCAAGTAGTGAGGAAGGTGGGGATGACGTCAAGTCCTCATGGCCCTTACACCCAGGGCCACACACGTGCTACAATGGCCGCTACAAAGGGTTGCCAAGGCGCGAGCCGGAGCTAATCCCAAAAAAGCGGTCTCAGTTCGGATTGGAGTCTGCAACTCGACTCCATGAAGCTGGAATTGCTAGTAATCGCGCATCAGCACGGCGCGGTGAATACGTTCCCGGGCCTTGTACACACCGCCCGTCAAGCCATGGAAGCTGGGGGTACCCGAAACCGGTGCGCTAACCCGCAAGGGAGGCAGCCGACTAAGGTAAAACCAGTGACTGGGGCTAAGTCGTAACAAGGTAGCCGTACCGGAAGGTGCGGCTGGATCACCTCCTTTCTAAGGAGTCTTCATCCCGCGCTCGCGCGGGTGAGACAACTTTGATTCTCCACCCTGCTCGGTAGCGACGTTTGTGCTGTGCACACTATTGTTTGTTCGATGTAGCCTGTGTTCTCCCCATCATCGTTGAATGACATGGGCCTGTAGCTCAGGTGGTTAGAGCGCACGCCTGATAAGCGTGAGGTCACTAGTTCAACTCTAGTCAGGCCCACTCCATTAGGCGGTGCGACGAAGGCTCTGCGTTTAGAAGGCATTCCTTCCATTCTTATCAATTTGGTTCGTATCGCCCGAGCTACGGGGCTGTAGCTCAGCTGGGAGAGCGTCTGGTTTGCAACCAGAAGGTCAGGGGTTCGATCCCCCTCAGCTCCACAAAACGCGTGTTGGTCATGGGCTTGTAGCTCAGCTGGGAGAGCGTGGCGCCTTTGGCGCCAAGGTCAGGGGTTCGATCCCCCTCAGCTCTCCAGCGCAACAGCGCGTTACCCGCCAAGCGGCGGACATCCACGCTCGGCGTGGATGCGGTTGGTTTCAATCAGCCGGCTGTTCTTTGACATACAGGAAGAGTATCGTTAGAAGCGATGCAAGTAGTTTTCGCCCGGCTCAGGTCGAGCGAAGAACAAACGCACCAAATCTAACATCACAAGCAACAAAGTATCCAACGTAGTAAATGTTTTTCCGTAATCTTATTGATGCACCTGAATCCCGACGAATGTCGGGAAGGCAGGATCCGAATCAAGAAAGATTTTTGGTTAAGTTACTAAGAGCATACGGTGGATGCCTTGGCACTAGAAGGCGATGAAGGACGTGGTAACCTGCGATAAGCGTCGGATAGGTGGAAACAACCTTTGACCCGGCGATCTCCGAATGGGGCAACCCTCTCAGGGTAATACCTGAGAACTCCGCGCTGAATCCATAGGCGCGGCAGAGCAAACGGGGGGAATTGAAATATCTCAGTACCCCCAGGAAGAAAAAGTAACAACGATTTCCCTAGTAGTGACGAGCGAACGGGAAAGAGCCTAAACCGGCAGATACAGTAAAGGACGCGACCGTTGTATCACCGGTGTCGTGGGGCGCACACAGACCAAGTCGCGTGGAGGTCGGGGAGTCAAAAACCACACTGTTAGCCGAATCTTCTGGAAAGAAGAATCAGAGAAGGTGAAAATCCTGTAGGCGAAAACAGCGTGGCTCCCTGGTGGGCGTTCCCAAGTACCGCGGAGTAAGTGGAAGTCTGCGGGAATCTGCGAGAACCATCTCGCAAGGCTAAAAACTCTCTAGTGACCGATAGCGAACAAGTACCGTGAGGGAAAGGTGAAAAGCACTCCTAACAGGAGGGTGAAATAGTACCTGAAACCGTATGCTTACAAACGGTAGGAGCGACCATAGTCGTGCTTGCATGGCTATGGGAGTGACTGCGTGCCTTTTGCTTAATGAGCCTACGAGTTACTCGTACGATGCAAGGTTAAGTCTCTCAAGAGACGGAGCCGTAGCGAAAGCAAGTCTGAACAGGGCGACATGAGTATCGTGCGGTACACGCGAAACCTGGTGATCTACCCATGGTCAGGATGAAGTGAGGGTAAAACCTCATGGAGGTCCGAACCGGTGAGGGTTGAAAACTTCTCGGATGAACTGTGGGTAGGAGTGAAAAGCTAATCGAACTGGGAGATAGCTCGTACTCCTCGAAATAGCTTTAGGGCTAGCCTCGAGGTAAAGTGTCGCGGAGGTAGAGCACTGATTGGGCTAGGGTCGTCACAACGATACCAAACCCAGACAAACTCCGAATTCCGTAGACATGTTACTCGGGAGTCAGGCGACGAGGGATAAGCTTCGACGCCGAAAGGGGAATAACCCAGACCACCAGCTAAGGTCCCCAAATCAACGTTAACAGACAAAGGATGTTGGGTTGCACAGACAACTAGGATGTTGGCTTAGAAGCAGCCATTCATTTAAAGAGTGCGTAATAGCTCACTAGTCAAGCGACCCGGCGTCGATAATTCTCGGGACTTAAACGTTGTACCGAAGCTGTGGATCCGTTCCGATACGTCGGGACGAGATGGTAGAGGAGCATTCTCTTCAGCGACTGCGGTCAACGCAGCGATGCCTCTGGCGTCAGAAGGTGTGCAGCGATGCATGCTGGAGCGGAGAGAAATGCAGATGTAGGCATAAGTAGCGATAAGAGTAGTGGCAAACTACTCCACCGAAAATCTAAGGTTTCCTGAGCAACGTTAATCGTCTCAGGGTTAGTCGGACCCTAAGCTGAGGCCGAAAGGCGTAAGCGATGGAAAACAGGTTGAATATTCCTGTACCTGTTTGCAGTCGTCTGACCATAAGGGGCGACGCAGGAGTGAAAACCAGCCGTCTGCTGGCTTAGACGGTCTAAGGTGGTAGGGGTCTCGGGTAGGCAAATCCGCCCGGGAGCTATCCCCGAGAGCCGAACGGGAGGGCGCAAGCCCACAAACTGGTTGTAACCATGCTGCCAAGAAAAACCTCGTATGGGAGACTGCAGGCAGTCCGTACCGCAAACCGACACAGGTAGATGAGGATAAATGTCCTAAGGTGCTCGAGTGAGCCATGGTCAAGGAACTCGGCAAACTGACCCTGTAACTTCGGGATAAAGGGTGTCTTGATTGGTCAGGAGACTCGCTCTCCAAAGCTGATCAGGATCGCAGTGAAACGGGCCAAGCGACTGTTTAACAAAAACACATCACTTTGCGAAGTCGTCAAGACGACGTATAAGGTGTGACACCTGCCCGGTGCCGGAAGGTTAAGGAGAGGGGTCATGGCGCCTTTGGCGCCAGAAGCTCTGAACCGAAGCCCCGGTAAACGGCGGCCGTAACTATAACGGTCCTAAGGTAGCGAAATTCCTTGTCGGGTAAGTTCCGACCTGCACGAATGGTGTAACGACTTGGTCACTGTCTCGACCATGGGCTCGGCGAACTTGTGGTCCCGGTGAAGACGCCGGGTACCCGCATATGGACGGAAAGACCCCGTGAAGCTTTACTATACCTTAGCATTGGGTTCGGGTAAAACATGTGTAGCATAGGTGGGAGACGTTGAAGCGGGGGCGCCAGCTTCCGTGGAGTCGCCAGTGAAATACCACCCTTGCTTTATTTGAATTCTAACCTCCTGCCGTCATCCGGCAGAGGGACCGTGCTAGGCGGGTAGTTTGACTGGGGCGGTCGCCTCATAAAGTGTAACTGAGGCTCTCAAAGGTTCCCTCAGCATGGTTGGTAATCATGCGTCGAGTGTAAAGGCATAAGGGAGCTTAACTGTGAGACCTACAAGTCGAGCAGGTGCGAAAGCAGGACTTAGTGATCCGATGGTAGCACGTGGAAGTGCCATCGCTCAAAGGATAAAAGCTACTCCGGGGATAACAGGCTGATCTCGCCCAAGAGTTCATATCGACGGCGAGGTTTGGCACCTCGATGTCGGCTCATCGCATCCTGGGGCTGGAGAAGGTCCCAAGGGTTTGGCTGTTCGCCAATTAAAGCGGTACGTGAGCTGGGTTCAGAACGTCGTGAGACAGTTCGGTCCCTATCCTATGCGGGCGCAGGATACTTGAGGGGCGTCGCCATTAGTACGAGAGGACCGTGGTGAACGGACCTACGGTGTACCTGTTGTCACGCCAGTGGCAAACGCAGGGTAGCCATGTCCGGATGGGATAAGCGCTGAAAGCATCTAAGTGCGAAACCCACCCCAAGATGAGGTATCCCCAGGCGCCGAGAGGCGCCTCTGAAGACCCCTCGAAGATGACGAGGTTGATAGGCCACAGATGTACGTACAGCAATGTACTCAGTCGAGTGGTACTAATAGGTCGTGCGACTTAACCAAAGTTTTTGTTGATGCGGAACTGCTCTTCTCCGACATGCTCTCATCGTCATCGAGGGCCGCGCGGATGAGGGTGCATCAATAAGCTTATGGAAGAGCACAAATAATCAACGTGATGATCGCCTGTGCGCTTCAACGCGCAGGGCGCTCGATACTCTTCCTCTGTTGTAGAAAACTTCTGGTGACCATAGCGGAGGTGTTACACCCGATCCCATTCCGAACTCGGCAGTTAAGCCCTCCAGCGCCGATGGTACTGCACTGGCGACGGTGCGGGAGAGTAGGTCGTTGCCAGAGTTACTGTGAATCCCGTCTTGACGAAAGTTGAGACGGGATTCTTGTTTCTGCCCCGCCACTCAAAACCAACACAGTCCCATCTCGTGGCTCAAGCTTCTCATTCTGCGCATCAGAGGGCATCGCTCAAAGCGCTCGATGAGGGAGTGGCGCCTGCGGCGCCATGAAATCCGGTCGTTGCCAGAGTTACTGTGAATCCCGCCTTCGCGAAAGTTGAGGCGGAATTCTTTTTTTGTTCTCAACCCCCAAAAACATCAAAGCCCGATCTCGTTTATCGGGCTTTGTGCCACCTGGTGTCTGACCTCGAGCTACTTCTGCATCATCTTCTCATGGAACGAGCGGATCTGTTCGCGCGTAAACTTCCCCACCTTTATGAGCTTGACTTGCGACAACCCCGCGGGAAGCATTGCGCGAGCGGCTGCTTCATCGTTTGCTTCGATCACCGCGTAGCCCGCATGGTCTCCATACATGCATCCCCAGTCAAACATCGCAAGCATCTTCTCCCCTTTGGCATTCACCTTATCGAGATCGCTCAGGCACGATTCGGGGGTGTGGTTTACGATGACGAGAAAGCGCTGCCCCTTCGCTGAAGCGGACGACGGACTGATTGCCGTCGCAAACGCGAGGGCGAGAACGATAGAGATGATCCGCGCAAGCATATTTGATCCTCCTTTCCCTCTTAATGAACAAGTTTGTTTGGAGTAACGGGAACAATATACTCAAGAGACGCCCTCTCACTCAATCGCACGATGATGTGATTGCAAGGATTCGCCCGGTTCAATGGCGTGACTTTTCCGAGCGGAGGGCGAGCGCGATTGCCTGTGCTTTGGAGTTAACGTGAAGCTTCTCGTAGATGTGCTTGATGTGCGATCGAACGGTATCAATGCTGATGTAGAGCTGGGCCGCGATCATCTTGTAGCTGAGACCTTCGACGAGAGCTTTGAGCACCTCTTCCTCGCGTCGCGAAAGCTGGCGGGAAAGCTGCGACGTTGGTGACGTCCCCCGAAACATCTCCAGCACCCGGCGCGCGACTTTCGGTGTCATGGGCGCGCCGCCGCGGCGAATGTCGAGAATTGCCTGTAGGATTTGCTCCGGGGGAGTCTTCTTGAGCAAATATCCCGACGCCCCTGCGCACACAGCTTCAAAGATGCGCTTGTCGTCGTCGTACACCGTGAGCATCAGCACCTCCGCCGTGGGGAGTGCCTCCTTCAAGTGAGGAAGCGCCTCGACGCCCGACATTCCCGGCAGGCCGATATCCATCAACACCACTTCGGGCTTGCAGGTCTGAAGCTGATCCAGCAGCGCCTCCGCATCGGCAAATTCCCCCACACACACAAGGCCCTGCGCACTGTCAATCAGTTGCGTCAGACTTGTCCTGAGGGCGGCATTGTCTTCAACGATGGCAACGGGTATTTTCATACGCAATAATATGAGAGATTGAAAAGACCGGCACAATCACATCATTATGTGAACGGGGTAATCAGGTGAACGGTCGTTCCCTTTCCCGGCGCGGACGCAATCGAAAGCTGAGCGCCCAACGCAGCGGCGCGCCGATGCATATTGCGGAGGCCGTCGCCGGTCGATCGTGCGTTGGGGTCAAACCCTCTACCGTTGTCTCGCACGGTGAGGGCTACCGTCTGTGCGCGCAGCTCCAGGCGGATTTCCGCTTCTGTGCATCCTGAGTGTCTTGCAATGTTGTTCACTGCCTCTTTGAAAATGAGGTACAGATGTCCCCGCTTTTCCATAGGGATCGTCATACCGTTGGTGTTTTCGGGGAAGGTCGCGGTGTACGCGATACCGCGATGTTCCATGGCATCGGCGACAAATGTTTTCATCCGCAACAGAATTTCATCGAGTGAGTCGTTTGCGGGATTGATGGCCCACACGATGTCGTCGAGGCGTTCCAGCATGGCGCGGGCATTGGCGTTGATCCGCGTGAGGACCTCCGATGCGCGTGAGCCGTTGGTTGCCATCTCCTTTCGGGCCACTTCACTGGCAATGGCGATGCTGCTGAGCGTTGAGCCGACGTCATCATGCAGGTCGGCGGCGATGCGCAATCGGACTCGCTCAAACGCAAGTGCCTGCTGGAGCCGGTAGCGATGCACGAGCCAGAGGAGTGTTGCAACGACCATCGCAGCGCTCACCACAAACCATCCTTGCGCCCACAACGGTGCATCGACGGTGAAACGGAACGTTGCCGGTGCTGCACTCCAGACGCCATCACCGTTACGTGCGGCAACCTTGAATCGGTACTCTCCCGGCGGCAAGTGGGTATAGTGAACGTACCGCCGATCGGTCATCGCCGACCACGTCGAATCGAACCCTTCGAGAGTGTAGCGATACTGCACGCGTGCTTCATCGCGGAACGAGAGTCCGACAAAATCAAACGCAATCGATTGGTGCTGATAGGGAAGTTTCTTCTGCATCGTGCGGAGCGCGGCGGTATCTTCCTGCCCCGAGACCACAACCCGCGTAATGTACACGCTCGGCGGCACCGAAGGCGGCATATCTTCCGCAGGTTCGTATCGCGTCACGCCGTTGTAGGTGGCAAACCAGAGAAATCCGTTGACGTCTTCGTACACTGCGTTGACGCCTTCACCGGCGAGGCCATCGAACACGGTCAGTGTGCGGACTTCCGGAATCGCAGCATCGGGTGAGGAAAACGTGAGCCGATTTGCGCCGCGACTTGTGGCAAGCCACACGTCCCCTTTCCGATCTTCTACAATCCCGTTCACCCAATTGCTTGCCAGACCGTCTGCCGTCGTGTAGGATCGAATGGAGGCAATGCGGCGATCCTGCAGGACAATTCTTATCGCTCCGCCGAAGCGTGTGCCGAACCAGAGCTGCCCATCGCGTGTCCTCCAGGCACAGCGAATCTGCTCATCCTTCAACCCGTCGGCAACGCCGATGCGTTGCTTTAGCTGCAGCGTCGGTGTGCCATGACGCTCTCGCGCAGAGACTTCGAAGCGAAGGACTCCCTTGCTGTGCAATCCCACCCACAAATCACCCGCGGCATCTCGAACAATCCCCGCGACGAGCCGCGCTCCGTACTCCCCTTCGATCGGGTAGGAAAGAAACTTGTCATGACGATACAGGCTCACGCCTTCATCGGAGCCGAACCAGAGATTGCCCTCGTCGTCTTGATAGATGGCCCGAACGCGATTCGGTTTGTGGTTGCGTTCTGCCCAGCCTTCGCGCGGGCCATAGGAGCGAAACCGTTGGCGCTGCGGCTGAAACTTGCTGGGTCCTGCCTCCGTTCCGCACCAGAGCGTGCCCGCAGCATCAGTGAAGACGGTGAGAATGTAATTGCTCGCGAGACCATCCCGCGTCGTAAACGTCCGCATTTTTTCATTGTCAAGGCGAGCAACGCCGAATCGCGTTCCAAACCACATTGCCCCGGTTTCATCTCTCGATGCTGCTGTGGCCGCATAGTCTGGAAGCCCATACGCTCGCGTGTAGGTGACGAGGTGTTCGTTAATCAGTTTGCTAAGACCGGTCGTGGTGCCGAACCAGAGGTTTCCCTCGCGATCGCGATAGAGCGCTCTCACGCCGCTTCCTGCAAGTCCGTTGGTCTCGTCGAGGACCGTCAGCATTCCGTCGCGCGTAAATCGGACGACACCCCTATCGTCCAGCCCGATCCACAACGTGTTGTCGGGATCGACCAGCAGCGCGCGAATCGGCTGCTTCTGCAGGTAGCGCATCAAGCCCTCTTTCTGCCACGGCTGCTTCGTTGTTATTGTGGGAGAAAGAAGAAGACCCGAAGTAGTTCCCACCCAGAGGAGGCCGGTGCGGTCGCATGCGAGCGCCTGTACTTCGATCTTCTCAAGAACACGTTCGAGATGCCAGAGTGTGCCGGTCTGCACGACTCTCATCAAACCGCCGGTTGTGCCGACCCATACTGTTTTGCTGCTGTCTTCGGCCAGTGTCAGCGCCTGGACTTCTGTGTCGAGCGCGACAAATCTGGAGTCATGAAAGAAAAGCACCCCGGCATCCGTGGCAACCCACAGCCGAGATCGAGAATCAATCAAGAGTTTGTTGACACGATTGGATGCTGCCGGCGGGGATTCGGGGGAAGGAAGGAAGTTTGTGAAGCGACGATCGTGATAGCGACTGATGCCGGCAAAATTCGTCGCTATCCAGAGAGCGCCGGTGCTGTCTGCGATGATATCGTTGATGAAGTCGCTGGGCAGGCCGTCTGCAGTGGTGAAGTGGGTAAACGCGGCACCGTCGTAGCGGTCCAGGCCGTCGCTTGTCGCGAACCACATCCAGCCGCCGGCATCTTGGTGAATTGCGCGTATGCTGCTTCTCACCAGGCCGTCTTTGACCGAGTAATTACGGACGGCGAGATGTTGAGCCAGCAGGACGGGCGCTCCAAGCGTGAGGGTTATCGCTCCTACAACGCTTATCGCGGTGGAACGCGATCTGAACAAATCAAAGAACTCATCCGGCATTGTCGCCACGGGTAATATGGCATCTCTGCGCCGCAACCGCCGCACAAACGTGCGGCGCGCGCAGATGAATCTACGACGGGATGGGATGATTATCAAGCGTTCGGTCAGATCGGCCCCGCGCATTGCGCGAACTCCCATCAGTAGCATGAATCATTCGTGAAAGGAGTCCGCACAACGCACGACTCAAGCGAGAATCGGCTCCTTCTCCGGACTGGTGGTCGTCGTTTCATCCATTTCCTCACCTGAGTGGTACGCCTTCATGACCTGCTGCAATCCTTCTCGGAATGTTGGATAGTGCGGCGCCCACCCCAGGCCTTCCTTTGCGGCTTGGTTGGATGCGCGAAGAGAGATCTGCATGAACTTCACAGCATCCTTGCCCGTAACGATCTTCGCAACACCCGACGGAATGGAACGCGGGCTCGGCGCGCCGACCATTTCAGCAATCGTCAGGAACAACTCCTTGATCGTTACAGGACGATCGTCCACAATGTTGTAGGCGCGTCCGGTGTTTGTCTCATACCGTTCCACCGCCTGCACGACTGCCGCTGCGGCGTCGTCGAGATGAATGAGGTTCCAGACTGCATCACCCTTTCCCAGCATGGGAATGCTTCTGTTCCGTATCCCTTCGATGAGCGAGACGGTGTTCTGCGCGCCGGGACCGTAGAAGCCGCCGAACCGCAGCGTGATGGACGGCAGGCCGTCGTTCCGGACATGGCGCTCAATGATCCGCTCCATCTCCAACGCTGATTGGAGTGTGTATGGGAGGTCGTGGCCGAGAGCAACGCTTTCATCCACCTTCGCCCCATCGTAGCGAGCGTACAGATGGACGATACTCTCCTGCACGTACACGCGCACACGGTTTTCGAGCGCTGCGCGTATCAGGTTTTGCGTACCCTTCGTCCGCAGCAGATCGTTCATCACCCAATCTTTCTTTCGCGGTCGCGGAGATTTGGGAATGCTTGTAGCAAGATGGAGCACAGCGTCATGGCCGGCGACATGGTGTGTCATGGCCTTTGGATCGAAGATGTCCGCGCGCGCAATCCGCGCCCCCATCGAGCGCAGGAGTTCCTCGTTCTCTGTACTGCGGGCAAGTCCCGTTACGTCGTGACCACGCGCGATGAGCCTTCGAACCACGCGGCGGCCTAACACCCCCGTTGCCCCGGCAATGAATATGTTCATAGTGTATCCTCGATGCGTTCAACAATGGTGGTTTCACTATGAAGACAAGTCGAGAGGCGAAAACGTGACAACAGCGATCAACTTTTCTGGAACGCCTGCAGCTTGTTGGGATTGAGCATGACGTACATTCGGGAAACCTTGTCGCCCTCGCTGACGGTAAGGACGTATGCCGCAACGGGATGCGTGCGATCGAAAACGACAAAGCCGGGCTGACCGTTGATGGAGAGGACTTCGATGCGCGGAGAGAATTGCGCCTTGCGGGCGGCGGTTGTCAGCAGATGCGCAACCTTTTCGGCGCCGAGGAGAGGAGTCGGAGATGCCGCCACCTTGCCGCCTCCATCGGCCGTCAGTCGGACGTCTGGAGCCAGCAACGCGATGAGCCCTGCAACATCTCCGGCTGTAATCGCGGCGACGATGCGTTCCGCGAGACGAAGATCGGATGGCGTCGGCGCCGGATAAGAGGCCTGCGCTTGCTGAATCTTGTCCTTTGCCCGCTTCAGTAATTGGCGGCTATGCTCCGTTCGTCTGTCGAGCATTTCCGCGATCTCTTCGTGTGTGTAGTCGAAGGCTTCTTTCAGCACGAAGACAGCCAGCTCAAGAGGTGAAAGCTCACGCGTCAGCACCATCATCTCGTAGGTGAGCACTGTGCGTGTTTCGCCCGTCGGATTTGCAGCGTGCTCTACAGCATCGGGGAGTGGTTCGGGAAGCCAGATGTTCGGATAGCTCAGCCGCTTCTTGTGTGCAGATTGGAGAGAGTTGATCGCAGCGTTGACCGTGGATTTCACAAGATACCCTCGAACATTCTCAACGCGATCCTTCGGTGTTTCTTCCCAGCGCAACAATACGTCCTGCACAACATCCTCAGCCTCGGCACGACTGCCGAGCATGTTGTACGCAACCGAAACCATGAGCGGGCGGTATTCTGTCATAGCATGATCAAAGAACAACAGGCAAACGCTGAACTCAAAGCTACGAATCGATACGATGAAGAACAAGGGACCCGCAGCCGGAGCAGACGGTGTTCGTCAGCAGCAGCCCCTGCCTGTTGTATGCGTGGTTGTCCTTCTGCAGTTGTCGCTCGCCCACGCGATCTCGCAACCGACGATCCAGAAAATTGTTCAGGCGGTGAGGGCAAGAGACGTCATTACGGTGGATGGCATTCTCAGCGAATCCGTCTGGCACACACCTGCGCTCAATTGGACGTTCACCCCCAAGCTGAGCCTGCAAATGTGCATCCAGCCGCTGATTTCGGTCGGAACTTACACGGCAATCAAGGAACTTACACGACCTCGGTCGTATGAGTTCACACCTACGGTAGCGGCGTTTCGACAATCAGGAAGGAGAATAACGAGTATGTGATCGACCCCGACGGCACCGGACGACCCTTCAGCATTACCGATCCCGATTTCAACTCTAAGTCGCTTCGCGGCAGCGCAGTACTACGGTGGGAGTATCTGCCCGGCTCGACCATCTATTTCGTCGGGACGCAACTCCGCACTGACGAGTCTGACCCCGGCGCGTTCCGATTCGGACGGAACGTCTCGCAGCTTTTCCGTTCCCAGCCTGACAACCTCTTTCTCATCAAACTGAGCTTCTGGACGAACCCGTAGATTTGCACCGGTCTCGTCCTCTCCCCGGGTTGCCGATCTTCACAGCGTGACCTTGGATTTCCCCTGGTCGACCGCTTTGATCCATTGGATCAATCCCTTCATGTACGTCTGTTGGTCGTCGTACATGCACATGTGGCTGCCGTTCGGGCACAGGAGAAAGCTGCCGTTCCGTACTTCGTTTGCTATCCACTTCATATGTTCGGGATCCATAGTGTCATGCGTTGCGCCGATGACCAATGTCGGAACGGTGATCATTTTCAGATCCGCTTTCCGATCCCAACGTTCGAGCTTGCCCGAGATACCGAATTCACTCGGCCCCTGCATGGTAACGTAGAGAGATTTGTTCAACTTGTTGAAGGAGCGCACCACAGGCTCGGGCCATTCTTCTAACGGCATGCGAAGAATGTGCTTCGTGTAGTAGTGGGTCATGAGCAGATCCATGTACTGCGGGTTGTCGAAGTCGTTCTTTGCTTCGAATTCCCGTACCTGGCGAAGGATGTTGGGGTCGAACTGCTTCGCCAGCACCTCTTCTGCGTAGCGATCATAGTCCGGCGCGCTGGCCATCATGTTGGAGATGATCAACCCCTTCAACCGATCTTGATACGTGAGAGCGTACTCCATGGCAAGCAGTCCACCCCATGAGTGACCAAGGAGATAGAAATTGTCCTTCGAGAGGTTCAGCGCTTTCCGTACCTGCTCAACTTCTTCGACATAACGCTGAAGGTCCCAGAACGTCGTGTCGTTCGGATTGTCGGAGTTGCCGCATCCCAACTGGTCGTAGTAGATAAACTCGATGCCTTCTCGCGGAAGAAAATTTTCGACGCACTCAAAATACTCATGCGTCGCACCGGGACCGCCGTTGAGCAGCAGCAGCTTGATCCGCGGATTATTCCCGAAACGCTTTGTCCACACCTTGAAAACACCCTCGGGCGTCTCGATCGGAACAACTGTGACATTACCGTTTTGGACTCCCTCCCTTGCCGGCGCAAAGTACTCTTCCAACCGGGGCCTGTCGTGTTGTGCGCAGGAGACAAGAAGGAAGCTGAGACATACGAGGTGCAGCAGTGCGTAGCGGTTCATAGGTCCTCCAAGGACATGCTCGTCTCGTTTACGAGGCGTAGCGGGTGAGAACATGATATGTGAAAGAACGGCCGCGTCAGTTTATGGATTCGCCGGCCTTTTTTCAAGTGCCGGCGTGAGGGCGCGGGTGCGTTCAGACTCCTGCCGCGTCCGGCTCTTGACAATGCATGGCGCGAAACCTATATTATTTAGGACTCCTAACTATGAAGCCCTTACACCGTCTGTTTCTTTTCGTTGCGGCAATGCTGGCTCTGTTCGTGATCGCCACCGTCGGCTTCACAAAAGGAGACATCGAGCGAGACGGCGCGGCCCGGCTCTTCCGCAAGAAGTGCTTCCGCTGTCACGATGCGCGCCTGACGATGGGGCCGATTCGTCCGGCTGCCGCCGACTCGCTCGTCGAGGCAATGCGGAGGTATGACAAGCGCTGGATCAGCGCGGAGGAAGCCAGGCTTCTTGCCCGCTACGTTAAGGAGCTCTCTTCTGTCCCTAATCCACAACATTCATCCACCAACAAGGAGTAAACCTATGAAGCGCTATGCTGTGTTGCTCGCATTCGTTGTCGTGATCCTCGCCGGAGCGTTCGTTGTGCAACGCGTCGTCGCCGATGCGCCCGGCCTGAAGTATCCCGAGGGTTACCGCAGCTGGACCCATGTGAAGTCCATGCTCATTCACAGCAAAGATCATCCGCTCTACGACCCGTTCGGCGGTTTGCATCATGTGTATGTGAATGACAAAGGAGAAAAAGCGCTGAAGAACGGCGGCACCTATCCCGACGGCTCGCTGTTGGTGTTCGATCTGTACGACGTGAAAGACGACAACGGCGCGTATGTTGCCACCGACCGGAAGTTCATCGGACTGATGGTGAAGGACTCGAAGAAGTACAAAGAGACCGGCGGTTGGGGATGGGAGGTGTTCAAAGGGAATGCGAAAACCGGTGGCAACGTGAAGGACGCCAAGACCGAATGCTTCAACTGCCACGCATCGCAGAAGGAAAGCGACTTTGTTTTCTCGAAGTACCAACAGTAGCGAGCGCATGTAGGTCGGGATGACATCCCGACCTACAGAGCTTTTCAACGTGCAGGATTTTCGTATCTTGCACATCCTATCAACTCTGGAGCTTTATGTCGACTTCAACTTTTGATCCCGCAGCTCAAGACAACATCGATCGCAAAATCGCCGTCGGGATCGAACGTATCTCGCAGGTACTGAAATCCCTGCTGTGGGAACACAGCAAGACGATGGGACTCAGTCCCATTCAAATTCAGTTCCTGACCACGCTCGCCTACGAGCGCGATGCGCCATGGACGATCGGCAACATTGCATCGCGGTTTCAGCTCACCCCGGCAACAGTCAGCGACGCGTTGACGGCGTTGGAGAGCAAGGAGCTTATTGTCCGTACGCGCAGCGAGCACGACAGGCGCACCGTCTTCGTCACGCTGACGCCCGAAGGGAAACGCACCGCTCGCACCACAGGCAAATGGTTGAACGTTGTGCAGGAGCAGATTGCCGGTTTCAGCGATGAAGAGAAAACCGTTCTCCTGAAATCTCTCATCCAACTGATTGCCGCATTCCAGCAGGAGGGGATGATTTCGACAAAGGGGATGTGCGTCTTCTGCACGTACTTTCGCCCGAACGCCCACAGGAGTGCAACTGCGCCGCACCATTGCGCCTACATTAACAAAGCGTTCGGCGATGCCGAGCTGCGGATTGATTGCCCGGATTACGAAGAGGCAACAAAATGAGGCACACTCCTGCGACGTTGCCTGATGTTTGAACTCGGTGAGGGATACATTCCAGCTTGAACGGTTTCTGGACCGCGGGATGTGTGCGTTGACGTTTGCAACGACCAGCCCGGCCGATGTCTATCCGTTCGACCCGAGCACGGGTCCGGGATACGTCTGGCACTGCCACATCATTGACCACGAGGACAACGAAATGATGCGTCCGTACAACGTACTGCCGATGCCGGGCGCGCTTCGAAGAGTCGGCGGCGAAGCCGCGGCAGAGACAAAACCGGGACGCTTCTCGCTCGAGCAGAACTATCCCAACCCCTTTAACCCCTCGACGGAAATCCGCTTCCAGATTCCGGAGGATGGCCGCGTTGTCTTGAAGCTCTACAACAGTCTCGGCCAGGAAGTCCAAACCCTCATCAACGCTCATGCACCGGCAGGTGTGCATACCGTAAAACTCGATGCAACCAACCTGGCGAGCGGCGTGTACTTCTACCGCATTCAAGTCGGCGGACAGACAGCAACAAAGAAGATGACGCTGCTTCGGTAGTTCGGCCGAACTGCCCGGCAACGAACGATGGCAGCCTCGCATTGCGGGGCTGCCTTTTTCTTATCCGTGCGAAGATTGCGGCGGGCTTTTTCTTGTTATCAGAAAAGAGTTGATACTGAATGTGAATGGCCGACGTTTCTTGCAGGCATGGATGTTGCGTCTTTATGATTGAACGAAGGAGATCTTTTCATGTTTGTCCGACATGTCCTCGCGTGGTTTCTGCTGCTCATTGCGGCCATCACCAACGGCATCATCCGTCAAGCGTTCTTCATCCCACGCATGAGCGAGCTGCATGCGCACCAGCTTTCCACGCTTACCGGCATTATACTGTTCGGGGTCATCGTCTGGTTCCTGCATCGTACGTGGCCTCTGGCAACTGGCGCCCAGGCATGGGCCGTCGGTTTCATCTGGCTGGCAATGACGCTCGCCTTCGAGTTTCTCTTCTTTCACTACGTAGGAGGAAAACCGTGGGATGTGTTGTTGGAGGATTACAACATCATGCATGGCCGGGTGTGGATGTTGATTCCCCTCTGGGTGACGATCGCGCCGTACATCTTCTTCCGGCTGAGGGGCAACGGGTGACCTTACGCTCTCTTCCGCCACTCCCACACAACAATGCTTGCTGCGATCAAGCCAAATCCAAACAGGTAGTCTTCGACCGGAATGGTTCCAAGCCGTAGTCCGGTCTGAAACGATTTTCCATACAACACAATCGGTCGCCACGTAAGGTAGCTGTTGACGATGGTCATGAATACAAACATGACTCCCATAAACAGCCAGAACCGCGGTTGTCGTAGTATGCCCGTCTTCAGGAGATGGTCAAGGCAAGCGACAAGTGCAACGGATGCCAGTGAGGCGTAGGTGTATTCCATCACTCTTTCCTCAGAAAATACTTCACGGATTCCCACACAAAGATAGAAACGAAACCCACGACGGGGAAGAAGAGAAATTCTTCCAGCGGCAGATGGAAAATCCAGATGCCGATGATGTAGTGGGGATTGAACGACCAGTGGCCGCGCGCAGCCGCAATCAAATCCCACATCCAATATACGATGGAAACTCCGGCAACGGAGGCAAGCAGTGCACGGCGATTCCTCCAGAGCGAAATATTCTTGTCGCGACTCAACGCGAGCGGTATCGCCAGCGTCGCGATGAGCACGAGGAGGTACTCAGTTCTCATGGCGAACCTCTGTGGGCACAAGCGAACGGCGACCCATCAGCGACCATACCGCAACGCCGGCAACGATGAGCACGGCTGTTGCAGCGTGGCTTGCATATCCGAACAGACTATCAGTGATGAGGAAAAGTCCGAATTGAAGAGAGAAGACCACGATGCTGCTGGTAAGCAACGCGCTCGTGTGGGCCGAGTTCGGAAGTCGGTCGTAGCATTCCAGCAGAAATACCGCTGCGGCTGAAAGGCCGAACCAGCTTGCGTAGTTTTGCAGCGGGATGGTACCCTCGTGCCATTGCCAGTACGACTTGATAAAAGATGCCATCGGCTCGAGGGCGATGTCAAACGCGAGGGTGAGCGTGCCTGCCGCAAGCGCTGTAGCGATGCCGGGTGGGAAGATCGCTTGTGCAATTCTTCGCGTTATCATGATGGTGGTGTACCATGCAGCCGCGATCGCCAGCGGTACGCCCATGAGACGAAAGCCGAGAACATCAGTGTACGTGTAGGAGCCAAACGGGATGCCTGTACGCATGCCAACGTACTCCAGGGCAAACGCGGCAACGAAAATCACGACGGCAAGCAGAACGTTGCTGCGCAACGACCTGACGCGTCCTTCTGAGATGAACACCACCGCGGCGGACAGAAAGAGAATGAGCGATGCCGTCCATGAAAATTGCTTGGGCAGCAAGTCGGCGGAAATGAAGACGTAACCGAAAAGCAGCAATACCATCCAACCGACGAGCAAGACGCGAAACATCATCCTGCTTGTCGCCGAAGCGAATCCGTCAGCAATGCCGTGAAGGAATTGTCCGACCGAGCTCATCATTCATTCATCGTCCGTTGCAGGAGTCGATTATACAACTCTCGATTGGAGCTTTCGATAAACTCGTTCAGCATGTCATCCATTTCTTCTTTCATTCTCGATTCGATGAATGCTTCGCCGAGCAGGGGAGCCATCCAGTGTATCGCGAAGCCGTTCTCGCGCACCAAACGTAATCGGAGTGTAATTGAAATTCGTGTTGTCCGTTCGGCTTCAGGCTTGATCAACACTGCACAATACATATAGTTCTGATCATCGGGGGAGAGCGACTCGTACACGGTCAGCGAGTCTCCCTCGGTACGTCGAGCGATCGTAAAGTCGGTGCGCAGCGTGCCGGCGAGCGGAACCTGCTTCGCCGTCTGGTAGAGGTAGATGTTCTCGCCGATGCTCTTGACGCGCACAACGCCGGGCATGTGGCGTTCGAACAAGCCAATGTCATCCACGAAACCGGCAAGCAGTTCGCGTTCGAGGTCGATAGTGTAGGATGCTTCAGTGGCAACATCGACCACGAATCCGCTGTTCATGAAAATTAGCAGTGCAAGCAACTTCATTTCATTCTCCTTTGATCTGTACGTGAAGGCTACGTCGCCTGGCGTGAGAGAGGGTAGATTCGGCCTTTCCACCGTAGTCCGCCAGCAAAGAGTGCCCAGCGGACGGAATTGGCAGCAATCCCGACAACAATTGCCGTGGCAACAGGATGCAGCAGGATCGGCAAGAAGCCCAGTGAAAACCTGAGGGAGAGCATCGAGCGAGTCGCAATCAGCAAACCCACCTGGATGAGCATGAGCGCCATCCACGAATCGACTGGCGCAGAATCGATCGCTGGCCAATCGAACATTCCGCCGACAGCGAGAACAAAAGGCCCGATGGAGGTGACGACATTGAAGAGCATGACGAGCGTGATCGCGGCCAGCGAGTATCGGAATCCCGGAAACAGGTTCTTCGAGAACCCATCCCAAATCTCTCGCAGGGAGCGATACATGCGTGTCGTGACCACCTCGGCTCCATCCATCACCCGTAAACGAAAGCCGTGTTTCTTGACCAGGCGCGCTAACCAGACGTCTTCGACCAATGCATCCTTCACCGCTTTATGTCCGCCGATGGCGTCGTAGGCAGAACGTCGGAAGAGCATGAACTGTCCGTTTGCCATGGCGAGTTGCGGCTTGCGTGTGTGATGCACCAACGGGAACGGAAGCGTTGTGAACGTCACAAAGTGCAGCATCGGCATGACGACTTTCTCCCACAGCGAGCGAAGCTCGAGGTGGGGAATGAGTGACAGCAAGGCGGCGTTGGAGCGTTCGAGTGCTGCAACGGCATTCGCAATGGTGGTGGGCGAGTGCCGGGTGTCTGCGTCCGTGAAAAGCAGCAGTTCACCACGTGCGGACTCTGCGAGTTGATGACACGCAAAACATTTTCCAACCCATCCTGCTGGTAACGACTCTCCGCGTAGAACGCGAAGCTGCGGAAAACGGGATTGCCATTTCTGCAATTCCTCCCAGGTCCCGTCCTCCGAGCGGTCGTCCAGCACGATGATTTCGAACTGCGGATACGCTTGAGCAGCCAGCGAGGAAAGGCACGTACCAATGGTATTGACCTCGTTGCGGGCGGGAATGAGCACTGAGACGAACGGCATCGTTCGGGGCTTCCAGGTTTTCCGTATGCGCGGAAGGGTCAACACATTCACTGCAGCGATGAATGTCATGACCAGGAGCAGCGCCAGAACGATCTGTGCATACAGCATCATCACTTCATCCCCCTGAAGTGATCGAAGCGGACGTTGACCGAAGCGGCGCCATGAAGCAGAGTGTCGTACTCTTCTAATCGTCCCTCGATGATGTCGCTGCGCAGGCGCTCGAGCAAGTCTGTCACCGCTGTCTCGAGTGATCGCGTCACAGCCTTGCTGTCGCATGGGGGAGTCACACTTATCGGAGCGCCGAAGATGGTGAAAGCATCGGGGCGTTGTTCGCTCAACAATTCATAGCGGTGGGCGAAAGGGAGAATCTGCACGCTCTTGCCCACCAGAGAGACGATGCGTGCAGCACCCGTGTAGAAACGGAGCGGACGCGTGTCGTTGGGCTGCATGACCCCCTGCGGATAGATCCACAGGAATCTGTTCGGACGGTCGAAGAGCTGTGCGGCATAACGGACGGAACGGTAGGCTTCGCGCGCTGAGTTACGATTCACCGAAAACACACCAAGCCATCTGAAAAACTTGTACCGTGCCATCTGCTGTTCATCCATCATCAAGTAAGGCTCGCAGTCGAAAACCTCGCGCGAGAAGAACAGTTCAATCAATCCATCCCACCAACTGCTGTGGTTCCCCACGCATAGGATTGGTTGATGACGATCAAGTTGCTGAACGAAGTGGAGATTCCTCGCGCGCACTGAAGCAAAATACTTCCTCAACAACTGCCGGTTATGGATGAGGAACAGTCTTTCGAACAGCGCCGATTTTCTTGCTTCGATCATCGCAAAGCCCGCTCGATGGCATATCGCCGAAAGGTGAAGAGAGCGGTCAGCCCGATGCCGATAAACGGCGCTACCCACCACACCGGATCACAGTGAATCTCGTCGGTCAACAGTGTGCCGCCGGGCGTCGCCTCGTACTGATGGATGTGCCGCCACATGCGCATGAGCCTGCCCTCAGCAGTATCGATGAACAACGATCCGGCTTGGACACGCTCGATGTGCGATCGCCACCGCGCCGCGAAGAGGATGAAGTCCAACTCAAGGTCAAACGTCCTGCCTTCTTCAACGACGGTCTGTTCAGTGAGAATGCGCAGGCGAGGGAAGGGCGGCGAAATCTTTACGAGGTTCCGAACATCGCTGTAGAAAGCAGCGACCTTCTCCGGATGCGTCGGCACGATGTGTTGGTAGACAAAGTGCTTCATGTATTCTCCCGGCGAAGAATCAAATCTGCGGCGTGTTTTCCCGAAAGCAGCACCAACGGGATTCCTCCTCCGGGATGTACACTCCCGCCGGCAAAATACAGGTTCCCGATGCGCGACGACGTATTGCGATGGCGCACGAACGCGGACCGCCGGCTGTTGGAGGACATCCCGTACAGCGTTCCGCGCCAGGCATGGTAACGCGATTCGAAATCCGCCGGCATGATCATCTCCTCTACCTCGATCTTTTCTTCCTCGATCTGAATGCCCATGCTGCTGAGTTTATCGAGAATGATCCTTCTATACTCACGCCCCCATTCCGACCAGTTGTGACGCTGCGCCGACGATGGCGCGTCGAGCGGGGGCGCGTTCACCAGCACGAACAAATTCGAGCCACCCTCAGGTGCATGGTGCGGGTCGGTGAAAGACGTGTTGCAGACATACACGGTCGGGTCTGCCGGAATTGTGCGGTGTTCTACTAACGCATCGAACTCCGTGCGATAATCCGACGAGAAAAAGATGTTGTGATGCAGGAGCGACGGAAAGCGTTGCCGCAGGCCGAGCATCAACACCAGACCACTGAGCGAAGGATCGTACGAGGTTGCCTCTCGCCCGTTCAATCCAAGCAAGGAGCGATAGGTATAATCGACGTCGGCATTCGAAACGACCACATCCGCACGAATCTCCTCGCCCGAGGCGAGCACCACCGCACGCGCTGTCATGTGTTCGACGACGATGCGCTCAACCGGAGCGTTGGTCTGCACGACAACGCCCAGTGATTGTGCGAGCCGGAGCAGCGCCTCGGCAAGCCGATAGATGCCGCCCGCAATATACCATCCTCCAAAAGCAAGCTCGATGTAAGGAATGATGAGGAGCGTCGCCGGAGCGCGATAGGGAGACGACCCGTTATAGGTAGCAAAGCGATTGAAGAGTTGCTGCACCCGGCGATCGTGAAAGAAGGATGAGACCGCGGTGTTGTACGTACGGAAGGGATCGAGATGCACCAGCCGGGGAACGAGACGAAGGTTCCGAAGCACGCCTTGTAATCCGAGCGACCAGAGTGGCTGATAGAGAAACGCCTCTGCGGCAGCGTCGTACAATCGCTTGCCATGCTGCATGAAGCGAGGAAATGCCTCGGCGTCGCCCTGATGCAACGTCGCTATTGCCGCGCGTATCCGATCGGGATGTGTTGACGCATCGAGATGAGTCCCGTCGGGCCAGCGATAGCGGCACAGAGGCTCGACCTGCACCAACTGCAGATAGTCTTCAACGCGATGACCGACGGAGCGAAACAGTTCTTCGACGATGAACGGCATGGTGAGGAGCGACGGGCCGGTGTCGAACGTATAACCGTTGTGCTGGACGATGTTCATCTTTCCCCCCACCCGCTCGTTCTTTTCCAGTACCGTCACGCGGAAACCTGCTCGCGCAAGGCGAATTGCAGTTGCCAGTCCTCCGATGCCCGCACCGATGACAACTACCTGTTTCATACAGCCTCATCCTCTTCAACATGGATCGACTCCAGCTGATGACGTCGAATGACGAACAACAACCCATACGGTTCACCGCCGGTACGGTGATGCAGTGCGTGTGCTTGCTTCAATTCTCTGAGGAACGGCAAGCGCAGCTTCAGCCATTTTGCCCGGCGATGGATGTAGAGGTCGTGAATGAAAAAGTACACAAGCCCATACGCGCTGATGCCAACACCGGCGGCAACTAACTCGCTCCTGTCCGGATCGCTCAAGCCATAGAGCAGGATCAAGATCGTTAGCGTTGCAAAAATCATGGGAAAGATATCATTCCACTCGAAGATGCCGGAGCGCCGTTGGTGATGACTCTTGTGGAAGAACCATCCAATGCCGTGATAGATGTAGCGGTGGGCGAGATACGAAACCAGCTCCATGATTGCAAAAGAGATCAAAGCGATGAGTACTTCTTTCATTGTTCTGTCCGAAACACGGTATCCGTTGATGTGTTAGAACTCTGCGCTGATCCCGATGGACGGCAAAATGCCGATCGCAGCATTTTCTTCCACCTGTTCGGTGCGCGCATTGTAGCGTGGGATACCGACCGGCTTGCGATTGTAGATGTTCTGCACGTCGAGGTATGTAACCAGCGTCCACCGATCGAAATGCCATCGGCGATCTACCCGCAGGTCCAGACTGTGATTGGGGCGCACTCGAACGCTGTTGTAGCGCGAGGGATTCTGGGTGCCGTCCGGTTCGTAAGGCGTGTACGGGCGACCCGAAGCGAAACGGAATCGGCCGCTCAACTCCCACCGTTCGTTGAAGACATAGCCCCCGCCGACGTTGACCACCCAGCGCTGATCGAAACTACCCGGCCGCTCGATGCCGTCCAGTGCAGTCGTCAATGCCTTGCCGTAACTGATGCTGACCGTGCCGTAACACGGAATCTCGGACAACTTTTTCTGAGCGAAGAGTTCTACGCCGTAGGCGCGTCCGGTTCCTGCGCTGCTCAACGGATCGAAGCCGAATGATGCAAACCCATCCTCCGTGCCTCCAAACCCTGCGCCGGTGTTTGAGAGCACGAGGTAGGGTCTCGTCAAGCTCGCCGGGTAGTTTCGATAGCGTTTGAAGTACGTCTCGAGCGTTACCTTGGTATCCTCGCGCACAAGCCAATCTACTCCCGCAATCCACTGCGTCGAGCGGAGATGTTCCAATCGCCGATTGATCGGATTGGCGACAAGCCAGATGTATGATGGAGCCTGAGCGTACTCACCAACACTCAGGTTGATACTCCAGCGCGGGTTTAGCCTGTAGGATGCCGCGGCACGCGGCGTGATGACAGTCTGCTTTTCAATGAGACTGAAGTACTCGATGCGCCCACCGACGGTCAGGCGCAGGTTCCCCATCACGTTGGAGAGCTGCACATATCCGGAGGCTTTCGTTGCGTTGGTATCGAACGAAGCTTGAAGCGCGATGGGATACTGGTATGTGGTCCGAAAAGAGTTCACGACGACATCCGATCGGAATTGAATCATTTTTGCCTGTGCACCGACGGCAACCTCAAGACCTTCCTTGACCTGATATAACAAATCCCCGCGCAGCGTTGTCTCCGTTTCGCGGGAGGTATTGCGAAAGATCGGGGCGAGCAGGGAATCATCCTGACGATAGTTGAACGAGATGTCGGTACGGCTTGCGGTGAGTCGTGAATACCCGAACGGGAACAGATGTTGCCATGAAACGCCGCCGATGTATTGCTGCTGATCGCTCGCGAGCACGCGCGAATTGTTGAACCGTTTGTCAGGCGTGTCGTTGAACAGACGGGTGTTATCGAGTGCAGCCAATCCGAGCACCGAGAGGTTGTCCTGAATTCCCAGTCGGTGTTTCGTCGAAACGAGAAAGTCCCAATACTCAGGCACAAATCCGAACCCCGCGGCTTTGAAGATGAGATCCAGATAACTCCGCCGGGCAGAAAAGAGCATCGAGCTGTTGTCGGAAATCGGTCCTTCGAGGTTCAGTCCAAATTGCGTTGCGGAGAGCGTCGCTTTACCGCCGAAATCATCGCGCGGATCGCGCAGTGAGATCGTGAGAAGGGAGGAGAGCTTGTCGCCATGCGTCACGCCGAACCCTCCCGTTGAAAATGCCGTCGCTCGCACGAAGTCGAGGTTGATGAAACTCAACGGTCCGCCCGACGCGCCTTGCGTGCCGAAATGGTTGATATTGGATAGCTCGATGTTCTCCACCACGTACAGGTTTTCCGACGGAGCCCCGCCGCGAACGATCAGGTCGTTGCGCCCCGGTTCAGCTTGGGCGACGCCGGGCAAGATCGAAATTGCTCGCACAACATCTTCGAAGCCGCCGGGCAAGCGTCGAATTTCCTCGTTGGATTGTGTGTAAATGCTCAACGGCGCCTCCGGCGCTTTCTCGAACGCCATCGCACTCACATCAACAGCCTCGATGGGAATAACCGCTTCTTCCAGCCTCACCAAAACCTGAGCCGGTCGTGCCGCCGTCACAACGATGTCCGTCACTTCAGCGGGCACGAATCCCACGGCACTCACTCTGATTCTGGTCAGACCGAGCGGAACAGATGTAATCCGAAAGCGACCCTCGAGGTCGCTTGCGGCTCCGAGTGTTGTCCCAACAACGATGACGTTGGCGCCGATGACCGGCTGCTCGGTGATCGCATCGAGCACGCGGCCGACGATGACCCCCGTGCGCTCCTGCGCATGAAGCGCCTGAGCAGACCACAAAACAATCAGCAATGCGTACAAACGATAGAACAATGTTTTCAATCTTCTCTTCATAGTTGTTATTCCATTTTAGTGCTGCTGGCGAATTCAAGCTTTCTGTCGCTTGACCTCGCCATACCACGTCTTGAAATGTGATGCTGCTTCTGTGTGATCGACGATCGGTGCAGGATAATCCTTTCCGATACGACAACCAACCTGTTCCTGAACGGTCGGCGGCATTTCGTGCGGTGCATGGATGTATCGGCGAGGAACGTTGCGGAGTTCCGGCACATACTGCTTGATGTAGTTGCCCTCGGGATCGAATCGTTCCGCTTGTAAACGAGGGTTGAAAATTCTCAGCGGTCGCGGGTCCACTCCTGTACTGGCAGCCCATTGCCAGCCGCTGTTGTTCGACGCGATATCCAAATCCGTGAGATGTTCCATGAAGAATGACTCCCCTCTCTGCCAATGGATAAGGAGGTCTTTCGTGAGGAACGACGCGACGACCATGCGGACGCGGTTGTGCATCCAGCCTTCCTGCGCTAACTGACGCATGCCTGCATCGACGAGTGGAAAGCCGGTCTCCCCACGGCACCATGCGGAGAACTGCGTGTCGCTGTCTCTCCACGGCAGATGCTCGAACTCCTGACGGAACGACTGTTGAGTCACATGAGGATAATGGGTAATGATGTAGTAGGCAAACTCGCGCCAGATCAGTTCATTCAAGAACGCATCGATCCCCGTCCGTTGTCCGGGCGGAGATTGAGCGCGCCGCTCGTTGAGAGCGGTGAACACCTGACGGATCGAGATGACCCCGAGCGAGAGAAACGGAGAGAGGCAGGACGTTCCATCGACGGCTGGAATATTGCGCGTCCTGTCGTACTGATCCACTTTACACTGCAGGAATTGCTGAAGCCGGCGTCGGGCGGCACGCTCTCCCGTTTCGATTGCCGTCTCGGAGAACAGGGCGCGAAGGTTCGATACCTCTGTCGTCTCGCTCAGATCGGTCGGTGTGTTGACGCGCGACAGTTCCGGGAGTGGAGGCTGGATGTCCATGCTTCTCCGGAGCCAGGCGCGCTTGAAGGGTGTGAAGACGATGAACGGTTCACCGGCCTGCGTCATGAGGTTGGATGGTTCCAGCAGCACGCGATCCTTGACTGTGTGAAAAGCTATGCCGATCGATTGCAACGCCGAGGCGATCTTTGCGTCGCGTTCGTTCGTGATCGGATCGTGCGGTGCAACGGCAAAGACTGCAGCGGCGTTCACCTGCCGGGCAAATCGCGGTAATTGCGTTTCTGCCTCACCGACGATCAGGAACAACCGAGAACCACGCCTGCGCAGCTCGGCATCGAGCGCTGCGATGTTGGCACGGACGAAACGGCGCCGAGGGGTGTCATCGCGGTAGCGGGCATCGGAGCGCAAGAAGAGAACGGGTATGATTTCATCCGCGTTTTGCTGCGCCGTGAAGAGTGCAAGGTTGTCCTCGACGCGGAGCGCGCGACGCATCCAGACGATCGCCCGTGTCTTGTTCGTGTTCGACATCTCACATCCTTCTCTCGGTCAATGCATGAGCTAGGTTCGCCAGTTGATCGCGTGCAGCGGATCGAGGGATGCGCTCTAAGGCGCGAAGTGCGGCATCCGTATAGTCTTGCACAACACGCTTTGCAGGTTCGCAATCACCCGGCTCGGATCGGGTCGCGAACGTGATTTTGCCGTTCTTCAGATCCAGGAGTGTCGGTTTGCCCAATTCTGATTCCGTCCCGACGACGTCGAGAAGATCATCTTGAGCTTGAAATGCCATGCCGATGAAGTAGCCGAACATCTTGAGCGCATGAACAGTAGATTCTTCGGTCACGGCGTGCAGGGCGCCCATCTCGCAGGCGACACGCGTGAGGGATGCGGTTTTCTTCCGCGCAACCTGATCGGGTATTGCCTGGGGTGTTTGCTCACCATCAACATGCTGCAGATCGAGCGCCTGACCTTCGCACAACTCTCGAAACGCAATGCTAAACGTCTGCTGGATACGTTCGCGCATCGGTACTCGAACTTTGCGGACCTGTTCGAACGCGAGGGCAATCAGGGCGTCACCGGAAAGGATCGCTGTCGGCACGTCGTACAGCGTGTGCAGTGTCGGGACCCCTCGCCTCAAGGGCGATTCGTCCATGAGGTCGTCGTGGACGAGCGACGCTGTGTGGAGCAGCTCGATAGCCACAGCAGCATCCACTGACTGTCGGGGATTGCCCCCCGCAGCAGAACACGCAAGCATGCAGAGCAGCGGGCGTATCCTTTTTCCGCCCTGAAGAACATGGACAACGGCTTCTCGCAAGAAGGGAGTTTTCACGCTCCTGACGGACTCCGAAAGTCGCTCGTTGATGGCTGCAAGAGCGTCGAAAGATGGTTCGTTGTAGGGGAGAAGCATCATCGTTCATCCTTCTTGATGTTGGGTAGAGAATTCGGGCGCTCTCACCGGGACCGACCGCGGGGAATTTCGCTCGACAAGGGCCTGAGCAGCGAGAAGGAATTTGCTCCATGTCGGTACGAATGCACGACGGCTAAACACATCGTAGTCGTGTCGCTCGAGGTCGTCGAGAATAGCCGCGTACGTGCGGCGCATGAGTCGGACGCAGAAGCGAGAGCCGTCGTTCGTCAAGAATGGAATGCCCGCATCCGCGCTCTGGTAGTATTTGCGCGCTCGTGCGATGTTGTGTTGCATGAGCCGCCGGAAGTTCTCATTCCTGACGTGAGCAATCAGTTCGTGTTCTGAATACGAGAATCGCTCCAGGTCTTCTTGAGGAATGTAGATACGCCCGCGCCGTGCATCTTCCCCGACATCGCGCATGATGTTTGTCAACTGCATGGCGATCCCTAAATCCACCGCATGCCGCAACGCTTTATGATCGGCAACACCGAAGATGTGAGTCATGATCAGTCCAACGGTCGAGGCAACGCAGTAACAGTACTCGCGTAACTCTGCAAACGTGGCAAAGCGCTGACGGTCGAGGTCCATCTCCACGCCGCGCAGCAGATCAAGGAAATATTCCTGCGGAATATGGTAGCGCACGACCGTATCGAGCAGCGCGCGCAACCGTTTGTCCATGTGCGATGAGCGATTGTAGAGGTAGCGAAGCTGGTCGCGCAGGGCACTCAAGTGCAGTCTGGCGTGGTGCCGTGATTGACCGCCGTCGGCCAGTTCGTCGGCATACCGGCAGAATGCGTACACGGCGTAGGCTGCACGGCGCTTCTCGGCAGGCAGAACATGCGATGCGAAATAGAATGTGCGTGCGTACCGGCGCGTCACCGCTTTACACCGTTCGTAATTTGCGCGAAGCTCGCGCTCGTCGAGGTATCCGTTCATACGGCCTCCACCTCCAACGATACTCGAGGGTGTGTCAAATTTACGTTCCCAAAATCTTCGAGAATGCAGCGCTCGGTCGCTTCGGCCGAAAGCAGCACCCCCGGTACACCGCCACCCGGATGCGTACCCGCACCGACGAAGTACAGGCGCTCGATATCCTCGCTGCGATTATGCGGCCGGAAGATCGCGCTCTGAGACAAACGAGGCTCAAGAGCGAAGGCATTGCCGAGATATGCGTTCAGCTCCGATTGGAAATTCAACGGCGTAAATGTTTCGAGAACTTCGATATGACGCGTCAAGTCCTTTAAGCCAAAGCGATGTTCAAGATGGTGTAGAATTTTATCTCGGAACGGTATCGTCATCCGGCCCCAGTCGACGTCGCCCCCGAGGTGAGGGACAGGCACAAGGACGTAGAGACTCTCGCACCCCGGCGGCGCCATCGAAGAATCCGTACGGCTTGGCACGTGAAGGTACATCGAAAAATCATCGGCAAGAATTTTCCGATCGAAGATATCCTTCACCAGCCCTCGGTACCGCTTGCTCAGAATGAGGGTATGATGGTTCAGTTGCGGGTATTGGCGACGAACGCCGATGTAGAGCAGGAAACAGCTCATCGCGACATGAAGACGGTCGATCTTCCGCTCCGTCCATGTTTTTCGGTGTCTTCGATCAATCAGATGCTTGTAGGTGAAGGGCACGTCCGCATTCGACACGACCGCGTCCGCTCTGTGAAATTCGCCGTTGGCAACAACTCCAACGGCTCTGTCCTGCTCGATGACGATCTCGCGTACTTCGGCATTGGTGAAAATTTTTCCCCCCATTTCAACGAAGAGCCGCTCGAATGCCTGCACGAGACTGTACATGCCGCCGCGTGCATACCATACTCCGCCTTCCCGTTCAAGGTAGGGGATCATAATGTAGACCGACGGCGCCCGAAACGGAGAGCCTCCGATAAAGAGCGGATGGAACGAAAAGGCAAAGCGACTCCGTTCATCACGAAAATAGCGGGAGACGAAACGATAAACAGGAGTCATGCCGCCGAGCGAAAGTGCTCGCGGCATAAACTTCAAGAACGTCTTCCATGAATCGAACGGAGCAGAGCCTAACCCTTCGCTGATCACGGCATCATAGATGGGTTTGATGTCCTGCATGAACCGATCGTACGCCTGTGCATCGCGAGGATCGAACTTTGCAAGCTCTGCCTTGACTCTTGCAGGGTCGCCGGAATAATCGAAGCACGTTCCGTCATGAAAGTAGATGCGATAGTACGGGTCGAGAGGAACAAAATCGACATAGTCTTCCATCCGACAGCCTGCGGATTGGAACACACGATCGATGATGAACGGCGCTGTGATGAGCGATGGTCCCATATCGAACGTGTAGCCATCCTTGACCAGTTGATAGGCGCGCCCGCCGACGCGGGAACGCTTCTCGAAGATCGCGACGTCGAATCCTTGCGCCTTAAGTCGGATCCCTTCAGCAAGACCGCCGAAGCCCGATCCGATGATGATGACGCGTGGCTGCTTATTTCTTTGTTGAAGCATTGGCATGTTTCCTTCGTGGCCCCGGTTTGAGATGGAACTGTTCTTTCACGAACGCAATAGCATCTTGCACTCCGTCGGCTACATAGTCCGCCCGCAGTCCTACATCGCGGAGTTGGCCGGCCCCTCGACCTCCGACAACCATAATGCCCTTGTGAGCATGGACGGCTTTTCGCAGGAGTTCGAGCTCCCGGAGTAACTGACGACGCTGCCGCACGATCGTTACGGAAACACACACCAGCGCAGGGCGATACACCGGAAGCTGGTCGGCAATGTCCGTCAACGGAGTATTCGGACCGATGTATTGAACATCCCACCCTTCGACTTCGAGACTGTATGCAATGCAGCGCAGGCCGAGAGCATGCAGCTCCTGCGAAGGACAGGCGCATACGACGGCCTTGTGGCGCGCTGGTTTTCGATGAAGACTCGCCGTCGAGAGAATGAGCGCGTCTTCGAGAGCGCTCGACGCCGCATGTTCCTGATTCACCCTGAGCTTTCCGTTTTGCCACAATACGCCGATCTCCGAGAACGCCGGACGAAGAATCTCGTCCGCAACCAACGGAAGCGTGAACTGGTGTTTGAAGAGGTAGAGAAGAAGTTCTACCAACCCTTTTCGGTCGCCCTGGAGTGCCTCCTCCTTCAGCACAGCGGCGATCCGCCGATAGTCGCGCAGCGCCACGCCGATTTGCAACTGTTCCAATTGTTGCTGTGTCATCGGCGGCGGCTGTGCGCCTGCGAGTTTCAAGCCTTGCGATTCTGCAAAGCGTGCCACGTCGCTCAGGAGAAATTTTCTGTGGCCGCCGGGCGTACGGATGCAGGAAATTCTGCCGCTATCGGCCCACCGTTTGACCGTAGTTTCGGTCACCCCCAAAAGGGAGGCCACCTCGCGCGTCGGTAAGCTGGCTGGTTCCATGAAAGTACGATTTATATGAAATGTTTGTTTTATACGGATTAAATATAAGCGGCCATATCATCAGAAGCAAGCAGGAACAGGAAAAATTTTTCGAGGGCGCACCGGGCGGGTCGGCGTGTAAGGCGGTGGAATGAACGACTGGGGCTTCGGGTCAAGTATGAGAGGGCGCTAAGCGCCCGCAACTCCCTCTACATTAAGGCGTTAGAGGGGTTGCGTCAGCTGAACAGGAATGCTTGTGTGGTAGGCGGTTTGCGTTAGATTCGAGTTAGTACCTCGTCAGGTGTGGGGCAACACGTTCGGCCCATGCATCAATTCCGCCGACCAGGTTTTTCACCTTCGTGAACCCAAGGTCTCGAAGCAGTTCCACCGCTCGCGCGCTGCGGGTTCCGTGGTGGCAGTGCACGACGATTTCCCGCGCCGAGTCCAGCTCGTGCACGCGCTTGGGGAGGTCGTTCAGCGGAATCAGGTAGCCGTTCATGTTCACGATCTGGTATTCATGCGGCTCACGCACATCTAACACAAACACGTCCTCTCCACGATCCATCTTTGCTTTGAGTTCTTCCGGCGTGATCTCAAACTCCCGCACGCTGCCGCCATCGGTCGGCGCGATGCCGCAGAACGCCTCATAGTCGATCAGCTCCTTGATGGTCGGATGTTCGCTGCACATGGGGCACTCCGGATTCTTGCGAAGCTTCAGCTCGCGAACCTGCATGGTGAGTGCATCGAGAAGCAACAGTCTGCCGATCAGCGGCGTGCCGATGCCGAGAATCAGCTTGATGGTTTCTGTTGCTTGAATGGTGCCGATGATTCCCGGCAGCACACCTAGCACTCCGCCTTCTGCGCAACTGGGGACAAGTCCCGGCGGCGGCGGCTCGGCATACAAGCAGCGGTAACACGGACCTTCCTCTGCGTAGAACACCGACGCCTGTCCGTCAAACCGGAAGATGCTGCCGTAAATGTTCGGCTTCTTGAGCAGCACACACGCGTCGTTGACGAGGTAGCGTGTAGGGAAATTGTCCGTGCCGTCAACGATCACGTCGTACGGCGAGAGAATCTCCAGGGCATTTACTGAAGTCAGGCGCGTCTCATACAACTCGACATGCACATGGGGATTGATCTCGGCAATGCGTTCTTTGGCCGATTCGAGTTTCGAACGCCCGACGTTGTTGGTGCAATGGAGAATCTGCCGCTGCAGATTGGACTGATCCACGATGTCGAAGTCCACGATGCCGATGCGTCCGACCCCGGCGGCGGCGAGATACAGCGCTACCGGCGAGCCGAGTCCCCCTGCGCCGGCGAGCAGCACGCTGGCGGCTTTCAGTTTTTTCTGACCGTCAAGCCCGACCTCCGGCATGATGAGGTGTCTGCCGTAGCGGCGGAATTCTTCCCGAGAGAGCTGCACGCCGCTTTGAGGCGAAGCAATGGTTGCCTCTGCCCCGCCCGCAATCGCAGGAATGATGCTGACGACGTCCTTCTCGGAGACCGGCGTGTGTTCTTTCTTCAACGAGCGAATGTCTTCGTTGTTGACGTAGACATTCACAAACGCACGCAGCGTGCCATCATCGGCAAAGAGATGGCGCCGCAGGAGAGGATACGTTTTCGCGAGATGGTCCAGCACCTCGCCGACGGTTGCCCCTTCGGCAGGGATTGCGTCCTGCCGCTCCGTGTACGCACGCAACGGCGTCGGAATCAGAACTTTCGTTGCCATGGTCATAAGCCTCCTTCATCGTTCACATTCTTCTATCCGTGCACACACTCACCTTCGGTCACCACCAACGGTTCCTCGTCGAACCCCGAGCGGTCGTCGCGCAACCGCCACGACTGAACGGCGGCGGGGATGCCGTTCTCCACCGCTGCAATGACATACGAGTACCACGGAAGCGCGTTTTCAAGGTCGAACGCGGAAGGCTTCGCGGTATGGTCAGGATGCGAGTGGTAGAACCCGAGCACCTGCACCGACTGTTGCGAGGCGAATTCCTCGGCCGTGCGGTACTCCTCGGGGTCGATAAGATACCGCCGCTCGCGGTTTTCAACGACGGCGTTGCGCACCTCATGGACATCACATACGATGCGCGCGTCCTCGCGTTCAAGCCCGAGCAGAATGCCGCAGCACTCCTCCGGGTACGTTTGCATTGCATGCACCTTCAGCTTATGCAAGGCGGTATGACTGAGCTGTAGCATCGTTGTTCTCCCCAAATACGTCGTGCAAGTATCGCGAACCGTGGTCTGCAAAAATCGTTACCACAACGCCGGCTCGCAGCCGTTCAGCAACGCGCAGCGAGGCAACAAACGCAGCGGCCGACGAAAGCCCGATGAGCAAGCCTTCCTGACGCGCGGTTCGCCGGGCCATTTCTTCCGCTTCTTCGGTTGACACTTCTATCGTCTCGTCGGCGAGCGTCGGGTCGAATATGCCCGGCACATCGGCAGTTGGCAAGTGCTTCAGCCCTTCCAGCCCGTGCAGCGGCGAATCCGGTTGCACGGCGATGCAGCGGATGGAGGGATTGAATTCCTTGAGACGCCGCGCCGTGCCGACGAACGTTCCGGTGGTGCCAAGCCCGGCCACGAAATGCGTGATGCGCCCTTCAGTCTGCCTGATGATCTCCGCGGCTGTTGTCGTGTAATGTGCCTGCCAGTTTGCCGGATTGTTGTACTGATCGGGATAAAAGTAGCGATCGGGATTTGCGTGCACGATGGCGCGCACGGTTTCCCGCGCGCCGTCCGTTCCTTCTAACGGATTCGTGTAGATAACATCCGCGCCGTACGCTGCAAGCAGACGCTTGCGTTCCTGGCCGGCGTTGGCTGGAACGGCAAGCTGCACACGGTATCCGAGTACGGCACCAAGCATGGCGTATGCGATGCCCGTGTTGCCGCTCGTGGCGTCGATGATAATCTTCTCCTTCGTCAGCTTGCCCGTCCGTTCGCCTTCCCGAATCATGTTGAGCGCAGCGCGGTCCTTCACCGACCCACCCGGGTTATACCATTCCGCCTTTGCGAAGAGTTGCACATTCGGGCGCCCCGCGCCGATCTGCCGAAGGCGCAGGAGCGGCGTGTTGCCGATAAGCTCCGCGATATCTGAACCCGTCAGGCGCTGGCTAATAGTAATCATAAAAAATCAAAGAACAGAACTCTGTTTTTGAGACAGCAGTGTGTAAGATTGTACGGAAGAAAGCTGTTGATGAACGCGCGCGGTTCAACAACAGCCGCTACAGATGCAGCGAAGCGAACGGCAGGAACGGGCGGCCTTCAGAAGAAGGCTTTCCGCGAACGAGGATGTGTGGAGTAACGCTATCATGCAAAGAACGCTGAGACGCTCTACCACCTTTAACGCCGAGCGGGCGGTTTTAGTTCGGAGGCCGCGACAACCCGCGACCACCGCTGCGTGCCGGTGGAGTCGTACAACGCGAACGTCACCCGCCGGTCGGCCGCCGGCCCATCGAACCGCAGCATGCCGAAGTTGCGCGTATCGTTGACGAACGTACCGGGCACGAGAAGCGCGTTCTCCTCCGGACGACGTTCGGTTGCCACGCCGGCGGTGAGCGGCGAGGACGTGAAGTCGTAAAGAGGATAGAAGCTCGTATCCGGCAGCATGCTGAGTTCGGCAAAATGCCTGTCACCGGAAAGAAAGATCACGCCCGGAATGCTCTGTGCCTTGATCCAGCCGATCAGATCTTGGAAATCCGACGGATAGCGGCGCAGTGTTTCATAGGAATGGTGAGAGAGAAACTGATTGCCATTGACGACGACTCGAAATGTTGCCGTGCTTGCAAGCAGACTTTCCTTCAACCAGGAGAGTTGTGCGGTTCCAAACATCGTCTTCTCCGGCGTTTCGGGCATGCGATTGGGCGAACGATGGTAGCGATCATCCAACATGAAAAATTCCACGTCACCCCACTGAAAACGATAGAATACACCGGGTGTCTCTGCCGTCCCGTGAGTTTGATTGGCCCAGTAGTCCGTGAAAATCTGCAGCGCGGCCGAGCGCAACCGATATGTTCGATCGGCATCGTTGGGTCCGTAGTCATGATCGTCCCAGATGGCGTAGTGATGCGTTGAGCCGAGCAGGGGTTGAAGCTCAGCAATCGCACGATCTCGCGCCACACGCCGGCGCATTGCTGATTCCGCAAAGTAATCCACCTCGCGGTAGTACCAGTTGTCGCCGAGCCAGAGCATGAGTTCGGGTTTTTTTGCAGCTATGGCTCGAAAGATCGCGTAACTTCCACCGTACGGCCTACCGGGTCGGTCGGCCGTTGTGTCGTTGATGTATGCGCACGACCCGAACGCAACGCTGAATGCCGGCGGCTCCGTGCGCCACTGCCAGAATGGTTGCGTCACGAATGTGAGGGGATACGGACGCGCGTGTGCCTTCCCATTCAATATCATTTCGTACTCATACCGGGTGCCGGGTTTGAGATTGGTGAGAACGACTTTCGCGATGAAGTCGGACTCTTCTGTGGCATTGACTCTCTTACTGAGCGAAGCGTTTTTCCTGTCTCCCTCAATCCAATACCGATACTGAACCGTTGCAGCCGACGTTGTTTGCACCCACAACATCGTCTCCGTCATCTCGCCGTACCCCAGCATCGGCCCTGAGCGGACGGAAGGTTGCTGCGTGTAAACAGGCTGGATGAGAGAGACAAGGAGAACGACGGCGTAGAACAATCGCATTGAAGAGTCCTGACATATTTGGGTGAATGATGACAAGAACATACGGAAGAAGGTGTTGACAGACAAGAAGGTGGGTGAGGCTGAATTGGTGAATGTGTGTGACCGAAAGTCGGGGCTGCACAAAAACAAACCATTGTCATTCTGAACCCTTCGGCTTCGCTCAGGGTAAACTCAGCGAAGCGGAGTGAAGAATCCAGTAAATGGCTCGGTTCTCGATTCTTCGCCTCTGAGAAACGAGGCTCAGAATGACGTGGTGACTACTTTTTGGTCAGCCTCCTACAACAGTCCCCGGAAGCAAGTTTGAATAACTCGGTGTTCTCCGTGGATCATCTTCACCAGCAACACTGCGCGTTGATTTTCGGAGTGAGATTACGTTAATTGCAGCATGAGGAGAACTCCTCGCTCGCAATCGCACACGAAAACGCTCCGTCGCGTATGTCCACTCCCCTCATGAAACAGTACGCTTCCGTGAAGGCGAAGTATCCCGACACGATACTCCTCTTTCGCATGGGGGATTTCTTCGAGACGTTCGAAGAGGATGCGAAGATTACCTCGAAGGTGTTGGGCATTACGCTGACGAAGCGGGGCAACGGGGCTGCCGGTGAAGTGCCGCTTGCCGGCTTCCCCCATCATGCACTCGAGTCCTATCTCCCCAAACTCCTCAAGGCGGGCTACCGCGTGGCTGTGTGCGAGCAGTTGGAAGACCCGAAGTTTGCCAAAGGCATCGTCAAACGCGATGTGATTGAGGTGGTGACACCCGGGGTGGCCTTTTCCGACCGAATTCTCGACAGGAAGCAGAACAACTATCTCGCCGCAGTCGCGCTTCCGTCCGCTGTCGCAACCGGCACCGACACTATCGGCTTTGCGTTTGTGGACGTGACGACGGCGGAGTTCAACGTTAGCGAGTTTCCGCTCAAACAACTCGCCGAACAGATTGCTGTCGTTTCTCCTTCCGAGATTCTCGTGCAAAAGCGTGATCTCGCCTCGCTGCAGGAACTGCTCAAAGAACATTACAAGGGCATCTTCACGAAAATCGAAGATTGGATTTTCAATTTCGACTACTGCTACGAACAACTCGTTTCGCAATTCAACACGCAGTCGCTAAAAGGTTTTGGGGTCGAGGAAATGAAGCAAGGAGTGATTGCCGCAGGCGCGGCCATGCACTACCTGCAGGAGACGCAGAAAGCTAATCTCCCCCACATCAAATCGCTGCGCCGGCACGATGTGGCCGACTACATCATTCTCGATCCCTCAACGAAACGCAACCTCGAGATCATCTCCTCACTCTCGGGCACGAGCGAGGGCACGCTCTTCGCCATCCTTGACAAAACCGAGACGCCGATGGGCGGACGGATGCTGAAACGCTGGATCAATCAACCGCTGAACAAAGTTGAGGCGATCCGGCAGCGGCTGGACGCGGTGGAGGAGTTAGTGCAGAAACCCGAGATCAGAGACCGAGTGTCCGAAGTGCTGTCGCGCATCGGGGACTTAGAGCGGCTGAATGCGAAAATCTGTACGGGTCGTGCGACGCCGCGCGATGTTGTTGCATTGAAGTTTATCCTGATGGAAATCTCCAATTTGAAAACCTCAACGACGGGTCTCGCGTCCGACGCGCTCAAGGCGGTTCATTCTCGCCTCCAACCCCTTCCTGAGATCATCTCGCTGATCGAAACCGGGCTTGAACCTGATCCGCCGCTCTCACTTGCAGATGGCGGTGTGATAAAGAAGGGATACAACGGCGAGCTGGACGACTTGCGCCGTCTTGCCCTCAGCGGTAAGAGCTGGATTGCCGAGCTGCAGAAAACCGAACGCGAACGTACCGGCATCCCGTCGCTGAAAGTCGGATTCAACAACGTGTTCGGGTACTACATCGAAGTCACCAAGACACACAAGGACAAAGTGCCCTCCCACTACATCCGCAAGCAGACGATTGCGACGGGCGAGCGCTTTGTGACGCCGGAGTTGAAGGCGTATGAAGAAAAGATTCTCCATGCCGAGGAAAAGATCCTCGCGCTGGAGACGCAACTGTTCAATGAGTTGCGGATGAAGATCGCCGAGCATGCAACGGCCATCCAAACCAACGCGCAGATGATAGCCGCGCTGGATTGTTTCACGGCGCTTGCTCGCGTGGCGGTGGAGTACGAGTACTGCCGTCCCGACGTGAACGAGTCTACCCTTCTGCACATCACGGGCGGTCGCCATCCCGTGATCGAGCGGCTGCTGCCGCCCGGCGACAAGTATATCCCCAACGACGTGAAGCTCGATACAACGTCCGATCAGATTCTCATCATCACCGGACCCAACATGAGCGGGAAGTCCAGCTACCTGCGCATGACCGGCTTGATTGTTCTGCTCGCGCAGATCGGGAGTTTTGTACCGGCGAGCATGGCCGTTATCGGTGTGGTGGATAAGATTTACACCCGCGTCGGAGCGAGCGACAACATTGCGTCGGGGGAGAGTACGTTTCTCGTCGAGATGCACGAAGCAGCACACATCGTGAACACGGCGACGAAGCGGAGCTTGATTTTGTTGGATGAAGTCGGCCGCGGCACGAGCACGTTCGACGGCATCAGCATCGCGTGGTCGCTGACGGAATACCTGCACGAACGCGTCGGCGCACGGACACTGTTTGCAACGCATTACCACGAACTGAACGAGCTTGCCGATCTCTTTCCGCGCATCAAGAATTACAAAGTGGAGGTGCGGGAGTACGGCGACAAAGTGATCTTCCTCCACAAAGTCACGCCCGGCGTTGCCGACCATTCCTACGGCATTCAGGTCGCCCAAATGGCGGGCCTGCCGGAGGAGGTGACGGAGCGAGCGAAGAAGATTTTGAAGAATTTAGAAGGATCGGAGCTAACGGTGCATGGAGAAGGCGGAGAGGGTTCAGGGTTCAAGGTTCAAGGTCGTGGGAAGAGGTCAAAGGGTCGCGTTGCGCCCGAGGTGCAGATGACGTTGTTCGAGATGCGCGACGACGCGCTGCGCGAAGAACTGCGCAAGATTGATGTGGAGAGGCTCACGCCTCTCGAGGCTCTCCAGAAACTTGCTGAGTTGAAGAAGTCACTGGGAACGTAACGGCTGCGCGTTTCGCACTGCGGAGCGTTATATTGTAGGTAAGCCTGATTTTTCGTACCATATGTGCAGCACGAACACAAATGTACGCCTCGCCCGGATGGCGAAATTGGCAGACGCGCTAGATTCAGGGTCTAGTGGCCGCAAGGCCGTGCAGGTTCAAGTCCTGTTCCGGGCACGACGAAAGAACGCCGTTGCTTTCTGCGCGGCGTTTTTCATTGTCAGTACGTTTGCGTCAAGCTGTTGACGCGTCACTCAGCATGCAGAGAACATGAACAGATTGTTCGACCTTACAGGCAAGGTTGCCATCGTGACGGGAGCGAACACGGGGTTGGGCCAGGCGATGGCGGTTGGTCTCGCCGAAGCCGGCGCCGATGTGGTTCTTGTCGCGCGTTCCTCGCCCGATGAAACAGAGGCCGAGATTCATCGCGCGGGAAGACGAACGCTGCGCATTCTTGCCGATTTGCAAAACACCGATGCGATTCCGGTCATCGTCAGACGAACGCTGGAGGAATTCGGCAAGATTGATATTTTAGTCAACAACGCCGGCACCATCCGGCGGGCACCCGCGTTGGAGTTCTCCGAAAAGGATTGGGACGAGGTGATGAACCTGAATGCGAAGACGGTTTTCTTCCTCTCTCAGGCAGTTGCACGCGAGATGGTTCCGCACAAGAGCGGAAAAATCATCAACATCGCCTCGCTGCTGAGCTTTCAGGGAGGGATTACCGTTCCGTCGTACGCCGCAAGCAAAGGCGCAGTCGCGCAGGTAACGAAAGCACTCGCCAATGAGTGGGCAAAATATGGTTTGAACATCAACGCCATTGCGCCAGGATACATGGTGACCAATAACACCGAACAGTTGAGGAATGATCCTGTGCGGTATAAGTCCATTTCAGAAAGGATTCCGGCGGGCCGGTGGGGCGAACCGTCCGATCTGAAGGGAGCCGTTGTATTTCTTGCATCGCAGGCTTCGGATTACGTGAATGGGCACATCCTCGTTGTAGATGGCGGCTGGTTGGGACGATGACGGAGTGCTCGCATTGCGCCCTTGCACACAGGAGAAGAGAAGGATGAAACGCATCTTACGCCTCAGCTGTATTCTTCTGCTCTGCAGCTGGAACCTTCGTTCGCAGACAATTCTCGTTGAGGCTTCAAATCCGCTCCCTGTCGAAAGAAACAGTGAAACGCTCGTCATTCGCACAGCCGAGCTGGAACAACTCCTCCCGAGCGCCTCGGCGGAGCGTCTTGTGGTGAGAGATGCCGCAACGCGAGAAGAACTCCTCTCACAGGTGATGGAGGGTGAGTTTCTCTTTCAATCGCATTTCGGTCCGAACGAGAAGAAAGAGTTCCTCATTGCTGAAGCGCCCACCAGAACGAACCCTGCATTGCTTGTGGACGGACGGTTTGTACTCCCGCGAGAGGATTATGCGTGGGAAAACGATCGCATCGCGTTCCGCATGTACGGCCCTGCTCTCGCGGCGGAGGTCAATAACGGCATTGATGTGTGGACGAAACGAGTCAGATACCTGATTGTCGAGAAATGGTATGCATCGAGTAGAGAGAGCGGGAAGGATACCTATCACGAAGATCATGGAGAAGGAGCAGACTTCTTTACCGTGGGGCGGACATTAGGCGCCGGAGGTTCCGGAATCTGGTTCAACGGAAAACTCTACCAGTCGGGTGTGTTCTCATCGCAACGGACAATAGCCAGAGGCCCCGTGCGTGTCGTATTTGAATTGACCTACGATCGCTGGAATGTCGAGGGGAAGATGTTCAAGGAAGTGAAACGAATTTCGCTGGACGCGGGGCAGAATGTCAATAAAATTGACGTGACGTTCACAGGCCTTTCGCGTGCCGATACACTTACGGTTGCTTGCGGTCTTGCCAGGAGAAAGAACGCACTCTGCGAACGAAACGAGAAAGCGTGCTGGATGAGTTTGTGGGGACAGACAAATGAAGATCCCGTCAACGGATATCTCGGAACGGGAGTTGTTCTTGGCGCACAGCAGTGTACAGGGTTTGCTGAAGATGCAGGCCAGTACATGATCCTCGGGAAGGCAATTGCGGGAGAGAAGTTTACTTACTACGCAGGCGCAGGATGGACGCGCAGCGGTGATTTTACTTCAGCGGAGGATTGGAGGGGTTACCTCGATCAGGTTGCCGCTCGGCTGCAGCACCCCGTGGCCGTGGTTTTGAGAATCAAACAGGACAAATGAATTTCGCTTTCTTACTTGAGTAAGGTGAAGAAGATGGAAGTACGTTACGCACCCGACGCAAAAGCCATTCGCACAATGACGAACGAGGAGTTACGGAGGCACTTCCTCATTGATACACTGTTTGTCGAAGATGCTGTTCCGATGGTCTATTCCGACATTGACCGATCGATAACGGGTTCAGCTGTTCCGGTTCATCAACGGCTGACGCTGGTTGGCAGCAAGAAAGAAATGGCGGCCGAATACTTCCTCGAACGTCGAGAGATAGGCATCATCAACATCGGCGGAGAGGGGACAATCACCGTTGATGGTGTTCCGTTCGAATTGAAGCACAAAGATGGTCTGTACATCGGGCGCGGAGCTCGAGACGTGGCATTCGCGAGCGCAGCGAGTACGAATCCTGCAAAATTCTACTTTGTCAGCCTTCCCGCGCACGCTGCGTATCCCACGACGCACGTGAAGTTCATCGAAGCTGAGCCGGTGCGCCTGGGCAGTGAGCCTGAAGCCAACAAGCGCACGATCTACAAGTACATTCACCCGCGGGGAGTAAGGAGCTGTCAGCTTGTTATGGGACTAACGGAATTAGACACAGGAAGTGTGTGGAATACGATGCCGGTCCACACTCATCAGCGCCGTTCAGAGACCTACATGTATTTCAATCTCAAGCAGGATGCAATTGTTGTCCACCTGATGGGCGAGCCGGGCGAGACGAAACACATCATCGTTCGCAATGGACAGGCGGTTCTTTCACCAAGTTGGTCCATTCATTCTGGTGCTGCTACTTCGAATTACTCCTTCATCTGGGCAATGGGGGGCGAGAATCAGGATTTCGACGACATGGATTGGGTCCCGATGAACATGCTGGCCTGACCTTCCGATACACCTCGCTTCCGCATCAGACAGACTTCGCATAATTGTTGCTTGACCCCAGCCGGTGAATTTTTTTTGGCCGAGGTCTTGACAAGTGGCTTTTCATTTATTACATTTAATACCGATAAAGTCATCGGTTAAGTACTTACGGTCGCCCTTGCTGGCTACCAGCATCGCCGGGTGGAGTTACCTCTCTAAGACTCTGCGAACACGCTCCTGCCCGTAAAGGTCTTTCACAGTAGAATAGCTCTTCAGGCCCCTCGGCCAAACACGAAAGTCTCATCGCTCTGAGGGGACCAGCAACTTCCTTTCTTCGGAGAGGCATGATGGTATCTGCACGCAGAACAACATATCAGGTCGCACAAGCAACACACTCCCGTGCGCTTGTGTCGAGCGTGATTCTGGCAATCTCCTGCTTCACACTCGCATCCTTCATGCATGCCCAAACAGTCGGGAAGATTTCCGGAGTCGTGAAGGACACAGAAACCGGTGAGCCGCTCATCGGCTGCAACGTTGTGGTAATGGGGACGACTCTTGGGGCCTCGACGGACACCGAGGGCGCGTACTTCATTCTCAATATCCCACCGGGCAAATACGAGTTACAGGCTTCGATGGTTGGTTACAATCGGGTTCTGCAGCGTGATGTCATCGTGAATGCCGGGCGAACGACGATTGTCAACTTCGCGCTGACAGCAACGGCTGTTGCACAGGAAGTGATTGTGGTCGAAGCCATACGTCCCGACGTTGAAAAAGAGAAGACCTCAACGAGCGCCATCGTGCGGGCTGAAGAGGTGCAGACCATTGCCGGCATCCGCGACATCGGGGATGTTCTCACGCTGGCGGCAGATGTAACCGACGGACACTTCCGCGGCGGTCGCATCGGCGAGGAGTACTACACGTTGCAGGGCATGGGTATTGTCAATCCCCTCGACAATTCGAGCGCGTTTCTTCCCATCATGAGTGCGGTCGAGGAAGTGGAAGTGATCACGAGCGGTTTCGGTGCGCAGTACGGGAACGCGCAATCGGGCGTTGTGAATATTTCGATGAAGGAAGGCAAGCGCGACCGATGGCAATCGCGCATTGAAACGAGGATGCGCGCGCCACGCTTCAAGCACTTCGGGCCGAGCGTGTACGACCCTTCCGCCAACCCCTATCTTGCCATGCTGCTGAACGCGGGCATCTGGCTGCGCGGCGACCCGAATGCTGAGAACCCTCAGCCGTATTACGGTTCCATGGGTTCAGGACTTGTCAATCGCTATGCGCGAGATACGCTGGTGCAGCTTGCGGTTGCGCGTGCATTGTATATGCAGTCGCGTCGTGACATTAACCGTTCCTACGGCAATGATGTTGACTTCTCGGTAGAAGCCTCTGCCGGGGGGCCGATAGAAGAAGATGTGAGAATGTTCCTCGCTCTCCGGTCAAGCACGGAGTGGCCCGCCTTTCCCACTGTCCGCCCGGACCTCGAGCGGCAGCTCTTAGGAAATGTGGTGTTCGATCTCAGCGGCACTGCGTCGCTGCGGCTAAGCGGGGGATTCACGCAAGAAGACAACAATGCGTTCCCCGGAACGAACAGCGTGTCGGGATTTCAGCGGTGGCTGTGGGATAGAGTGACGGGCATCCGCTATCAGAAGCGCACGAACACCCAGGTCGGGGCACGGCTGACGCACACACTCAGTCCCAGCACGTTCTATGAGATAAAGCTGAACGTGCTACTGACGCGCAATCGTATCGGTTCCACGCCCGTGCCGAGCGGCATTCCCGATTCCGTCGCGTACGGCGGAGATATTGCGTGGAGTTTCATTCTTCCGGTGACCAACAATAACTCGCCCGATGGGCTAAACTATCAAATAGGATATGATGAGTTCCGCGACGAGAAGACGCGCACCTTCACCATTGATGCTGCTCTCACCAGCCAGGTGACCAAGGCCCATCTGATCAACGCCGGCGTCCAATTCAATTTCTACTCTATTGATGTATCCAACATCTTGCAGCTCCGCAGTAATGATTTCATCGAACGCTACAAGGCTCGTCCTTTTGAAGCGGCGGTCTATGTTCAGGACAAGATGGAGTTCGAAGGACTGATTGCCAACGCAGGTGTGCGCCTCGATCTGTGGAGTTCGGGACGAGATTATTTCACAAACCACTTCACGCCGTTCCTTACGCCTGATACGCTTGGCATCTTCCATCCCGAGAATGCTCCCCAGGCGAAAGCTCCGGTTATTGGGCGATTGCAGCCGCGCGTAGGGGTGTCGTTCCCGGTCTCGCTGAACACCGTGTTCCATCTGAACTACGGTGCCTTCATGCAGCGGCCGCCGTTTCAATACGTCGTATCCACGCGCGTTGCGCAGGGAACGAACCGCCCGGTTGTTATCGGCAACTCGCGCGTCGAACCCGAGGTGACCAATAGCTACGATATCGGCGTCACCCAGGGCCTGGGTGAGGGATTCACGCTGGACGTCAGCGGGTATTACAAAGACGTGAAAAACCTGATCGAGCAGGCGAACTTCGTTGATCAGCGAACAGGCCAACAGGTCAGCTCGTACTTCAACCGGGACTACGCCGACATACGCGGCTTCCGCGTTGCACTCTCGAAGCGGCGCGGTAAGCTCACCGGCTCCATCAATTATCAGTTTGGCGTTGCCACGGGGAAAAGCGCAAACGTCACCAGCGCAACGCCGCTGTTTACGCAGGATACTGCGGGAGCGGTGATGACGGATCTCTCGAACGTACCGATTCGTGACATTACGCTCGACTTCGATCGGACGCATAACATCATCGTCAATGCGGGCTATACCACAGACCCGGAGTGGGGACCCACCATCTTCGGCAACAGCGTGTTTGGCGACATAACGCTCTCGGTTCATTCCTTCTTCCGCAGCGGCCGGCCGTACACATCACCATCCAACGTCAAACTCATCAATGCAAAGCGGACGCCGTGGGAATACAACACCAACGTTCGGCTCACGAAACGGGTCCGCAACTTCTTCGGCGCGACGATGGTGTTGTACATGGAGGTATTCAACCTCTTCGAGAACAGGATCCTGAATTACGACTATCTGTTCGCCCGACCGACGGCGACAAACCCGAATCTGCCGCTGCAGTACTATGAGGCGTATCCCATTGACGATCCGAACAACGGCGTGCGCTACTGGTATAACAAAGGCACGCAGGGGCCGTTCGCCATCGATCAGTCGTTCCTCATTTACGACAATCAGCCGAGGTCGTTCACGGTCGGTCTTACGCTGGAGTTTTGACTCAACGACGAGAGACACACATGAAACGCGCTGGCCTTTTTTTTCTCCTTTGCATGCTGCCGCTTCTTGCAACCTATGCGCAGCGGGATTGGCGTGTCCACTCCCGCGGCCTGCTGCATCAGACGGTGTACAATACAGGAGAGATTGGACGGACCTACAACCCCGGCGGAACGGTTGACGAGGGCACGCCATCCATGGAATGGCCGCCGCGCTCGCGCATGATTATTGATCGCACCGTCTATCCGGGGCAGCATAACTCCTTCGGCAGCGGGATCTGGATTGCCGGCACCAGGCAGCAGCTCAACGGCACGCGGCAGTACATGTTCTGCGGCGCGGTTTCGGACGCGAGCGGCAATCCTGTCACCGTTACGGGCCTGTACAGCAATCCGATCTCGATCGAGCGTGTCGAGAATTTCCCGGTGCTTGCCAACGGCAATCTCAATCCCGCATACAATCCGGATGAAGCAGAGGAGATCATCACGGCGCGCTGGCGGACTCCGCTGGGCATTACCGTCACGCGCACGAGTCGCGCGTGGAGTTTTCCGGGGTACGACAGCTTTATCATCTATGAGTATGAATTGCTGAACACGACGCCCGATACGCTCTTCGACGTTCACGTCGCGTTTGCCAATTCCTTTGCGCCTTCGATGTTCGGCTATCAGCGCAATCACGGAAACTGGACGGAAGCGCAGTTTCGCGGCCAGCCGCCGAATGGATTGGGTGATCACTTCGCCCGGTTCGATCTGCGGCGCTACTTGACGTACAATCATGATCGCGAGGGCGCGCCTGATACGGTGTACTTCGATCTGTGGTCGCAGCCGGGAGACCGGGGCGGCCTGAACTCTCCGCAGGCGGCGGGCATGATGGTGCTGCATTACGATTACAATCATCTGAGTCCCAGAAACAGAACCCGCCAGGTCTGGATTGCCCCATCGGACAGCGCGGGCATGTGGGATGAGAACGGAAAAGCCAAGCAGCCCTTCTTGCTGCGCTACGAGAACGGCAACCTTCCGCCGGAAGCAAAAACGATCTCGTGGCTCGATCCCGCGTTGCAGCGCAAGACGGGAATCTTTCAGGGCACGCAGGACTCGCTTCGCATCATCCAGCAGTTCTCCAGCGATGTTCGCGATTGGTATTATTGGAAAGGACGAACGAAGGGCTCCGTCAATCTCTCGTGGTGGCAGCCCGTGAACCGTGCGTTAGGGTTCTATCCCTACATCCTGCCGCCCAATGAAGCTCTGCGCTTCTCTGTTGCCGAAGTGGTCGGCTATGGGCCCGGCGTGTTGAGCGACCGCGTGTACAGAGATCTTGGGGGAACGGTCCGCACGGCGGTGGATCAGGGTCTCTACTTCTCTCCGATTCCGAGTTGGTACGATACGCTGCAGTATCCCGGTGTCGGTACTGCATCCACCAAGCAGTACATCGGCAGCCGGTACCTGCAGACGCATCCTCTGCCGTGGTACGTCACGCCGGGCGTCGTCTCGATTCGTGACGTCGCCGATCGGGCAATTCAGACGTACACGGGGCGTCCGTTGGTGAAGTACGATTCCGTTCAATACGAACCGAAGGACGCGCCGCCGACCGGCAGATACAACACGATTCCGATCCCGTATCCCGCGCCTGTCATTACGGTGGAAAACACGCGTGCCGCCGTCAACAAAATCACGTGGGGTCCACAGGTCGAAGCGTTCTCATCGCCGCGTTTGCAGGCGCCCTTCAAGCACTATGAAGTGCTGCGTGCGCCACACCCGCTCGGCCCGTGGTCGCTTATCGACAGCGTCAGCGTGCGCGATCCGCGCTATTTCCAGGATTCGGTGTATGTCGTGTACGATCGGGAAAGCAACATCGGCGAGTTTGCGTACTACGCAGTGCGCTCGGTGGACTCGCTCGGCGGCAAGAGCGGCTGGACGAACGTGACGCGGCATGAAACGCAAGCGCCCGCTTCGGAAACACTCGGCAAGGTGTACGTCATTCCCAATCCGCTGGTGGTCACCAACGGCCTGCGCGGCTCCGATCCGGGCGGCGAAGTAACAGACCGCCTGCAGTTTGTGGGACTCACGAAGCGATGTACGATCAGAATCTTTTCCTACAGCGGTCAGCTGATCAACACCATCGAACATCATCGCGACACCTACGGTCATCCGTGGTATCAGATTTCACGAAACAACCAGTTGCTTGCCTCCGGCGTGTATTATTTTGTGGTGGAAGATGAAAGCGGAGCGCGGGCAACCGGCAAGTTCGTCATCATTCATTGAATCGGGAGAGTGTATGATGAAGACGTTGTGCAGAGTTTGGGGAGTGCTGGTGCTGCTGGCATTGCTGCCGCTCTCGCTTTCTGTTGCACAAAAGGTCGGAAGCACCTCGATGCAATTTCTGCACGTGATGCCGGGCGCGCGAGCTACGGCGATGGGTGATGCCTACAGCGTGCTTGCCTCGGGGGCCGATGCCGTGTTCTGGAATCCGAGCGGCGTCGCGCTGGTCACCGGCCATCAATTTTCTTCTACCTACATCAATTGGATTTTCGATGCACAGCAGGGCGCGCTCTCGTATGCCACATCCTTGGACGGCTTCGGCGCGATAGGAGTACAAATCCAGTATGTGGACTTTGGCGTGTTCGAGGAAACGACGAACAGCACGCCGTACATCAAAGACCCCAATGCCCCCGGCATTACGGGCAGAACGTTCCGTCCGTTCAGCTACCTCGTCGGTCTTACGTACGCAAGAAGTCTGACGGAACGTTTCTCAACCGGCATCAGCATCAAGTACGCGCGCGAGTCGCTCTTCAACGGAGAGATCGTCCGGGCGCAGGTCAGTCAAGGAGTGTTTGAGGATGTCAGGACCTGGGGGGAAGGCGTGTTGTTCGATTTCGGGATTCGCTACAACACCGGCTTTCGTTCGGTGGAGATCGCTGCCTCGGTGCAGAACTTCGGCGCCGATATCAAGTATGCAAAAGAAGCCAGTGCCGCGCCGCTGTTGTTCCGGTTCGGTATCGCGGGGAACCTCGTAGGCCCGCAGGCTCTGCTGTTCGAGCAGGACGACAACCGTGTCACGGTCGCTTTCGATCTCTTCCAACCGAATGATTACACACAGCAAGCACACGCAGGCATCGAATATGAGTTCGCGAACACCTTCGCGCTGCGCGGCGGATACAAGTTCAATTACGATTCGGAAGGGCTCACGCTCGGTGTCGGCTTCAAACACACGATCGGGCCGGTGGCGCTCTCGCTCGATTACAGTTACGGTTCCATCGGAACCTACCTTGGGAATGCGCAACGGATAAGTTTGGGAGCCGAGCTATGAAGATTCTCTTTTCCCGGCCTCAATCGTGGGGCGACGCCCCGCTCCGAAATCTCGCCGGTGTGCTTGTGGTTCTTCTCGCAATCAGTGTGCAGGTGCAGCACGCGTTGGCGCAGGGCTACGGCGCACCACTGACGGTTCAGGGGCTGGACAAGACGGTTACGCACTCCGCAGCGTCGAGGGCGTTGGGGGGCACAATTTTCGGTGTGTCGGCGGATGCAGGAATGATGTTCACGAACCCGGCATCGCTACACAGGCTGCGGGCGATTCAGATTTCTCTTGGTGGCGCGATGTACTCCTCGCGCGCCGAGCAGACGCAGCATTATGCACCGTTGAAATACTACTCCAATTTCAGTCTGCTCATGGAAGGATTGACGGCGTACATCCCCGATCCCGATACGTCGCTGCCGGGAGTGAATGCCGGCGACACGGTTCAGCGGCCGTACGATACGATCGGGCCGAACTGGTCACGTTCGAAGAACCGTACGTTGCCTGTCCATGCTCTGCTTGCCGTTCCGTTCACGGCGGGCGAGACAGAATTTGCCGCGGGTCTGGGAGTCGTCGAGTACGCCGATCTCAACTATTACTATCAGAACAACAACGTGCTCGATCCTTCGATCCTTTCGAACCGCCCCCTGCCGACGCCGCGACCGCCCAACGATTCCATCCCCACTCTCGTACGCTGGTGGCAGAACATGCACACGCGCGAAGGCTCGCTGCGCGGGTATGGTGCTGCGTTCTCCGTTTCCCTCTTCGATCGTCTCTCACTCGGTTTCAGCGGCATGATCATCAAGGGGCAAACGGATGACTTCGAACAGCAGGTCTCCCGGGGAAGGATGACATTCTACACGAATTTCTTCCGTCTTGATTCGCTGTACGGGCGTATGACACGCACAGGCACGTCGGAGTTCAGCGGGACGGAGTTCACCATCAGCGGCATGTACCGGACACCGAATGTCACGTTCGGTTTCAGCGTCAGGCCGCCGACGACCATCAGCCGCGAATACACGACGCGCCGGCTGGTTGATACCACAGGGACGACGCTCGGGCAGACGATTTCGGGCGAAGATAAGATGCGCTTACCGTGGCGCGGAACGCTCGGGATCGCCATCATGCCGAGCACGAGTCTGCTGCTGGGACTTGAATACGAGTTCCGCTCCTTCGCCTCGGCGGTGTACACGCAGGGGAATTTCGAATCGCATCCCTGGCGTTCGGCATCGGTGTTTCACGTCGGTGTGCAGTACACATTGGCAGAGTGGTTGATGCTGCGCGCCGGCTTGCGTGAACAGGCAGAAGTTTTTGAATCGGAAGGCAATCCGCTCGTGGGCGAGCCGGTGCGTTCCTCCGTGTACACGGGTGGCCTTGGCGTGAACATCGGCGGAGTTCGTTTGAACGTCACGTATGAGTATCACCAGCTGAAGTACCAAGATGTGTGGGGCAGCGCCGTCAGCTTCAACAGCGACGCGCGCCACTTGCTGAGCGCGGATATTTCGTACGAGATTCCGTCGCTATGGTAGTGCATCAATCGTACCATCAATAAGGGAGGTAGATCATGAAAACAGGATACACGGCGGTCGCACTGCTTGCGATCGTGTTCATGTCCGCCGCCGAGCTGCATGCGCAGCGAGTCGGAGACTACCGCAGCAACGGCACCGGGGGCGGCAACTGGAGCGCACCGGCAACCTGGCAGCGCTTCAACGGAACGACATGGGTGGCGGCAACAACACCGCCGACCGGCACGGCCCAAACCATCACCGTCAGAAGTACGGACTCGGTGTATGTTGATGTCGCAGCAACGATTTCCGACACGCTGAAGAATCAAGGCCGTCTTGGAGGCGGCACCAATCTCACCATTGCCAACGGCGGCGTCTTCCAGCACGACCAGGATGCCGGTTCGCTTCCGCGAGCCACCTGGGCTGTCGGTTCAACCCTGTTGATGACGGGAACCACATCAACGGCGCCGGATAACCGCAATCAGAATTTCCATCATGTCGAGTTCAACACTCCGGGCCTTCTTTCCAACCTGAACATGAGCTGGGATAGCGTAACCATCGGGGGCGATATTCGTGTCGTCAACACCGGCAGTGCGCGCTGGTATATGACGACGGCGCTGGCAGGCGACTCTTCCATTTTTTCTATTATGGGTGATGTGATTGTCACGGGAGGGCAGTTCTCGACCAACGGCACCAGCAACGCGAACACGAAATTCGTCATTCATCATTACGGTAACATCATTGTCACGGGCGGGAATCTCTCGATCAGTCGCGGATCGCAGGGCAGCGGGTCAGGCTCGACACGCTGGTATCTTCACAACGGCAACTTCTCGATGTCGAACGCCACGACGCAGAACTCCAACGCGGCCAATGCCTGGTTTGTGTTCGATAAGCCCGGCACACAAACCTTGACGTTGGGCGCGAACAACACGCTGACGTCGCTTCCCATCGAAGTGAAACCGGGAACCCGCCTCGATATGGGGCTGAGCAAATTGCGCGGCAGCGGACTCTTCACGCTGAATCCGGGCGCGATGCTCATCACCGCACAGGAGGGCGGCGTGGATAGCGCGGTGAGCGTGACGGGAACCGTGACCATGACGGGCGCGAGTTTCATGTTCACCGGCACCGGCGTGCAGGTGACCGGCCTGACCATGCCTGCAACGGTTGATACACTCGCCATCAATCCTGCCAACAGTACCGACACCGTTCGGCTTTCGCAGCCGACAACCATCACCGGACGGTTGCGCTTGATGCGCGGGGTGTTCGATAACAGAATTCCGTTCACGCTGGGACCGAATGCAGAGATTTCCTTCGAAGGAGGAACATTGTTGGTCACCTCGGTGGATGAAACGTCGGGCATTCCAACGTCCTTCTTTGTGGAGCAGAACTATCCGAACCCGTTCAATCCTTCCACCACCATTCGCTACGGGTTGCCTCGCGAAGCATACGTCACCGTCAGGGTCTATAATCTGCTTGGACAGGAAGTGGCGGCGCCGTTTGCAGGGCGGCAGCATGCGGGCGTGCATACCGTCGTGGTGGATGCATCGAAATTACCTTCAGGGGTGTACTTCTACCGGGTGCAGGCGGGTTCGTCCGCGCTCACCCGCAAGATGACGGTCGTGAAGTGATCGTCGCGCGTCTATGATTCGTACGTTACACATCGCTGTGCTTGCTCTCGCCGCACTCGGCTGCGGCGGGAGCGAGATGATGGTGAGAGAGAATCTGCCCTGGTCACGGCGCATTGCCGATTCGTTTGTGCTTCGGCATCCCGGCGCGGCGACCTATGATTCTCTCTCGCCGGACACGAAGTGGAACTACGAGCAAGGACTGATGCTGATTTCGTTGCTGGAGATGTGGAAGCATTCCGGCGACACAACGTACTTCGAGTTCGTCCGAAGAAATCTCGAGCAGTACGTAGGGAAGGACGGTACCATCAGAACGTATAAGCGGGCGGATTACAACATTGATAATATCGCTCCGGGTCGCGCGCTATTGATCGTGTATCAAGAAACAAAGGATGAGAAGTTTCGGTATGCAGCCGATACGCTGCGGCAGCAACTGCGCGAACACCCACGAACCAACGAAGGGGGCTTCTGGCACAAGAAGATTTATCCGTACCAGATGTGGTTGGATGGATTGTTCATGGCGCAGCCGTTCTACGCCATGTATGCGCGCCTGTTCAATGAGCCGGATGCGTTCGACGACATTGCCAACCAGTTTCTCTGGATTGCCGCACACACGTATGATTCGACGACGGGTCTGTATTATCATGGCTGGGATGAAAGCAGGCAGCAGCGCTGGGCCGATCCGGTGACCGGTCGTTCTCCCAACTTCTGGGGCCGCGCCATCGGATGGTACATGATGGCGATTGTGGATGTGCTGGATTATTTTCCGCCCGAACATCCGAGACGTCAGGAGATGCTTGACGTCTTGCGCCGTCTTGCCGCTGCGCTCCTTCGATTTCGGGATGCACGGACAGGTCTCTGGTATCAGGTACTCGATCAGGGGCACCGGGCTGGAAACTACCTCGAAGCCTCGGCCTCGTGCATGTTTGCGTACGCGTTTGCGAAAGGAGCAAACAGGGGATATCTCGATGCATCCTATCTCGATGACGCTGCGCGGACGTTTCAGGGTGTCGTTGCCAATTTCGTGACCATTGACGACCGGGGGTTCATTGACCTTCACAACGTGTGTCGCAGCGCGGGGCTGGGCGGCAATCCGTATCGTGACGGAAGCTTTGAGTATTACATCAGCGAGCCGCGCCGCACGAACGACATGAAAGGCGTTGGACCGTTTCTCCGCGCTGCCATCGAGTTGGAGAAGGCGGGTCGGACCATTCTTGCGCGAGGGCGGTCTTCATTGTCACATCAAGGAGAGTAATGAAACGCAGCTCACACATCACGCTGGAAGACATTGCCAAGCGGCTCAAGGTTTCGCGCGTGACCGTCTCGAAAGCCTTGCGCGGCCATCCCGACATTTCCGAAGAGATGACGCGGAAGATTCGCCAGCTTGCCGACGAACTTGGCTACACCCCGAACATCATGGCGCGCAATCTCTCGTCCCGCCGGACTAACATGATCGGCCTCGTCGTGCCGAAGATTGCTCACTACTTCTTCGGGTCGGTTATCGAAGGCGTTTACAACACAACCTTCGAGAATAATTATGAGACGATCCTGACCGTCTCGCAGGAAAACGCCGAGCGAGAGAAGAAACATCTGCAAACGTTGGTGGCGATGCGTGTAGACGGCATCATCATTTCCATTACGCAGCAGACGCACGATCCCGATCTGTTCACATGGATTCGGAAGCTCGGCATTCCCCTGCTCTTCATGGACCGGCGTCCCGAGCCTCCCTTGCCCGGCTTCAGCAGCGTGCTGGTGGATGATCGCAACGGCGTGTATCAGGCCATCGAGCAGGCAATCAAAGTCGGATATCGCAAGATCGGTTTCATCGGCGGCGATCCCACCATCAACATCGGGATGAACCGCCTGTTAGGGTTCGAAGACGCGATGAAAGAGTATCATGTTCGCATCAATCCCGATTGGATCGTCCATGGGGGGTACGGCAAAGACGACGGCTACGCGGGCTTCAAGCAGATGTACGAGCGCGGATCGCTGCCCGAGTTCATCTTCGCGGTAACCTACCCCGTGGCACTCGGCATCCTCGAAGCGGCGAAGGAACTGGAGGTGCAGATTCCCGAAGAGGTGGATCTGATTTGTTTCGGCGACAGCGACGTTGCACGGTTTATCTCTCCGGCGCTGAGCGTTGTGCGCCAGCCGACGCACGACCTGGGGGTTCGTGCCGTGCAGGTGTTGTTCGAAATGATGCGCAGCCGCGACGCCATGATCGAGCATCACGTCATTCTTCCGACGCAACTCGTCCTGCGAGACACATGCAGGGCGAAGATTGCGACGGGTAAGGAGATAAGCATCAATAATCGAACATGAAGATTGTAAAAGCCCGGTGGACAAGCTTGTTCAAGTTCAGTCAATTTTTTTTGACTTCTTACGTAACCGGTTAAGGAAATGATCTCCCGTCGTTCCATTCGGCTGGCTGCTGCGGTTGTGGGCGTCTTGCTCGCTGCAGCGGTAGGCGGCGAGCAGAAGCCCCGTGTGTTTCTCGTCGGCGACTCGACGATGGCGGATAAGCCCACCATCGGCAATCCCGAACGAGGATGGGGGCAGGTTCTGCCCGTCTTCTTCATGCCGGAAATTCGAATCGAAAATCATGCTCGCAATGGGAGAAGCACAAAGAGTTTTCTTGACGAAGGGCGCTGGGATGTCGTGCTCGATCGTCTGCGACCGGGAGATTATGTGATGATCCAGTTCGGGCATAACGATGCGAAGCAGGATGATCCGACACGCTACGCTGCACCGAGAGGGGCGTTCAAGGAAAACCTTGTCCGCTTTGTTCGAGACGCGCGTGCACGTCACGCTCATCCCATTCTCCTCACGCCGGTGTGCAGACGACGATTCGATCGCAGCGGGACGTTCTACGACGTGCATGGAGAGTATCCGGAGGTTGTGCGTGAAGTCGGACGTGATGAGAGCGTTCCGGTGATCGATCTACACCGTAAGAGCTATGATCTCTTCAGTCGTTTGGGTGAGGAAGAGAGCAAGCATCTCTTCCTGTGGGTTTCACCCGGCCGATTTTCGGCGCTTCCGGAAGGGAAGCAGGACAACACGCACTTCAACAGTCGCGGCGCAACTGCGGTGGCCGGACTCGTAGTTGAAGGACTGCGCGAGATGCACTCCCCGCTTGCCGATCTTCTGAAGCCCGCAGAGAGCGTCACCTTTCCGGGTCTCGGAAAGCTGGTTCTGCTCGACAACTTCTATAATAACGAATCTCGATCCAATTCCTCAGGCGGCAGCGAACCGTACCATTACCTCTGGCACGATACGACGAACTCGGGTTACTCGCAGCTCGGCGCCATCATTACTGCATTGGGTGCAGATATTGACACGCTTCGCCGTCAGCCGACGGAGGAGGCGCTGCGGCGCGCAAGTATTTACATCCTTGTCGATCCCGACACGCCGAAAGAGACCGATCATCCGAACTTCATGAGTCCGGATGCCGCTGATGTCATCGAGGGGTGGGTGAAGGCCGGGGGCGTGCTCGTGGTTTTTGGCAACGATGCGGGCAATGCCGAGTTTGCACACACCAACCGATTGCTTGCCCGCTTCGGCTTGAGGTTCAACGAGAACAGTCGCAACAGAGTGACCGGCACGAACTACACGACGGGGAGCTTTGCACAATTCCCCGCTCATGTTCTGTTCAAGGATGTACGACAAATCTTTCTCAAGGAGATCAGCACATTAGCCGTCAGCTCTCCGGCTCGATCGCTGCTCACCGACGGCGGCGACGTTATCATGGCGACTGCGGAGGTCGGACGGGGACTCGTTTTCGCCGTTGGCGACCCGTGGTTGTACAACGAGTACATGGACCATCGTCGGCTGCCGGAAGGATACGATAACGCGCGCGCGGCGGAGAATCTTTTTCGCTGGCTCCTGAGCGTCTCGGACCGAACGTATGAAGGCTGAGAACGTCGTTCGATTCATCTACACAAACCAACTCTTGAAAGGGTGAAGCCATGAAACGTTGCATCTTCATTCTCGCATCAGTCATGCTGATGATGGCATCGCTTGCCTCGGCACAGATTCAGAGCAACGGAACGGGGGGCGGAGATTGGAACAGCACAACAACGTGGCAGGGCGGCGTTGTGCCCTCCGCAGCCGATAGCGTCGTCATTCTGGCGACCGATTCGGTGTTTGTCCTCGCGAATTCCTCCTGTGCCGGACTGCTGGTGCAGGCAGGCGGTAAGGTTGGACTTGCAGCCAAGCTTTCCGCCACGAACATACAACTGAACGGCAAGCTGAGTGTGCATGCCGATACGTTGAACGCTACAGGCTCGGTAACGGTTGGTGGAAGCGGCGTGTACGAACATGCACGCAACGGAGGCAGGCTGCCGACCGCGACGTGGGGTTCCGGTGCAACGCTGGTGCTGACGGGAATTACCTCTACGGCCCCTGCCAACGGCAATCAGAATTTTCATCATGTCGTCTGGAACTCGCCCTCGCAAACCGCCAATCTGAATCTTGGATGGAATGGCAACGTCATCGGCGGGACGATCACGGTATTGGCCACCGGATCGGGCCGCTGGCAACTCTGCGCGCCTGCAACGAATACTTCCGCCACCGTGACCATCATGGGCGACGTCGTTCAGTCGGGCGGGAACCTCACCACAAACGGCACAAGCAACGGCGGAACGACCATCACCATCAATCATTACGGCAACATCAACGTCACCGGCGGGAATTTTTCGATTTCGCGCGGCTCGCAGGGCGGTACCGGCACCTCGACGTGGAATCTCTTCGGCGGCAATTTCACTCTGATGAATGCGACAACGCAGAATTCGAACACCGCCGGGGCGAAGTTCGTGATGGCGGGAACGGGGCCGCAGGCAATTACGTTTGCCAACGATTCCCTCGGCAGCAGCTCCGCTGTGCCGATTCAGATTGCTGCCGGCTCGGTGACGACGCTTTCGCTTTCGAACATCAACTATGCGACGCGCGGGTTCCCCATTCAGGTACTGCCCGGGGCAACGCTCAAAATGGGAATGAGTCAATTCGGCGGCAACGGGGCGTTCACGCTCGATTCCGCGGCAACGCTCGAATCGGGCCACCCCGATGGGCTGAACGGCAACATCATCACAGCGGGGGCGACGACGCTCAGCTCTCTTGCCGCGTACGTCTATAACGGAACGGCTGCGCAAGAAACCGGCGCCCTTTTGCCTTCGAGTGTTGCCGCGCTGACGATCAACAACGCAAACGGCGTGACCTTGAGCGATACGGTTACGGTCACGCAGGCGTTGAATCTCACCGACGGCGTCGTGACGACCGGCAGTAACATTCTCGTTGTCTCGCCGCAGGCTGCGGTCACGCGCGTCGCGGGTCATGTCAACGGCTTGATGCAGAAAACGGTCGCAAGCCCGGCCGACACGGTGACGTTCGAGATCGGCAGTGCATCGGCGTTTACTCCCGTTGTTCTTGCGGGAACGTCATACACCGCGTCATTCGATGTGATCGCTGCGACGACGAACGGCGATCATCCCAACATCTCGACTTCGGGCATTGATGCGACGAAGTCGGTGAACCGGTACTACACGCTGAGCGGAACGCCCACCGGGGCGAGTAATATCACATTCAACTTTGTGGCGGGTGATGTCGACCCGTCGGCCAATCCGTTGAACTTCACCATCAAGAAATACGAAACCAGCTGGTCCGCGCTTACGCTGGGCGCCCGCACGGCGACGAGCACGCAAGCTCTCGGCGTTAGCGACTTCAGCGACTTTGCCATTGGCGAACCGGTTCCGACACGCATCATCAGCAACGGAACCGGCGGCGGAGAGTGGAGCAGCGGAGCGACCTGGTCGGGAGGCGTCGTCCCCGGCTCGGGCGACACCGTGGTGATTGCCGGAACGGATTCGGTGTTCGTCAATACGAATGCATCCGCGGCGGTAATCGTCGTCCAGAACGGTGCGCGGCTTGCGCTCAATGCAAAACTTACGGGCGACAGTCTGTGGCTTGGGGGCAGGGCGGTTGTCAATGCCGATACGCTCAACACGTCGCGGATGATTGTCGTCGGCGGCGGAGTGTACCAGCATGCTCGTAATGGTGGAAGAATACCCAGTGCGACATGGACAACCGGCTCGACAATCCTTCTGACCGGGATTACGGCGAACGCACCTTCGAACGGCAATCAGAATTTCCATCACGTCGTTTGGAACTCGCCCGGCCAAACTGCCAATCTGAATCTCGGCTGGGACGGTAACACGATCAGCGGCAACATTACGGTGCTCAGCACCGGGTCGGGCCGCTGGCAGATGTGTGCGCCCGTGGCGAACGATTCGGCTACCGTTACCATTGTGGGAGATGTCATTCAGTCGGCGGGGCAGTTTACGACCAACGGGACGAGCAACGCCAACACCCACATCATTATCAATCACTCCGGCAACATCAATGTTACCGGCGGCAACTTCTCCATCAGCAGAGGATCGCAAGGCGGTACGGGGACTTCGACGTGGAATCTGCTGAACGGCAACTTCACGATGGCCGATGCCACAACGCAGAACTCGAATGCTGCGGGGGCGAGGTTTGTCTTCGCGCGTGTCGGGCTGCAGACGCTGACGCTTTCCAACGTGACGTTTGCGGGCGGCGGCCTGCCGATTACGGTCAACACGGGAACCTCGTTGAGCACCGGCACGAGCGTCATCCGCGGCAGCGGCGCGTTCATCCTCAATCCTCTCACGCGGTTGATCTGTGCTCACGAGGGCGGCCTGGATTCGCTGCTGCAGAATACCGGAACGCGAAGTCTCAGCAAGCAAGCGAGCTATGAGTTCAACGGGACAGTCCTTCAAAGCACGGGCGTGCTGCTGCCCGATACGCTTCTGCGTCTTGACATCAACAATCCGGCCGGCGTGCGCCTCTCGTCGGGCACAACGGTGCTCACGTCGCTTCTGCTGACCAATGGTGATCTGGACCTGAACGGTCAGACGGTAACACTCGGACCGACGGCGCTGCTTGTCGAGTTTCCCGGCAACATCGTGAAGGGAACCAGCGGCAGTATCACCACCACACGAACGCTGAGCGCGCCGAGCGATACGGTTGACATTGCCGGGCTCGGCATCTCGATCGGGTCAACGGCAAATCTGGGCAGCACCGTGCTTGTGCGCGGCCATGCGGTTCAGACGGCGGGCGGCGGAAGCATTCGTCGGTACTTCGACATCACACCAACAAACAACACGGGCTTGAATGCAACGCTGCGCTTCCGCTACGACGAGTCGGAACTTCAGGGTGCCGCGGAAAGCTCGCTGCGGCTGTTCCGTTCGACCGACAACGGGGCAACCTGGCTGCTGCGGGGCGGCACCGTGGACACTGTCGCAAATGTCGTTACGCTGAGCGGCGTGAGCGAGCTGTCGCGGTGGACTGCGGCGAGTGTCGGTGCGCCGCCGAGTGTGAGCAGCATCGCGCGCTCGACACGTGTGCCCGCTGCAGGCGATTCGCTTGTTGTGACCTGCACGATTACCGACACGGTTGGGATTGCATCGGCCAGTCTCATCTATCATGTCAATGGAACGCAAAACGCTGTTGCGATGGTGCGCACCGGGGGCACGCCTCAAAATGGAACGTATCGCGGCGTCATTCCCGGCAGTGCGAACGCCAACGGCAACCGCATCGAGTATCAGGTTCAGGCGGTGAGCGCGGGCGGGTTGAGCACCACGACGCCGATTGCACGCGCCAACAGCTACTACGCGGGCGTCAGTCCGCTTTCGCTCACGGGCCTACGCCGAATGCACCCCGACGGCAGAATCATGGACAGTCTCTACTACGCGCGCGTCACGGGGACGGTCAACGGGCCGAATTTCCAGACAACCAATCTCGGCTATCATTTTCAGGATGCGGTCGGCGGCATTCAACTCTTCTCCTTCGGCATCACGATTCCGCCGTTGAACGTCGGCGACTCGATCATCGTGCTGGGTCGGATCGCGCAGTTCCGCGGCCTGACGGAGATCATTCCCGACACGCAGGCAACCGACATTCAGCTTGTTGCAACCGGACGGCCTGTGGTGCCTGTGACGGTCCGGATTCCGGTTTTTGCAGCCAATCCTGAGCTGTACGAATCGCGGTTGGTGCGCATTGATACGCTTCGACGGCGTGATGCAACTCCGCCGTGGCCCGGCGCCGGCACCAGTGCCAACATTGTCATGTACCAGCATGTCATGACCGACACGATTATCATGCGCATCGACAGTGACACGGAGATTCCCGGCTCGCCCGAGCCTGCCTATCCCGTGAACGTGACGGGCGTGATTACGCAGTTCAGCTCGGCGACCAACGTGTATAATAATGGATATCAGACGCAGCCGCGCTTCCTCACCGACTTGCAAACCGTGGTTGGTGTAAGCGAAACGGACGGCGTGCCGCTCACCTTCGGTCTCGAGCAGAATTATCCCAATCCGTTCAATCCCACCACGCAGATCAAATACTCGATAGCGAAGGAATCCTTTGTCACGTTGAAGGTGTACAACCTGCTCGGACAGCATGTTCGAACGCTCGTGAGTGAAGAGCAGGCCGCCGGGCGGATCACGGCGGTGTGGGATGGCCGGAATGCGGCGGGCAGCGCGGTTGGCAGCGGCGTGTACTTCTATCGGCTCGAAGCGCGCCCAACCGACGGCAGTGCGCCGTTTGTGAGCGTGAGGAAGATGATGATGGTTCGGTAGGCGTGCAGGAACTGGCAGGTCGAGCCGGCTGCTCGGCCTGCCCGGATGCGCGCTGGGGATGGAAACAGAAAGTTATGAACGAAGGAACAATCGGGTGAAACAACTGAAATATCTGTGGATGGTTGTCGTGCTGTTCGCGTCACCGGTGTTGGCGCAGACAACCTATTACGTGTCACCATCGGGCGACGACATGAATCCGGGAACGTTCGAGCTGCCGTTTCGCACGATCCCGCGGGCGGTAACCGCGGCCGTTGCCGGCGACACCATCTACATTCGTGGAGGCACGCATCCGTACTCCACCACCATCAGCATTTCGAAGCAGGGAACCAACACCAATCGCTTTTACCTCTTCGCCTATCCGGGCGAACGCCCGCTGTTGGATTTTTCTTCGATGCCGATTGCCGACAACCTTCGCGGCATCAATCTGAGCGGCAGATACTGGCATGTCAAAGGATTGGATATCTACAAGGCAGGTGACAACGGCATGCTGCTGCGAGGTCAATACAACATCATCGAGAACTGCGCGTTCTTCGAGAATCACGACACGGGACTACAGCTCAGCAACGGCGCGGCGTACAACCAGATCATCAACTGCGACTCATACAACAACGCCGACCCGTCCCAGGGCAATGCCGACGGCTTTGCCGTGAAGTTGGATGTCGGCACGGGGAATTACCTCTACGGCTGTCGCGCGTGGCAGAACTCCGATGACGGATACGACGGCTACCTGCGCGGGGCGGACAACGTCACGACCGTGCTGGAGAACTGCTGGATCTTTCGCAACGGCTATCTCAGCAACGGACAGCCGAGTGTCGGCAACGGCAACGGTATCAAAATGGGCGGCGGCGATAATGGCAATGCCGACAGTCTCAAACACCGAATCACGATGATCCGCTGTCTCGTGTTCGATAACAGAGTGAAGGGGTTCGATCAGAACAATAACCGCGGTTCGATGACCATCCTGCACGGCTCCGCATTCCGCAACGGAACGAACTACAGTGTGAGCGGGGCGATCGCTGCCGGAGAAACGCTCCGCATCGTCAACAGTCTTGCCCTCGGCTCCGTCGGCTCGATCGCCGGCTTTGCGATTCAGCAGACGAATAGCTGGATGCCGCCGTTCATGGTCACCACCGCCGATTTTGCAAGCACAGACACCGCGGGCGTTCGTGGGCCGCGCAACGCTGACGGCAGTCTGCCCATCCTGCCGTTCATGCGTCTCGCCCAGGGAAGCGATCTAATTGACGCCGGAACAAACATCGGTCTGCCGTACCTCGGAAACGGTCCCGACCTTGGGTGGGCTGAGTACGAGGGACCGACGAGCGCGACCGGTGAGCCGTCTCGTCCTGCCGCGTTTCGGCTGGACCAGAATTATCCGAATCCCTTCAACCCTGCCACGCGGATTCCCTTCTCGGTTCGAAGCTCTGGTGGTTCGGCTTCGCTCACCACAGGGCTCGTCTCGTTGAAGGTGTTTGATGTGTTGGGGCGCGAGGTGGCAACGTTGGTGAATGAACGCCTTCAGCCGGGACGGTATGAAGTGACGTTCGATGCGAGCAACCTCGCGGGCGGCGTGTACTTCTGTACGCTGCAAAGCGGCGGCGTGAAAGAAACAAAACGAATGATGCTGCTGAAATGATGTCTGCCGCAGAACGAG
>JBBIRR010000019.1:0-72143 GCA_037441705.1 Ignavibacteriales bacterium
CTAAACCCCGCCCTTCCGTCACGGCGCTGTGTGTATGGCGCGTAAGCCGCGACGGCGGAGCGCTGGTGTCACCCTGAGCGCAGTCCCGCCGCTTTTCAGGCGGGACGGAGTCGAAGGGTGTTCCGCGCAACCGGGCGCAGATTCTGCGGAGTCATTCGGAGCGAGCGCAGCGAGCGAAGAATCCAGAATGAGAATCAACCTGAATCCTGCATCCTGCATCCCGAATCCTGCATCGAACCTCAAACCCGGAACCGAATGCCCCATCCGCGATGAACACGTTGACGCTCGTCTCGGCAAACTCACGTGCCCACCCTCCCGTCACGGCGCGAGGTGCTGGCGCGTAAGCCGTGACGGCCGGGCGCTGGTGTGTAGAACCATTCAACAGCTTCGATTCTTGCGTTTGCAAAGAGTTGCGTTCATCGCTCCACAATGTGAGAATCCGACCCCGCTCTTCTCAAAACCAGTCTCATCCAAGCCAAAAGACACACGCTCTGCATGGCACAACGGTTGCCTTTCGTTAGAGTGAACAAGTATCTCTTCTTCTTCGACCGCAAGAAACTTCCATCATCGCAACGAAAGGTGCAGCCATGAAAATTCTGATCACAGACGGCATTGAAAAATCCGGAGCCGACATTCTGCTGAAGGCCGGCTTCGAGCTGACTCAGAAGACGCTCACGCCGAGCGAGTTACTGGAGGTCATCGGCGACTACGATGCAATCATTGTTCGCTCGGCAACCAAGGTCACGAAGGACGTTATTGACCACGGCAGAAACCTGAAAGTGATCGCCCGCGGCGGCGTCGGGCTGGACAACATCGACACGGAGTATGCAAAGATGAAAGGCATTACCGTGTTGAACACGCCGAAGGCTTCGTCGGTCTCCGTCGCCGAGTTGACCATTGCTCACCTGCTTGCACTCGGGCGCTTTCTGCCGATGAGCAACATTGCCATGCGCCACCGCGAATGGCCCAAGAAGGAATTCAGCAAAGGCATCGAAGTTACCGGCAAGACGCTCGGCATCATCGGACTCGGCAACATCGGTTCCGAGGTTGCCAAACGTGCGCTCGGTTTATTCATGAACGTCGTTGCCTACGACAAGTACATCCAAACTACGGACATCAAAGGCGTTCGCATGGTGTCGAAGGACGAGCTGCTGCGTGTGTCGGATTACATTACGTTGCATGTGCCGTACGAGAAATCCGCCGGGCCGGTCATCACGCGATCCGACTTCGAGAAGATGAAGAACGGCGTCATTCTCATCAATTGTGCCCGCGGCGGAGTCGTCAACGAGCGGGACCTGCTCGACGCGCTCAACAGCCATAAAGTTGCATACGCCGCGCTCGATGTGTATGAGCACGAGCCGCCGACCGCTGAAGAGTACGAGCTGATCATGCATCCGCGCGTCTCGGTGACACCGCACATCGGCGGATCAACGGTCGAAGCGCAGGATCGTGTCGGCATCGAAATCGCCGAGAAAGTTGTGGCGGCGTTGAACAAATACCGCACGGAGAGCGTGCTGGTGTAGGTGGGTTGCTTCTCACGACCCAAAGTCGTAATCTCAGAGTGCACGAGAACGAGACTGCTTTGCTCGTGCACTCTTTTCTTATTCTCTGTATCCATCATTTGTGAGAAGCATGCATGGCCACCGTTCGTCCGTTCAGGGGATTTCGTCCGTTACCGCAGTACGCAGCACAAGTGGCAGCAAAGCCGTACGACGTCCTTAGCTCTGCAGAGGCACGCATCGAGGCTCACGGGAACCCGCTGTCGTTCCTTCACGTCGGCAAGCCCGAGATTGACCTGCCCGAAGATATTGACCTGTACGATCCTCGTGTGTATGAAAAAGGAAAAGAGAATCTCGAAAAGTTGATTCGCGACGGCATCTTACAGCAAGATCCGAAGCCGAACTTCTATCTTTATGGCCAGATCATGGGCGAGCATTCGCAGTTCGGCATCATCGGCTGTGTTTCTGTCGAGGAATACTGGAACGATACGATCAAGAAGCATGAACTGACGCGCAAGGATAAGGAAGACGACCGCACACGCCACGTCAAAGTCACCAACGCCCATACGGGACCCATCTTTCTGACCTATCACGCCGAGCCGCGTATCGATGCCATCGTTGACCGCGTGCGCCTCGTTGAACCGCTCTACGACTTCCTCGCCGATGATGGCATTCGGCATCAACTGTGGGTGATCAGCGATGAACGGTTGATCCGGCAAATCACCGAGTTGTTTTCTCGTGTTCACCCCCTCTATGTTGCCGACGGGCATCATCGTTCGGCGGCGGCCGCGCGTGTCGGCAGGGAAATGGCACAAGCCAACCCCAACCACCGCGGCGACGAGGAATATAATTTCTTCCTTGCCGTTCTGTTCCCCCACAATCAGCTTCGCATCATGGAGTACAACCGCGTTGTCAAGGATTTGAACGGCATGGACGAGGAACGATTTCTCGAAGCGGTCAAGAAGCAGAAATTCACCGTGCGCAAAGCCGACGCTCCGGTCAAGCCCGCGGCAAAGGGCGAGTACGGCATGTATCTGAACCGCACCTGGTACAAACTCAAAGCCGACCTCAGCTATCTCACACATCCCGACCCCGTGGAGCGACTCGATGTGTCGGTTCTTCAGAATCACCTTCTCGCACCCGTACTCGGCATCGACGATCCGCGAACGAATAAGAGAATTGATTTCGTCGGAGGGATTCGCGGCGTGCAGGAGTTGGAGAAGCGCGTCAACTCCGGCGAGATGGCGGTTGCGTTTGTTCTCTACCCTACCTCCATTGAAGAACTGCTTACCATCGCCGATGCGGGCAAAATCATGCCGCCCAAGTCCACATGGTTTGAGCCGAAACTTCGGGATGGCGTGGTCGTGCATTTCCTCAGCTAACTGCGATGCGAGGATGAGGTTTGCGCCCGTTGCCGCCGCGACGGGCTTTGTTATCTTGGATAAGTGAAAATGAAATGAGGGCGAAGAAGAAGCAGGAAGAAACATTGCCGCTGTTTGGCGAGGAGATCTCTCCACGACAATCCGTGAGCGCCTCGGACTACGTCGAGAAGAACGCGCCGCGCATCAAACGCTGGGCAAGCAAAGGGATTTACTTCGGCAGCTCTTCGTGGAAGTATCCGGGGTGGCGGGGCCAGGTCTACAACAAGGACTACAGATCAAAGAAGGCCTTCAATGATAATGCGCTTGCGGAGTACTCCGAGCTGTTCCCCACCGTGTGCGCCGACTTTGCGCTGTACGACTTTCCCGACCCCGATACGATGAAACTCATCCACGATCAGACCACGGATGATTTCAAAGTCTCGCTCAAAGTCACCGACCGTATCACAATCAAAAGCTATCCCAACATTCCCCGTTTCGGTCCGAAGGCGGGGACGGAGAACCCCGACTTTCTCAATGTAGAGTTGTTTCAGGATCAGTTCCTCAAGCCGTTGGACCATCTGAAAAAGAAGCGAGGCATCATCATCTTCGAGTTCTCAACCTTCCAGCCCGGCTCGGGCGTGACGTACGAACGCTTCGTCGAACTGCTGGATGATTTTCTGGCGAAGTTGCCGAAGGGGTATGACTATGCAGTGGAGATTCGCAACAGCGAATTCCTGACCGAGGAGTACTTGAAGATGCTCGCCGCCCACAGGGTTGCCCACGTACTGAACAACTGGACGCGCATGCCGCCCATCATCGAGCAGATCAAGATCGGCGGTGTGCTGACGACGAAGTTTTCCGTCTCCCGCGCCCTGCTGAAGCGCGGCAGAACGTACGAGCAGGCCGTGAGGATGTTCCAGCCGTACACCGAGATCAAAGAGGAGAACCCTGAGCTGCGGCTCGGCATGGTCGAGGCTGTGCACCGCTGCATCACGGAAGGCCGATCACTCTATGCCTATATCAACAATCGGGCGGAGGGGAATTCACCGAAGACGATTGAGGGGATTTTGGATATGCTGGATCAGTATCCGGTGGAGAAACTGTAGGCCTTTTTCATCGTGTCATTCTGAACGGAGTCGCGACCGCTTTTTGCTCACCTGATATGTTGAGCAAGCCTGGCTCGGAGAAAGCTCTTTACTCTGGAGTCGTGAGATCGGGGCGTAACAATTGATTGAGTGCCATTGCTTCGTCTCCGATTCTTTGAAAGGGCTAAAGCCCTTTGGGGTGGTGGTTTTGTTTTCAAACCCCAGCTTGGAGCTACACCTCAACCTCCACCTCCATCCTCGCCCCATCCCTATCCGCCCGATACGTGCCCGTGCCACGAATGTCTTTCAGTTCGTCCGTTCCAGAACCCTCAAAAATTGTCAACGTTGACTCAGCGGCCCCGCCCTTAAACGCCCCGTCATCTTTCATCACGAAGCTCCCCGAACGTCCGTTGAGCTTCCCATCAAGGCGGATGAGCCCGATGTACGCTGCGGTGGAGTTGTGCTGGTCTTTCTGATCGGCGTGACTGTAGAACATCAGGTATTCAACCGTTGCCTTACCTTCGATGTCGCCTTTGAGTTCGTACTCAACGGAGGCTCTGGTTGTTTTCATCGTGGGAGAGATTTGCTGTAACGTGCTTTCTTCCCATTTCTTGACAGAGAAAGTTGCTGTGGCTTTCATTGGTTTTCTTTCTTGAGTTTCATCCAGTCCATCCCGTTAATCCTGTCGGATTTTTTTTGACAGGATGAACAGGATTTACGGGATAGGGTTTGTTGATTTGACTACAACTCCTTGATCATCTTCACCACCTTCCAGCAGAAGTTCACGTCGCGCTTCTTCACCGTCATCGGCTCGAATTCGGGGTTGAGCGGGATGAGGTGGATGTAGTTGCCTTCGAACTTGACCTTCTTGAGTGTGTCTTCTCCGTTGACGCGTACGACGCAGATGTCGCCGCTGCGCGGTTCCTGCGCGGGGCTGACGATGACCGTATCGCCGTCTTCGATGCGGGGCGCCATGCTGTTGCCTTTGACTTTGAGCGCGAAGGCTTGCGGGTCTTTGATGTCGTCCACCGTGACATAGTCGTCCACGTAGTCGGGCGGGAAGTTCATGGCGAGTTTGCCGGCGGGGACGGCCGAGACGAGGGGAAGATTCGTGAGTGCCGGAGTCCTGCGCATGTTCCGACGAAGCGGAAACACATTCGCCGGCTGCGCCGCGGTGGGATACATGTCGCCCTCGCCGGTGAGGAGCCAGTGCGGATGGACGCCGGTGGTTTTGGCAATTTTGGTGAGCGAGATGCTGTCGGGGATTTGCTCGCCTTTTTCCCAGCGCTGGAGTGTGCGGGTGACGACGCCGACCTTCATGGCCAGCGTGCCCTGATCGAGTTCCTTAGCTTCACGCGCTTGTCTGATGCGGTCGCCGATGGTTTTCATTGTGTGCTCCTTGCTGATGGCAATGTGTTGCCGGTTCGTTATACACGACGCTCCGGGTTGTGTACGTCGGTTTGGGTGGGCGTGCGTTAGGTGCCCGGAGGGTGGCGGCGCTTTTTGCCGCCGGTGCCGCTGCCGCTGTGTGCAGCGGCACCGAAGCGAAAGCCCCGCCAACAGGCGGGGGAACGCCCAAATCCAATTTGTCAATAATGTCGTGTCGGGACTTGACAAGACGACATTTATGTCGTATCTTGTCCGCAGCAAAGATAGCGATTTGCACGAACGATGTCAAGCATTTTTTTGGAGGAAGTCATGCTGCGGCAGAACGTACAATACCTGGTGGGTCTGGGGGGATGGGAACACGAGAGTTTCAATCCGTGCCTGTACGGCGTGGAGACGGAGTACTCGGCGATCAAGTTGCGATATTACGCGCGGTTCTTTGATACGGTGGAGGTGCGTCCGACGTTCTGGGATGATTCGCTTTCGGCGCACGAGGCGGAGCAGTGGATTGATGCGGTGGCGGAGAACAAGCGCTTTCGGTTCAGTGTGAAGCTCAACAAGGCGTTTACGCACACGCGGGACTTCAAACCCGAGGTAACGACGCGTGTGCGCGGCTTGCTGCAGGCGCTGCAGAAGGCGGAGCGGCTTGGGGCGCTGCTGATTCAGCTTCCCTACTCGTTCACGAACACGAGCACGAATCGGTTTCACCTTGTGAAGCTGGGAGAAACGTTCCGGGGCTTTCCGATGCATGTGGAGTTCCGGCATGAGTCATGGAACCAACCCAATCTGATCAACTTCCTGACGGAGAACTATCTTGCGCCGGTGAATGCCGACCTGCCCCGGCTGCGGCAGTACATGCCGTTCGTGACGGGTGCGGTGGGCGATACGGCATACGTGCGGCTGCACGGACGCAACGAGAAGGGATGGCTGGAAAACGGCGTGGACACGCGCTACGATTATCTCTACAACAACAAGGAGCTGCGGGAGATTCTGCGCCGGTTGGTGGCGTTAGAAGAGAAGTGCAATCGCATCTTTGTCATTTTCAACAATACGACAAACGGCAAGGCGGTTTTGAACGCGCTGCAGATGCTTTCTATTCTACGGGAGGGAAAGCCGATTGCCGTGCCGCAGGCGGCGGTGACGGCATTCCCGAATCTGCTCGATGGCACCAAGGCGGTGGTGGAGGAGAGCTTGTTTGCGGGAGAGAAGTTGCTGAGAAGAGTCGGGTGAGCCTCGGTTCGTTCCCAACCGCGAATGCACGCGAATTGTCGCTAATCGGAGTTCTTGATTCGCGTTGATTCGCGTTCATTCGCATTCATTCGCGGTTCTGAAGAGGCTGGACAGCTCAGTAGGTCAGGCTTTGGCCGTAATAGAGAACGAACTAACCGGTAACGATGCAGATTCAATTCGTTGAAGGTTTACAATTTTGCTCGCGTTGTCAATATCAATACCAACAATTGCACCGTTTTCATCGAAGTCCACCACAACTCCGTCGGCAATCTCCTTTGAATCGGCGCTTGGCTTTTCGGACAAGTCAATATACAGTGAGTCAGTTTCAGGATAGTAATGAATTTTCATTGCTTTGCCTCCTTGAAGTCTCTGTCCGGAAAAGCATTGTGAACCGTTTCGCCATCCGCCAATGTAACCACACGAAGATACTTCTCCAACTCCTTGATATAGCCCCAGAATCGAACTCGACCTTCAGGTTGAATCTCTGTCTTGATTAGATTGCGCAGAACCTCCTACATCTTCTCCGGCGCCGAGATGCCAAGCACGCTGAAGCCGTTGCGCAGCACGATGCGCGTGGCATGGCACAGAGCGAGGCGAGCCTGAGTCAGTGCATCGTCATCGCTGACCACGCGACAGTTGTGGTAGAATTTGTGAAACACCGTCGCAACATCCTGCAGGTACTCTGCCATGCGGTGAATCTCGAACGTGCCGGCACAGTACTCCACCATCTCCGGAAACTGCAGCAGCAGCTTGATCAGCTCAAGCTCGTGTTCGGTTGAAAGGAGTGTGAGGTTGGGATTGGGGCGAAGCAGCTTGCCTTCCTCTTCCGCCTTACGCATGATGCTGCAGATGCGCGCATGGGCGTACTGGACGTAGTACACCGGATTCTCTTCGGATTGCTGTTTGGCAAGACCGAGATCGAAGTTCAGGTGGGCCGACATGCTTCGCATGAGGAAGAAGTAGCGAACGACATCCGGTCCGACTTCGGCAATCAGCTCGTCGAGCGTGATGAAGTTTGCCTTGCGGGTAGACATCTTGACGACGGCGCCGTTCTGGGTAATGGTGACGAACTGATGAATCAGCACTTTCACCTTCTGCACGTCGTAGCCGAGAGCCTTCAATGCGGCAAGCACGTCGGGATAGGTTGCGATGTGGTCGGAACCGAAGACGTCGATGATCAGCTCGAAGCCGCGCCGGAATTTGTCAATGTGATAGGCAATATCCGGCAAGCGGTACGTCGGTTCGCCGCTGCTCTTGACAATCACCTTGTCCTTGTCGCCGCCCAGGGCGCTGGTCTTGAGCCACAGTGCTCCGTCGCTTTCGTAGCACAGGTCCCGCTTCTTCAACTCGTCAACCAACTCCTGAATCTTCCCTTCTTCATACAATGAGTTCTCGTTGAAGAAGGTCTTGTGTTCGATGCCGAGCAGTTTCAGCGTCTTCTTGATGTCGTCAAAGATTTCGCGTTCGGCGTGCTCTTTGAACTTCCCTTCGGCCGGTTCGTTGCGCAGCGTGTCGCCGTATTGCTCGCGCAAATGAGCGGCGATATCCTTGATGTACTCGCCTTGATAGTACTCCTCGGGAAATGCGATCCGGTCTCCCAGCAGCTCGAGATAACGCAGGCGAACGGAATCGCCGAGCACGCGCATCTGTCTGCCTGCGTTATTGAAGTAGTATTCGCGCGTCACATCGTGCCCCGTCCACTCCAACAGGTTAGCGACGGTATCGCCGAAGACCGCGCCGCGGCCGTGTCCGACGGTGAGCGGGCCGGTGGGATTGGCGCTGACAAATTCGACCTGGGTTTTCTTCCCCTTGCCGAGATTGGCACGACCGAACGCAGCGTCTTTCTTGAGTAGCTCGGCTAACTGCTGCTGGTAGAATTTTTCCGCGAAGCGGAAGTTGATGAATCCCGGTCCGGCAATCTCGACGTTGCTGACAAGCGTGGAATCGAAGCGGAGGTTGGCAAGGATTTCAGCAGCAAGCTGGCGCGGATTCTTCTTCTGAGACTTTGCTAGCACCATAGCGACGTTCGTCGTCAGGTCGCCGTGCTCAGCCTGACGCGGCTTTTCAAAATTGATGGGAGTTTCCGTCGCAATGCCGAGCGAGGTTAGCGCCGAAGAGAGTTGTTGTGTAAGATAATCCTTCATAAAGTGGGAATGACGTCGGCCCTTGCTCACGCAACATGTTTCCGCGCGGCCCGCGATCGAGATGCAGCCGGCGATCGTCGGCCGGCGCCGGCCTTTCGTACGCGCGTCGAGGGTTGGGGTTTGGAATCACTCACCCGTTTCATTTTCGCGTCGCCCCAGAGTTTTTCGAGGTTGTAGAACGAGCGAGCAGTTTTGTGAAAGATGTGCAGCACCACGTCAGAGTAATCGAGCAGCACCCAGTTGAGGCTGCCGATCTCCTTATGCCAGGGCGGCACGCCTTTCTTCTCCGTCCCTTCCACCACCGCGTCGGCAATCGCTTTGATCTGCGTGTCCGAATCGGCCGAGCATACGACAAAGAAGTCGGTCATCGACGTCAGCGGACGCAAATCCATGATCACGACATCATGCGCCTTCTTGGTCAGCGCAAGTTTCGCAATGGCGTTTGCCAGTTGGGGCGATTTCACTGCGGTTCTCCTCCTTGCTGGTGGCTATTGCTGATACGGCTTGAGCGAAGCATAATCCCTGCCGATGACAACCGAGACATCAACGAAGTAGTCGGGACTGATCTGCTGGATGACGTTCTTTTCACTTACCCCTAAGGCATAAGCGACTTTGCGCGCAAGCTCGACATTGCCGCTGCGATCAATGACAAGCGATTCCTTCACATCGAACGTTTTGTAATTTCGTATCTCCACCACATCGAACCCGCGCGCCCGCAAATACCCCGTGACGTGCGACGCGGCGCGAGGAATGCCGCAGCCATTGAGCAAATCGAGCTGAATGATCGTGCGTGAAGCTCCATCGGTCTTTGTCGGATCAACCGGCGGCGAGATGAGGCTGCGGGTCACAAACGCGTACGCGAGGATGCCGACCACGAGGACGAGAACCCCTATCAGTGCGTTGACGCCGAGGCGGCGGAAATTGATTGGACCGGAACGATGCAAGTGCAAATTCAGCGACACGTCCTCAACCGTGAATGAACCGCTCCAGGAAATGCGAAAGCCGACACACCCTTGCATGCGGTGTGCAAGGCTGTTCGGCTGTCCTGTAAGAAGATTGAAGCAACGTCGAGTGCGCTTCCTGTGTTAGAATCCCTGCTCTCTGTAGAATGGATTGTAGTAGAATGGTGAAGTGTACAGACTATACGGAATCTGGCGGTACTGCACCTGCATGAACACATTCTCCCACGGTCGGTAGTTGATTTCAGCGCGGCTGAGATACACGCCGCTGAAATCCTTTTTGTTGAATGTCGAGAGCGAATTGAGCGGCGAAAAACTCAGGCTGACATCGGCACGCGCGTTCAGGTTGTCTGCAATCTCATAACGCATGCTGTTCGTGTAGGTGCCGAGCGAAAAGCCCTGCCCTCCAAAACTCGTGTACGAGAGATCGAACGAATGCCTCATGCTGAACTTGTCCGGATTAAACCACCCGAACAACGCTGAGAGCGGCGATGAGTCCCCCAAGCGTCCGATCGTGGCTTGCGTCTCTTGCTGAACCTGTGATTTGAACTGCGCAGAGGAACCTGCCGCCATTATCAGCAGCAACGCAACAACGACAACTGTTCGTCTCATCGCGATCTCCTTGGAATGACTCCTCCTGTTCATGCACACGCTAACATTTCTGTGAAGATAATAGTGAAAACGCACCTGATTGTCAACTGCACAGAGCGCATCGGAACAACGGACATATCCTGTTCGTCCTTGGTCATCCCGCGTCTTGCCGATCACACTCTTCTCTTGCAACAAAAGCCAAACCGCATTACCTTGTGCTCGACGACGGCCGTCCCATATCGGCCCTCGTATCTGCACCCAGCAAACCACCTCATTCAGCTCACTCATCACATAGGAGGCATAAACATGAGAACGCTCTTGACTGCAATCGTCGCCGTACTGTTGCTCGCCGTCACCGGCTTTGCACAGAACATTCGCCAGGGCGAGTTCTCCGCGGATGTGAATTCCGACGGATGGACGCTGGCGAAAGGCACCGGTGCACGTACAAGCACGATCTTCATCGCGTTCGACGACCCGTTCGACAGCATCCCTAACGTGGTTCTGAGCCTTACCGGCTACGAACTGAAACCCGGAAAGGACGGTGCAATTCGCGTCAGCGTTAAGACCGACAAGATTACGAAGGCTGGATTCATGATCAAGGTGCACACGTGGGGGGATTCCCAGGTTACTGCTGTCAGCGGAACGTGGATGGCCTATCCCAAAAAGTAGCACGCAGGTTCGGTGCATAATGCATGCAAGGCCGACCGGGCCGGGTCGGCCTTTTTCATGCGCGCGCCTTCATTATTTCGCGCACAGCTTCGAGCTGCGCAACAGTGTTTATCCCGGCTGTCTCCCTCGGATTGGTTGCGGCAACGGCGCCGACTTTCAGCCCGCGTTTCCAGAAGTACTGGAACACGTCGGTCAGGTAGTACTCCTTCTGCACGTTGTCGGGCGAAATGTGCTTCAACCCTTCGAACAACATCCCCGCATCAAACACGTAGATGCCGGAGTTGATTTCATTGATGCGACGCTGCTCCGCCGTCGCATCTTTGTGCTCGACGATAGCCGTCACATTCCCGTCGGCGTCGCGCAGGATTCTTCCGTATCCTGTCGCGTCGTCTAACACGGCGGTGAGAACGGTTGCGTGGTCGTTGTTGCTTCGGTGGTGTTCGATGAGCGACCGCGTGGTGGAATACGACAGCATCGGTACGTCGCCGGATAGCACCAACACATCGCCCTCGAAATCCCTCAGCACCGGCGCCGCCTGCATGACGGCGTGCCCCGTGCCGAGCTGCGGGTTCTGCTCAACACATTCAACCTTCTTTCCAAAGACGTTGGTGAGATGGTTGATGACGGAGTCCTTCTGCCACCCGACGATCACCACGACGCGCTGCGCGCCCAGACGCAGTGCCAGATCCACCACATGCTCCACCATCGGCTTTCCGTTGATGGTGTACATCACTTTGGCCATATTGGGATTGTTCATGCGGGTTCCCTTCCCCGCCGCCATAATGACGACCGCGAGTTTTCTTTCCATATCTTGCTCGAACTAAACGAGAATGATGATATTGTCGATGAGGCGTGTGGTCCCGAATTTTACCGCAAGCGAAATCAGCACGGATTGCCCGCGATGAAGACGGTGGACCTCTTGAAGCGAAGTGTTATCCGCGATCGAGATATAGTCGATCACGCCCGAGGAGTTTTCCCTGATCAGGGTCGCCATTTCGGCAATGATCTTTTTGCAATCCTCTTCTCCTTCCTTCACACGCGCCTCGGCGTGCTTGAGCGATCGAAAGAGGACGACGGCTTCGCTTCGCTGCTGCGGACTGAGATACGTGTTGCGTGAACTCATCGCAAGGCCGTCCGCTTCGCGCACAATCGGACCGACAACCAGCTCGATGTCGAAGTTCAGATCCTTAATCATCCGACGTATCACGGCAACCTGCTGAGCATCCTTCTGTCCGAACACGGCAATATGAGGTTTCGTAAGATTGAACAGCTTCGTAACCACGGTGGCAACGCCGCGAAAGTGCCCGGGTCGGGATTTCCCCTCCAACACATCCGTAATTCCTCCGACGTCAACATAGGTCGAGTATCCCGTTGGATACATCTGCGACACCTCGGGCGCAAAGAGGTGAGTCGTCCCCGCTGCGTTGGCCAGCGCAAGGTCATGCTCGAAGTCGCGCGGGTAGCGTTCGTAGTCCTCACCCGGCCCGAACTGCGTGGGATTGACGAACAGCGTCGTGATCACGACATCGGCCTTCATTTTCGCGATGCGGATGAGCGACAGGTGGCCTTCGTGCAGGTATCCCATCGTCGGCACGACGGCAATGCGTTTGCCGGACTGGCGGAGCCTCTCCGCCGTTTGCCGCATTTCTCTGAGATCGCGAATAACCATATTCCCTCCTAGAGAATCCTCTTGCCAAAGGCGGACTGAACAAGCTCCACCGCAAACTCTGCGGAGGTGTTGTGCTCGTCGAGGATCGGGTTCACTTCAACGATTTCCAATGAGGTCATGGCTTTCGATTCGAACAGAAGTTCCATAATCAAATGTGCTTCGCGATAATCCAGCCCGCCCTTGACCGGTGTCCCGACACCGGGCGCAACGGTCGGGTCAACGGCATCAAGGTCGAGGCTGACATGCAAATAGTCGGTTCCATCGGTGACTTTCGAGAGTGCCTTCTTCATCACGCGATGCACGCCCTGCCGATCAATGTCGTGCATCGTATAGACGTAGACGCCTGTCTGCTCGATGAACCGCCGTTCTCCTTCGTCAAGACTCCGGACGCCCACCAGCACCACGTTGTTCGGGTCAATCTTCCGTGCATTGCCGCCAACGGATTTCAGCTCATTCGGGCCGTAACCAAGAAGGACGGCAAGCGGCATCCCGTGCACGTTTCCCGATGGCGACGTGGAGGGCGTATTCATGTCGCCGTGGGCATCCACCCACAGCACACCGACTTTTTTTCTCTTTTTGCGTGCAAACGCGGCGATGCCTGAGATGGACCCGACGGCAATGGAATGGTCGCCGCCGAGGATAAGCGGGAAGTGCCCCTTGGCCATGATGGCCTCTGTGTGTCGCGCAAGAATCCGGGAGGCTCGTGCAATCTCCTTGAGGTACCGGGCGCGCGTATCGCCGACGCGAATCTCTTCCATGTTCTTGATGTCGATGTCGCCTTCATCCACAATCTTGTTGCCCAACTCCTTGAGTTTGTCGGCAAGGCCGGCAATGCGAATGGCCGACGGACCCATATCGACACCGCGTCGGCCGGAGCCGAGATCCATGGGAACACCAAGTACGTGAATGATCATGCTGGGTGCGTGCGTGTTGGTCAGGGGGCCAGAAGAGCGAGTATCCGCGAGATCGTTGATTTGAGATCGCGGCGATGCACAACAATATCGACGAATCCGTGTTCGAGCAAAAACTCCGAACGCTGGAACCCCGGCGGCAGGTCCTTGCCGATCGTTTGCTTGATGACGCGCGGCCCGGCAAATCCGATGAGCGCTGCCGGCTCGGCAATGTTCACGTCGCCGAGCATAGCGTAGCTCGCCGTTACGCCGCCTGTGGTCGGATCGGTTAACACCGAGATGTACGGAACGCCCGCGTCGGCCAGCCGCGTCAGCTTGGCGCTGGTCTTGGCCATCTGCATGAGCGAATACGCCCCCTCCATCATGCGGGCACCGCCGCTGGCCGAGACAACGATGACGGGTTTCTTCGTTTTCCATCCCCGATCGATTGCCCGACCGATCTTCTCGCCCACCACCGAGCCCATGCTTCCGCCGATGAATGCAAAATCCATGCAGGCAAACACCACGTCGCGGCTGTCCAGCTTGCCCGTTCCCCATCGCGCGGCGTCGTACAGGCCCGTTTTCTTGATGGCTTCGGGAATGCGTTCGCGGTAGCGTTTCGTGTCGGTAAAGCGAAGCGGATCCACGGAGCGCATCCGCCGATCATACTCTTTGAATGTTCCTTCATCCAACAAAATTTTGATGTACTCGTTGCTGCCGATGCGGAAGTGTTTGTTGCACTTCGGGCACGTGAACATGTTCTGATCGAGTTCTGTCTTGTGAATGATCTCGCCGCATTGGTCGCACTTGATCCACATGCCGTCGGGCATTTCCCTCTTTTCCGTCGTCGGCTCGATGCTTTCCTTCGAACGTCTGAACCATGCCATGGGGAGTGGCCTTCTATGAGTGTTTGAATGTTGTATGGAACTCTTTCACGTATGCCGGCTCGAGTGTTCGTGCATCGGCAAATGCACCGCTGCGTGCCAGCTCCTCGCCGATCAACGCGACGGCCGATGCGCGACACGAGGCGTACTCTGCGGGAACGAACCGCACCGCATTGCCGAAGCGCGCCGCAAGTTTTGTCCCGGCATTGCCTGTAACGGTGACGGCCCGGCCTGCAACGAGCGCCGAAAGCTCCTCCATCGTCATGTCGCGAACCTCGCCCTCGCGCTCAACCGTCCTTCCGTTGATGCGGAACAGCGCGCAGTACACCTCATCCCGTCGCGCATCGAGCGAAGCAAGAAGGTACGGTGTTTCGACGAGGTTCGCATCGGCCGCGCGCCGGGCAAGCGCATCGAGTGTCGGCACTGCCACCAACGGCTTCTCTAACGCAAAGCATAAGCCCTTAGCCACACTCAAGCCAATCCGGAGGCCGGTAAACGAACCGGGGCCGATGGAGACGGCGATCGCGTCAAGCGACTTGGGGGACACCAGCGAACGTCGCGAGACGCTGTCGATCAAGCTCATCAGCATCTCGGCGTGAACATTCTTTTCCTCGATGGTTTCTTCCGCCGCGATGCGCCCCCCGGCCAGGAGAGCCGCGCTGCATACCGTCGTTGCGGTTTCAATTGCCAACACGTTCACGCCGGAACAGCCTCGCGAATGACAATCTCGCGCTCATCTTCGGCGGCGCCGTGGCGGAGTTCGACGGCATAATGGCGCGGAGGCAATCGGTCGGCAATCATCTCGGGCCACTCGATCAGACAGATGCATCGCTCGTTGAAGTACTCCTCAACACCCAGCGCATCCAGCTCGGAAGGCTTTTCGATTCTATACAGGTCAATGTGAACAACGGTGCCGAACGGGGCGCTGTACTCGTTGATGAACGTGAACGTGGGGCTGGTTGCATGTGCCCGCGCCTGCAGTCCTTCGCAGACACCGATCACGAATTGCGTCTTACCGCTGCCGAGTGTGCCGCTCAGCGCGACGCAATCGCCGGGCTTCAACTGCGCGGCGAATGTCCTCCCCACCTCGACCGTCTCACGCGCGGAATGTGTGCGGTACGTCTTCATCCTTTCGGCTCGAGTTTGACAACCGGCAGGATCATTTCTTCCATCGAGATTCCTCCGTGCTGGAAGCTGTCCCGATACTGATTGAGATACTTATGGTAGTCCGTCGGATAGACGAAGTAGTAATCTTCCTTGGCGAGGATGTAATTCACCGCCACGCCGCGCTTCGGCAGCTTGAAGTCCAGCGGGTTTTTCACAAACACTGCCGACTTCTCGTCGCATTTAAGGTTGCGGCCGTATTTGTACCGTAAATTGGTTGATGCTTCGCGATCGCCCAGAACTTTCGTGCCGCGGAGGCTCCTGATGCTGCCGTGATCGGTCGTCAGGAGAATCGAGACGTTTCTGTTTCTCGAAAGCGTCTTCAACATGCCGAACAGCGACGAGTGAATGAACCACGATTTGGTCAGCAGGCGGTACGCCGATTCGTCGGGCGCAATCTCTTTGAGCAGATGCGAATCGGAGCGGCCGTGCGCAAGCATATCCACAAAGTTGACGACGATGGAGGTCAGCCGCGCGTTGGTGTAGGAGTTGATATTCGCCTCAATGCTGCGGCCAAACTCGGCATCGAGAATCTTCACATACTTCGGCTCCGGCTTCAAATGGATCTTGCGTCGCTCCAGCAATCCCTCCAGAAACTGCCGCTCATAACGGTTGCGGCTGCTCTCGTCGTCCTCGTTCTTCTCCCACAATTCAGGATAGCGCAACTCGACGTCGCTCGGATACGAGCCGCTGAAGATGGCGTTGCGCGAGTACGGCGTCGCCGTCGGTAGCAGACTGAAGTAGTATTGTTTGGAGATGTCGAAGTACTCGTGCAGCAGACTCTCCATCATCAACCACTGATCGAGCCGCAAGCAATCCACGACAAAGAAGAAGACGGACTTCTGGGATTGGAGTTCAGGAATGAGGAAACGATCCACGACTTCTTGGGAGAGCACGGGCCGGCGCTCCGTACGGTGCACCCAGTCTCGATAATTCTGCTCGATGTACTTGCCGAAGACGAGGTTGCATTCCCGAATCTGATCCGATAAGGTTTGCTTCAAGCCGAGATCGGGATGTTGGTCAAGTTCCAGCGACCAACCGACCAATCGCGTGTACACATCCACCCAATCGGTGTACTCCATCGGGTTGAGCAAGGAGCGTGCAATGTCGTTGAACTCGGCAATATAATCCCGAGAAACCGTCGCGCCCGCAATCCTCTTGCTCTCCAGAAACTTCTTGCATGCCATGAGAATCTGGCTGGGGTTGACCGGCTTGATGAGGTAATCGCTGATCTTGACGCCGATGGCTTCCTCCATCAGCGTCTCCTCTTCATTTTTTGTTACCATCACCACGGGAAGATTTGGACGCAGGTCTTTGATTTCGGCAAGGGTTCGCAAGCCTCCCATGCCTGCCATCATCTCGTCGAGGAACACAAGGTCGAACGACCGGTCCCTGACCATGCTCACGGCGTCTTCGCCGTTGGTCGCCGTTTCTACCGTGTAGCCCTTGTCGGCAAGGAAGCGGATGTGTGGACGCAGGAGTTCGATCTCGTCATCCACCCACAATATTTTGCCTTTAGTCTCTTCCATTCCTCTTCATGATAGCCATTTCAGCTACGAGTTTCAAACCTGGCCGGCGCCTGCTTCACTGAATAGCGATGTGAATGTCCAGCCCCGCTTCGTTCATCGTGCTGCCGGGAATGCGTGAGCCTTGTGCGTCCGGGGTGATTTTGGTGTGCCGGTAGTACACCGAAGCATTGACCCGCTGGCTGAGCACATATTTGATGCGCGGCTCGAGCGTCGTTCTCGTCGAGCCTTCCATCGGCGTTCCTTCCGTGTTCAAGTCGAGCTTGGCGATCTCGTACTGACGCTGGGAATTTTTGGTGAGGGAGTAAGAAGCGTTGATTTCCAGGTCATTGCTGAGGGACAGCCCGAACAGCGGGATCTCGAAGCCGCGGCGCGAGTACGATGCCGTGATGGAGATTTCCTGCGAGAGCGTTTGCACGATGTTCGGCGACGACGCTGCGCGATCCCACGTGGTTGTCGTGTTATAGCGAACGTTTGCACCGAGGTTCCCTTTCAACAACTCCTTGAACGTGAAGTTGAGTGCGAACAACGGCGCGAAGCCATACGTCACGCGCTGGGTTTCCGTCCGCTCGCCTCCCCCGCCGGGCCTGTTCGAAAAGGCACGCGTGTAGGTCGAGTTGTAGGCGTGATCAAGCGACAGCCTGCTGACAAATCCCGAAAACATGGGCAGGCGTTCGAGGCCATCCCAGCGGAACGTCCAGTTGACGCGCGGGGTGAACTTGCCGAAGATTTTTCTGAAGATCGGCAATGCCTCGAAGCCTTCCTCGAAGGCTTTCGCCAGTTTCTCGTCGTTGGCTGACGTGTCGGCCTTATTTGCCTTGAGCTGCGCGTAGCGCTTGCCGACCTCTTTAATGTCGCTCTTGAACATGCCGAGGAACAACACGTTGGGGAATGTGAGGAAGGAACGGTCAACACTTCCCTGCGTACTCAACACCGGCAGTCCCTGCGTACCGGTGCGAATGATGCGCCCGAGAGAATCCGTCGTAATGTTCTCGGTGCTGGAGAACGACCAGCCGACGTTCCAGTTCAGGTCGAGGCGCGCACCTTCCCACAGCGAGCGTGTCGTCTTGAACGTGAGGCGATTTGTTTGACGGAATTGGTTGGACAGCGAACCGTTGGGCGCGCGGATCCCCGGCTCCACATCCCAGCCGAAGAAGGGAAACTTCGAACGCGTCCCGAAGTTCACCAGCCTCCCATGCGGATCGGAAATGAGGCCGAGCTGGTAAAGCCGCGACGGCCCATACTTGGGGTCGGCGTCCTGAAAGAACGGAACGCGTCCCCAGAAATTCACGAAGCCCGGCCTGCCCACCACGCCGCTGTTCGAGTTCACGTTGGTTTGCGAGAAGGTGATGTTGACATTCTCGTAGTCGAGCAGCGGAACCTTGATAAACAGTTTGGCCAGCTGCTTCAACTGATCGAAGGTCTTTGCCAGCCCACCCGGGCCTTGTGTCGTATCCGGCATCTCCTCCCGACCTGTCGTGTCCGCTGCCGCGGGCTGCCCTCCTTCGGACTCCTCGCTTTCACGCGGACGGCGTGCAGGGCGCTGCGCGACCGTACCCGACGGGGCGGCCTTGTCTTCTGCAAAGAGCGGATCGAACAAGGCCTTGAGCTTGAGATTGATCGAAGAGTTTATCGTGTTGCTCCATCCTGCCGATTTCCCCAGGTCCCCGCCCGTCAGAGCGTTCTGCCAGGTATAATCGACAGCATACCCGAACGAGAGATCAAGGTAGCGTCTGATGCCGAAGATGTTCGGAATCGTGGGACGCGTGTTGAATGTGTTGCGCTGCGAGTAGCGCGTGTCCTGCCCAAAATTGATTAAGGCGTTACTGAAAAAGATGTCGTCCAGAATGCGCGAGAACGGACGCTGACGCTTTGTTACCGGATCGGTCTCCAGATTCAGCAAGCTCGACTCGACGCTCAGCGTGTAGTCGCCCGACGGATTGAGCAGGCCGCCTTCACTGAACTTCCACCCGAAGCCGAAGCTGCGCGATGCGTTGAAGTTTCTGCTGATGAGTTCCTGCGCGCCGACCGCGCGCTGCAGCGAAACGTCGCGCGAACGATTGACCGTAAACGACCAGTTGAACGACTGCGGAGCAAACCAGATTTTCACATCTTTGTACTCGTCGAGAAACCACAGCCCGCTGAACAAACTTTTGAAAGGCTGGAAGTAGTATTCGGGACTGAACGAAAGCTGATAGCCGATCCGCGCGCTCCACTGCCACGAGAGGCGCCGGATCGTCAACGGGCTGCGTTCCCGTGACTTCGTGTAGTTGAAGGCAAACGTAAGCTTGTTCCATGTGTCGCGAATCCACCACGCATCGGAGGGAATGCCGATACGGAAATTGGGGGCAGCCCACGTGTCGGTGGTGCGGTAGGTTTCGGAGGTGCGTGTCAGTTCGGCCGCGGCTGCATCGGCATCGGCTTGCGAGAACCCGAGGGCGAGTAGACGTTCACGCTCCAACCGCGCGGCCTCGCTCACGAGGATATCCGAGTTCGGCAGGTATTGCGGCTTCACAAGGTTCTCGGAGTGGGTGTAGGAAATCGGCAGCGACGTGCCAGCCCATTCTGCCGGAAAGAATTTTCCTAATTCCATGTTCGCGCTGATTGCCCAATTGGTGCCCAACTGCCGCGAGCCGAAGCGTTGTTCAAGTGAATGAAAATGCGGATCAACGCGCGAATAGTTGAACGCAACCGCGCCGATGTCCGCAAGTTTCAGATTGGCGTCAAACCGATATGCCCATCCGGGTGAATCGTCCACGTCAATGACACGCAGCTCGTTCACCCACACTTCTCCAAAGAGCGGCCGGGTCGTTCCCTTGCCGGCGGGATTCGTCACGCCAACCGCCATGTAGCGGACTTGCGTGAGCGAGGGATTGCCCAGAACACGATAGACGGCACCCGGCGGCCCGCCCGGCACAGGAAACGCTCGCGAAATCACGTTGGCCGAATCCCGTCCCTGCTTGATGGCCGTCAGGTCTTCAAAGCGAATCTCCACGTTGTTCAACGGGTCCCAGCCCCGATCCGCTTCGGAAGGAGGAACGCTGGCCGGATGAATCGGTGCTCGATACTCGTAGAAGTTCAACGAATCCGCCCCGAAGCGGAAAAAGAACTCCGCGTCGTAATTGCTGGTGTCGACGTAGGCAAAGCGCGGATCGCCGTGCACGAACATCTTCATCTTCTTGTAGTAGAAGAGATCGAGCGGGCGATAGTTGTACTGCTTGTACGCATAGCGCGATTCGCCGTCGGGCAGGCCTTTGAGCACGAGCGCCAGCGATTGCTCATTGGCCTGAATGTCTTCATCGGGGCGTGTCTTGTCGCGTTCACGAATGACCCCGGGCGGCGAAAGATAGACATCCGAATTCTCCTCGACGCCAACAACGGTCACCTGCAGCGTCGTGTCTTCCTTGCGCAGCTCTTGCCACTGGTTGCCCACCAGCCCGAAGTCCGCAATGCGGATGGCGATCGTATCCTGCGCGTTCTGGAATGATACACGAATGAACTCCACATTCTGGAACGTCGGCGACCCCACCCGCAGCAGCGTGTCCTGAATCGGAATCCGGAATTGGTAGTACGTACTGCCACGCAGTCCGCCGCCCACAATGCGCGGGTTGCGCGCCCGTACCGTATCCAGCGACACCTCGTAGCGGAAGTAGGAATTGGCAAGATCGACGATGCCGTTGGTGTTCAAGTCCTCCGTATCCGGATAGCGCCCGTTCTCTGCCTGGGCGTTCCGTTCGGTTCCATTCACCTTCATGTAATCGTTCGGGATGATCTGACCGCTGCCGCGCCCCCAATTATCGCCGGAGGGGTCCCCATCGTTCCGCAGGTTCCCGTAGCGCTGCAACTCCTCTTGATCAGACATCATGTCCAGACCCACATCTTCCCACGGCTGCAAGCTGTTGTTGATGAAGGTGCTGGGTGGAACGAGGTCTTCGGTGTTAAGCGAGTTGTTGGGAATCGCGTCTTCACTGATCGAACCGAGGTCAATGTACATCTTTGCTGGGATGGCGCCTCCGGGTCGAAGCACCTCCATCCAGATTTCGATGAAGCTGATGTTCTCCGTGATGAGATTTGTTCCGGAGATAGAAATGGGCCGCATGATGCCGCCCCAGTTGCGATCAAGACGCAGCGTCGAGTCGAGATTCGGGCTGTAGTTGTACATGCCTCGTTGTCGGGGGAAATACCACACGTCCATCACATTCAGTCTGTTGCTTGCCGCGCCGCCCGCTTTGCGATCGGGATAGACATCGGTCTGCCGAACCTGATTGAACAGAGTGTACCAGACGGTGTTGGCCTTCGCGTACATCTTTGCTGAATCGGGTGTGCCCGGCGGAAACAGTGTCGTGTCCGCCGGCGGACTGGGCTGGAACCAGCTCGCGTAGTTGGCACCAAAAGGTATGGTTCGCCGCGCACCTTCGAAGTCATCAATGTACGCGATGCCCGCACCGAAATCGCTGGAGATCGTACTCTTTTTGGTGTTCGGGTCGGGAATCATATACGCCGCTTCACCGGAAATCCGCAGGTCGGACATCTCGCGGGTCTGAATGCCGGGCAGGCCATCCAACGCGCTGGTCAGGAACGGAAGCTTGAATGACGTCTGCCCGTCAATACCGAGGATGGTGTTGTTGTTCGGCTCCTCTCCCAGTCGCACCTTGTCGCTCAGCGTCTGCTGGTTCAGGTTCATGAGCGTGAAGCCGATGTTTGTTGTGGGAGAGATCGCCAAATCACCGCGCGCCCCTAATAGGGTTTTTGAGGCAAGCTGGAAGAGATCATTCTGTTCGTACTTGATCTGGAGGTTCGCGCCCGGAACAAGCGCCGACGCTTTCCGAATCACAACTTCGCCAACGATGTAGTCTACCGTGTAGTCAATGTTCGGCGTGAGGAGCTGACCGTTCTCATACACACGCACGCTTCCTTCCACCACGTTGAAGCCCAACTGATACTTCGAGCTTGTCTCTCCCGTTGCCTTTCCTTTGATCAAATACCGATTCGCGACTGCGCGCTGCGCTTCGGTCTTGGTGGTATCGTAGATTTCTTTAAACACCAACGAATCTCGTAACTCCGGGCGACCCGTGCTGTCAAGAAAACGGCCGATGCCGGTTTCGAATGGCCGGAGATAGGGGAAAATAATTTCTGCCCGTGCAGGGTTGATCGTGAAGTTGCGGCCCGTTCTGAAATCGAAGAGATTATCGGGTTCGCGCTGACCGCTGGCATTATAGCGATCGAGACCAAGAATCCGCAGCAGCGGCACTCCGAACAGCGAGTTCTCGTCCTGACCACCATAGATCCGACGATACACGTCCAGCTCGAAGCCCGCCTCCTTTACATTCCTTCCTCCGATCGAATAGACATTCTTCAAAAGCAGATTCCATGCCGTACGATAGGTTGGGCCAACGGAGTGCAGGTTCCGCGGCTTGAGCATCTTCAGAACGAGTCTCCGGCTCGTGTCGGCCGTTGCAGGATTATTGATCGTCAATTCTCCCCACTGTTGGGTTGATGTTCGATAGGCAATAGCAACGATCTGGACATCTTGAATATTCTGATTCAGCGCTATGACGCCGATGTAGCCATCGCCCAACAATTCATACTGTGAACGATCGAGGCGCACAAATCGCCCGAACTCCACGCTGCCTGGAATTTCGTTCTCAGGATTGCGCAGAGAATCTCCGTAATCAGTCTGCCCAGCCGGCCTATCGGGGAGCGTGATGTGAGCAACGCCGTTGCGAGCAATCGCCGCCTGCGTCTGATCGTTCCCAAGGAACGACACCCATACTTCTTCATCGTAGATCTTGAACGCTTCATTCGCCGTCGGAATCTCGGCTTGGAACCAGGGCTCGAACAAGGGAATGTATCGCTCGTCCACAAAATAATAGTTCGTGGAATAGTTCCACGCTTGAATCTCGAACGGAATATCCTGCGCGCCGCCCGATGCCGTCACCTCCTTGATCTGTCCCTTCTTTTGCGAAGCGAGTGTCGTGAGGGTGAAGGGTCCCGCCTGCATCTTCGCTTTGATGCCGAAGAGCGCAGCGCTGCTGCCGATGAACGTGGACGGGGTTTGCAGCGAAACGTTTCCCGCCTCAACACTCTGCACAATCTCGTCGTCGTAGCCCGTGTACTTGATCTTCAATTGGTTTTCGTACTCGAACGTCCGCTGCGTGTTCCAGTCGGCAAGGATGTTCAGCTTGTCGCCGATGGTGCCGTTGACCGCCACCTGCACTTCCTGGTTGAAGTCAGGCTCGTTGCGGGACTGATCGAGGAAATTCGCCGTCACCTGATCGCTTTTGGTGTTGCGGAAGCCGGCGCGGATATCCACTGCCCCGCTGATCTGCAGATTGATCTCGGGCTTGCCGAAGATGCTGAAGATCGGATTGGCGGGAATGGGAATCTGAATTTTGGTAAAGGTGGAGAAGACATCACCGATGTCGCGCTTGCCCTGCAGGACCCTGGGCTTGCGCGCTTCATCGGCCAGAAGCTTGCGCTCCTCGTACTTCAAGCGCTCTCGAATGTACTCCTTCATCGAGAGGGTCAGAGGAATCTTCACATCAACTCCCCCAACAGTCTCACGGAAGGTTACCGTGGAAGCGATAGAATCCGTCGTTACTTCGCGTCGGACGACGGAGGGCGGCGGCTCGGCGAACAGCGGATAGACGCGATCGGGAAACAATTGTACGTGCGGCACGTCTCGCCGCTGATACTTCCAGTGTTCAAGGCGCGCCGTCGAATCGAGATACACCACCCAGGTGGAATCTTCGGCAAGAGCTTGCTTGGCGCGAGGCCCGCCGGGGGTTGAGGTGAACTGTCCCGACGCGCCGCCCGTACTGCGGCCGCCTAAACGTGACCGGCCGGAGGGTTGCTGGGTTGGCGTGCGTACATCTTCACCCTTCGGGATCGTGTCGGCAGGCGCCGGCTCGAACCCTGCTTCGGTGAGCGCGCGGAATGAACCTTCGGAGATGCCCGGCGAAAAGACGATCAACGCCGCGAGCAAAAGCGGGCCAACAAGGAGGACAATACCGATACTGTGAGGCCGTACGGCGTTGAGCCTACTGCGAAGAAATGAAACCACGTCGATTCTCGAGTATGTTATGCCGTCACCGGTGGACTATCAAGGATATACGATGGTGTCCAGCCTCCGCGTTTGCGGACCGGCCAGTGGTTGCGGTTCTTACCACACAAAACCAGCACCCTGGCGTCTCCAAGCATTAGCAGTGATCGATATGGTTCATCCTCCTTGAGTGTGGGGACCGAGAGTATACGCTCGGCTGGATAAACGTAGAGATTTAGGGCATAAATATCAAGAATGCAGCGGCCGCATGATCTTGTGGTGCACGGAAATGCGACGGCGCAGTAATCGCCTGCGTGTGTGGAGGAGATGCACCTCGTTTCGTATATTGAAGCATGAGGTCTCCCGTGTTTCCCCGACACATTGCGTTCTACATTCTGCGCGCCCATATCGGGCCGTTCTTCTTTTCGCTCGGCACGCTGATGTTTCTCTTTCTTCTTCAGTTCGTCATGAAGTTCATTGATCAGCTTGTCGGGAAGGGCCTCAGCGCGTGGACGATTCTGGAGCTGATTTCTCTCAACCTCGCCTGGATGGTGGTGCTCGCCGTACCGATGTCCGTGCTGGTGGCGGTGCTGATGGCCTTCGGCGACCTTTCCTCGAAGCACGAAGTCACCGCAATGAAAGCCAGCGGGGTCAGCATCTACCGCATGATGGCACCCGTCTTCATTGCTGCGGGCGGTCTGGCGATCCTGCTTGTTATGTTCAATAACGAAGTCCTGCCCGAGGCAAACCACAAAGCGAAGACGCTGACGATGGACATTCGTCGGAAGCGTCCCACCTTCAGCATCGTGGCCGGACTCTTCTCGCAAGAGATTCAGGGCTACAGCATTCTCGTGCATAAGACGTTCGAGAAGACGAACGATCTGGAGGGGATAACGCTGTACGACTACACCAATCCCAACTACAACATCGTGATCACTGCCAAGCGCGGCACCATCTCTCTCTCGCCCGATGCGCGCAAGCTGATCATGGATTTGCAGGATGGAGAGATTCATGAGTTGAATCTCGTCAACATGACGGAGTACAAGCGCATTCGCTTCCAGAAGCATCGCATCGTTACGGAAGTGGAAGGGTTCGGCTTCGAGCGGACGCAGGAAGGAGCGGTGATTCGCGGCGATCGCGAATTGAGTGCCTCGACCATGCGCGGCATCGTTGATAGCTTGCAGCGCGCGTTGCATACGATCGACTCGAGTCTTCAAACGTTCATCCGTCGCGACATGGAGACATTGCTCACCGGCAAGGTCGTCCGCCCGAGTGCCCTCGCAGCGAGACCGGGCGGGTTCGCAAGCGGTCTGCAACCGCTGGCCAACCCCTCACCACCGATCGAAGGTTCCGAGCCGCCGGAATCTCGCGCCCGCATCCTGAGTTCGATGGTTCAGAGCGAGCTGCTGCGGATGGAATTCGTGCAGAAGCAGATTGATCAGTATGAGGTGGAGATCCACAAAAAGTACGCGATTCCCGTCGCGTGCCTGGTGTTTGTGTTGGTAGGCATTCCGCTGGGCATCATGTCTCGCCGCGGCGGGTTCGGCATGGCGGCAACGCTCAGTCTCGGGTTCTTTCTTCTGTACTGGGCATGCCTCATCGGCGGAGAAAAACTTGCCGACCGGGGTATCCTCTCGCCGTTCTGGGGCATGTGGGCAGCCAATATCATCATCGGCATCGTGGGCATCCTGCTTACCGTGCGCAGCAACCGGGAAACCATCGTGCTGAATTTCGATTTCATTACACGGCGTCTTCCTCAGCGCTGGCAGCGGGCGCTTGCCGAATCGGAAGATGCGGTGAAGCAGCAGCCATGAAGCTTCTCGACCGCTACATCATCAAGCAATTCCTCACAACGTCCTTCTTCGCGCTGCTGGCCGTGATTCTCATTTTTATTGTGATTGATGTGATGGAGAATCTCGGCGATTTCCTCGACCGCCAGGCAACACTGGAAGTTCTGGTCAAGTACTACATTTTTTTCATTCCGGAAATCATCAAACTCATCACGCCCGTCGCACTGTTATTGGGAAGTCTGTTCGTGACCGCACGGCTTTCGACGCAAAACGAGTGGACGGCGATGAAGTCGGGGGGTGTTAGTTTGTACCGGCTGATCGTCCCCTATCTTGTCGTCGCGCTCGTGGTCAGCGCGGCGTCGGTTTACTTTAACGGCTGGATTGTGCCGAAGGCCAACAAGAAGAAACTGACGATCGAACGAGTCTATCTGAACAAGAACACCATCAGCGGGTCGGGCGCGAACATCTACGTGCAGGACTCGCCGACCCGCATCCTCTCGATCGGCTATTTCGACGACACGCGCGAGACGGCGAGCCGCGTCAGCATACAGGATTTCAGCGACACCAACGCCACCATTCTTGTCGCCCGTGTCGATGCGCAGACGATGGAATGGGATTCGGTCGGGCGCCGCTGGTTGCTCCGCTCAGGCGTCCGCCGATGGTTTACCAACGACAAGGAATCGATCGAGAAGTTCGACCTTCAGCCGGCAGGCACACTCCATTTCAATCCCGATGACCTCCGGAAGAAACAGGAACAGCCGGACGAAATGGAATATGAAACGATGAGACAGTTCATCGAGAACCAACGCCGCGCAGGGCAGGATGTCTCACGCTGGCTTGTGGATTTCTACAGCAAGATATCGTTCCCGTTTGCGTCGGTGATTGTAGTGTTGTTCGGCGTGCCGTTCGCATCGGTGAAGCGGCGGGGCGGCATCGGCGTGCAGTTGGGCGTGTCGCTTCTCATCGCCTTCATCTACCTCATTTTTCTGAAGGTGAGCCAGGTCTTCGGCTACAACGGCGACATCCATCCTCTGCTTACGGCATGGATGGCCAATCTTCTCTTCCTCATCGGCGCAGTGTATGTCACGCTGCGCGTCCCGAAGTAATCAGAAGCGATATTCCGCGCGTACGACAGGAACCTCGGTCATTCCCCCATCCGTCGGAACGCGCTGCATGCGCACCGAGGCGTGCACGTTCCGGTTGTACGACCCCGCCGACCATGCAGCATCGAGCGCGCTCAGCACGTGATTGACGATGGCAACGGTAACGAACGTTGTCGCCTTGGTGTAGAAGTCATTGGCCTTGCCGCGCTCGGCCGCGTAGTACCGGAAATTGGGTGTCACATTCGTTTCGCTGTAAATGTACGGAAGCTCGGCATCGTCCCACCCCGGCGTGTACTGCGGGTACTTGCCGATCAGCTCGTAATACTGTTGCTCGCCGTAAGGCGGTAACGTGTGCGAGTAGTAGCGGCCGTTTGCCGTTCCGCTGATCTCACGCTCCAGACGATTCAGCAGATTCCAGTTGACCCGCTCCCACGGAGGATTCGTGCCCGGCGTAATGAGACCCGCGTACTCGTTCCACCGCTCCGTCGGAATGAAATACTCCAGCGAGAACTGCGCGTACTTGACAACGCTCCAATGCTCGTTCGCAAAGTTCTGGAAAAAATCCGTTTGCCGGTCTCCCTTCTTATCGAAGTGATACGCAAGCCCCCACGCCGCGACATCCACGGCGAGGAACAGCGCCGCTTTCCAGTAGCTCTCCGCGTAGAACTCTCCGGCGCCGGGGAGAATCAGCGACAGACCTGCGGCGAGCCACGGAGATTTTCGTGAAGGTGTCGGCTCGGCGGATTCTTGCAGTTGCGGCGTGAAGGCCAACTCCTGCTGGCCGAAGAAATCGGTCTGGAGATTTCCGGTCAGCGCAAGAGGCGTCTGGTGTTTCTCGCTCAAAACCACCGAACGCTGATGCTCGCCTGCCGTTGCCAGAAATGAACCGAGCGCAAGAGCGCCAATCAGCCCCATCATCGAAGTTCTGCTCATCTCTCTCTCCCGATTAGTCGAAATCAAATCCGAACAACATCCCGAAATAGAAGCGCCACTCCTTGCCATACTTCACGGGCGTGCCGCGCACATCACGCTCGAAGGCGTTGAACCCGTAGGATGCGTTGAAGAAGATCCGCGTCGGGTAGGCATACCACGAGAACGTTTCGAGTCGAAGCTCGATGCCGGCATCGCTCTTGAAGTCCTTCAGCTTCGGTTTCACACTGCTCCATGCATTTCCGATGTCGGCGTAGATCGAGGCGTAGAACTTATCAAAGTAGAACTGCAGGAACCGCACATCAATGTTACCGACGAGGGGGAAGCGGTACTCGAGTCCCGCCACGGCAATCTCGTTGCCGCTGATGGCATAGAACGGATAGCCCTTCATTCCTACCAGACCGCCGGCATAAAAATCGAAGAAGCTATCCACGGTCCGTTCGAGAATCGACCCACCGCGAAGTTTGAGTGTGAGTGTATGATTTTTGAAAAAGAATGGCAGATGTTCACGCCAGTTCAGTTCCACGCGCGTGAAGTTCACCTTCTTGTACACGGGCACGAGTCCGGTCGGGCCAATGGTGTACTCCCCATCGCCATTGAACTTGTTGAGCGAACGAATGACGACAAGCTGCACCTTCCTGCCGACGGGATTGATCTCCGAGGTGTTGGATCGAGCAATCTGTTCGAGTGTGTATTTCAATGTCAGATCGTTGGCAATCAAGTAGAGGTCGCCCGACGCGGGGATGAGGTCGCCGGTTTCCGGATTCCTGAACGTTTCGATCGTGGAGGAGTAGCGGCTGTGTGCGTAGCGGAACTCGAATCGTCCAACGTGCGATGGCTGTGCGAGGGCGATATCGAACTCCGTCAGGTTGTACGTGATGTCCACCGGAATGGAGGACGCGGGCAACTCGATCACATTGTTGGTCTTGCGCGTGACGTTGAACATTTCTAACGTCGCCACCGGCTCCAGGCCGAGCTGGTAGAAAAGCGGCAGCCGCCCGCGATAGTCGAATTGGACGAACAGGTCACGCTCCAACTTCGCATTGAACGCCGCGCCGCCGAACATGCTCAGCTTGTCCAGGACGTCGTTCGAAAAGAGGTACAGACCGGCCTTGAATGACTCCAGCGCTTTGTTCTTCGTGTTATAGTTATCGAAGCGGATGAACGGAACGAACGAAACGCTCGTGAAGACGTTCCTGTACGGACGCGCTTCGTTGTTGGGAAGGATCGTGTCATCGTACGATCGCAGTGCCGCCCAATCGAAGGTGTCGGTTGGATCGTCGGGAAACTTTTCGTACACCGGACGCGGCAGGGGGTTGTTGCTCATCAGCGGCAAGTAGCCGATGTTTTCACCTGCGAGTGGCGCAGGACGTTCCAGGCTGTAGAGCTTGTAGCCTTCGGATGTGTAGTTGGCATAGACGACGGTCCCCGCAGCATTGATCGTGGGCATAAACGCCCCGCCCAGCACGTTGGTGATTTGCTCGACGCGTCGGGTAGAAAGATCGAGCAAGTACAGATTGAAGATCCCGGTCCGGTCGTCGGCAAACAGGATGCGCGAACCATCCGGCGTGAAGACGGCGTTGCGCGAATCATGATCGCCCGTTACCAAAAACTCCATGTCGCTGCCATCGTCCCGAATCCAGCCTATATCTCTGCCGTCGCGCACCGAATAATCGAACACGATGCGATCACCCGTCGGGCTCCACTTCGGGCCATACACCTGTTCGCCGTTCTTGAACGTGGTAAGGAAACGCATGTCCGAAGTGTCGGCGTTCATCACGGCAAGGTTCGATGTGCCGTCGGTGCCGACCACGAAGACGATCTTCTTGCCGTCCGGAGACACATGCGGGCTTACGGCACGCCTGCCATAGGTCAGGCGCGTTTCTTTCTCGGCTTCGAGATCGTAGACGTACAGATCGGACTGGCTGGAAAAGTTCGGGTTGCGTGTGGTGATGCGCGCGTAGTACAGCTTCTTCCCGTCGGGCGACCAGCTCACTTCTTTCCCGACACCGGCGACGAGAAGCTGGAACTTTCCGCCAAGCTCGCCGACCACGAGTTGCGATTGACCGAGGTACGGCGCCCCCATCGTGCTTACAAAGGCAATCTTTTTTCCATCCGGAGAAAATGCGGGGTAGAGATTGGCGAATCCCGTTTCCACGAACAGCCCGCAGCGATCTCGATGCGCTTCATCGCGCAGGCCGCGTGTAAGCGTAAACATCGGCGTTCCCTGCATTCGATCCTTCAGCTTTTCAAACTCCTTTTTATCATCAACAAAAAGAATCGGATGACCTTCTCGCATGTTCGAACGGATCGGAGCAACGCGTCGTTCGTATTCTTCTTGAACTTCTTGACGCCACTCGTTGTACACCGCTTCGCCGCTCTTGCCGAGCGCGCGCTCGATCGCTCCATCAATCGTCGTTGCTGTGAGCGACGCGAGGGCGCGCGAGATTTCATTCAGCTTGCCGATGCCGTACTTCTGTGCAATGTAATGCACAAAGGCAAAGCCTGCATTGTAGGACGACTCGTTGCCGAGGCTCGTCTTGCCGAAAACCCCCATCTGGTTCCACGTCAGCATGCTATCGTTGAGGGCGTAGGCACGAAGGATCATATCGCGGTGCGAGTCCCAGAAGTCGTAGCGCAGCTGCGGCCGATTGTACTGCGCAACGCCTTCGGCAAACCACGCGGGGACGAGGAAGCCGGAGATGGGATACGATGCGATGACGTTCGGGTACCCATACAACACATCGGGCCGCCGTTCGGATTCGTAGCCGAGCCACTGAAGGTACACGGCCGGCATCCGGCGACCGAACTTCATTGCCGTCTGAATCTGGACGATGTGCGTGAACTCGTGCGTGATGACGTTGCGCAGCCAGTTGTGCGTCCCACGGAAATCGAAGTCCATGCTCGGCGCCCAAATTTCCACCTTGTTGTCGTAGAAGTATGCCGCGCCGTTCGAATAATCGTCGTAATCCTTGATGATGAAGCTGACCTTCTGGTCGGGCTGATGATTGTACAGTGAGGTGATAGGCCCGTAGATGTCCTCGGCGATCTTCGCGACAACTCTCCCGGTACGTTCCGCCCCCTGATGATAGTGGACAAGAAAATGTTCCGTCTCTATCGTTTTCCATTCCAGCTCGGGGTGGTAAACTTCCTGTGAGATCGAAACATGGAAAAGGAAAACGGAAAAAAGAAGGTGATATCTACTCTTTACAAAACCCATTTCGCTCAAAGCTCTTTATCGGTAGTATACTCCGGTTCATCATCGGAGTACGGTGATGAGCAAGTTGGTGTTTGGCTTCAGATCGAACTGCTCGTCGAGTAAGATCTGTTTGCCGTCATAGTGACCGTGCAACGTTATGTTTGCCATTTGCCATTCTCCGCGCCGTGTTTGTTTACTTCACTACCGCCACCTTTACGATCGCCACTTCGCTTTTGCCTCCGCTGCTTGCCTCAATACGTGCGAGGTACACACCGCTCTGGACATCTGCAACGTTCCACTCCACCTCATTATCAACGCCGCCGACGCCGGGGCCGTTCATCTCCGTAACCACATCACCCGCCAGATCAAATATCTTGATTTTTACGGTCGCATTCTCGCTCACGAAGTACCGGATGAACGTTCTGCCGCCGTAGGCCGGGTTGGGCCAGTTGTAGGCGCGCTCTTTAGGAAAGAACGTCGTGCCGAGCGGAGTGCCGGTCAGTTCGTCGATCGTCAATCCGGTGTGGCGTGCATCCGACTGAAACTGCTGCCACTCGGAACCGTGCAGCAAGTGGGCTGCCGGGCCTGTCCTGCCCGTCCACCACGCGCTGAGCGAAGCATCTTCGGATGAGGCAATCACAAGGCCAAGCTGATCGAACTGCGACCCTTCCACCGGGGTGGCGAATGCCGCGACAGACTGCCCACCTCGACCGGCCTGCAACGGAAAACCGGGTGCCATGGCTCCGCTGCGGTTATACGCAACGACGACTCCGCTGCGCGTTACGCCCACAATCTCCACGTTGCCATCGCCGTCAACGTCGGCCACGATGGGATGCGATGCGAGTTCTTCATTGTCCGGCAAGGATTTGGGAAAATTGTCGAGCATTGCACCGGCGTAGTTCATCACGAACATGTTTCGCGTTCCGAACACAACGATGTCCCGGTTGCCATCGCCGTCAACATCGGCAAGTGCAGGAGGAGAGATGACTGCCTCACGGAGATCAACGGGGAAACCCGGCAAAGGCGTAAAGCCGAGATCGTGCACTTGCACGCGCCCCGCGGCTGAGACTCTTGCCACCACCAGCGGATATCGTGCATTGATGCGTCCGACAACCGGCGTTCCGACAGCAGGCGTCGAGGATGGTGAACTCGGTTGTGAAGGTGAAGAAATCGACGCCAGGTTGGTTCCCACTCGTCCTGCCGCTGTCGTAAAGACGAGGCCTGTGGAAGAATTCACCGCGGCAAGGCCTGCAACATCCGATGTATCGTCGGTGATGAAGATGCTGTCAAGTCGAAATCCGTTGATGAAGAGCATGTAGAGTGTTGCTCGCGAAGCGCCGAAGGCGATGATGGAATCGGTTATGAGGGGAGATGTTGTGGGACGGCGCGTCAGCGGCACGGCAAGAAGCTCTTGAGCCAGACTGTCCAACGGCCGCGGGAATGGCCGATAGATATGCAGCACGCCGCCCGTGGAGTTCTCCTCTGCTATCACCAGTTCGTTGGATCCATCCCTGTCAATGTCCGCAACTGCCGGCGCACCCACGAACGGTCCACCGGGCACCGGAGCCGGACCTCCAGCGCGCGCAAAAAGTCCGTTACCAAACAGCGGCCTCCCATCAACTCTCCATGCGTACAACTCACCACTCAGACCGACGGTCTGAATCGGTTCACGAGTGGGACGCACGGCCGTGGCTTTGGTTGTGGCGACAAAAATTGCCAGCGAGTCCTGAGGTCGAATCGGAGCCACCGTTACCGATGGATGCGCCCACTGCAGAGCTGCTTGTTTGGGAAAGCCGGCAAGCGGCTTGACGGTTTCGCCCACGAGGACGCGAGCCGTCATCGTTGGCCCGCGCGGACTAAAATCCCTGATCGTGATATGACTTTTCGCCCCACTGTTGCTCAGGCTGCTAGGGTAGCTCGTCGCCGAAAACTCATTGCGAAAGACCGGCGACGCATTCCCTTGATACCAGAAATCGAGTGCCGTGCCTTCCTCGCTGCCGCTGCCCGGATCGAACTGGCCATAGCGCTGACCGATATCCTGCGAGCCGTCGGCCTCTTCGAGGTCAACGCCGCGGCGATTGGGATTCGCATTCACGCCGTTGGTGCGCAATCCCTGCGCAATCACATTCTCGTCAATGTGCCAGATGAGGATGCCGCCATCAAAGAACTCGCCGGAGGGGCCGACGCCGCCCGGCAGACTGAAATCGAACTCATCAACATCAATCACGTTGCCCCGAAGGGCCGACACATCGAACGCGTTGAAGCCCGTCGTATCGCGTGCGAATGATTGCTGGCGCAGAACGCCGCCGTAGCGGGTCGTCACACGCGTTCCGTCCCTGTGCGCATCGCGATTCCGATTCTCCATCAGATAATACTCTGATCCGCTGATGGGAAGACGATAGACCGTATCCGCGCGTGTAACGGCGGGAAGCTCGACAACGTGTTCACCCGCGCCGAGCACCATCGGCTCGATCCATCCAAGCCAGTACTTTTCCCAGGCCGACGGTGCCGGCGGGAAAGCGCCTGCGAAGCTGAAAATCGCCTGACCGTCCATCAGCCCGAATCTGCCGATGCCCGAACGCCCGGTGTTGGTATCGAACAGGTCGGGCAGGCCGAGAAAGTTGCCGACCGATGCGCAGAGCAAGCCGTTGATGCCGAGACGCAGCAAAACATTCTGCGGCGTTGCGGGAATCTCCCGCGTTTCCGTCTCGGGCATGATGATGGTGTTGGTGATTTTGAATCCGTTCCGTACCGGAATGCCTTCGAAGGTCGCGCCGTAGAATTCCTTGAACGCATTCAGCCCGAGATAGAGAGAGGGGATGTCGCGCGGCGTCGGATCGTAGCCGACGATACTGACCAGATCAACATCTCTACCAGCACCGGCATGAAACACGATGAAGCAGTTGTACTGCGAGAAGTCCTGCACCAGGCCCGACGCATCCACAAGCTGCCAGGTGTCGCGAGCAAGGTCGCCGACCGCCGTGTTCGGTCCGGTTTTGGGCGGACTGTAGCGCGCCATCGCATTCTGAAGTGTGAACACCGAATCAACCAACGTCGCACGAATCAGCACGTTCCCCTTCGAGACATTGCTGTAGTAGTTCGCCAGAAACGTAAGATGATCCTGGAAGTATTGGCGGTTGTGCGGCGGCGCGTCGAGGCCCGGTTCAGCGGGAGTCGAAAGATCGAACTGTCCGTTGCCGCTGGTCCCGATGTCGTTATCAATCTGGAACTGAACCATGACGGCAAGAATGTTCACCGTGTCCACGCCCAACGAGGACATGCGTGGGCTGGAAAAGGCATCATCCCGCGAGACCATCAGCGGATGACTTAATCGCTGGGCAATAACGGAAGTGGTGAAGAGAAGGGTAAGAAGAAGGTATTTCGTCAGAGTCATTGCGCTTTGGTATCAGCAAATAGAAGGAGGTTCTCGTCCGGGACTGTGGAGCCCACAGTCCCGCGACGAGCGAGCATCATCCCGGGGTCGCACCGCCCCAGCCAATCAGCAACGAAAAGCGGATGGTGTCGGAAAGCGGATGCCCTTCGGCAGCAGAGATGTAGCTGAAGTCGAATCCAAAGATGTCGTAGCGCAGTCCCGCTCCGAACGTCCAGAAGTTTCTGTTGCCGAAGCTCGGGTCTTCGAAGAAGTGTCCGATACGCAGCGCAATCAATCGCGGCGAGCCGTACCAGTACTCCGCTCCCATGCTCACGTTGATCTTGCGGAGGCCGCTGCCGTCGCCCCACGCGGTGAAGAGGGATTTGGGAAGAGGATCGACCGACGCTTTTTGAATGACGCGCCGCTGGCCTCCCGTCGTATCAACAATTTCGGGGTAGCGCCGAACAAGCAGTCTGCTGAAGTCCACCGAATACTGCAGGCTGTTGTACTCGTCCTCGAACAGCTTGTAGCCAAAGCCAAGGCGCAGTTGCGTCGGTAGCGGATCGGCTTGCGACGCATCAATGTAGGTTACTTTGGGGCCGAGGTTGGAGAGATTGAATCCCATGCTGAACTTCTTGTCGAGCCAATCGATATCGAGGTCGAACGGGCGCCACATCATGGCGATGTCGAAGCTGACGGTATTGGCAACGCCTGCCCCTTGCTCCTGTGCCGTTCCCAGCGGCGAGAGCGAGCTGCGGATGAAGCGTCCGTTGATGCCGAGGCCGAGATCATCGAACACCTTCGTTGCGTAGCCGACGGTCACGGCAAATTCATACGCTTTGAACTTCCCCTCCTCGACACCGGAGGAGTTCGTTCGGATAAACTCTCCGAGGTTCAGGTAGGTGATGCTCGCCCCGATGGTTCCTCCGATGCTGGGGATATCATTTCGGTAGTTCAGATATTCATAAAAGAGATCAGACAACCCGAATTGGGGAAGCCAGTTGGCATGGGTGAGCGTGATTTCTTGCCCCGTGAGAAACGCCAGCGCCCCCGGATTCCAGAACAGCGCCGAGGCATCATCCACCGAGCCGGTGCCGGTTTCGCCGATGCCCGCGGCGCGTGAGTTCGGTGCAATCAGCAAGAACGGCACAGCCGACTCGCCCTGCGCTTCTGCCACCGTCGGTGCCAACGCACCAACCAGGAGAGCAAGTGCACAGATGACCGTAGCAGTTGCGATTGGTTTCATGAAAGTTCTCCTCCTGAAATGTTTCGTATCATGCATTCTCGTTTCCTCGACTCGTTTCTCAGCGTGCAATGGCAAGCTTCCCCAACACCTCGCTGGTGAATCTCCCATCCACGGTTCGGACAATAAGCTTGTATAAATATATACCATTTGCCAATTCATCACCATCGCGGTCCCGGCCATCCCAGGGAATCTTCACAAAGGACTCGGCAACACCGAACGCCTCGATCGTCTGAATCAGCCGTCCGGCTACGGTATACACCTTCACAGTGGCATTCACCGGTACTGCCTGGTTATGCCGGAAGGTGAACGCCGTAGACCTCGTGAATGGATTGGGGTAGTTCATCACATCAACGACGGCCAGCTGGTCGCTGGAACGAACGTCGAAGTATGTCTCAGCGGTATTGGCATTATTGTACGTATCCCATGCGCGTACCCTGATGGTATTTCGTCCCGGCGGCAGATCGCGCAGCGGGTAGGTCACCGTTCCGGCCTGGAAGTTATCAACCTTGCTTGTGTAGAATTCCGTCATGTCCTTGCTTTCGGGACTGTTGTTGATCCACGCCTCAATTCTATGACCGATGCCTGCCGTCGAAGTGTTGATACCGCTCGAGTCGATGAGGTCAACAAACAGCGTAGGATTCTCATTCACAACGCTGCCCGGATGAAACGAGAGACTGCTTTCGTACGTGGGGCCAAGATAGATTCTGATCGCCGGCCCGACGCTATCGCCGGGCGCGCTCGGGTCGCTTCCGCCCACCCAGATTTTGTTCGTGTACCCGACACCGTTGTTGTTGTCGTTGTCCGTGTAGAATGCCACGAGGCGGCCTCGCGTGGATGAATCCGCGTAGGCGATGTCCTTCGGAACGATGAAGGTTGCCGTGAATCGGCCGTTGGCTACGGAGTTGAGTCCGCGGTAGATCAGTCCGCCGGGTGCGCGGTACGTAAAGGGTCCGTTGTAGAACGTGGGGATCGTGATGGAGCGCGTCGCATCATTCACGATCAGCGTAAGCTGGCCGCGGGCATTCGGCTCGATAGCATTCGTCTCGGTCCTGACCGCTCCCGTAACGGTGATGCGCGCCAGCGAGCGAAGCTGGATGGGACTGATCCTCGGCTGCCCGTCAGCAGAGTCCACCGATTGAGCATTGATGGTATCAATCGAGACGAATCCGCGCGGGTATTGAAGACGCATTGTCGGATCGCCTAACAGCAGGTACTTTTCGTCGTTATCGTTGTTGTTGGTTTGTTTGAACAGATAGATGGCGGTTGCGACGCGCTCGACTCTCACTCGTCCAAACGGATCGAGAGAAAACATGTTCGCGTAAATACCGCGATTGAGATAGTAGTTCTGATCGGCGAACACTTTGCGCGAGGCCGAGACAACCCCGATCGCGCCGCCGTTCTGTTTGTTGATCAGCAGTTCGGCCCCTGTATAGCGCTTGGGGTCGTCGTACTGCGAGAAGTTACACGTCGCAGCGAAAAACATACTGAGCTTGTCACCGTTCGTCAGAAGAGGGATCGAAGTATTGACGTGGAAGACGTTCTCGTGCGTCCACACTGTGGGATTGCCGTGGCCCGTGAAGTTCACAATCAGAGCCCCGCGGTTGATTTCGTCAATGATGTCCTGATATGCGCCCGGCTTGCGCCGCCCTTGGGACGTTTGAACCGCGGGATACTCTTCCAGGTAGATTTTCCTCCTTTCAAAGATATCGGGCGTGAACTGCTCGGCAAGCGATTCTGCCTGCGCAGTGTGGAGCGACCCCTCTTCGCCTCGCGGGTTTTCGGGCGTCCACCCGTCATCGGCAACGACGACGATCCGGGTTCGCCATTGCCCGCGAGCCGAGCGCTCCTCGTAGCCGATGATCTTGTCCACCACGAGATTCGCTTCACTCACCGTGCGGGCATTCAGCCGCGCCGAAATGAAGAACGGCGCCCGCGACGTCGTGATGCGCGTGAAGAAATCGTCCGTGCAGGAGCTGTACACATCGTTAAATGGGTAGTCGGTGGTTTGCCATGTGGGGACGAAGCTGCTTCGCGTACCGAGAAGGCCTTTGTAATCGTACGAGGCTGCGCCTAAGAACAGCACGAACCGCGGCGGACTTTGCGGCGTCCAGTTGTAGTAGGCATACCTGAGGAAGTCGCGGATCGCGGAAACATCAGGCACGCCGTGACTGAACTCGTTGTAAATCTGATCGACCGTAACGACAAGCGTGCGCAAGCCGCCGTAAGCCTGCTGTGCGCGGAAATCCTTCAGCCGGTTTGCCGCGCCTCGATATTCATCCGACGTGATAATAATGAAGTCGTATTGCTCGCCAATGCCGTGGAGGTTCTGGTTGGCAATGCTGACCGCCGCGAGAGGCTGCTTGTAAGCAGATGACGTCAGAGCAAAGTATTCCGACACCCGTCCGCCGATTTCCTCCGCCTTGAACACACCTCCGGACGCCGCGACGCGCATAACGTTCGCCGGATCCGTAACATTGAACACCGACGCCGCGCCCGAGAACGCTCCGAGCCGGTATTCCACTACGGCCGCCGTATCGGGCGAACGGAAGCGCAGTGCATCGTTCACAGGATCGAACGACCGCTGATAGAGAATCTCCACCCAATCGAGATAGCCGCTCGCGCCTGCTGCTGTCGTTCTGTACTCGAAGCGCAACTGACTTGTGCTGCCGGACAGAGGATACGCCCCGGTCACTTCAAAGGTCGCCCGCGTGGCGAGATCCCATCCGCCGATTGGAGGCAAGCCGTGCTCGCCAATCGTCGCCGTCCCTTCCCGCACGGTGAATGTTGCCGATGCCTGTGAGCTTGAGACCAGCGCGTAGCGATACACCCGCGGCTCACTCGCAATCACCCCGGGCAGGGAAAGCGTGCGAACATACGCCCCGTTCGGATCAATCTGCGGACCCACCCAGTCCTTACCCGACCGAACAATGTTGATCGTGTCCGGCTCAATAAATGATGCATCGAGGAATCGAGTAGGAACAACCGTTGCCGGGGCTGCGGGAGTCGGCTGTTGCGTCATACGCCTGCCGGGCGCACCGCCGAAGGTGAGCCAGTAATAGTTGACATTGCTGTAATGATGAATGTAGTGGCGCAGCGTGCGTCCTGCCGGATCATAGGCGATTCCCTGCACGCCTTTGCCGTAGAACAGGACATAGTCGCCCGCGTTGAACTGGCCGTCGCTTTCACCCTCTACATAGATGGCGTTTTCTACAAGATCACTCGGCCGCGTCGCGTTGACGGCTTCCGGCAGCTCGCGGCCATCGGCTCCGTAAATCTTGATCGTCCTCGGATCGACACCCGAGAGGTTGATACCGTTGGATGAGAAGAACTGCTGGTTCAGGATGTACATCCCCTCTTCCGCAACGGTCAGGCGATACCAGGTTCCCTGTGCAAGAACGCTGGGCACGCTCGTCGGTCGCTGCATCTGCCGCGCATCGGCAAACTTCCATGCTTTTGCAACATCATAGTTGAGCAGGAAGCCGGCGAACACCTCGTCGTCGCTATTCTGAATGCGGGACACGGAGGAAGGGGCATAGACGACTTCAACAACAATTCTGGAGTACTTGCGCAGCGTGCGCGTTGCAGGATTGTATTGAATCGGGTACAGACGCACGCCGCCGATAATCATGCTGCGGCTTTGATTGATCGGGGAAAGCTCGGCAACCGGCCCGGGAAGGAAGGTGTCTCGGCCGTACACGGACAGGTCAGGATCGTAACTCTTCGCATCGAGCATCTCGTCCCGCACAATTACTGTGGGAACGGGAGCCAACATGACATCGCGAATCTCTTCGTAATCGGCGGCGACCACCTGCACGGCATTTCCTTCCAGAGCCTGGAAGGCAAGCGGCAGCAACCTGTATTTCAAATCGGGGACACCCGGCTGGCGAACGTCGGCGGCAGGCTGCGCGCCTTCGAAATCATAAATGACAAACTCTCTGTCCTTATGATACATCGGCCGCGCAATCACCGCTTGCGGCCTGTACTCCAGAACAATGGATCGCTCATCGGAGCGAATCACCGTAACGTCGCGCTGCACGCCGGCCCATGCACTGTGCCACATCAGAACCGCCGCCAAGATTCCGAAATGCGATTTCACGACTTGCCTCTCCAGAAGATGATCATCGGGCAGAAACAAAAAAACCGAACGTTACGAACATCGCAACACCCGGCGGCAAAACAAAAATTGGAGCCACCGCCGTCTTCGTGTTCGCTAAAGGTCCCTTCTGTACGTCACCCACTCACGTGCAAGAGAAGAACTCGAACAAGGATTCCCTTGCAAAAACCTTTACCGAACGAACTCTATAGGCTGTACTCCAGTCAATGTGGGGAAAAAGTCTGGAAAAATATAGAGAGAGCGGAAGTGAATGTCAAGAACTTTCTTGGCGTGCCAACGGTCGAACGCGTCACCGCTGCGCCTTCTGAGACGCGCGTGCCACACCGACATGTGTGTCCCGGCATCCCGCATGCGATGGAGGCTTCGTTGATTCTCAATTCATCTTTGGTTAACTTTTATCCGGTTCTATAATTCTTGTTCCGTACTCTCGCAGTCTCACAATCCGGGCAGGCATGGCCAAACCAATTCAGGTGTTGTTTGTATCCAGCGAAGTGGAGCCATTTGCCAAAACCGGAGGCCTTGCAGACGTCTCAGCAGCGTTACCGCTCACCATCTACAACCTCGGGCTGGAAGTCCGCATCATGCTTCCGCGCTACGGCTCAATCAAGCACACCCCCTCGAAGCTGCATGACATGATCCGGTTGCAGGGCATGGAAGTTCCTGTGAACGAGGCTGTGTACCGCGCCAATGTGAAGTCTTCTTTCATGTTCGGGACGTTCACGAAAGTACAGGTCTATCTTCTGGACAATGCCGAGTTGTTCGGACGACCCGGGCTGTACATCAACCCCGACACAAAAAAACCCTATCCCGACAACGACGTCCGCTTCATTTTCTTCTGTCGAGGTATTCTCGAAATGTTGAAAAAGATGGGATGGCAGCCGGACATCATTCACTGCAACGATTGGCATACCGGGCTTCTGCCGGCGTATTTGAAGACTGTGTATAAGAACGACAAGTTCTACAAGAAGACGAAGTCTGTCTTTACCATCCATAATATGGCCTATCAAGGAGATTTTCCGAAGTCAACCTTCGCGAAGACTCTCCTGCCGCCCGAGGCGGAGCCGATGCTCGTGCACAATGATCGGGTGAATTTCTTGAAGGCAGGTCTGATGTATGCCGATCTGCTCACAGCCGTCAGCGGCAAGTATGCGCAGGAGATTCAGACCACGGAGGAGTACGGATACGGCCTGCAGGAAGTGGTCGCCAAACGCAAGCGCCATCTCTATGGCATCACGAACGGCATCGACACCGAAAAATGGAACCCGGCCACCGACGAACTCATCCCGCAGAAGTACGACATCAAGTCGCTTGAAGCGAAGATCGAAAACAAGAAGGCTCTTCTTCAGAAAATGAAACTTCCCTTCAAGGAGAAGACGCCGCTCATCGGCATTGTTTCCCGGCTGGCAGATCAGAAAGGGTTCGACCTCATCGGCGAAGCGTTAGAGAGCATGATGAAGATGGACCTGCAACTGATCGTGTTAGGGGTGGGTGAGAAAAAATATCATGACCTTCTCGAGAAGGCGGCCAAGAAGTTCCCGACGAAAATTGCGGTTGCCCTTCGCTTCGATGAGACGCTGGCACACTGGATTGAAGCAGGCAGCGACATGTTCCTGATGCCGTCGCGCTACGAGCCCTGCGGCTTGAATCAATTGTACAGCATGAAGTACGGCACGATTCCGATTGTGCGCGCAACGGGCGGGCTGGACGAGACCGTCGAGCAGGTCAACCCCGCGAAAGGAACGGGGACGGGCTTCAAGTTTACAGAGTACAGGAGTTCCGCCATGCTCGACGCCATCCGGAGCGCCGTGAAGCTCTTTGCCGATCAGGAGACGTGGCGGAAAATTCAACGCAACGCCATGACGAAAGACTATTCCTGGGAAGCTTCGGCAAAGAAGTACATCAAGCTCTATCAGAAGCTGCTCAATGCATGACCGGGTGGGCGTGTTTCTCGATAGAGACGGGACGCTGAACGTTGAAGTGGATTTCCTCCGTTCGCCTGACGAACTTCAGGTGATCGCAGGAGCGCCGGCGGCGGTCGCCCGGCTGAACAGGCACGGCATCATCACCTGCGTCATCTCCAACCAATCGGGCGTGGCGCGAGGCTTGCTCACGGAAGACGATCTGGCTGTGATTCATGCGCGTTTAGAAGAAGAATTTCGGGCGGGCGGCGCGACGTTCGACCGCATCTTCTACTGTCCACACCATCCAACCGAAGGCATCGCGCCGTACAACGTTGATTGCGCGTGCCGCAAGCCCAAGCCCGGCATGCTGCTGCAGGGCGCGAAGGAGTTCGGACTTGATCTGAACACGTGCTTTGTCGTGGGTGATAGTGTCGTCGACATGCAAGCAGGGAACGCCGTCGGTGCAACAACGATTCTCGTCCAAACCGGCTACGGAACGAAGAGCTTGCAGACATGTACGGAACAAGGAATTCCGGTCGCGTTTGTGGCCCCCACAATTGTGGAGGCGGTAGATTTTATTCTCGACTATGAACGAAGGAGAACGAACCAATCATGAGGGATGAGTTTTTGTGGGTGCGAGGAATTGTGAACATGCTGCTCATTGCCGTAATGGCGATGGGCTGCAGCGAATCCATCACGAACCCGCTGACCCCCGGCTCCGGCTTGCGGCGCGATGACGTCATCATTCGCGACACAACGCTTGTCGCCGTCGCCGATTCGGTATTCTTGCTGCGCCTGGCGCCCGACAGCCTGCTGTTTGCGCCGACGCAGCGCAACCTGATCGGGAAGAATGGCAACTACACCGCGCTCGCCGCTGTGCGGTTCTATCCCCCGGCGCGCGATACCATCAGTGTGCTTTCCGCGAAGCTTACGCTGCGGTTCATTTCGCGGCAGGGCGATCCGGCAGGATCGTTCGGGTTCACCATCCACAAGATTCTGAGCGAATGGAACCAACGTTCTCTCACGTGGCCGAAGGCGAATGAAGCGGGATTCTATGAAGCCGGCGTCCAGCGCGGCAGTTACACGAGTACCGCCGTCACCGATACGCAACTCGTCACTCTTGATCTTGACACGACAATGGTTCGAGAATGGTTCAGGTCCGGCCAATCATCGTACGGCGTGCTCTTGGTTCCGACGCCGACCTCTACCATGATCCGAGGATTCTCGGCGTTCGACTACGATTCGTCGAAATTCTGGCCCAAGCTCGAAGTGATTGCTACGGATGCCAACCGCACGGGACGCTTTCGCGATACAACGACCTTCCAGGACCCGCCGGGTGCGGATACGTACGTTGCCGACGTGGCTCCGTTCCCGATTGATTCCAGTCGGATCTACACCCAGGCAGGCATCGTCTATCGCAGCGTCCTGAGGTTCGATGTTTCGCATTTGCCGGCGGGCACGATCATCAACTCGGCCGAACTTCTGCTCGAGCGTGACGGCGCGCTCAGCGCCACGTTCGGCTTCTCGCCCGATCCCACGCCGGTGGTCCATGCACTCACGCGCAGCGACTCGGTCGTCTTCGAAGCGCCGTTCTCCGGGGGTGCGCTCAAGGGGAGTTCGACGACCACGTTCGCATTCGACGTGCGGCGGCAGGTACAATTGTGGGTGAACGGCGCGAATCACGGCTTGCTGCTGCGGCAAGCGCTTGCCAACGAGATCAACACGCTCGATCTGTTCGTGTTCTACGGCAGGCGCGCCGCCGATGCGGCCAAACGCCCGCGGATCGTGATCAAGTACACACAGTTTCCGAAGTAGGAGGCTCTCGTGAAGCGCGTACTCATTGCAACATGCAGCATGCTGCTGGCCGCCGAGATGTTTGCCGGCAACGGCGGCTCGGCCTATACAATGTTTGGGATCGGGGATCTCGCATACTATCCCAGCGCACGCAGCGCAGGCATGGGATATACCGGAATCGGGTTGCCGTCGCAAGGCTACATCAACGCGCTTTCGCCGGCGGCGTGGAGCCGCGTCAACCGCGTGCGCGTGGATGCCAACGCCCTGTACGAAGGCATCAATACCTCCGATGCAACGGCAAAACTGTATCAGGCGCGCGGGTTGTTTCAGGGTGTTCATTTCGCCATTCCCATCTCGCCCGCGAACGGCATTGTGTTCGCTGCCGGATTCTCTCCCTTCAGCCGCATTGCGTACAACATCTCGCACACGAACTCGCAGGGCGGTGTGGACTACCGGCTCAACGACATCGGCAGCGGGGGATTGACGAGAGGCCAGGTCGGACTCTCCTACGCGCCGTTCGAAGACCTTGCGCTCGGCGCGTCGGTGAATTATTTGTTTGGAAAAACCTCAACCCAACGGACCCTCATTCCTCTCAGCTCCGGCGTATCGGGGGCAACGCTGTTCGTCGAGCAGGAACACCGCGGCACCAACTTCACCTTCAGCACCATCTTCACAGGGTTAGGACGAGTCAGCGAAGCGCTGCGTCCTCTCTCGCTCGGCTTTGTCGTAACGACTCAGGCCAATCTCTCGTACGATCTGACCAATCGTCTTGAGTTTGTTGCAGAAACCGACACAACGCAGAGTGCCGAACAAACGTTGACGATTCCGGTGGCGTTCGGCGTGGGCGCGGCGTATCAGATCTCCGACCGCTGGCTATTGGCGGCCGATTACTACACTCAGGCGTGGAGTAAGGCGCGCGCCAACGGGCTTCCTTTGCTGAACATCCGGAACAGCCATCGCTTCGGATTCGGGATCGAAAAACTGCCGCTCAAGGATGCAAGCTCCTGGTGGGATAAGCTTGCGTATCGTCTCGGCCTTGTCTACGAGGCAACGTACTACCGCATCAACGGTGAGCCGATCAACCTGTGGGCGGTTACCGGCGGCGTGACGATGCCGGTGAGCGGCGAGACGCGCTTTACGCTCGGCCTTGAGTACGCACAGCGCGGACGCGAACAGACGCCTCTGGTGAAAGACCGCATCATTCGCGTCTCGTTCGCCCTCTCGTTCGCCGAGCTGTGGTTCGTTCGCTACGAGGAGGAATAGTCGAGGAGTTTTCATGCACTCCACCACATTACCGAGATACCTATGAACACGCTCCGATCATCAGACCCCGAGATTTTCAACGCAATCAAGAATGAAATCCATCGTCAGAACACAAAACTCGAGTTGATTGCGTCTGAGAATTTCGTCAGCCGAGCTGTACTGGAAGCGCTCGGCACGCCCCTCACCAACAAATACGCCGAAGGCTATCCCGGCAAACGTTATTACGGCGGCTGCGAATTTGTTGACGTGGCCGAGGACCTTGCGCGCGAGCGCGTGAAGCAGCTCTTCGGCGCCGAATATGCAAACGTCCAGCCGCATTCAGGCTCGCAGGCCAACATGGCCGTCTACTTCACGTTCGTGAAGCCGGGCGACACGCTGATGGGCATGAATCTCTCGCACGGCGGGCACCTCACGCACGGCTCGCCTGTGAATTTCTCCGGACAGTTTTACAAGTTTGTCGCCTACGGCGTCGGCAAGGAAACGGGTACGATTGACTACAACGAGGTCGAAGCCGTTGCAAAGCGCGAGAAGCCCAAGATGATTACCGTCGGCGCGAGCGCATACTCGCGCGATATCAACTTCAAAATCTTTCGCGAGATCGCCGACAAAGTCGGAGCGTTCTTGTTCGCCGACATCGCCCATCCGGCGGGATTGATTGCTGCCGATTTGCTGAGCGATCCCCTTCCCCACTGCCACGTGGTCACCTCCACAACACACAAAACACTGCGCGGCCCACGCGGCGGCTTGATATTGATGGGGAAGGATTTCGACAATCCGTTCGGGCAGGTGGCACCGAAATCCGGGCGCGTGAAGAAGATGTCGGAACTGATCGACTCGATGGTGATTCCCGGAATTCAAGGCGGTCCGCTGATGCACGTGATTGCCGCAAAAGCCGTTGCATTCAAGGAAGCCCTGCAGCCGGACTTCAAAACCTACGCGCAGCAGATCATCAAGAATGCCCAGGCCCTCGCCGCAAAGCTGGTGAAGCTCGGCTACCACATCATCTCCGGCGGCACGGACAATCACCTGATGCTCGTTGACTTGCGCAGCAAAGGCCTCACCGGCAAGGATGCGCAGGAGGCACTCGATGAGGCCGGCATCACCGTGAACAAGAACGCCGTGCCTTTCGACGACAAGAGTCCGCTCATCACCAGCGGCATTCGCATCGGGACTCCCGCACTCACCACCCGCGGCATGAAGGAAGCGGAGATGGACTACATCGGCGATCTTATCAACGAAGTGCTGACCCATGTCGGCAATAAGGCCGTCTACCAATCCGTGGCGAGAAAAGTGGAAGAGTTGTGCACGCGGTTTCCTCTGTATCCCGAGCTGCAAAACTGAGAACGAACACTTGCGAGTGTATGTGCCGGCGTGTGAAAATGTCAGAAAGCAGATCATGAGTTGGGGACTGCAAAACTCAGGCACGGTGCATCGTGCAGCCGCTCTCCGTGGTTATCCATTCACAACCTATTCCGACCTTGGCCGACGCAACGATCGAAACTCCTGCTGAAGACCGTGACACAGCAGGCCCGGAAGAGAAAGAGATGACGTTCCTCGACCACCTCGAGGAACTGCGCTGGCGAATCGTGAAAGCCCTTGTCGGTGTCGTCATCGGGACAATTCTCTGCTGGGTGTTTATTGATTGGATCATGGATAGCGTACTGCTGATGCCTGTGAAGAATGTGAACGCGCTTCGAGCGCCGGGACAGCAGCCGATCAATCTCCAGAATCTAAAACCGTTCGGCCAGTTGTTTTTGTACATGCAGGTGGCGATTATTGGGGGCATCATCATCAGCATCCCGAACATTCTGTATCAACTGTGGGCGTTCATTGCTCCGGGCTTGCTGCCGAAGGAACGCCGCTACATCAAGGCCATCGTGATCTTCTCATCGTTCTGTTTTCTTGCCGGTATCGCGTTCGCATATTTCGTAATGCTGCCGTCGGCGCTGAGGTTCTTCGCGGGCTTCGGCTCGCCCCAGATCGCCAACAACATCGCCATCAACGAATACATGAGCTTCATCATCAGCGTGATGTTGGCGGCAGGCGTTGTCTTCGAACTGCCGATGGTATCGTGGTTTCTCTCGCAGCTCGGCATTCTGACGCCGGCCTTCATGCGGCACTATCGCCGCCATGCCATCGTTGCCATTTTTGTTGCTGCAGCGCTTCTCACGCCGGGCACCGACCCCGTCAGCCAGGTGCTGCTGGCAGGGCCGCTGCTGTTGCTGTATGAGCTGAGCATCGGCATCTCCGCACTTGCGTGGCGGGCAAAAGGAAAACGCGCCGCACAATCTTCATAATCTCTGGATCGAGAAACCCCTTGACACTCAACGAAATTGCACGTCCTATCCAACGCCACCTCGACCACTTCGACGGCCTGTTCGCCCAGGCCATCCGTTCGAACGTCGGCCTGGTGGACCTTGTCACGAAGTACATTATCCGGCGCAAGGGGAAGCGCGTCCGACCCATCCTGGTGCTCCTGAGCGCCGAGCTGTGCGGCGGCGTGAACGAGAAAACCTATCGCGGCGCAACGCTGGTCGAAATCCTCCACACCGCCACGCTCATTCACGACGATGTCGTTGACGACGCTGATACGCGGCGCGGCTTCGCGTCCATCAATGCCGTCTGGAAAAACAAAATTGCCGTCCTGATGGGCGACTACCTCCTCTCGAAAGGCTTACTCCTGTCGCTGGAGCATGACGATTTTGTTTTCCTCAAGATCACCTCCACGGCTGTCCGGCGCATGAGTGAAGGAGAAATCCATCAGATTCAGAAAAGCAGGCAGCTGGATATGGATGAACGAACGTATCTACAAATTATCGGCGACAAGACAGCGTCGTTGTTAGCCACCTGCACCGAGATCGGCGCGGCAAGCGCAACCCGCGATGCGGAACAACGGCGGTTGCTGCGAGAGTACGGCGAGAGGGTGGGATTGGCATTTCAAATCCGCGACGACTTGCTCGATTACATCGGACGCAAGAGCATCACCGGGAAGCCGACGGGACTTGATCTGAGTGAAAAGAAACTCACGTTGCCGCTCATTCATGCCTTCACACGAGCGCCGAAGAAAAACACCAGGGAAATCTTGAGCATGATCAAGAACGGCAAGAAAAGAGGAAGCGTCAGGCGTGTTCTTGAGTTTGTCGAGGAATATGGAGGGATCGAGTACGCAGCGAAGCGCGCGCGGGAGTTCTCCGCTCAGGCCAAGGCAACTCTCGCGCCGTTTCCCGATTCACCAAGCAAACAGGCGCTTCTCAGCTTCGCCGATTTTGTCGTAGAACGGGATAAGTGATCATGACGGGGTGAGACACACGTTGGCTACGCCACCCCTAATTTCTTCTTCGCCTCTTCAGACATCATGGCGGGCGACCAGGCCGGCTGCCACACGATGCGCACATCAGCTTCTTTGACACCGGGGACTTTGAGCACGCGGTTGCGGACATTCTGGGAAATCATGCCGCTCATACCGCAGCCCGGCGATGTGAGCGTCATCTTCACTCCCACCCAATCATCAATAATCTTTACGTCGTAGATCAATCCCAGATCAACAAGGTTGACCGGAATCTCGGGATCGTAACACTCGCGCAGCGCATCGTACACCGCCGCTTCGGAAACCGTTGTCGTTGTTTGATCTGCCATGGATTGTCGTCCTCTCCTCCGATACGTTTATGTTTTCGCCGTATCAAGGTACAAATTCGGAGAAGAAAGTTCAAACTTGACAATCTCACGCACGATCGTGTAATTAGACCATGCGCAAGACACTTACCGAGTCCACAGTCCTCTTTTTCAGCATCATCAAATGGGTATTCCTCGCGACGGTCGCCGGCGGAGTTGTTGGTGTTGCAGTTGCCTTCTTCCTCAAACTTCTGACCTGGAGCACGGGAATCAGCACACAATTTCCGGGATACTTCTGGTTCCTTCCTCTCTCCTTGTTCGCCAGTTCGGTGCTGGTGAACTATCTTGCTCCGGATGCTCAGGGCCATGGAACGGAGAAAGTCATCGAAGCCATTCACACGCGCGCGGGAAAGATTCCGGTGCTGGTGGTGCCGGTGAAGCTCGTCGCCACGATCCTGACGCTGGCCACCGGAGGCTCCGCGGGCAAGGAAGGGCCCTGTGCGCAAATTGGCGCGGGCTTGACATCGCTGTTCAGCGCCCTGCTGCGGTTTGATGAACACGACCGAAAGAAAATGGTCATCTGCGGCATCAGTGCCGGTTTCGCTGCGGTGTTCGGAACGCCGATTGCCGGCTCCATTTTCGGTGTGGAAGTGTTGTTCGTCGGAGCGATCATGTATGATGTTCTCCTCCCGTCGTTCATTGCAGGAATCACCGCCTATCAGGTATCTTCCGCGCTCGGTGTGTCGTACTTCTACCATCCGGTGACGATCATGCCGGTCTTCTCCGAGGCGTTTCTGCTCAAAGTTGTACTCGCCGGAGTATTCTTCGGAGCCTGCGCAATCGTCTTGATTGAAATGTTGAAATGGGGAGAGAAGCTCTCGAGCCGCATGCGGATCCCGGAGCCGCTCAAAGGTATCGTCGGTGGGGTGTCCCTGGCAGGCCTGGCCGTCGTGTTTTCAACGAGCTATCTCGGCCTCGGGCTTCAGACCATCGAGTCCTGTCTCAAAGGAAACGATATCGAATGGTTCGCGTTCCTGCTCAAGCCGGTGTTCACCAGTCTTACGCTCAGCTTCGGCGGAAGTGGCGGCATCGTGACCCCGATTTTTTTTGTCGGTGCAACCGCGGGAGTGACGTTCGCTCACCTCCTCGACCTGAACACCGCTACATTTGCTGCGATCGGGCTGGTGAGCGTCCTGGCCGGCGCCGCCAATACGCCGATTGCGGCCAGCATCCTCGCGGTTGAACTCTTCGGACCGCCTGTTGCCCCCTACGCAACACTGGCCTGTGTCGTCAGCTTCCTCATCACCGGGCACCGAAGCGTTTACCCCTCGCAAGTTCTCTCCATCTCCAAATCTCCGTCGCTGAGCGTCGAGTTAGGAAAGGAGATTGAAGCGATCCAAACGACGGTGAACATGAAACAAAAGGGGTCGCTCGCGCGACTTCTCAATCTCATCAAGCGTGTCGAACGGATTGTTGATCGAATACAACGACGCGAAAACTTCTGACCTCCTCACTCTTGCTTCCGGATTCTGATATTGCCGCCGGATGTATGAGCATAGATCACCTGGCCGCCGCCGTTAACGGTGCCGCGGATTCGACTCTCGCTGATTCTGCCGGTCATCGTGACGGGCAAGTCGCACTCCACTTCGCCGCCGCTGGTTTCCGCATCGAGAGTCGCTGCGATGCGTGCCGGAACAACGATGTCGATATTGCCGCCGGAGGTTTCGGCATGAATGCCCTTGTTCATCTCCGTCACCCTCACGGTAATGTTGCCGCCCGACGTTTCCGCACGTACCTTGCCCGCCACGGAGCCAAGGCTGATGTTGCCGCCGGAGGTGCTCACGTCAATGTCTCCCTTTATTTCGTTCATGCGAATGTTGCCTCCGGACGTTTCCATTCGCAGAAGTCCCTCCACCCGCTCCGCGCGAATATCCCCGCCCGACGTCTCAAGATCAACCACGCCGCTGACATCACTCAAAGTGAGATTGCCTCCCGATGTTCCGCCATCGATCTTTCCTTTTACCGACCTGATGGTGACATCGCCTCCTGCAGTGCTCGTCGTAAGATTGTACGTGCTGGGGACTTTGATCGAGAAGGAGACGTCCACATCATCGCTTCCAAATCTCCACCAGCGTTTCGTGCGCAAGGATTTCCCGACCACCTCGACGCCCGTTGCCGTGGCGTTCGCCGTGATCTCGAATTCATCAACGTCTCGCTGGTTTCCCCGGACAAGTGCATGAACCGAAACTTCCTTCCCTCCTTCAACACCCACGATCTCGACGGAACCAAAATCCGTTTTCAGCGTAAGCGTCCCGCCGCTTGTTGCGGAAAACGTTTGATCGAATGTCTTCTCGCCGCTCTGCACAGCGGCAACGCTCATGATGAGAGCGGAGAGAAACACTGCTGCACTTCTGACAAAGCGTTTCATGGAAACTCCTTCTGGATGATGCGTGTCGGAAAGAACTCACACCTTTAGACGGAAGCGTTCGGCAAAAGGTTGCATGGAACGATGTCGCGTGAGGCCGACCGACCGGCATGGCCCTGTCTGATCGCTTTGCATTTCCATCGGCTTTTCGGTACTTTTTTCAAAACAATTTCCACATGACCCAGAACGTCTCTCGATGCCGTTGCCTGTTTTGTTTCTTCTTCTTGCTGTCATCTCCATGCGTTGTGTGAACGACCAGCCGAAGGAGGTTCCTCCATCCCCACGGCCGAGCACTCCCCCGCCACGTACATCCCCGATTCCTGCATTCAGCGGGGAACGAGCATTTGCACATCTCGTCAAACAAACCGAGTTTGGTCCGCGTCATCCGAACTCGGCAGGTCATCATGCCTGCCTTCAGTATCTCGCGTCCACGCTTCGCTCACTTGCCGATGAAGTGCAGCTGCAGCCTTTCACGGCACAAGGGTACAATGAACCTCTGGCGCTGACAAATATCATCGCAAAGTTCAAGCCCCAGGAACAAGCACGAATCCTCCTCTGCGCGCATTGGGATACGCGGCCGCGCGCCGACAACGATCCCGACAAAAAACGTCGCGATCAGCCCATCCTGGGAGCGAACGACGGTGCCAGCGGGGTTGCGGTGTTGCTGGAAATTGCATCACTTCTCAAACAGCATCCCCCGCCTGTTGGGGTAGATATTGTGTTGTTCGACGGCGAAGATTACGGCTATGAGGGAGATCTTGCAAAGTATTTCCTCGGCTCGCGGTTCTTTGCAGCAAACAAACCTTCCGACTACAATCCGCGCTTCGGCATCCTGCTCGACATGGTCGGCGATACGTTCCTCGACCTCTCGAAGGAGTATCATTCCACGCAGTACGCGCCGGACATCGTCAATCTTGTGTGGGGGAAGGCAAGGGAGTTAGGCTACACGCAGTTCCTCGATGAGATCGGCGAGGCGGTGAACGACGATCATTTGCCCTTGAACGAAGTGGGAATCAAGACCATCAACCTCATTGATTTCAACTATCCCGATCCGACGAATCGCTTCTGGCACACGCACCGGGATACGCCGGACAACTGCAGCGCGGAAAGTCTCGAAGCGGTCGGCTCTGTGGTCACGCATGTCATCTACACGCAGTGAACACGCGGACTACCGACACCCGCATGATGCAGGCCTACACAGAAGTGGCAATCCGTGCCGATGAGCACCTGAAGGAACAGCTCATCGGCATTCTCTCCCAGTTGGGATTCGAAGGCTTCTGGGAGGACGGCCCCACGCTGCGCTCCTACATGAGCGCGGACCGATGGAAGGCAAGCATTCTTGCCGAAGTTGAACGCGTCGTGAAGATGCTTCATCATCCGAGCATGTCGCCAATGCCAACAGTGTCGTTCACCACCATCGAGAACAGGAATTGGAATGACGAATGGGAGAAAACCATTCACCCCATTCACGTGACCGACCGGATCGTCATCGCACCGACGTGGCAGAAGTACACGCCGCAGCCGAACGAAATCCTCATCACGATTGATCCCAAGATGTCGTTCGGCACCGGCTACCACGAAACAACACGGCTGGTCTTGCAACTCATGCAGCAGTACGTTCGGCCGGGGATGACGCTGTTGGATCTCGGCACGGGAACGGGCATTCTCGCCATCTCCGGGATCAAACTCGGCGCAGCATCGGCGGTTGGCGTGGACAACGATGCATGGGCCTTTGAAAACGCGCTGGAGAATGTGAAGCTGAATCACGTGGAGCAGAAAGTTCAGATTCTCCTCGGCGATGTGTCATCGGTTGCTGCGCGTCGCTTCGATCTGATCGCCGCCAACATCCAGCGCAGCGTGATCGAGCCGATGCTGCCGCAGATGTACGCGCTGCTTGCTTCGAATGGCATCATGATTCTTTCAGGATTGCTTCTGGAGGACCAACTTCCGATCACACGCGCCATTCTGAGCTGCGGAGGCACGGTGGCAAAGACCGCACAGGAAAACGAATGGATTGCGCTCCTGTGCACGCGGACATGACGCTCGCGGCGATCGACATCGGCACCAATACGGTGCTGCTCCTCATTGGCCGCATCGACGCCTCGGGCACTATAATCCCGCTGGTTTACGAGCAGCGCATTCCGCGTCTCGGCAAAGGGGTGGACGCAGCGAAGAATCTCACACCCGATGCAATGAAGCGGGTGATTGATGTATTGCTGGAATTCAAAGCGATCTGCGCGAAGCATTCCGTAGAACATATCATCGTGTGTGGCACGAGTGCCGTACGAGACGCGCACAACCGCGAGGAGTTTGCTTCACTCATCTATTCAAAAACCGGATTTACGTTGGAGATTTTGAGCGGCGAAGACGAGGCGTACTGGACATACCGCGGCGCGATCAGCGGTATCCCCGGCATCGGCCGCGCCACGGTGGTTGACATTGGCGGCGGCAGCACCGAAATTACGGTAGGAACGCAGCGGGACGTTCTGCACTCGACAAGCCTCGATGTCGGTTCCGTGCGCGTCACCGAGCGGTTCTTCAGACACGACCCGCCAACGGACGCGGAGCTGGAAGCGGCAATCGCTGCTGTGGAGGACGCATTAGCCGGCGCAGGCGCATTTGATTTTGCCGGCTCAACGCTTGTCGGCGTGGCCGGAACGGTAACCTCGCTCGCAATTCTTGCTCAGGACTTGTGGGAGTTCTCGCTCCACGCTGTGACCAACTACCGGCTGCGCTACGAAACGGTGGAGGCTCTCTTCCGTCGGCTTCGAACTATGTCGGCTCATGAGATTCGTCAGCTTTCCAACGTGATGGAAGGACGCAGCGATGTCATCATAGCCGGAACCCTCATCCTTCGCGAGATCATGGCGCATTTCGGCTTCGATGAAATTGTGGTAAGCGAACGCGGCGTGAGATATGGGCTTCTGGTGAGAGCGTGGGAGAGGTGGAGTGAAAAAGCGAGAGGGTGAGTGAAGGTTTTTTTGTCTTTTTATCTGATGGATTATGAAATCATTTCGTGAACGATTGGGGAAGGAAGTCATCGTCTTCGACGGCGGGGTGGGGACATACCTCTACGAGAAGGGAATCTTCATCAACACGTGCTTCGATGAGCTGAACCTTATCAATCCCGACATCGTCATGGAAGTCCACCGCGACTACATCAACGCGGGGGCCGATGTGATCGAGACGAACACGTTCGGCGCGAACCGCTTCAAGCTCGCTCCGCACGGGCTGGAGACGAAGGTGTATGAAGTCAATTTCAAAGGAGCGCAGCTCGCCAAGAAGGTTGCCGGCAGCACCACGCTTGTCGCCGGTTCGGTGGGGCCGCTCGGTGTCCAGATCGAACCGCTGGGGAAACTTTCCTACGACGAAGCAAAAGATGCCTTCAAGGAGCAGATCAGGGGTTTGCTGGATGGCGGCGTTGATTTGATCATCATCGAGACGTTTTCTCTGGTCTCCGAGCTGAAGCAAGCCATTCGTGCGGTGAAAGAGTTGAACACGGACGTCCCGATCATCGCTCAGGTCACAATCAACGACGACGGGAACCTGCTCAGCGGCGCGCCGCTCGAAACGTTTGTTCGTGAGGTGAGCGAATTCGCCGTGGATGCCATCGGCCTGAACTGCTCCGTCGGCCCGAAGGCGATGCTCGACGCGCTCGAACACCTCAAGCCGCTGACGACCCTTCCGCTGTCCGTCCAACCCAATGCGGGCCTGCCGCAGAACATCGCCGGACGGAACATCTACATGACATCGCCGGAATACATCGCCGAGTACTCCAAGCGCTTCATTCAAACCGGCGCTTCGATTGTCGGCGGATGCTGCGGTACCAATCCCGAACATATCAAAGCCATCCGCCGTGCGGTGAAGGCGCTGCAGCCGGTGAAGCGCATGGACGTAACCAGCGCCGCGCTGAAGGTGACGGCGCCTGAGACGGTGAAGGTGTATCCCATGAGCGAGAAGTCGCGCCTCGCCAACAAGCTCGTGCGCAGAGAGTTCATCACCCTCGTTGAGCTGGTTTCGCCGAAGGGCGTCTCGCCGGTGAAAGAAGTGGAGAAGGCGCGCAGGCTCTTCCACTTCGGCATTGACGCCATCAACATTCCCGACGGGCCGCGCGCCTCAGCGCGGATGTCGGCGCTGGCGCTGGCCGTGACGATTCATCGCAGCGTCGGGATCGAGCCGGTGTTGCACTTCGCCTGCCGCGATCGCAACGTGATCGGCATGCAGTCCGATTTGCTCGGTGCGTGGGCACTCGGCATTCGCAACCTCATTGCCATCACCGGCGATCCGCCGAAGCTCGGCAACTATCCCGACGCCACTGCGGTCTTCGATGTTGACGCCATCGGGCTTGTCAACATCATCAACCGTCTCAATCACGGACTCGATCTGGCGGGCAACCCGATCGGCGAGCCGACGGGGTTCTGCATCGGAGTCGGTTTCAATCCCGGCGCCATCAACCTCGATGAGGAAATCCGCCGCCTCGACTGGAAGATCGAAGCGGGCGCAGAGTACATCGTCACCCAGCCCGTCTTCGATGTGGGCATCCTCGAGCGCGCGATGCGCCGCATCGAGCATGTGAAACTGCCCGTGGTGGTGGGCATCTGGCCGCTTGTCTCCTACCGCAACGCGGAGTTCATGAACAATGAGGTGCCCGGCGCCAGTGTCCCGCCGGACATCATGGAGCGCATGCGCCGCACAACAACGAAAGAGGAAGGCTTTGCCGAAGGAGTGAAGATTGCAAAAGAGACGTTCGACCGCATCAAGAACGAATTCGCAGGCGTCCAGCTCGCTGCCCCGATGGGCAGAATCGACGGGGTGTTCATGATCCTCGAAAAGTGAACCACGGCTGGAATCCGACTGCCGACCATCACTCATCGATCACACTATTGAAAGGACAATCGTCATGAGAACATCGATGCGCCGACTCATCGGGATCACCGGCATCGGACTGAGCTGGGCTGTTGCGTGGACTGTGTTCTTCGGTGTGCTTGCGCTGATCATCGGAATCATGCGCCCACAGGATATTGATCGCGGAGAAGGTCCTGCAGTCATCCTCCGGACCGGATTGCTCGTCGGCTTTGTGTCGGGGACACTCTTCGGAAGCATTCTGTCGTTCACCGAGTCCCGAAAGAAGATTTCCGATCTTCCCCTCCTCCGCGTTGCACTGTGGGGCATGATCGCCGGGGCTGCCTGGCCCCTGCTCACATACGTGGACGACCGCATGGTGTTCGTGTTGGCTCCTCTCGGAGCTTTCTGCGCCGCATCGGCATTAGCAGTTGCATCGAAGGCGGAATTGCCTGATGGACAGGCAACGCCGCTGAAGAGAGTGCTGAATGCGGTGATCGGGCGCCCGCTCCGTGCGGCGTGCGCATCGGAGGAATAGTTCAGATTCGTTTCATTGAAAGCACTACCCGTGTTCCTTCATCTTTCACAAATTCAATCGTCCCCCTCAAACGCTGTGCGCGCATCTTCATGTTCTTCACGCCGTGCCCCGACAGACGTTCTGCCCCGCTCCATCCCTTCCCATCATCGATGATAAACATGGAAAACCTGTCCGTGTCATTGCGGAGAATGATGGAAACGCTCGAGGCTTCTGCATGGCGCGCAATGTTGTTGATGGCCTCTTTGAAGATGAGATAGAGGTTTTCTCGAACATCAACCGGGAGTTTCTTCGCGGGGTCGAGTCCCGAATGAGCAAAGGTGAACTGAACGTCCTTCACTGCGAGCGTGCTTGCTGCGAAGTTGCGCATCTTGTCGAGAAGATGCTCAGCCGTGTCGTTGCGCGCATCGATCGACCAGACAATGTCGCTCATGGCGGTCACCAGCTCGCGGCTCATCCTGCCGATGTTCTTCAGGTAGGTGGTCATTTCTTGCGGCTCGATGCCTTCCTGAATCAACTCGCTCTGCAGGGAGATTTTGGTGAGCGACGAGCCGATATCGTCATGCAAGTCGCTGGCGATGCGTACGCGGAGTCGTTCAATTTCCAACAGTCGGTTGACGCGGTAGTTGTACAGCAACAGGCCGAACACGACCAACGCAACCAGCGCCGCACCCCTGAACCACCACGTGCTCCAGAACGGAGGAGTGATGGTGATGGTGAGTGACGTACCGGCTTCATTCCACACGCCATCTTTGTTTGCGCCGATGACGCGGAAGGTATACTTCCCGGGGGGCAGGTGCGTGTACCGGGCAAAGCGTCGTGCACCCCCCTCCACCCATCCTGTGTCCAGCCCCTCCAGTTTATATCTGTACCGGTTTCGATCGGGAGCTGTAAAGTCGAGAGCCGCAAACTCAAATGAGATGAAGTCCTGATCGTGGTCCAGCATAATGCTCTCCATCGCATACACAGCCCGCTCCAGAGGAAACGGCTTATCGTACACCTGAAACGATGTAAGCACGATGGGAGGAGGCGTGGCGATTGACGCAATACTATCCGGAAAGAACCCCGTCGCCCCATTCATACCGGTAAAGATGAGCATGCCTTCGCGCGTGCGGCAGTATCCGCCGGAAAGAAACACATCGCCATGCAGCCCGTCCACCACCGTTCGGTTTGTAAAGGTCCACGTGCGCGGATCGAGTCTGGCGATACCGCGATCCGTGCTGATCCAAAGATTACCGTGCCCGTCGGGCAGCACAGCCTTGACGAAATTGTTGGGCAACCCATCCTTCTCAGAGAATCGTTTGAAGGTTTTTGTTCGTGGATCAAATCTGTTCACGCCTCGTGCAAACGTGCCGACCCACAAGAACCCTTCGGAATCTTCCGTGATAGAATACACGTGGTTGCCGCTCAGCGATGCGGGGTCTCGCTCTCGTGATTGAAATCGAGTGAAGTTGTTGGATTGACGATTGAACCGAGCAATGCCACCGCCGAACGTTCCAACCCAAAGCGTGTTCTTGCTGTCTTCCACGACGCACCACACGGCAGGCCACGGCAGCGACGTGGAATCAGCAGGACTGTGGGTGTAGTGTGTTGTCCTCATGGTTGACGGCTCGATGCGGAAGAGTCCGCCTTCGTTCAACCCAACCCAGATGTTGCCCTCATGATCCTGTGTGATGCATTTGACTTCGGCGTTGATGGGGAGGGTGTTCTTTGCCCGCAGGGGAATCGTGGTGAAGCGGTTTGTTCGGCGATCGAATCTGACGAACCTCGCCCCCTCATTCGCCCATACGCCGCCGGAGCGATCGACACAAATCGCGAGCGTGCCGTAGCGCGGCGCATTCGGTGCGGAAAAGGCAGCGTAGGTTCCCGTTGTCGGATCGAAGACCGTCAGGCCCTGTTCATTCGTGCCGAACAAGAATCGTCCCGATGAGTCCTGCGCTACCGCATACACTGCCTCACCCGTGATGCCGGGCCGACGAGGTGTTGCCATCTTGAATCGAAAGAATGGATCGGTCACCGGCGTGTATTTGCTCAATCCGGCTCGGTACGAAGCGAACCACATACTGCCGGTCTTGTCCTCAAAGATACGTTCAACGCGGTTGCTGATGAGCGAACGAAGGTCGTCGGGATCGTGTTTGAAGTTGAGAAACGTGTCCGCCGCAGGAACGTAGCGGTAGAGCCCACCGTGAAACGTCCCAACCCACACATTCCCTTTGCTGTCTTCCTGTACATCGAGGATGATGCCGTCGACCAGATGCACGGGAGTTCGAAAGCGGCTGGCAAAGCTCTCGAGTACACCCGTGCTCGTGTTCAGCCGGTACGCGCCGCGCAGCGTTCCTAACCAGACATACCCCCGCCGGTCGGCACATAAGGTGATGATCTCGTTATCGATGGGCGCAAACAGTTTATCCTGCCGCGACGTGTACCGCCGCACAGCGTTCGATTCGGTGTCGTAGCTGAAAAGCCCTTCGGTATTTGTTCCGATCCACCACATGCCCCACCGATCGATGCTCACGGATCTGATGGAAGTATGGGCGAGAAGTTTCCCCTCGTCGGTGTCATGTTCGAACCGAACGAATGTGTCACGATCTGCATCATAGTGCCACAGGCCTGCGTTCGTGCAGAGCCACAACCGATTTTGGCGATCTTCAAAGATCTGCGTTGCATTGATCCAGGCCGCGCTGCCGTCGGGCCGCAAGGAGAGTTTGCATCGGGCAAAGGCGTTGCGCGTTGGGTCGTACTTGCACAGGCCTTTGTTGAGCGGAGCAACCCACACCGTACCATGCCGATCGGCATACACCGTGCTGATCAACGAGCCGGGCAGCGACGCCGAGTCATCCTCCTCTTCACGGAATACCATGAAGGTGTACCCGTCATAGCGGTTCAGCCCATCCTCTGTGCCGAACCAGAGAAAGCCGTGCTTGTCCTGAGTGATGGAACCGACGGTGATATTCGAAAGTCCTTGCCCGACGGAAATACGCTCGAACTTCATATCGCTATGAAAGAGTCGGTTGCCGTCGCGAGCCTCAAGGGAGGCTGCAGAGACGAGGACGAAAAGAACGAACGTTGGACCGCGCATGGGCCAAGATTAGGAAAGAATCAGGAGAAACTCAACCGTCACATCACTCGCGAGAAAAGGGGGATCGAACCACACGTCCCTCTTTCATCACGAACGAAACGTTCTGAACGACACGAATGTCCTCGATAGGATTTCCAGGGAATGCGATGATGTCGGCGGCCTTCCCCTTCTCGATGGTTCCCGTGAGTGCTTCGATGCCAAGCAGCGTTGCGGCACGCGATGTCGCGGAGATCAGGGCGTCATCGGGACTCATTCCATACTTTACCATCAATTCTAACTCCTGTGCGTTGGTTCCGGGAAGCTCGAATGTATCCGTGCCGAACACTATCTTGACGGGCGTCTTGAGCGCTCGCTGGAAGGAAGCGGTATGCTTCTCGACCGTGTTTCTGAGCCTGTTGACTGTTTCAGGAGTCGTCGGCCCGAAGAGCTTCCCGTCGCGCCAGAGTTCATAGACGAGAAGCGTCGGAACATAGTAGATGTCGCGAGCTGCCATCAGGCGGAAGGTCTGTTCGCCGAGATACAAGCCATGCTCGATAGAAGCAACGCCCGCCTCAATGGCGATACGCGCAGCGGCGTCGGTGTAAACATGTGCAGCAACCTTCACGTGTCCGCGACGCGCCTCGTCAACCAACACGTTGACTTCCTCGGGCGAGTAATTCATCGCGCCGGTGAGCGAATCGGCGCTCACCTGCCGTTTCTCGTATGATTCCATGTATATCTTGATCACATCCGCGCCGTACTTAATGAGGCGCCGCACCTGCTTGCGTATCTCTGCGGTGCCGTCGGCCTCGTAGGAAAGCTGCGGTGTTGTCACGTACGGCGAATACCCCACCAGTCCGTACGCGCCGGTGGCCGTTACGGGCTGGATTGCTGCAAGAATGCGCGGGCCGGGCACGATTCCTCGAGCGATGGCATCGCGCAGCGCAATGTCGGCAAAGCCTGCGCCCTCATTGCCGAGATCACGAATCGTTGTCACGCCTGCCGCCAGTGTTGCGCGCGCGTTTGCCACGGCAACGATGGCCCTGTACTCCGGCGTTTCCTTCAGGCTTTGTGCGTCATAGTCTCCCGGATGGAGTACGATATGCGTGTGGGCATCAATCAGTCCCGGCATGGCCGTCATGCCGCTGAGATCAACGACATCGGCGTTGGGCGGAATGCTCGCCCCCTGCTGCACGTCCTTGATGGTTGCCCCCTCAACCGTGATGACGACGTTTGCGCGAAGCGTCTTACTCTTGCCGTCGAAGAGTTTTCCGACCTTGATGTATGTGAGGTTGCCCTGCGCATGCAAATTGGTGCACAGGACGACGAGCAATGCGATTACGTAGGATTTCATGATGTGATGAGAGAGTGATAGAATGATGCCGAACGACAATTGAAGCTATCGTTCTCTTCCATCAATTTCAAGAAGGCGAGAGTGTAGAGAAGAGACGCGTCGCGCGGGCGCAGCACGCAAAGACTAATTGTTCGGCGCTCCGGATTCGATCCAGCGACGGATGAGGGCGAGTTCATCGGCAGGAAGCGGCGGCGCTTTCTTCGGCATCTGCGTGCCGCAGGAAGTCCCGGCGAGTCTCTTATACAACACGCTCGCTTCAGCGTTGCCGGGCTGCACCCGCATCTCCGACGTGCAGCCTTTGGTTGCAGGCACGCTGACAAGATTGGCGTAGCTTTCACCTTCATCGAGGAACATTCCCGCGCTTCCGCCATGACAATCCGTGCAGCTGCGGTCAAAGATGGGTTGGATATCTCTGGAAAACGAAACGGGAGCGCCGCTCGCGGGCTGTGAGCTGCGGGTGCCCGACGTGTCGTGCGACGCCTGCGGTTGTGTCGGCACAGGTTGCGCCGATGTTCCTTTCACCACAAAATGCACGGGTGCACTTGCATGATCTCCGACCAGAATCACAAGTGGACCTGACGTTGCACCTGTCGGAACGATTACCCGTATTTCGTCCTCTTCCACTTTGATCACGGAAGCGCGAACGCCGTTAAAGGTTACGACGGGCATGGTCCCGAAGTTTGCTCCCTCGATCTTCACCTTTTCCCCTACGCGCGCCGAGGGCGGCTTCACCTCACGAATGATCGGCTCAGCAACGAGGCGCAGCCTTCGTTTGGTTTCATCCGGATCGCCATCCCACCGAAGCGCGCCGAAAGAAACAACGGCCAGAAGGATTGTCAACGTTCGCATCGCTTCCCGTTATGAGTGTGAGAAAGAAAAGAGCGAAGGGCCGTAGCCTTGCCTGCGAGCATACTCTTCGAGTCGCTCCGCCAGCATTTTGCGTCCTCGATGAATGCGAGAGCGGATCGTACCGATGGGTGTGCGTGTGTACTGTGCTATTTCTTCGTACGTGTAGCCTTCGATGTCGCACAGGATGAGCGCCGTTTGATAGTCGGCCGGAATCGTGTCGAGTGCAGCAGCGACTTCATCGCTTACGGTCGCTTCGTGCATCCGGAGCACACTGTGATCGGCCAGCGACCAGCGCACCGGGCGCGACTGATCTCCATCAACACTTGCGAGCTCCTCGGTGAAATCCTGTGGGATAGTTTCGTATTGCCTGCGGCGATAGTCGTTGATGTAGGAGTTCTTGCAGATTTGAAAGAGCCATGCGCGGCAGTTCGTTCCCTCCTCGAACGTGTGGAACGAGCGACAGGCTTTCAGCATGGTTTCCTGGACGAGATCGTCAGTGTAATGTTCGTTGCGACACAATTTGAACGCAAAATTCCGCAGCGCATCGAGATGCGAAAGTGCCTCCTGAAAAAATAGCTCGCTGGACATACGGCTCCTGGATTGAATGATGTGAGACGTTGGTGACGCTCAAAATGGAGCCAACCGGCGTGCCAAAGCGGCGTGGCCTGAGGATTGTCGAAATTACGCCACGAGGACGATAAGCGAAGGAGTCGGACCGGAGAGTGGGTTATTCATGCCACAACCGTGGGGGCGGTTGCGCTTTGCGGTGGGGAACGCGCTCAACACCCACAAGCGCGCAGCAAGCGGTTCAGTGAACGAGGTTCAGGAACTTCATCGCCAGCTTCGGACTAACAGGTACGTTATGCTAAGGAAACAAAAATGGCTTCACCGCAACGATCATTCGCCTCAACTCAGGTTCATTGTCTATGAGTAGAGCATGACCCCAAATCACACGCGTGTCGTCCGAACAGTCTTGAGCAAGAGATTTCCCTATCTCTTCAAAGCTCATATTCAGGCTTCTCCTTAAGTCCTCCGGGTTTGACAACACACCGAGAACGAATGTTCTATCCTTCAAATCTCGAGGTACTTCTCCGGTAACTCGCTGCAGCCGATGTTGATCATTGTCGCAGTCGACGATGAGCGCAACCCTTCTTTCCGGAAAATATACATCGAGCTGAGGTACTCCTCCCGATAGGTGTCAAGAATTCTCCTCCATCCACCCAGAGGCCTCATGACCTGGATAGCACGTGTGTTTAGATTGGGATGAAGAATGAACCCGTTGACAATCTGACGAGCGGCATCGTCCTCCACCAAGACGATCAGGTGTGGCCGGTAGGCGTTTGCACTCAACGCACAAGATCTCCTCGAGTGATTGTATCAATTAGATCTCCAGAAGGGGCAACCTCACTCAAGGGACGAATGATCGTCGGTTCGACGTGGCTGTTGCGGTCAAGAACCAGTGTATTCTCATTTGAGAATTTCCTTATGACTTCTGGATTGTGAGATGCCACCAGTATCTGGCTACCATTGACAAACGAACGACGCAACAACGCAACAAGATGCCCGACTTCCGAGAGCGAGAGATAGTTGTCCGGTTCATCCCAGAAACAGAAAAGAGGACCGTAAAACTCATTGGCAGCCAAGAGGACAGCGCTAAGGTAGAAGCATTTCTCCCCGTCTGAAAGATCCGTGAAATTAACGCTCAACGCCCCGCCATTCCCCTCAAAGCGGACCAGGAGGTTTTTCGACTCCTTTCCGATCGGCTCATTGACAAAGTCACGAATGTCCGGGATAACCTCTCGAAGATACCTCTCAATGTGCGCGTAGGCAGCAGGATAGCGGCTGAGCAACCCCGTAAACCACGCAGCGAGGTTCGAACCATCTCGCTTGGGTTCGAGTGTCTCATCCTCGGAAACTCCAGTAATCAGAGGTGCAACAGGCGCGAGGATAACGGTGTGCGCAAGCCAGGTCTTGAAGACCCTCAGCGGGTCAGTCTCAGAATACTCCTGAATGATCGGAAGAGCTACCAAGTGCCAATCCACCAAGAATTGCGCTTCACGGCCTTGTGCGCTTCTGTAAAGGGTAACTTGAGCTTCCCGCCTTGAAAAGATCGTGCGATCGTTGACGACCAATTGCTCCTCCGCAACCCGAAGCTCTCTGAACCTCTCTGGCAACTCCAAGGCAAGACAATACTTGAACGTTCTGCCCTCGAGTAGTACTTCGATTTCAAACCGAAGGGGAACGTCTGACCTTCCACGCGCAAGGTCTTTCGGTTGCACAAGGTGAGCTACCCTGTTTGTCCCGCGCCCAATCCGTTGGAGTATTTCCAATGCAAATGAAACGGTGGATTTCCCTACACCATTCCTCCCTATCAACAGAACGGAGGACCTGTCCCGAAGGCTCAAATCAAAGTTCTCCAGGCATCTGAAGTTGTGCACGTACAATCTTTGTATCATGATTGGGGCCCCTCTCTTTCGTTTCGGTGAAACCGCAATTCCCTTACCCGTTGAGCCAGCCCTTGCGAAGGCCAATGGTTCATTCAAGAACCGATGATTGGGTCATTCAAATGTACGCAGCATGGACTCTCTTTTCAATACATACCATAAAGGTTCACGTGCCATGCCGGTAAGCAAACGAAAGGGATCAACGAGAAAACAAATCTCTGAACTTCATCGCCAGTTTCGGGCCTGTTGCCTCGTCTTCATGCTTGAAGAAGATGAACGCCGTTTTCCACTTTTGATCCTGAACCCTCTTCATCCACTTCTTCAAATCCGCGGGCGTGTAGCTTTCTCGTCGCAACCGTAAGTATCCCCAATCGGCGGTGCTGACGAACGGAACATCGAGCTTCTCGTCCCAATCGGCAACGCAGAGTGAGCAGTTGCTCTCGTTCAGAAGATGGTACGTTTCGTCATCGAACCAAGAGGGATGGCGGAATTCGATCGCCACGCGTACATCTCCCGCAAGCAACTTGAGGAACCCGCGCAGGCGCTCGATATCTTTCTTCATGTTGGGCGGAAGTTGAAACAAGACGACGCCGAGCCGCTGCTTCAGCGTACGCACAACGCGCATCAAATACTCCGTCTCATCACCCACCTCCTTCAGTCGCTTGATGTGTGTGATGCGCTGCGATCCCTTGATCGAGAACGCAAACGTCTCCGGCACCTGATCGGCCCACGAGGTCACGACACTCTCCTTCGGAAGACGATAGAACGTGTTGTTGATCTCGACGGCGTTGAGCTTCGTGCCGTAGAATTTCAGGAACTCCTTCTCCGAAAGGTCGTCGGGATAAAAGTGTCCCTTCCATTCTTTGTAACTGTAGCCGCTGGTGCCGACGTAGAGATTCATTGTTGGCTGGTGATTGTTAGAACTCTCGCATCAGGGTAGAGAAATCCTTACGAAAAATCAACCGATCTTCATGAACCGATCTTGAACCTTGAGCCTAAATATCCTACCGTATAGCATGGCACGTACATCCCGAATAGCGCAGGTCGGCAAACGCACGATCGAACTTTCCAATCTCAACAAAGTTCTGTATCCGGCCGATCACATCGTGAAGGCCGAACTCGTGCACTACTATCTCACGATCGCGCCGACGATTCTTTCGCACATCAAAGGGCGGCCGCTCTCGCTCGTTCGTTTTCCGGATGGGATTGAGGGCGAGAAGTTCTTTCAGAAAAACCGCCCGGACTGGGCGCCGCAGTGGCTCGAGTATGTGACGCTGGGAGAGGGCGCGGAAAAAAAGGACTACATCCTTGCCACCGAAGCGGCCTCGCTCGTGTGGTTGGCCAACCTTGCCTGCATCGAGCTGCACCAGATGCACGCCCGCGCGCCGAAGTACGACGCGCCCGACTACTTCGTGTTCGACTTCGATCCGCCGGACGGGTTCACGTTTCCGCGGGTTGCCGAGCTTGCGCTCGAATTCAAAGAACACATCGAATCGTTCGGCTATCATCCGTTCGTGAAGACAACCGGGCGCAAGGGCGTGCACATTCTCGTGCCGATCGAGCCGAAGTGGAGTTTTCAGGAGGCGTTCGAAGCCGCGGAGGCTGTGGCGAAACCCTTTGTGGCAGCACGCGAGAAACTGCTGACCCTTCACCTCAAGAAGGAGTACCGCAAGGGACGCGTCTTTCTCGACATCTTCCGAAACAGAAATCATCAGACGATCGTCGCGCCCTACAGCGTCCGCGGACTGCCGGGCGCGCCTGTGTCAACACCCGTGTCGTGGGACGAACTTGGAAGCATCAAGAGCATTGCCGAACTGAACATCTCAACGGTTCTCGAGCGAGTGAAATCCAACGGCGACCCGTGGGAAGCCATCGCCGCTTACGCCGAGCCCCTGCACACGAAGAGAACAGCGGCAACGAAGAAGACGCTTCCGCCATCGGCAAAGCACAAAACGCCCGAGACGCTGGAGAAGTACAAGCAGAAGCGGAGCTTTGACAAAACCCCCGAACCTCCTCCTGCAATCGCGCTGGGCGAGGGGAATGCGTTCGTCGTGCATCGGCATCACGCATCGCGGCTGCACTACGACTTGCGGCTCGAACAGGATGGCGTCTTGAAATCGTGGGCCGTGCCGAAAGGGTTGCCGCCCCGACCGGGCGTGATGCGGCTCGCCGTCGCAACCGAAGACCATCCGTTGGAGTACCTCAACTTCGAGGGGACCATCCCCAAAGGCGAGTACGGCGGCGGCGAGATGTGGATCTATGCGCGCGGAAAGTATCTCATCACCAAAGAAAAGAAGAACGGCTTCTACTTTCGCTTGCAAAGCAAGGAACTGAACGCCGAGTATCGTACCCACAAAACGAAAGAGAATGAATGGCTGCTGGAACGCGTCGACATTCCTCAGATTGATTACCTGCGAGACGAGATCGAGCCGATGCTTGCCTCCAGCGCCGAGAAGCCCCCGGCCTCCGGCGACTATGCGTATGAGGTGAAATGGGACGGCATTCGCGCGCTGATTGCGCTGGACGACGGTCGGATGACCATCCGTACCCGGAACACGATGGATATCACGAATCGCTTTCCCGAGTTGCTGGTGCCCGAGCAGGCGTTCCGCGCGAGCACAGGATTGTTCGATGCAGAAATTGTTTGTCTTGACGAGAAGGGCAAGCCGGTCTTCAAGCACGTCATTCATCGCATGCAGCAGACTTCCGAAGGGGCGATCGAGCGGGCGCGCGCGAAGTATCCGGCTGTCTGCTACGTGTTCGATTGTCTCTACCTCGATGGCAGGCCGATTGTGAACGAACCGTTGGTGCGCCGTCGCGCCTGGCTGGCCGATGCCCTCAAACCCAACACTCCCTACCGACTCAGTGAAGTCGTGGACGATGGCCGTGCACTTTTCGAAGCTGCCAGAACATTGGGACTCGAAGGCATCATGGCAAAAGAGAAGAACAGTCCCTACCAACCCGGCAAGCGCAGCGCGCATTGGCTGAAGATCAAAACGCGGCAGATGGTTGACTGTGTGATTATCGGATACACGGCCGGCAAGGGCAACCGTGCGGCCGAATTCGGCGCGCTGCATCTTGCCGTTGAAGAGCAGGGAACACTGCGCTACGTCGGCAAGGTCGGTACAGGTTTCGACAGCAAGATGATGAAGCGCATCTTCGCCGAACTGAAGTCGCTGAAGAAAATCAAACGGCCCGTGAAAGAGAAACCGCTCGATGATGCAACCTCAACCTATGTCGAGCCGAGGCTCATCTGTGAAGTCGAGTACGCCTCATGGACGAAGGACAACATGCTGCGTGAGCCGGTGTTTGTGAAGATGAGGGAAGACATGGAGGCGGATGGAAGCCGATAGACCGATGATTTTCTCGTCGTAAGAGATCAAGAAATGAGACTCGACCCGTCACCTGGTGTAAGTCTATTTGCACTAATGGGTGGATTTTGTTTGATTCTGCATATGACGGACACAAGGAACAAGCCATTCACCATTACGCACGAGAGTAACCCATGGATTACTCAAAGATTATAACGATCGAACCGGGGAAGCGCGGGGGCAAACCGTGCATTCGCGGCATGAGAATCACGGTCTCCGATGTTCTTGGATATCTCGCGGCTGGCATGACAGAGGACGAAATACTCAGAGATTTCCCAGAGCTTACGCGAGAAGACATCCTGGCTTGCCTCGCGTTTGCAGCAGACCGTGAGAAGAAGCTTTCCGCGGCATGAAATTCCTGCTCGACCAGCACATCTCATTTCGCTTGCTTCGCAGATTGCAGGAAAGATTCCCGGAATCGAAGCACGTCAAAGATTTCAACCTGACGAAAGCCGATGATGAGGCGGTGTGGCAATTTGCTGCCGAGAACGGCTTTACGATTGTCTCAAAAGATTCAGATTTCATGTACAGAAGCCTTCTTCGAGGTCATCCTCCGAAAGTCATTTTCATCCAAGTCGGCAATTGCCCATCCAGCCGAGTCCTCGACGTTCTTCTCTCAAATGAACCGATCATAAAAGACTTCGAGGTGAACCCGGTGGAATCACTTCTGATTCTGAGATAAGTTTCCGAACGACAGCTCCATTATGCGCAAGATTCTCTCCATAATTCAGATCTTGTGCCTGAGTGACTACGCCGCAGCACAGCACCACTGGTCCTTCGACTACTCCGTCACGCTTCCTTACAACCTCCCGCTTTCTCTCACAATCGAACAGCAAGGCGCGTCGGATATTTCACTCGCTCCGCGTTTTCGTTCCGAGCCTCTCGTGGTGCCCATTACGTGGAAGTGGCAGATCAGTTACTGGTCGGACAGCACCGCGTGGTCGCTCATGGCAATTCATCACAAACTCTATCTGGAAAATCGTCCACCGGAAGTTGAAGAGTTTGCCATCACGCACGGCTACAACATCATCTCGATTGTGCGAAGCTGGCAGATGCCGCACTTCATGCTCGGCGTTGGGGCCGGCATCGTGCTCGCGCATCCGGAGATCTCTGTACGCGGCAAACGCCTGCCGGAGAACCGCGGCATCATGAACTCAGGCTACTACATTGCCGGACCCAACATCGCATTCGCGGTCGGCAGACGATGGTACGTCGTCGGCGGAATCTATCTGCTGGGCGAGGCGATGGTGCACGCATCCTACGCGTCGGTTCCCATCGCCGACGGAACGGCAAGACTGTTTAGCGTTGTGGCGCATGTCAGTGTCGGTCTGGGATTCAGCGTCGGGCACACGGAATGACCGTTTTTGGAGTGCACGAGCGCCCTGCGCAGCGTTGCGTGCCGATCTGTGGTTTGGGCTGCTGGATTAAGTTGGGATTTGTTGATACATTGGGACGTCGCAGCTGCTGCGAGTTCTTTCACATCACCTGGAGGTACGTCATGAGAGCCATCTGGAAGGGCCACATTCGCTTCTCACTCGTCACGATCCCCGTGCGCATCTACAACGCTGTGGACACGGATCAGACGATCCGCTTCAATCAACTCCACAAGGAAGATCACGGGCAAATCGGTTACGACAAGAAATGCAAGAAATGCAACAAGGTTGTTACCTCCGACGAGATTGTGAAAGGCTACCCGTACGAGCCTGACCGATTCGTGATCGTAGAGAAGGAAGACCTCGACAAGCTGAAGCTCAAGAGCACGAAGATCATTGAGATCGAAGGCTTCATCGATGCAAGCGAAGTCCACCCAACACTGTACGAAGCGCCGTACTATGCGGGTCCGGACGGGCCGGTTGCCGTGAAGGCGTACGCGCTGCTCGCCGCGACGTTGAAGGAGACGCGCAAAATGGGCATCGGCAAAGTTGTACTGCGCGACCGCGAAGATGTTGTGATGATTGCGCCGCACGAGAACGGCATCTGCCTGTACAAGCTTCGCTCGCCGAAGGAAGTCCGCAGCATCGCCGACGTTCCTCAGATCGACAGCAAGGGCGTGGACAAGAAACAACTTGAGCTTGCCAAGAACCTTGTCGAGTCCATGGAAACCACGCTGGATAAGCTCGACCTCACCGACAAGTACAACGATGCCTTGCGTGAGATGATCGAAGCGAAGATCGAAGGCAAGCAGATTGTGACGGTCGAGGAGGAAGAGAAGCCGATCGTGGACATCATGACGGCCCTGAAACAAAGCATCGAGCAGGCGAAAGCCCAGCGCAAGCCGATGGAAAAGGCAAAGGGCGAGAAGAAGAAGGCAGCAGTAAAAGCTTCGGTCAACGGCAAGCACGCGAAAGCCAAGAAAGTGAAAGCCGCGTGATACCGAGGCAAGTCATAAAGGATTTCTTGTGAGCGCAAAGGTGGGAAAGATCCTGGAGCTTGTCCCGAAGAAGCCCGCGAAGTTCGACTTCGAGAAGGTCAAGAAACGCAAGAAGGCGCGCAGCGGAAGTCCGGGGCAATTGAATCTGTTCGGTTCGGGCGGGCACGTTCTCCGCATGCCGTCAACCGTGGGGCCGTTCGAAGAAGCGCTGCTGCTCGACGAACGCGACGATGCGCGAGCAGAGCAGGCGTACCGTCGCGCGATCGAAGAAGGCGACGACGTTGCCGACTCCTACTGCAACCTCGGGATTATCATGTCGAAGAAAGGGGAACGCGTCAAGGCGTTCGACTGCTTCACCAAATCGCTCGAACACAACCCGCGGCACTTCGAATCGCATTACAACCTCGGGAATCTCTACTTTGATGAAGAAAACTTCCGCCTCGCGCGGCTCCACTATGAGCTTGCCGCAGAACTGGAGCCCGAACACGCGGGCGTGTACTTCAACCTGGGACTCACGCAAGCGTTGAGCAACGATCTTCCCGGCGCACTCCACTCGCTGCGAAAATACAAATCGCTCGCCTCGAAGGAAGAAGCACGCAAGGCAGACGATCTGGTGGAGCACTTAGAGAGAATCGTCAGCGGTACCAAGCACAGCGCATAGACCTTCGCCGCCTACCCCATCTGCATCGCCTCAGAGAAGACCTGCACGTGTTTCTTTGCCGATTCTTCCCATCGGAACTGCTGCACGCGCGCAACGCCTTTCACCAGCAGGAGCTGACGCAAGTGCGGATCGGTAAGCATCCTGTACATTCCGTCGGCAATGCTTTCGACGTCGTGCGGGTCAACGTACAGTGCGGCATCGGCACACACTTCCGGCAGGCTCGACACCCGCGAGACCACCACCGGAACCCGATGCGCCATTCCTTCTAACGGCGGGAAGCCAAACCCTTCGTAGAACGACGGAAAGACAAGCAGCGACGCCTTCCGGTAGAGACGCTCCATCTCGTCGGACGGGACATGGCCTCGGTACACCACCCGACCCTCTTCAATCTGACAGTCATGCAAGCGCAGGTGCTGCAGCTTTCTCTTCATCTGTCGCGACCCGTGCCCCGTGATGACCAGCTTGTGCGGCACATAATCCTTGATGCGGCTGAACGCGCGAAGCACACCCTCGAAATTCTTCATCCCCACAAGCCTGCCCGTAAATAGAATGAACGGTTCCACCTCGTCGCTGCTGGACTGCACCGCCTCGTGCAGCGACTGACGGACGCCGTTGTGAATCACCTGAACTTTGTCGTCGCTCAGGCCATACACCTGCATGAGGAGTTCTTTCGTGTGATGCGACGGCGTAATGACGGATCGTGCACGCCTGACGACAAACGGAAGGAGATACTTGTAGTACAGGTACTGCTTCTTGTGACTCTTGCGGAAGAGAAGAGGAATGACGTCATGAATCGTAATAATCTGGTTTGAGCGGAAGAACATCGCCTCGAGCTGAGTGGCAACAAATGCCAGCGAACGCCTATGTTTCCATGAGAGATAGTTCGAGTAGAGGAGCCGGAGGAAATGTCCGCGAAACGCATGATCGGGAGAGACGATGCCCGAGACCCAGCGCAGCTCGCAGTGCGGCGGAAAGACGATATCCTTCAAATGCTCCCTGCACGTCGTGTTGACGTAGATAATGAAGCGCAGAGGCGTCTGCATCCGGGCAAGCTCGCGCAGCAGGTTGAGGGTGTACACGCCCAGGCCATCAATGTACCTGCCGATGTTTGTTGCGTTGATGATGATGGGATCAGTCATAATGCCCTCCGGCGGTGCGGTACGCGTTCGCGACGTCCAGCGGTACACCATCCATCACGACTCTTCCCTTGTCCAGCCAGATCAGCCGCGAACATTGCGTGACGAGGAAATCAAGATTGTGGGAAACAAACACGGTCGTCGTCCCCTGCTTCATCAGTCGCTGCATGCGAACGATGCACTTGCGCATGAAGAACTCATCGCCAACGCCGAAGACTTCATCCACCAACAGAACTTCGGGTCGGACGTCGGTTGCAAGGGCAAACGCGAGACGTGCATACATGCCCGAGGAATACGCCTTGACCGGCTCGTCAAAGAAGTCTCCCAACTCGGAGAACTCAAGAATGCCCGGGATGCGTTCGCGTATTTGTTGTTCAGAATATCCCATTAGCATGCCGGCGAGGTAGCAATTCTCACGCCCTGACAGATCCAGATGGAACCCGATGCCCAGCTCCAGCAGCGGCACGATGTGCTTCCTCCGGTTCACAAAAATACCGCCCGCCTGCGGCGTAATGACGCCCGTGAGCACCCGCATCAGCGTCGTCTTGCCGGCGCCGTTGCATCCGATAAGCCCTACATGCTCGCCCTCGTTGATGATCAACGAGACGCCGCTGAGCGCTTTGAACGTCGGCTCTTCCGCATCATCGAGTATCAGCGATAGGGCATGCAGCAG